>DATAQN010000134.1:0-17197 GCA_036264635.1 Xanthobacteraceae bacterium | reverse complement strand
CACTCTGGTTCGGCGTGATCTTGACCGGCTTGAGCATCGGCATGACGGCGGGATTGCCGTAGGCGCCGGGCTCGTTGACCGCGCCCTGGACCCATTCGATGCCGGACAGGTCGACGCCGAGGTCATGTTGCATCAGGCCGCGCACGAACAGGGCCGCGGTCTGGGTGTAGAGCGGCACACCGATGCGCTTGCCGGCGAGGTCCTTGGCCGAGGTCACGTGTTTGCGGTTCACCACGATGAAACCGTGGCGGAAGACGCGCGAGACGAAGACCGGGATCGCCACATAGGGCAGCTTGTTGGCGGCGAAGCGGCTGATGAACTCCGAGCTCGACATCTCGCAGGCGTCGAACTCGAGGCTGTTGTTCATGCGGTCGAAAATCTGCCGCGGATTGTCGAAGACGAGGAAGTTGAGATCGATGCCGGAGGCTTTGATCTCGCCGGTTTGCAGCGCAAGCACGCGGTCATAGAGGCCGCAAGCGAAGGTGATCGGCACGGAAGGCATTGGGGGCACCTATGGAGCACGTTGGAGAGTGAGCGCTCGCAGCTTCACATGCCGCGCCGCTCGCGTCACCATCAGCTGATGCGCCGACACGCGCGGCGAACTCCTTCGCGCGTCGTGCGTTGACTCGCGCGCGAGATCGACAGCGCAGCTCAGCTGAGCAAAAACTTCAAAAAATTTTAAGCGCGCGTGTCGTTTTTTCTTGCAATGCATTTCTAGTGCGCCTATGTGCGGGTCGCCCAAATTCGCACGTGCCTGTGGCCGTGTGTCGATCGGTAGGCATCCGGACAAGAGGCCGGACAGTCGCCTGAGGTTGAAGCCGGACGTTCTAGGCTTTCACCTCACTACGTGATCGGCAGCCGGAGGCGAAACCGGCGCACCCCGCGCTCAACGGGGGACGCGGCTTAAAGCAACGACGGAGCGGGCTTTTTTGGTCTCGTTGGCCGTCCAAAGGTCAACACCGAAGAGGCTTGTCCATCTTTGTTTGCCGGCCGTGCGGAACGGGTTCTCCCGCTCCAATCCAAGGCAGCATCTCCGGCTGAAGAGCCGCGCGCCTGCACCGTGTCCCCAACGCACGGCCCGGCGCCGAGCCCATTAGCCGTTGACGCCGGTTGCTCGCGCGCAAGCGCGAGGGGCCGAATTTCAACGTCGGGCCAAATGGAAAGCTCTCCGGAGCTTGGCCCCTTGAACCTGGATGAAGGAGCGACTCCGATGACCGAGCGCATCCAAGATTTTTTGCGCCGCCGCCGCGAAGCAGGCCACGACGATGGTCCCTGCCTCGTCGTCGATCTCGACGTCGTGCGCGAGAACTACCACACCTTCGCCAAGGCGCTGCCGGACAGCCGGGTGTTCTATGCCGTCAAGGCGAACCCGGCGCCGGAACTCCTGTCGCTGCTGGCTTCGCTCGGGTCCTGCTTCGATACCGCCTCGGTCGCCGAGATCGAGATGGTGCTCGCGGCCGGCGCCAGCGCGGACCGCATCTCCTTCGGCAATACGATCAAGAAGGAGCGCGACATCGCGCGCGCGTTCGCGCTCGGCGTCCGCCTGTTCGCGGTCGACTGCAGGGCCGAAGTGGAGAAGGTCAGCCGCGCCGCGCCAGGCGCCAAGGTCTTCTGCCGCTTCCTGTTCGGCTGCGCCGGCGCGGAATGGCCGCTGTCGCGCAAGTTCGGCTGCGATCCGGAGATGGCGGTCGACGTGCTCGACTACGCGCAGAAGCTTGGCCTCGAGCCGGTTGGCGTGTCGTTCCACGTCGGCTCGCAGCAGCGCCGCACCGCGGCCTGGGACGAGGCGCTCAAGACCGCCGCGGCGATCTTCCGCGCCTGTGCCGAGCGCGGCATGAACCTGTCGATGGTTAATCTCGGCGGCGGGTTCCCGACCAAATATCTGCGCGAAGTGCCGGCGGTGCAGGCCTATGGGCGGTCGATCTTCAAGGCGCTGCGCAAGCATTTCGGCAACCAGATCCCGGAGACCATCATCGAGCCGGGCCGCGGCATGGTCGGTAATGCCGGCGTGATCGAGGCCGAAGTCGTGCTCGTCTCCAAGAAGAGCGAGCAGGACCAGGCGCGCTGGGTCTATCTCGATATCGGCAAGTTCGGCGGTCTCGCCGAGACCATGGACGAGTCGATCCGCTACCCGATCAAGACGCCGCATGACGGCGGTGAGGTCGGTCCGTGCGTGCTCGCAGGCCCGACCTGCGACTCAGCCGACGTGCTCTACGAGAAGCGGCCTTACGATCTGCCGATCAGCCTCGAGATCGGCGACAAGGTCCTGATCGAAGGCACCGGCGCCTATACCGCGACCTACGCGGCGGTGGCCTTCAACGGCTTCTCACCGTTGCGCACTTTCCACATCTGACCCCTCTGGCTCCGGCGCACGCTTCGGCTTCGCGCCGGGGCGCAACGTCCGAAAGGAGCGGATCAATGGTGACCATTCGGGAAGAAAAAATCGCGGACGTCGCAGCGCGTGAGGCTTTGCTTGACGAAGCCTATGGCGCGGCCCGTTTCACCAAGACCTCGGAACGGCTGCGCGAAGGCCGCCGTCCGGCGGACGGGCTCGCGCTCGTCGCTGTCGAGCGTGGCCGCATCGTCGGTACCGTTCGGCTCTGGCATGTCACGGCCGGTCCGGGACGCGCCGCGCTGCTGCTGGGCCCGCTCGCGGTCCATCCGGACTATCGCAACCGCGGTATCGGCACGACATTGGTCCGCCGGGCCATCGCGCGGGCGCGGCTCGCCGGCCACAAGGCTATTCTTCTGGTCGGTGACGCGCCTTATTACAGCCGCTTCGGCTTCAGCGTGGAACAGACCAAGGGTCTTTGGATGCCCGGCAGCTTCGAGCGCGACCGGCTTCTGGGCCTGGAACTCAAGCCGGCAGCGCTCGGTGGCGCCAGCGGCATGATCGGGGCGACCGGTGAACTTGCGCCCAAGCCCGACCTCAACGCCCTGATCGCGGCAAATGCCGGCGCAAATGGCGGCATACGTCACGCTGTTGTACAACGCGCCGCCTAAAAAGCTCGATCCGGAAAATATTCAGACCTCGGTCCGCTAAACTGGATCGAGGCTTGAAGTCGTCCTTTATCCATTCAATCCCATTCGCTTCGGAGCGACGATAATGACTGCATGGCCCATTCATGGACGTATCACCGGCCCCATTGTGATGATCGGCTTTGGCTCGATCGGCAAAGGCACACTGCCTTTGATCGAGCGGCATTTCGAATATGACAAGTCGCGCATTGTGGTCATCGATCCCGAGGACAAGGACCGCAAGCTCCTGGACGAGCGCGGCATCCGTTTCATCCACGAAGCGCTCACGCATAGCAATTATCGCAAGCTTCTCGGCCCGCTTTTGACCGAGGGCGGCGGCCAGGGCTTTTGCGTGAACTTGTCGGTCGACACGTCCTCGGTCGACATCATGCAGTTCTGCCGCGAGGTCGGCGCACTCTATGTCGACACCGTGGCCGAGCCATGGCCTGGCTTCTATTACGATCCCAAGCTCGGTCCGGAGAAGCGCTCGAACTATGCATTGCGCGAGACTGTGCTCGAAGCGCGCCGCAAAAAGCCGGGCGGCACCACGGCTATCTCCTGCTGCGGCGCCAATCCCGGCATGGTGTCCTGGTTCGTCAAGCAGGCGCTCCTCAACATTGCGAACGATCTCAACCTGAAGATCAAGACGCCGAAGACGCGCGAGGATTGGGGCAAGCTCGCCAAGCGGCTCGGCATCAAGGGCATCCATATCGCCGAGCGCGACACTCAGCGCGCCAAGAAGCCGAAGCCCATGGAGGTCTTCGTCAATACCTGGTCGGTCGAGGGCTTTCTTTCCGAAGGCATGCAGCCGGCCGAACTCGGCTGGGGTACGCACGAAAAGAAGCTGCCCAAGAACGGCTTCAAGCATAAGACCGGCTGCCAGGCGGCGATTTATCTCGCACAGCCCGGCGCTAATACGCGGGTGCGCTCATGGACGCCGACCGCGAAGGCGCAATATGGCTACCTGGTCACGCATAACGAGGCGATCTCGATCGCCGACTATTTCACGCTGCGCCAGGGCCGCAAGGTCGTGTACCGGCCGACCTGTCATTATGCGTATCACCCGTGCAACGACGCGGTGCTGTCGCTGCACGAATTATTCGGCCAGGCCGGCAAGCGTCAGCCGGCGATCCACATTCTCGACGAGTACGAGATCGAGGACGGGATCGATGAACTCGGCGTCCTGCTCTACGGCCACAAGAAGAACGCCTATTGGTACGGCTCGCAACTGTCCATCGAGGAAACCCGCTCGCTGGCGCCGTATCAGAACGCGACCGGCCTGCAGGTCACCTCGGCGGTGCTCGCCGGCATGGTCTGGGCGCTGGAAAATCCCAATGCCGGCATTGTCGAAGCCGACGAGATGGATTTCCACCGCTGTCTGGAAGTGCAGATGCCTTATCTGGGGCCGGTGATCGGCACCTATACCGATTGGACGCCGCTCGCCAATCGGCCGGGCCTGTTCAAGGAAGACATCGACAAGCGCGATCCCTGGCAGTTCACCAATGTGCTGGTGACCGGCTGATCGTCGAGGAGCTGACCGGAGAAAGGGCGCCGCTGCAAAGCGGCGCCCCTTTTGTTTGTCGCATCACTTCAGCCGTTTCGCCGCTTCCTCGATCATACTGAGATCGGAATGAGCTTTGACGTTGAAGCTTGTATTGACGAAACCAAGCTCCTTGGTCATGTCGACGTTCCTCTGCAGCGCATCGAGGTCCGGCAACATGTTCGGATCGCGGTAGTAGTCGTTCTTGGTGTAGAGCCAGCCGAAATGGTCGGCGGGTTGCTTGGTCAATTGCGAAGCAATCTCGGCCGCCGCGTCGTGGTTCTTCGGATCGAGATACCAGTGGGTGATCCGCAGCGAATCTTCGAGAAAATCGACCAGCACCGCCCGATGCGCGTCGATGAAGGGCTTGCGCGCCGACCACATGACGAATTGTGACACCCCGATCGCGTCGCGCATGTCGAAGAGCTTCACCGCGATCTTCTTCAGTTCGGGATCAAGCACAAACGGCAGCACCGCCGGGATGAGGTCGACCTTCTTCTCCGCGAGCATCGCCCGCATGGCCGGGAAGGGCGCCTCGATCACCGTGTAGTCGCGGTTCGCCTCCAGCCCGTGCTTGTGCAGCATGGCGCGCATGGCGACATCGACGCCGCTGCCGGCGGAATTGGTGGCGACGACCTTGCCTTTGAGGTCCTCGATCTTCTTGATCGGACCGTCTTTCAGGACGTCGAATTCGTTGCTGTAATAGCCAGGATTGCCGTCCTGGAAATCGTCGGTGATCACCCGGATGTCGTCCAGGCCGGCATTGCCGATGGCTATCGGCAGCGTGGAGAACGCGAGGTTCCCGATTTCAAGCTCGTTGTTGGCAATCGCCGTGATCATCGGCGGCGTACCGGCATAACGAACCGGCTCAAATACATAGGACTGGCCGAAATGGGTGGCGAGATCCTTCTTCTGCAGCCAGACCGAGGACCAGTTGGCCAGTGGCGCCACCCAGGCGCCGCGGATTTTCAGTGGGTCTGCGTGCGCAAGACCGAAGCTGAACGCCAAAGCTGCAAGACTTGTGAGCGTACTTGCGAGCGTACTTGCCAGCGTGATCTTTGAACGCATCTATTCCCCCCAATCAGCCGCGATTTTCGTTCCCAGGCGGCCATTGCCGGAATAGTGGGCGGAAACGGCGATAGGGCGCAAGGCTCCCGCTTGCCGCAGGAACCCGCGGGCGGTAGCCGGAATTCACGATCGGGACACTACCGTGTCATTTCAAGTTTACCGGCGGCATCGGTAACAAGCGGCCGTGGACGGTAAGGCAGGGCGACATGGCGGACAATTTGCCGGATATCCGAACAAACGGCTCGACCCCAGGGTCGATCAAACAGAACAGGGCTTTACCCGGGCAAGTCGTGCTGGTGTTCCAGGGTGGCGGCGCGCTCGGCGCTTATCAGGGCGGCGTCTATGAGGCGCTTCACGAGGCCGGGATCGAGCCCGGCTTGGTCATCGGCACCTCCATCGGCGCGATCAATGGCGCCGTCATTGCCGGCAACGAGCCGGGCCGGCGGCTTGAACGCTTGCGCGAATTCTGGGGCCGCTTGGAACGCAAGGCGCCGTGGGATGGTGCGCCGGTGCCCTTCGCGCAACAACTGGCGTTACTGGGCGGCAATGCGGCGGCGCAGATGATGACGATTTTCGGCGGTATCGCCGGCTATTTTGCGCCGAATCGCGCGCTGGCCTGGGGCCTCAATGCCTCGGTCGGGGTCGAGCATGCGGGCTTCTATACAATCGACGCGCTGCGCGACACGCTGTCGAAGTCCATCGATTTTGCGCGCATAAATGCGAAGCAGCCGCGCCTGACCGTTGGTGCCGTGAATGTGCGCTCCGGCAAGATGTGCTATTTCGACAGCCGCGATATGCCGCTTACGCTGCCGCACGTGCTTGCCTCCGGTGCGCTGCCGCCGGCCTTCCCGGCGGTCCGCATCGAGGGCGATCCTTATTGGGACGGCGGCATCTATTCCAATACGCCGATCGAGACGGTGTTCGACGACCGTCCGCGGCGCGATTCCGTCGTCTTCACCGTACAGATGTGGCACGCGGCCGGCCCCGAGCCGGAATCCGTCTGGCAAGTGCTCAACCGGCAAAAAGACATTCAATATGCCAGCCGCGCCGACAGCCACATCATGCGCCAGGAGCACATTCATCAGCTTCGTCACATCGTGCGCCAGCTGGTGAACCGCATGCCGAAAGAGCAGCGCGAAACGCCGGAAGTGAGAGAAATGGCCGGTCACGGCTGCGCCACGCTCATGCATATTGTGCGGCTGAACGCACCGCGACTCGATCACGAAGATCACTTGCGCGACATCGACTTCACCAGTGCCGGCATTCGTGCGCGCTGGCAGGCGGGCTATGCCGACACGATGCGGACCATCGAGCGGCGGCCGTGGGAGAAGCCGATCGACCCGATGATGGGTGTTGCGGTCCACGATCCTGAGGCCGACACTGCTGCGTGAATGAAGCGTCCGGCTTTATCTGGCGCGAAAGGATGGTGTCTGGGGCGATGCCAAATCCAGCTTTCCACGCTCTTGCTGAGACGCCGTCAAACGGTGATCCGTCATTGCATCGTGTTTTGATCGTGGGCGGTGGCGCCGGCGGCCTGCGACTCGCGTCGCTTCTCGGCGCCAAGCTCGGCAAGCACCACAAGGCTTCGATCACGCTCCTCGAACCGTCGCGCATCCATGTTTGGAAGCCGCTGCTGCACGAAGTCGCGTCCGGATCGCTGGACAGCGAGACCGATTCGCTTGAGCTCCTCGCTCATGCACGCGAGCGGCACTATCGTTATCGCATCGGCGCCATGGTCGGCCTCGATCGGGCGAAGCGGCAGGTCCATGTCGCGCCGAGCGTTGACGAGGAAGGAGAAACCATTATTCCGCCGCGCGTGCTCGGCTACGACACGCTGGTCGTCGCGGTCGGCAGCATGTCGAACGATTTCGGCACGCCCGGCGTACGCGAATATGCCATCGCGCTGGATACGCTCGATCAAGCGGCGCGGTTCAACCGCCGCATGATCAATGCGTGCCTGCGCGCCAATGCGCAATACGAGCCGCTCAAGCCCGGCCAATTGCATTGCGCCATCATCGGCGCTGGTGCGACCGGCGTCGAATTGGCGGCGGAACTGCACAAATCGATGCGCGATCTGGTGTCGTACAATCTCGATCGCATCAACTTCGACATGCATATCAAGATCGACCTGATCGAGGCGGCGCCGCGCATTCTGCCGGCCCTGCCGGAAAGCCTCGCGACCGCGACAGCGGAGGTGCTGCGCGGGCTCGGCGTCAATATCCGCACCGGCCGGCGGGTGATGGAGTTGCGCGCTGGTGAGGTCGTGCTCGATGGCGGCGAGGTGGTGCCGGCCGAACTGATCGTCTGGGCCGCCGGGATCAAGGCGCCGGATTATTTGCGCAACCTCGACGGCCTGGAAACAGACCGCATTAACCGCCTCGTGGTGCGGCCGGCACTGCAGACGACCAAAGACGACGACATCTTCGCCATCGGCGATTGTGCCAATTGCATTTTGCCGGGCATGAAAGAACCGCTGCCGCCGACCGCGCAGGTCGCGCATCAGCAGGCGGGCTTCATGATCGGCGTGATCAACAAACGGCTGCGCGGCGAGCCGCTGACAGAGTTCAAGTATCGCGATTACGGCTCGCTGATCTCACTGGCCGATTACGGCACGCTCGGCATCATCTTCAAGAACGTCAAGCTGCAGGGCCTGATCGCGCGCTTGACCTACCAAGGGCTGCACAAAAGGCACTTACGCGCGCTGCATGGCAGTTTCAAAGTGGCGCTGGATACACTCGTCCATGCCATCACCCGGCGCACCGAGCCGCGCATCAAATTGCATTGATAGAGTGAGGCTTCAGTGATCCGCCGCTTCCGCGTGCCAGACCAGAAGCCGGCGGCGAACTAACGCCATGGCCTTGATCAGGATGTAGCCGACGACAGCAATCTCGACGATGCCGGCGAACACGCCGGGCGAATTGGCGTAACGCGATGCCGTCATCATTGCGCCGCCGAGGCCGTAACCGCCCATCGCCATTTCGGCGATGATCGCGACAATCAGCGCGATCGGCAGCGCCACCTGCAGCCCAGTCATGATCTGCGGCAGCGCCGCCGGCAAAACGATCTGCCACATCATCTCGCGTTCGCCCGCGCCCATGCTGCGCCCCGACCAGAGCAGCTCTTTTTCAACACTGGCGATGCCGGCCAGCGTCGCGGTCACGACCGGGAAAATGGCGTCGAACACCACCATAGAGATTTTGGATATGTCGTAGAGGCCGAGCCAGAGGATGATGATCGGCAGGAAGGCGATCTTCGGCATCGGAAAGCCGACCGAGATCAGCGGATCAAAGAACCAGCGCAGGATCTTGCTGCGTGACATAAGTGCGCCGAGGACGACGCCGCCAATCGCGGCGATGACGAACCCAGTCAGCGCCCGGTACATCGTCAGCCCGAGATTTAGCCACAGATCGCCGTGCACAGCGTCGATATAGATACGCTGTGCGACGACGGAAAAAGCCGGCAGCATGAAGGGGGTCACCTTGCCGCTGCGGGCGAAATATTCCCATGCGACAAGCACGGCGAGGATCGAGACCAAGCCGGCGCCGCGCCGGAAGATGTCGTCGAAGCGGCGCAGCGCGTCCTGCGAAATCCGAGTTTCCGCCTCGGCCAGCGAGGCCTGTTGTTCTACTCCCGCCATCGCAGCAGCCTTTGCATGAGAAGCTGATAGATCCGGTCGGCGCCAAAGCCGAGGAACGCAACTGTGAGCACGACCGCGTACATGCCTTCATAGGAGCCGGTCGAGCCGAGATAGCCGATCAGATAGCCGAAGCCTTTTTGCGAGACGATCAGCTCGGACGACACCAAAAGGATAAAGGCGAGCGCCAGCGCCGTGCGAACGCCGTTGAGAATTTCCGGCAGCGCGCTTGGCAGCACCACGTCGAAGATCATGCGCATGCTGCCCGCGCCCATGCCGCGCGCCGACCAGATCAGCGCATGATCGCTGCCGCGCGCACCGTTATAGGCACCGATGGTCACCGGGATCATGCAGCCAAGGAAAATCAGCAGGATTTTCGAAGCGTCGCCGAAGCCGAGCCACAGCACGGTCACCGGAATCAGCGCCGATTTCGGCAGCGGATAAAACAACTCGACCAGCGGATTGATGAACATGTCGAGGATGCGAGAGCGCGCCATGGCGATGCCGAGCCCGCCGCCGATGGCGATGGCGAGCAAGAGGCCGACGCCGCCGCGATAGAGCGATGAGGCGCCGTTGTCGACAAGCTCGCCGTCGCGCATCAGGTCGGCCCAGGCGACCGCCACTTTGCTCAAGGGGGGCAAAGCGAGCGAATCGACGAGGTTCATGCGCGCAATGACTTCCCAGGCGATCGCCAGAATGACGATCGGTAGATAGCGCACGACTGTCTTTGTCACGCTCTCCGCGATCATGGCGCGGTCGTCTCCTGTGCCTTGACCGCTTCGTCGTGCACCAGGTTCCACAGCTCGTCGACCTTCTCGACGAATTCCTTGGTGCGCAAAATGCCCGGATTGCGTTCGGGAAATTTGGTCTCGACAATGGCCTTGATTCGTCCCGGCCGCGCCGACATCACCGCCACACGCTCCGAGAGGTAGACCGCCTCCTGCACGTCGTGGGTGACGAAGATCACGGTCTTCGGCGAGCGTTGCCAGATTTTGAGCAATTCCGTTTGCATGATCGAGCGTGTCTGCGCGTCCAATGCGCCGAACGGCTCGTCCATCAACAGAATGCTGGGATCGATGGCGAGCGTGCGCGCGATTGCGGTGCGCTGTTTCATGCCGCCGGAGAGTTGCGAGGGATAACTGTCCTCGAACCCGCGCAGACCGACCATATCGATAAAGGCCTGCGCCCGTTTTTCGCGGTCTGGCTTCGGCAGGCCCTGCCGCTCCAGGCCATAAAGGATATTGGCGCGCACCGTCTTCCATGGGAACAGCGCGAAATGCTGAAACACAATGCCGCGGTCGGGCCCCGGCGCCGCCACCGGCTTGCCCTCAACCAGGATGCGCCCGCCCTCGATGGGCAGGAAGCCGCCGACCAGATAAAGCAGTGTCGACTTGCCGCAGCCCGACGGCCCGAGCAGGGCCAGAAATTCGCGCGGCCGGATTTCCAGTGAAATGTCCGACAAAGCCAGCACTGCCCGCCCGCGTGGCGGACGATAGGTGTGATTGACGCGATCGATGACGATCTGGCCTTTGCTATCCATATTTGCGCCTGCCCACGCGTTCCTCTCGCGCTCCCACTTTCTTGTTTGCTTTGAGCGCCTTCACAACGGCACCCTAGCCGCATAGGCCTGGAGCACCAAGAGCGATCTACTCAACATATTTGCTGAGCGTTGGCAGGATTCGCCGAAAGCGGATATATGTGGCTGTAAGCAACGGCTTTTAGAAAAACCTAGAAACACCGATGGAACGCTCATTCAAAAAGGAAGTGGCCGCGCTGCGGCTCGGCGCCGGCGAGACTTTTCGCGGCGAGGGAATTCTCGCTGTCACCAAGGCGCTGCTGCAATCCGGTGTCAGTTATGTCGGCGGCTATCAGGGCGCGCCGGTGTCGCATCTGCTCGACGTGATGGTGGATGCCGACGAGCTCCTGGCCGATCTCGGCGTGCATGTCGAAACCTGCACTAATGAGGCGGCGGCTGCCGCCATGCTCGGTGCTTCGATCAACTATCCGCTGCGCGGCGCAGTGACGTGGAAATCGATCGTCGGCACCAATGTCGCGGCCGATGCACTGTCGAATCTTGCTTCGCCTGGCGTCATCGGCGGCGCGCTGATTGTGCTCGGCGAAGATTATGGCGAGGGCGCGAGCGTCATTCAGGAGCGCTCGTATGCCTATGCGATGAAGTCCTCGATCTGGCTTCTCGATCCGCGGCCGGATCTGCCGACCATCGTGCATATGGTGGAGAAAGGCTTCGAGTTGTCCGAGGCGAGCCACGCGCCGGCGATGCTCGACTTGCGAGTACGTGCCTGCCACGTCACCGGCGAATTCGTCGCCAAGGACAACAAGCGTGGCGCCTATAGCGGCCAGCATCGTCTCGCCGGTCCGCCAAAATTCGAATATGGGCGGCTCGCCCATCCGCCGGTGATCTTCGCGCAGGAGCGGCTCAAGGTCGAGCAGCGCCTGCCGGCGGCACAGACATTCATTCGCGAGCAAAAGCTAAACGAGATTATTCCGGGCGGTCTCGCCGATATCGGCATCATCACGCTCGGTGGCCTGACCAATGGCCTATTGCGGGCGCTGGCGCGGCTCGACCTCGCCGACCTCTACGGTCAATCGCGCATCCCGATCTATGTGCTCAATGTCGCCTATCCGCTGGTGCCCGACGAGGTGAAGGAGTTTTGCGCCGGCAAGCGCGCCGTGCTCGTGATCGAGGAAGGCTCGCCGGATTATGTCGAGCAGCAGATCAATGTGACGCTGCGTTCAGTTGGCAGCGAGACGCGTGTGCACGGCAAGGACTGTCTGCCGCGCGCCGGCGATTACACATCGGAAGTTTTCCTTCGCGGCCTGTCGGCGTTCTTGTCTCAGACGCAGCCGGCCGGCGTCGATACGGCAGTTATCGCTTCGCGTGTACAGGACTTTGTGGCGCACAAGCCCGCCGTCGCGGTCGCTGTCGGCGACATCCCGCCGCGCCCGCCGAATTTCTGCACCGGCTGCCCGGAGCGTCCGGTCTTTGCGGCGATAAAACTTGCGCAGCGCGAGATCGGGCCGACTCATATCAGCGCCGATATCGGCTGCCATTCGTTCGCGACCTTCGCGCCGTTCTCGCTCGGCAATTCCATTCTCGGCTACGGCATGTCGCTAGCGAGCGCCGCCGCCGTCGGCCCGAACATGGAGAAGCGGCCGATCGCCGTGATGGGCGACGGCGGCTTCTGGCACAACGGACTGATTACCGGCGTCGCCTCCAATATGTTCAACAAAGGCGACGGCGTTCTTATCGTCATGCAGAACGGTTACGCCTCCGCTACCGGCCAGCAATATCTGCCTTCGAGCAAAGGCAATCGCAGCGGCGCACCGACGGGCATTAGCATCGAGAATGCGGTGCGCGCGCTCGGCGTCACCTGGCTGCGCACCGTGCGCACGTACAGCGTTGCGAAAATGGTCGTGACCTTGAAGGAAGCCATGCGTACAGCCGAGCGCGGCCTCAAGGTCATCATCGCCGACGGCGAGTGTATGCTGGCGCGCCAGCGCCGTATCCGCGCCGAGGATGCCCAGAAGCTCGAACGCGGCGAGCGCGTGGTGAAGACGCGATTCGGCGTCGACGACGAGATTTGCACCGGCGACCATTCCTGCATCCGGCTGTCCGGCTGCCCGTCATTGACGGTGAAGCCGAGCCCCGATCCGCTGCGCACCGATCCGGTCGCCACCGTGATCGAAAGCTGCGTCGGCTGCGGCCTGTGCGGCGAGGTCGCACACGTCGCTGTGCTTTGCCCGTCGTTCTATCGTGCCGACGTGGTCAGCAATCCAAATTGGTGGGAGCGCACACTGCAGAGGTTCCGGCGCACGGTGATTGCGTGGCTTGCTGGTACCCAAGTTCCGTCTGTAACCGCGTCCCCTTCCGCCGCAAGCCGGTCGTCGCAAGTGGCGGAGGCGCAGCCTGAGCGCAAGCGGACGGAGACGGCGTTAAAGCCGGTGCAGCAGGAGAGCGTGCGCCCCCTGACCATTTTGATCGCAGCGCTTGGCGGCGAGGGCGGCGGCGTGCTGACCGACTGGATCGTCGCTGCCGCCGAAAGCCAGAACTTTCCAGTGCAGTCGACCTCGATCCCGGGCGTCGCCCAGCGCACCGGCGCCACGACTTATCACATCGAGCTGGTGCCTGTTGCCGCAGGCGGCGAGCGTCGGCCGGTGCTCGGACTCGCACCCGGCATCGGCGATGTCGATCTCGTCGTCGCCAGCGAATTGATGGAAGCCGGCCGCGCCATTGCCGGCGGCTATGTCACGCCCGATCGCACGATGACGATTGCCTCATTGAGCCGCTCGTATCTGGTGACAGAGCGGATGGCGATGGGCGACGGCCGTTACGATCAGGGCAAACTGGCCGCTGCGGTCGAGAAGAATTCGAAACAAGCACTCCTGCTCGATCTCGAAGCTGTCGCGCGTGAATCGGGCGCCATGATCAATGCCGTCATGCTTGGCGCTATCGCCGCCACAGCTGCGCTGCCCATTCCGGCAGCGGCTTTCGAGGCGGCGATCCGCGCCGACGGCAAAGCCGTGAACGCGAATTTGCGTGGCTTCCGCGCCGGTTTCGAGGCTGCGCTTGGGGGTTCGCGTGCGCGCATGGAGCTGCCGAAGCGCGCGCAAGCGGGTTCGTCTTCACTGGCGCAGCTGGAAGCTGAAGTTGCCGGCACGCCGGAGGCAGCACGCGGATTCGCCAGCGAAGGCATCCGTCGCCTCGCCAACTACCAGAACGCAGACTATGCGCGGCTTTATCTCGATCGCCTTGTGCCGATCCGCGACGCCGACGCGAAAGCCGGCGCCGACGGCAAGCTGCTTGCGGAGACCGCGCGGCATCTCGCCGTGCGCATGTCGTACGAGGACGTGATCCGCGTTGCGCAAGTCAAGATCGATCCGGCGCGGTTTGCCCGCATCGAAAGCGGCATTGTTGCCAAAGATTCGGCGCTCGGGCCCGCACAAACCTTCAACGTCACCGAATTCCTCAAGCCCGGTGTCGAAGAATTTTGCTCGGTCCTGCCGCCTTGGCTGGCGAAGCCCATCCTCCGGCTTGCCGAACGCCATCCAGCCTTTGGCCGTGCGCATTGGGGCATGGAGGTGAACACCGCCTCGATCTCCGGCTATCTGCGTTTCTACATGCTGGCCAAGCTGCGCGGCTTCCGGCCGAAGACATTCCGCTATCAGGAGGAACAGCGTGCGATTGAAGCCTGGCTGCGGATGATCGCGCAGGCGGCGGCGCTGTCGGCGGATCTAGCGCTCGAAATCGCCGAATGCGCCCGTCTCATCAAAGGCTATGGCGATACGCATAAACGCGGTACGGCCAATTATGGCCTGATCGAGCGCGAGCTGATGATCCCGGCGCTCGCCGGCGATATGCCGGCGCGCCAGTCGGCCGAAGCGCTCGCCAACGCCCGCACGGCGGCCCTGCTGGATCCCGAGGGGGAGGCGCTGACGAAGTGTCTTGCTGATATCGAGGCGCAAGCCAATCGCAGGATTGCCGCGGAATAGCGCGGCAAAACGAACGGCGCAGGAACTAACAGCGTTCTGAGGCGCCACACGCAACGCGTGTAGTGCATTCCGGCCTGCATCTCATCGTAGGCAAAAAGTTCCTTCCGGACAGGCACATAACCACGGCTGACGTCGCCAATTTTACGTCGAATTAACCGCGCTCCTTAATCATGCCGCGATCGCCGACGGGTTGAGGATGCCGAGTCTCGATTTCCCCATTCGCACCAAGCTCGCGATCTGGGCCGCGCTCGGTGTGCTGCTTGTCGCCGGGATGCTGGCCGAACAACAGGTCGGAGACCGCTGGGCCGTTGGCCAGCGCGCCATCGCCCAGCACAAACAATTGGCTGCCGTCGAAGCGCTCCGCGCGGCGAAAGATCTCGGCAACATGCAGGTCGAGCTGCGCGAGATGCGTCTCGCCATTGCTCCTTCCGAGGTCGAGCACGCGCTGCAGCGGCTGCGCGTCGACGCGGCGGCGGCCGCCCAGCACATCGACACCGCCGGTGATCTGACCGACGAGCCGGCCGATAAGCAGCCATTGCAGAAGATCAGCACTCTCGCGGCCGATTATGTCACGGTCAGCGGCGAGCTTGCTGCGGCCGCCAAAGACTATGGCGACACCGTCTCCAAGGTCGATCGCGCGCTCAATCTCGGCCGGCAGATGAATGTGCTGATCGAGGAAGCGACTGAGGATCTGATCGGCGCCGCCGAAGACCGCAATGCGCAGGCCAATGCCGAAAGCGCTCGCGTCAGCGGCGTCGACCTCGGCATCGGCCTCTTCGTCATCGCCGTGCTGGCCGGGCTAGCTGTATTCGGCGCCGTCGCCATCGCCAAGCCGATCCGCCGCATCGGCGAGGTTCTGCGCGAGCTCGCCCAGGGCAACAAAGAGATCGACGTGCCCTATCGCGGCCGCGCCGACGAAGTCGGCGACAATGCCCGCGCGGCGCAGGCCTTCAAGGAAAAGCTCGTTCGCGTCCAGCAATTGGAAGTCGCCGAGAATGAGATGACCCAGCGCATGGCGGAGCAGCGCCGCACCGACATGAACGACGTCGCCGGCCGGTTTGAAAAGACCGTGGCAAGCGTGGCGCACGCGGTGTCGTCGTCGTCGACCGAGCTCGAGGCGGCCGCGGAGGCGCTTGGCACGATGGCTGCGGCGACACGTGACATGTCCGGTAAAGTGCTGGCGGCCTCGACCCAGGCTGCAGACAACGTGCAATCGGTCTCCATCGCCACCGAGCAACTGATCGCTTCGGTCGACGAGATCAGCCGCCAAGTTCAGGAATCGATGCGGATCGCCCGCCAAGCGGTGAGCCAGGCTGAGCGCACCGACGGCCGGATCGCCGAATTGACGCGCGCCGCCGGCCGCATCGGCGACGTGGTCAAGCTGATCACCGAGATCGCCGACCAGACGAATTTGCTCGCGCTCAATGCAACCATCGAGGCCGCGCGCGCCGGCGCCGCCGGCAAGGGCTTCGCCGTCGTTGCGCAGGAGGTCAAGGCGCTGGCGGCGCAGACCTCGAAGGCGACAAGCGAGATCGGCATGCAGATCGCGGGCGTGCAGGCGGCGACGCAGGATTCCGTCGGCAGCATCAAGGAGATCGGCGGCACCATCGCCCGCATCGCCGAGATCGCCGGCGCCATTACTGCCGCCGTCGACCTGCAGGCGCAGACCACGCGCGAGATCGCCGAGAACGTTCAGGCAGCGACCGGAAGCGCGGCGCATGTCGCCGCCGATCTGGGCGAGGTCAACCACAGTGCGAGCGGCATCACGTCAGCTTCAGCGCAGATTCTCGCATCGGCCAAATCGCTGTCGCGCGAGGGCAACCGCCTGACAACGGAGATGGAAAGTCTTCTCGCCGCCGTGCGTGCAGCCTGATCCTGAGACGCCTCTTTCGCGCCAGACCTTTCGTTGAAGCATGATCTTTTCCGAAAACCGGTCTTCACCCTCGGATCAAGTCCAAGGGCAAGCTTTTCGGGATCATGCTCTCAAGCAAAAGAGGCTGCCCCTGTGGGCGGCCTCTCTCCGTTCACCCCCGCCAATTCGGTCCTGCGGCACCGGCCCAGCGAAGCGCTTCGATCATGCCGGCCATTCGCGCGCCCTCATGCCGGCGGTAGCCTTATGGGCTGTTCGCGCGCGTGATTATTCATCAGCGGCCGCCTCGGCACAATTCCGGAAAGACCCCATAAGGGCGAGTGCGTAAAGCGCGTGCTTCACTGCACGTCTCCTGGATTTGCTTTTCGCTGCCGCTCTTCCTTGTCCGCGCCGGCTTGGCTATGCTGCGCGCCGCGCGGGCGTAGTTCAGTGGTAGAACGACAGCTTCCCAAGCTGTATGTCGTGGGTTCGATTCCCATCGCCCGCTCCAACCGCTCTCCCGGCCCGAGCCAATTTGTCACGCGCCGCTGGCCTCGACTTTAGTCGGTGACGCTGG
>DATAQN010000108.1:0-3103 GCA_036264635.1 Xanthobacteraceae bacterium | reverse complement strand
CTGGAGCAGCAAACGAGACATTGTAATGTCGACCGTGCCGAAAGACGTGGTGTCCGGGAAGCTGCTGTTCGGAAAGCTGGCGCTCTTTATCGCCGCTTTCCTCGTCGCCGCGTTCAGCGCATTTGCCGAGAACGCAGCCTATCCAAGTCGTCCTATCACGATGATCGTGACATTCCCCGCCGGTGGCGCGTCCGATGTTCTGGCGCGTGCCAGCGCCGACGCCTTGTCGCGGGGGCTCGGCCAGCCGGTGGTGGTCGACAATCGGCCCGGCGCGGGCGGCCATATCGGCGCGGAGTTCGCCGCGCATGCGGCGCCCGACGGCTATACGATCCTGTTCGGCACCAACGGCACGCTCGGGATCGGCCCGGCGCTCTACAAGAACCTCCGTTACGACCCGCAGCGCGACTTGGCGCCGATCGGCATTCTGCACAAACTGCCGCTGCTCTTGATCGTGCATCCTTCGGTGCCGGCAAAAACACTGCCCGAACTGATCGACTATGCGCGGCACAATCCGGGAAAGCTCAGCTTCGCATCGGCGGGTGTCGGCACGGCGTCCCATCTCGCAGGCGAACTGTTCAAACGGGAAGCAGGCATCGACATCCTGCACGTGCCGTACAAGGGCGACGGTGCCACGTTCCCGGATTTGCTGGCGGGCCGCGTCTCGATGATGCTGGGGACGATATCGACGGCGCTGCCGCTGGCACAGAGCGGGCAGATGCGCGCGATCGGCGTGACAACGAAGGACCGATCGCCATTAGCGCCGGATATTCCAACGCTCGCTGAATCCGGTCTGCCGGGATTCGATGTCAGCGCATGGACCGGCTTGTTCGCTCCCGCCGCCACCCCGCGGCCGATCATCGAGCGCTTGAACGCCGAAACGCAAAGAATTGCCGCCGACAAAGCCTACGTCAAAGTGATTGAATCGGTGGCTACCGACGTCTCCAGTTCGACACCGGAAGCGTTTGGGACCTTCGTGCGCGATGATGTGGCGCGATGGAGCAAGGTCATTCACAGCGCCGGCATCGCCCAGATCGAATGAGAGATTTTGTCGCTAGAGAGCCAAGCACAGGTGAGGAACGCCCAATGCCTACGTCCAATGCCGAACCTTATGAATCAATTTCGGTCCAGCCGGTATCGCCGCATATCGGCGCCGAAATCGGCAATATCGATCTGACCAAGCCGCTGCCGAACAAGCAGGTCGAGGAACTGCATCGCGCCTTCACGCAGTATCAGGTGATATTCTTTCGCAATCAGAAGATCAGCTTCGACGATCAGATCCGCTTCGGCCGCCATTTCGGCCCGCTCGGCCAGCATGTCGGCGGCGCGACCATCAGCAAGACGACCGACAATCCGCTGGTGCGGAAATTTCACTACGACGAGACCTCAACGCAGATTTCCGGCGAGAACTTTCACAGCGACCAGTCTTGCGGCGCGATCCCGCCGCTCGGCAGCATTCTCTATAATCACACCGTGCCGCCCGACGGCGGCGGTGACACGATGTTCGCCAGCATGTATGCCGCCTATGACGCGCTGTCGCCGCAGATGAAGACATATCTTTCAGGGCTAACGGCGACCCATGATGGCAGGCGGGTTTTCGGCCCGACCGCGCCGTTCAATGTGCATCCGGTGATCATCAAGCATCCGGAGACTGGCAAGAAGGTCATCTACGTCAACACCGACTTCACCGCGAAGATCAATGAATTGCCGGCGCTCGAAGGCGAACGCGTGCTGCGATTCTTGGTCGATCATTGCAACAAGCCGGAGTGGACTTGCCGCTTCCGCTGGACCGCGAATTCGATCGCGTTCTGGGACAATCGCTGCACCCATCACAAGGCGATCTGGGATTACTGGCCGAATGTGCGATCCGGCTATCGTATCCAGGTCGAAGGCACGGCCGCGCCCGAAGCGGGTTAGCCTTCAGTACCGAAAATCGAATCCAGGCTCTTTCCCGGCGCTTCGACAGACTGTTTGGGCGTCTCGGCCGGCGTCACCGGGCCGATCTTGACTGAGCCGGTCGGCGTGTCGCCGGGGGCGGCCTTGCTGTTCGGCGCCGCAATTTTCGGCGCCATGGGCGGCTTCGGACTGGCGATGACCGGGCTTGTATTTGGCGGACGGCAGCTTTGCGCATGCACCGTCTGCAAAATCGAGTTGAGCGCCATGCCTTGCAGTCGCGGCGATTTGTCGATGGTGAGATGATCAATGCCGGGCTCGCCGGAGACATCGACATTCTGCAGCTTGCCGTGGAATCCCGAGCCCGGCCGCATATAGGCATATTCCCGCTGCGTCAGATTGAGCACGCAGGCGACGTTCTTCGGCGCATAGTAAGAACCGGTGCCGTCGAACGGAATAACCAGCGCCACTGGAACGCCCTGGGTATTGAGGCTTTGCGCCATCTGCATCACGGCATCGGCGCCGAGCGAATGGCCGACGAGGATGTAAGGACCATGATCGCCGGCGTGGTATCGGGCGGCGATCTGCGCAACCACCGAGTCGGCGACGGTGTGATTGTAGACGTCGGCGGAAATGCCGTGGCTTTGAATCTCCGCTGCAAGCTGATCCATGCCGAGCGAAAAGATATTGAGGAGCCCGCGCATCAGATAGACATGCGCGTGGGATGCCTCAGCGGCGGCCGGTGTCGGCCTGACGGCGCTGAACGCCGGCTGCGGCAGTGCCGCCAGCGTCAGGCTTGCCAAAGCCAGCGGCACGGCGACCGCCCTAGCAACGATCCGAAAGCGATCAAGGCACGCCGCCCCCGACAACCGCTCGCGAGCACCCGTCATCGGCACAACTCCACGCTACGCCTGAAACGCACGCATGAACGACAACGTCCGGATAACGCCGGAGACTATGGCTCAAACAAGGTAAAAATTTCCTTGTCGTCGCCGGAAGGTCGGCGGATGCGGAGTTTCTCAGCGATTGAGCGCGGCGCGGCGCTGGGCGAGATCGAGCACGATCGGCTGCGTCGCCGCTTTGAGCGGCATGCGCCGGACGTCGGATAGGACGTGCAGGAAATGCGTAAACCAGGCTTGCACCGACGCCGTCTTGAGCCGGCGCATCATCGCGCGCCAGCGTTCGCGCCGTTCCTCCACGCTCATCTTGAGCG
>DATAQN010000082.1:0-14305 GCA_036264635.1 Xanthobacteraceae bacterium | reverse complement strand
TGACGCTGCCGCATCCGCGGATGTTCGAACGCGCTTTCGTGCTGGTACCGCTTGCCGAGGTCGCGCCCGACCGCATCATCGGCGGCACGCGCGTGCGAGATGCCCTGGCGCGGCTGGACACCGCCGGCATCGAGCGTTTGCCGTAGACCAGTTGCTGTAGGCCTGCGCCGGCACGGAGCTTGCACACGAACACCTTGCACGTATGTCCCTATTGGCCGCCGCGGCTGGAAATGGCATTTTGCGCCGATGAACTCGCCCGAACCGCTCTCTCTGGCTGATTTCGCGCCCGCGGCCGAAGCCGACTGGCGCAAGCTGGTCGATGCCGTGCTCAAAGGCGCGCCCTTCGCGCGTCTCGAAAGCAAAACCCATGACGGACTGACCATCGAGCCGCTCTATGCGCGCGACAAGTCCGCTCACGCCATCGCGGCCCGCGCGCCGGGCCGCGCCTGGACCATTTTGCAGCGTGTCGATCATCCCGACCCGGCGGCCGCCAATGCGCAAGCGCTCACCGACCTCAAGAACGGTGCGACCGGTCTCATCCTGGTTTTCGCGGGATCGATCAGCGCCAATGGCTTTGGGCTCGAGCCGTCGCGGGAGGCGCTCACGCGCGCGCTCGACGGCATCGCGATCGAGGCGGGCGTCGCGATCGACCTTAATCTCAGCAATACCTCGCGGCATATCGTGCACGACCTCGCCGGCTTGGTGCAGACGCGCGGCTTTGCACCGGCGGCGGTCGATATCCGTTTCAGCCTGAACCCGATCGGTGGCTTTGCCGCTTCCGGCAAAGGCCAGCGCGCATGGAAGGATCTTGCGCCCTACTTTGCGAAAATGATTGGGGAGTTCGTGGCAGCCGGTTTTCGCGGCCCATTTGCTGTCGCCGACGGCCGCGTCATTCATAATGCCGGCGGTTCGGAAGCGCAGGAACTCGCGTTTGCACTTGCCAGCGCTCTTGCCTATCTGCGCGCGCTCGAGGCTGGCGGCATGTCGCTTAAGGCCGCGCGTGATGCGATCTATTTCCGGCTGTCGGCAGACGCCGACCAATTCCTGACCATGGCGAAATTCCGCGCGGTACGGAAACTGTGGGCGCGCATCGAGGAAGCCTGCGGGCTGACAGCGAAGCCCGCCATGGTCACGGCGGAGACCGCCTGGCGCATGGTGACGCGGCGCGATCCTTACGTGAACATGTTGCGCAATGCGATCGCAGTGACGGCGGCTGGCCTCGGCGGCGCCGATTCGATCACTGTCCTACCGCACACCGCGCCGCTTGGTCTGCCCGACGCGTTTGCCCGCCGCGCCGCGCGCAATACGCAGCTCCTGTTGTTGGAAGAATCCAACCTCGCCCGCGTTGCCGATCCGGCTGCGGGTTCAGGCGCCCTCGAAGCGCTGACGCAGCAGCTATGCGCTGCCGCATGGTCGCTGTTTCAGGATATCGAGAAGGCAGGCGGCGCATGGACGGCGCTGGAAAGCGGGCACATCCAGAAAAGCGTCGCCACCGTGCGCGCCGAACGCGAGAAAGCGGCGGCGCGCGGCAAGGATACGCTGACAGGCACCAATGCCTATCCTGATATTCACGAGACGGTGCCGGCAGTGCTCGATGTCGCGCCGAAGGGCAAAGTGGCCGAAGCGAGTGTCGTCGATGCGGAGCCTTTGCCACGCATTCGCCTCGCCGAACCGTTCGAGCAGCTGCGCGATCGCTCCGACGCGATCCTTGCCGCGACCGGAGCGCGGCCGAAAATCTTTCTCGCCAATCTCGGCCGCCTCAGCGAATTCAACACCCGCGCGATGTTCGCCAAAAGCTTTTTTGAGGCCGGTGGCATCGAGGCGGTGACCAATGATGGATTTGCCGGCCCCGACGATATGATCGCGGCTCTGAAAACGTCCGGCGCCACACTCGCCTGTCTGTGTTCGTCGGATGAGGTTTACGGGCGCGAAGCAATTGCCGCCGCGAAGGCCGTTGCGTCTGTCATCAAACACCTTTATTTGGCCGGTCGCCCCCCCGAGCAGGACGCCCTGAAAGCCGCCGGCGTCGGCACGTTCATCTATGCTGGCTGCGACATGGTTGATGTGCTGCGAGGCGCGTATCAGACACTCGCGGGTTGAGCCTCCCCGGTCTGATGACTTCGCGATGTCGCTGCGTGCTTTATGTTGCTCTGCGTGGTATCGTTGTGATGCCGGATCAGGTGGACAGATGAGCCAAATCCCGGATTTCACCAAGCTCGGTTTTGCCGAGGCCCCCGCCGCGCCGACTAGCGCCGGCGAACCTTGGCAAACGCCGGAAGACATCGCGGTCAAAGGCACTTATGGCGCGGCCGACCTTAGCGGCGTCGACGCGCTCGACAGCTATCCCGGCATCGCGCCGTTTCTGCGCGGCCCCTACCCGACCATGTATGTCACCCAGCCCTGGACCATCCGGCAATATGCCGGCTTCTCCACGGCGGAAGATTCCAATGCCTTCTACCGGCGCAACCTCGCTGCCGGCCAGAAAGGCCTGTCCATCGCCTTCGATCTCGCCACGCATCGCGGCTATGACTCGGATCATCCGCGCGTCTCCGGCGATGTCGGCATGGCGGGCGTCGCTATCGATTCCATCTACGACATGCGCACATTGTTCGCCGGCATTCCGCTCGACCAGATGTCGGTGTCGATGACCATGAACGGCGCGGTGCTGCCGGTGCTGGCGCTCTATATCGTCGCCGCCGAGGAGCAAGGCGTGCCGCCGGAGAAACTTGCCGGCACGATCCAGAACGACATCCTCAAAGAATTCATGGTGCGCAACACCTATATCTATCCGCCGAAACCGTCGCTGCGCATCATCTCCGATATCTTCGCTTACTCGTCGGCGCATATGCCGAAATTCAATTCGATCTCGATTTCCGGTTATCACATGCAGGAGGCCGGAGCGACGGCGGATCTCGAGCTTGCCTATACGCTCGCCGACGGCGTCGAATATGTGCGCGCCGGCCTCGCCGCAGGTCTCGCCGTCGACCGCTTCGCGCCGCGGCTGTCGTTCTTCTTCGGCATCGGCATGAACTATTTCATGGAGATCGCGAAGCTCCGCGCCGCGCGCGAACTGTGGGCGAAGCTGATGAAGCAGTTCGAGCCGAAGGACGCGCGCTCGCTGTCACTGCGCACCCATTGCCAGACCTCCGGCTGGTCGCTCACCGCGCAGGACGTCTTCAACAATGTCACGCGCACGGCAATCGAGGCCATGGCGGCGACGCAGGGCGCCACGCAGTCGCTCCATACCAATGCGCTCGACGAGGCGCTGGCGCTGCCGACGGATTTCTCCGCCCGTATCGCGCGCAATACCCAGATCGTCTTGCAGCGGGAAAGCGGCACGACGCGCATGATCGATCCGTGGGGCGGCTCGTTCTATGTCGAGAAGCTGACGCACGATCTTGCCGAGCGGACCTGGGGCCATATCCAGGAAGTCGAGCAGCTCGGCGGCATGACGCGCGCCATCGAAGCCGGCCTGCCGAAACTGCGCATCGAGGAGGCTGCCGCGCGCACGCAGGCGCGGATCGATTCCGGCCACCAGGCCGTGATCGGGGTCAACAAATACCGGCCGCAGGACGAAGCGCCGATCGACGTGCTGAAAGTCGACAATGCGGCGGTGCGGCAATTACAGATCGACAAGCTCGGCCGGCTCAAGCACGAGCGCGATCCGAAGGCGCTCGCCGACGCGCTCGATACGCTCACGCGCAGTGCCGGCGGCGGCAACGGCAATCTTTTGGCGCTCGCCATCGACGCCGCGCGCGCCAAAGCCACCGTCGGCGAAATTTCAATGGCGCTGGAAAAAGTCTTCGGCCGGCATCAGGCCGAGATCAAAGCCATCTCCGGCGTCTATAAGCAGGAGGTCGGCATGACCGGCGCCGTCGAACGGGTGCAAAAGCTCGTCGCCGAATTCGAAGAAAACGAGGGGCGGCGCCCGCGCATCCTGGTCGCCAAGATCGGCCAAGACGGCCACGACCGCGGCCAGAAGGTGATCGCCTCGGCCTTTGCCGATCTCGGCTTCGACGTCGATATTGGCGCGCTGTTTGCGACGCCGGCGGAAGCCGCGCGGCAGGCGGTCGAGAACGACGTGCACATTCTCGGCGTGTCGTCGCTCGCCGCGGCGCATCTGACGCTCGTCCCCGAGCTCAAGGCCGAGCTCACCAAACAAGGCCGCGGCGACATCATGATCGTCGTCGGCGGCGTCGTGCCGCCGCAGGATTACGATGCGCTGAAAGCCGCCGGCGCCGAGGCCATCTTCCCACCCGGCACCGTCATCGCCGAAGCCGCCGAGGGGCTGTTGCATGCCCTCAACCGCCGGCTCGGGCACAGCAAAGAAGCGGCGGAGTAGTCTTCCTGCTCCGCGATAGCGGGACCAGCTTGCGAAGCAAGGTGGTGGAAGGAGCGTCGGACTCGACGATCCTCTTTCAACGACAACGAAGCGTCGAGTCAGACGCCCCCTCGCGGGGGACGAAGGAAGATCAACCCGCCACCGTCCCGAAATTCTTCGCCAGATTTTCCGCGCCGCGCAGCGAAACGGCGAAGATCGTGTAGGTCGGGTTCGACGCGCCTTCGCTTGGGAAGATGCAGGGGCCGGCCATCCACAGATTGGCGATCTCGTGGGTCTGGCCGTAACTGTTAGTCACTGAATTTTCCGGCCCCGTACCCATGATCGCGCCGCCGTGCAGGTGGCTGGTCGGCACCACGGGTCCCTTGCCGGGCCAGACTTCCTTCGCGTTCGTGGCCTTGGCGACCTTCATGCCCTGGTCGAAATTCGCATTCCACAGCGCCATCGCATCGTCGTCGAAGCTGTGGATCAGCCGCGCCAGCGGCATGCCGAATTCATCCTTGTCGCTGGCAAGCTCGATGCGGTTTTCCAGTTGCGGCTGATCTTCGCCGAAGAAGGTGATGCGGGTGATGCCGCGCGCTGCCCGCTTCATAAAGGCAGCCAGGTCCGGGCCAAACAGATCAGGCCGGGCGCTGGCGTAATCGTTCGTCTTCATCGCCGCGCCGGCGACGATAAACGAACTGCCGAACGCCCCCGGATAGCTGGTCTTGGCGTAGCGGTCGTAGGACAGGAACTGCGCACCCACCGTGCCCATATGCGGCGTGATGTCCTCGTCGAACAGCGCCCAGGTCCCGGCAATGTGATGCGTCATCATGAATTTGCCGACGAGCTTGTTCTTGTTGGCAAGGCCGTCGGGATGCTTGTCGGTGGCAGAGTTGAGCAGCAGCCGCGGATTCTGCGCCGACCAGGCCGCGAGCACGACGACGCTCGCCTCCTGCACCTGCTTTTGCTTCTGCGCATCGTAATATTCGACGCCTGTCACGCGTGTGCCGTCGGCGTTGGTGAGGACACGCGTAACGGTGGAGAACGGGCGCACTTCCGCGCCGGCTCTGCGCGCCTCGCCGAGATAAGTCACCACCGGATTGGCGAGTGCGCCGATCGGGCAACCGACATGGCACCAGCCGTCATAGATGCAGGCCGGCCGGCCTTTATACTCTTGCGAGGTCATACCGACCGCGGCCGGCACGAAATGAATGCCGTTGGCTTCGGCGCCCTTGAGCCAGACCTCGCCGTTGGGAAAAGTCTTCATCGGCGGCATCGGATAAGGCGCGCCCGCCGGCCGCCAGCGCTCCTCGGCCTTGGCATCACCTGACACGCCGAGATCGGCGGCCACGCGATCGTAGAACGGCGCGACATCCTCATAGGCAATCGGCCAATCGTGGGCGCGATTATGCTCGCTCTTGATCTTGAAGTCGGTCGGCAGATAGCGTGGGAAATTCGCGAAATAATGCAGCGTTGCGCCGCCCACGCCCCAGCCGGCCTGGCTGACATAGCCGAAGGGATTCTTGCCCTCGAGCAATACCGGAGGCCCAGCTGGTTTGACGCGGCGGCCCCAGATGTCGGACGAGATCAAATCCGTCAGCTGCCAATCCGGACCGTTTTCAAGGAGCACGACCTTCTTGCCGGCCTTGGTGAGAACATTGGCGAAGACCGAGCCCGAAGCGCCGGCACCGACAATGACGACATCGACTTTTTCGTTGCTCATGTCACCACCTCGCCGTCGGAGCGATGTGGGGCATGTAAGGCACGCCCAGCGCGGCATAGCCTTCCATGGTGGCATAGGTCACATCGACCGCATCACTGCGCAGGATGCCGTAGACGAAGGGCGCGGGCGGCCCCTGCCAGCCGTCGATTTTGTTCTGCCGCATCAGGTTGACGAAGTTGTGCTGCTCGTCGGCGGACAGCTGCGCGAATTTGCGGCCGCCATTGGCCTTGTCACTGGCGCCGTCGATGGCGTTCAGCGATGCGCGATAAAAATTCGCGTAAGGCGGCCGCACATTGAGGATGCGCGCCTGCAGCAAGGCTTTTTCCGGCGGGCCGGAAATCTGCTGATCGACGAAATTGGTGATGCCGGCAGTCTTGGCGCCGGGCACGAGCGTCTCACCTATGGCGTCGAGAGTGGCCGCCTGATCGGCGGTCAGCGTCTTGAGCGGAGCGTTTTGCGCATGCGCCTGTCGTGGCGTCAGCATCACCTCGGCGCCGCCGACCGTGAAGGCAAACGCGCCAAAAGCCGCGCCTTTCATGAAGGCGCGCCGTTGAATGTCGTCCATGAATCTTTCCTCCCCGGCTCGCTCGGTATTGTTGCTTACCGATTTACGCCAGCGGAGCGATTCAACGCTTAAGTGAAAGGAGAATCAAGTAGCACGCGGGCTCATCTCTCGCCGCGCGACGGCGGCCACGACTCGTCCCAAACTTCAAGCGCCGTTGACGGGTTGTCGACCACGCGCAATTCCGTCAGGTCGACCAGCTGCACCATCATAAAAAAGATAATGATGATGTTCGCTATGAACAGGCGGAGCGCATCATATCGGGTGAAGATCGAGATCACCGATCCGATGCCGACGTTGTCATCCGGATAAGGCCCGCCGGAATTGAGCATCACATGCAACACCAGGATCAGCGGGAAACACAGCATGGCGCGCGCGAAGGGACTGACCCGCAGAGAGCGATTCATCGCTCCCCAAAGCGTGAATTCCATGATCGAGGTTTGACGAGCCAAGCAAAAGAACAAGAGAATCGCGACGCAGGTCGCATCGGTAATCCGGTAACGAATGGCGTCGCCGAATGCCCCGCCCCTTTCCAACAGACGAGAATAATCGACGATCGAATGTTGAAAGTGCGCCAAGGGCGTGGCCAGTTCACCCAGCAGCTCCAAGAGCGGGTTGCCTGCTGCGTGGATCGACCACAGCCACGTCAGGACTGAAAAGCATACTGCGGCCGTGATCAGTGATTGGGTCAGCGGATTTGCGGTGCCAAATCCGATAAACTTGCTGTTCGCATCGGTAACGTCTGCGAACTCGCCGCTCCGGCGCCTGATATTTATCTCCCGATTGTAATCGGCAAAAGCGGCGGCCGTCAGCATCAGGAATGCGCCGAAGCGATCTGCTTCAGTGATCGCCAGACAGGCCATCAGATGCAGCGTGTAGTTTCTGTGAAGAAAATACACGATGGGGTTATAACGGGTGCGCCAATCGAAATTCGAAAGCCCGCCCGAATCGGCCGCCTCGTCGGACAAGACTGTTTGGAGCAGGACGTATCGAACGGCCAGCAGCAGCAGTAAGACACCGCCTAAGACCAACCAAACGAAGACAGGCAGCAATGTCGCGGCGATGAGCCACGCAACGTAAAGGGCTTCCGCAATTGCGGCGGTAAATCCCTGCCAGGTTGCGATTGGAGGCCAGGTGGCGGCGAGTCTAACAAACAACGGCATGGAATTAGCAAGATACCCCGGTCGATACGCGTTACGCGTGAAAAAGGGGCGGTCAGCGAATGGGCCAAGAGATCGCTTCCTTGCCCCCGACGCACACCCTCCTAACCTATAGACGCTTGGGGCCACCCGATTCCGCAATGATTTTTGAAAATTTTTTTATGACTAAGCCGGTGAAAGCGCAAAACAGCCCGTGTTTGCGGCGCTGCAGCAAGGCGGATCAGCTACTGCGCCTTTGCTTCTGAATGCGGCAGTGCCGAAACGGGCGCGTTCGGCGGCAGCGGCACGCGGGGGGCGGCCGGGGCGCGCTCGACCGGCGATAGCGGTGTGCGGCCGAGCGACGTGAGGAAGGCGCGGAATTTCGGGTTGACGCTGAGCGCATCGCGGCCGGCGGAGATCAGCATCTCGACCTGATCCGGCGGCAACCGCAGCCGCGTCTCGACGCGGTTCAAGGCCGCCTGCCGTTCCGGACCCAATTGATCGAACGAAATGCGGCCGATGAAGAATTGCACATCGCGGCAATTCCAGCCGGGCGGCACGCCAAATTTGCGCCGGTCGGCTTCGGACAAGCTGCAGCGCCAGGCGACCAATTGATTTCGCCAATCGTTCATCGTGGCGTCGAAGGCCGAATAGCTGCCGATGGCGCCGGATTCGGTCGCGGTGTCCGAGGCCGCAGTAATGAGGTCGACGCCGGACGGCCCCGGAATGGTCTGTGCCCATTGTCCGGACGGGGCACGTCCTGAATCCACGACCAGGAACAGAAAACGCCGCAGCTTGACCGCCTCTTGCGGCGCGAGCGGCCCGTCGGGCGTGGTCGAGGCAAGCCGCGCAATGGTGAAGCCGGCGAGCCCATAATTGTCGATCAGGCCGCCGTCGAGCAGCTTGACGTATTTGATGGCGCCGGTGCGATAGCGCTCGAGCGCGTCGGCATAGGATTTGATCAGCGGCTGCGAATTCGGATTGGTGCGCACGCGCCGCACCCAATCCGGCAAGCCGATCGGGCAGCCGCCCGGAAAATTCTTGATCACGACGGGCGTGAATACGACCGGCACTGCAGCCGAGGCCGCAACCGCCATCGACACCGGATAGCTTGTCAGATCGCTGCACAGCGCACTGAACGTCACCGGCGCGAAAACGAATGCCGTGCGGTTGTAGATATCGGAGGCATTGATCCACACCCGCGGCCGCGAGCGGCGCAGGAGATCGCGGAAGGTCGCGTGGTTATAGAGGTGCTGATCGAGCCAGACCGGGAAACCGCTGGCGTCGTTGACGCCGCCTTGCAGCCCACGCGCGATATTGCCGAGGCTCAGTTCGGTCTGCAGCCCCTCCTCGCCATTCGCCAACAGAAAGCGCTGTTTGAAGTCGGCATAGCCGTCGCGCCCGTGCAGGCCGTAATAAGCGGCGAGGATCGAGCCGCCGGATACGCCGGAGAGAAAGTCGAGGCGGTCGAGCAGCGAGACCGTGCCGCTGCGGGTCGGCACCCGCGTCTGCTCGAAGCCCTGCAGCACGCCATAGGAAAAGGCCGCCGCGCGGGTGCCGCCGCCGGAAAACGACAGCGCCACGACCATGTCGTCATAATTGTTGGGAACGTCGTTGCCGAGATCGGCTTCGATCTGCCGAGGATCGGCGGTCAGCGGCGTATTGATCGGATCGTTGTGGAAATTTGCCGTGCAGCCGGCCAACAGGGCAGCGCACGCCATGATGCGCCCTGCGAGGACCGCACGCTTTACCCACCCGCCACTCATTTCAAATCGTTATTGAGGGACCCCTGTGCCCCGTCAAGCAAAGCCATCCCTGCGAGAAAAGTAAGACTTCCTTAAGGTTAACAGAGAAGTAGCCGGTTCCGGCGGCGCCGAATTTGATTTCGCCCGAAATGGGCGAATCTGCCTTCGCTCGAAATAACGGCGCGAAAAAGTCCCCGCTCGCGTGGCCGGCCGGCGATCTAACAAGGCCAGCACGATTCCATAAATCAGCTCAGTGTCTTACGGCATTTCGCTGATGCGAAGGCGGTGGAAATAGCCGTTTCATAGGCCTTCTCACTCAGAATCGCGCAGAAAGGCCCGTCACTGCGTGACAGGTGCGTGACCAGGGCGATTGCGCCTGCCCGTGAGCGCTGTCGTGCGGGTGGGTTGTTGCACAGGTAAAGTACCTACCTAGACCGGCTCAGCTCGGCGTTTCCAACAGCAAAGCCGCGCATGGGAACCCAAAGCCCTTCCGGATTCCCTTCGAATCTCCGATACTTGGCTCCTCCCCCGCCGATTCTTCCCCGCTATCCCCATATTTAGTGGTTGATTCAGATTTTCGTACTAAGTCTTGACGCGCGCGACCGGCATGGCCTAGCTTTTGAAAGTTCGGCGCGCGGGTACGGAAGTCGGCCGGGCTCCCCAATAAAGGGTCTGCGGAATACTCCGCGCCGCCTGCGGCGAGCGCGTGGGATTTGCTGACCCCAAAGGTGTCCGGACGTCCGAAGACGGGGCTTGTAAGAGCGGCACGAAACGCAGCTCGCGAAGCCGAACGGGGTTTGGGTGGCGAATAGAAATGCAGGGGTGAGGCGCACGCGGCGGATGTCCGCCGCGTCGCGGGGAAGCTGTCGGTAACCTATATTAAGCGGCAAGATTCCGCATCAGGCGGGAAACATCCGCGGGGTTGCCAGCGTAGAGAAGAATGCGAATTAAAGGGGCAGAATATGCGGATTGAACGGCGCTTCACCAAAGAAGGACAGTCACCCTACGCAGACATTTCGTTTCGGCTGACGACGAGCGAGATCCGTAATCCGGACGGCTCGGTGGTGTTCCATGCCGACAATGTCGAAGTGCCGGAACAGTGGTCGCAAGTCGCCTCCGACGTGCTGGCGCAGAAGTATTTCCGCAAGGCCGGCGTACCCTCGCGCTTGAAGAAGATCGAGGAGAACTCTGTCCCGTCATGGCTGTGGCGCAGCGTTGCCGACACGGCCGCGCTTGCCGACCTGCCCGAGGCCGAGCGCATCACCGGCGAGACTTCCTCCAAGCAAGTGTTCGACCGGCTCGCCGGCACCTGGACCTATTGGGGCTGGAAGGGCGGCTATTTCTCGTCCGAAGCCGATGCGCAGGCCTTCTTCGACGAGCACCGCTACATGCTCGCGATGCAGATGGTGGCGCCGAATTCGCCGCAATGGTTCAACACCGGCCTGCATTGGGCCTATGGCATCGATGGCCCCGGCCAAGGCCATTTCTATGTCGATTTCCAGAGCGGAAAGCTCGAAGCGTCGCAGAGCGCTTATGAACATCCGCAGCCGCATGCCTGCTTCATCCAGTCGATCGCCGACGACCTCGTCAACGAGGGCGGCATCATGGACCTGTGGGTGCGCGAGGCGCGGCTGTTCAAATACGGCTCCGGCACCGGCTCGAATTTCTCGAAGCTGCGCGGTGAAGGCGAAAGGCTGTCCGGCGGCGGCAAGTCGTCGGGCCTGATGAGCTTCCTCAAGATCGGCGACCGCGCCGCGGGCGCCATCAAGTCGGGCGGCACCACGCGACGCGCCGCCAAGATGGTGATCCTCGACGCCGATCACCCCGATGTCGAAACCTTCATCGACTGGAAGGTGGCCGAAGAGCACAAGGTCGCCAATCTCGTCACCGGCTCCAAGATCAATCAGCGCCACCTGCGCGCGATCCTGAAGGCTTGCGTGAATTGCGAAGGCCCGGGCGATTCCTGCTTCGATCCGGACAAGAACCCGGTGCTCCGCCGCGAGATCAAGGCGGCGCGCAAGAACCATGTGCCGGACAATTACATCCGCCGCATCATCCAGTTCGCCAAGCAGGGCTATACCGACATCAATTTCCCGATCTACGACACGGATTGGGATTCGGAAGCCTATCTGACGGTCTCCGGCCAGAATTCCAACAACACCGTGCGCGTGACCGACGAGTTCCTCAAAGCGGTCGAGGCCGATCGCGACTGGGACCTGTTCTGGCGGACGAAGCCCGGCAAGATCTCAAAGACCGTGAAGGCGCGCGAATTGTGGGAGAAGATCGGCTACGCCGCCTGGGCGAGCGCCGATCCGGGCCTGCAATTCCACACCACGATCAACGACTGGCACACCTGCGCCGCGTCGGGCCCGATCGTCGCCTCCAATCCGTGCTCGGAATACATGTTCCTCGACGACACCGCCTGCAATCTGGCGTCGCTGAACCTGCTCGCGTTCCACGACGAGAAGACGCACGGCTACGACATCGAAGGCTATGAGCATGCGGTGCGACTGTGGACTGTCGTGCTCGAAATCTCGGTGCTGATGGCGCAGTTCCCCTCGCGCGAGATCGCGCAGCGGTCCTACGACTTCCGCACGCTCGGCCTGGGCTATGCCAATGTCGGCGGCCTGCTGATGTCATCGGGCATTCCCTATGACTCCGAAGCCGGCCGCGCCATTTGCGGCGCGCTGTCGGCGATCATGACCGGCGTGTCTTATGCGACATCGGCGGAAATGGCCGCAGAGCTTGGCCCCTTCCCGCTGTTTGCCCCGAACCGCGAGCATATGCTGCGTGTGATGCGCAATCATCGCCGCGCCGCTTATGGCGAGCGCACCGGCTATGAGCAGATGACGACGCCGCCGGTGCCGCTCGATCACAAGTCCTGCCCCGATCAGAACCTGATCGAGCATGCCAAGGCGGCCTGGGATCGCGCGCTCACGCTCGGCGAAGCCCATGGCTATCGCAATGCGCAGTCGACCGTCGTCGCGCCGACCGGCACGATCGGCCTGGTCATGGATTGCGACACCACCGGCATCGAGCCCGACTTCGCGCTGGTGAAGTTCAAGAAGCTTGCCGGCGGCGGCTATTTCAAGATCATCAACCGCGCCGTGCCGGAGGCGCTGCGCGTGCTTGGCTACAGCGAAAGCGAGATCGCCGAGATCATCGCCTATGCCGTTGGCCACGGCTCGCTCGGCCAGGCGCCGGCGATCAATCACACGACGCTGAAGGCCAAGGGCTTCACGCCCGAAGCGATCGCAAAAGTGGAAAAGGCGCTGCCGACCGCTTTCGACATCAAATTCGTCTTCAACAAGTGGACGCTCGGCGCCGACTTCCTGCGCGATCAGCTCGGCGTCGATGCCGAAGATCTCGCCTCGCCGAGCTTCGATCTCCTCGCCCATCTTGGCTTCAGCAAGCGCGAGATCGAAGCGGCCAACGTGCATGTCTGCGGCGCCATGACGGTGGAAGGCGCGCCGCATCTGAAGGCCGAGCACTACGCGGTGTTCGACTGCGCCAATCCGTGCGGCCGCACCGGCAAGCGCTTCCTGTCGGTCGAGAGCCATATCCGCATGCTGGCGGCGGCGCAGCCGTTCATCTCGGGCGCCATCTCCAAGACCATCAATATGCCCAACGACGCCACCGTCGAGGACTGCAAGGCGGCGTATCTGCTGTCCTGGCGGCTGGCGCTCAAAGCCAACGCGCTCTATCGCGACGGCTCGAAACTGTCGCAGCCGCTGCAGTCGCAGCTAATCTCGGACGACGCTGAAGACGACGATGTTGTCGAGGCGTTCCTGGAAAAGCCGATGGCCGCGCGTGCTGCCGGCCTTTCCGAGAAAATCGTCGAGAAGGTCGTCGAACGGATCATCGAGATCCGCAGCCGCGAGCGCATGCCCGACCGGCGCAAGGGCTATACGCAGAAAGCCGTGGTCGGCGGACACAAAGTGTATCTGCGCACCGGCGAATATGACGACGGCCGGCTCGGCGAGATCTTCATCGACATGCACAAAGAGGGCGCGGCGCTCCGCTCGCTCCTCAACAACTTCGCCATCGCCGTGTCGCTCGGCCTCCAATACGGCGTGCCGCTCGACGAATATGTCGATGCCTTCACCTTCACCCGCTTCGAGCCGTCCGGCCCGGTGCAGGGCAACGACTCAATCAAATACGCGACCTCGATCCTCGACTATGTGTTCCGCGAGCTCGCGGTGTCCTACATGGAGCGTTTCGACCTCGCCCATGTCGATCCGAGCGGAGAAGGCTTTGATGCGCTCGGCAAAGGCGTCGAGGAAGGCAAGCCCTCGCCCGACACGCGCTATGTGTCGAAGGGGCTAACCCGCTCGCGCACCGACCGGCTCAAAGTGATGGACGGCGGCGGCGCCAGTGCGGTCGCCGCCCCGCACGACAACGCGCCGGCCGGCGGTTCGAAAGTGACGGCGATCAGCGCGCACACGGCACGCGGCGAAGTCTCCGGCGCCACCGCGCTCAAGACCGAGCCCGAGGCAAAGCTGTCGCCCGCCGAGAAGCTCGAACAGCGCTTCGACGCCCGCGCCAATGCCAAAGCCGAAGCCAAGGCGGTGGTCGCGGAACGCCGCGCCGAAGCCAAGGCCAAAGGCTACGAAGGCGAAATGTGCGGCGAGTGCGCGAATTTCACCCTCGTGCGCAACGGCACCTGTTTGAAGTGCGATACGTGCGGCTCAACGACGGGATGTTCGTAAACAACACGCCTGTTTGTTGAGAGAGAAGCTAAAAGAGCGGCCTTAGAGCCGCTCTTTTTTGTTATTTGGTCTTTTTTCTCAGATTTGAGTATGACAACCTAGGCTG
>DATAQN010000076.1:0-23961 GCA_036264635.1 Xanthobacteraceae bacterium | reverse complement strand
TCCCTGGTTGTCGGACTTGACGATGATGTCGCCGAACTGCTCGGGCGTGGTCAGCCGGCCGAGCGCCTCGACATTGATCTGATAGGCCTCTCCGGTGGGAGCGGGCGGCTGGTTCAAGAGGCCGGCCGACACCTGGAGATTTTGCGCGCGCAGTGCCGCGAGCACATCAGCGGCGCTGAGATTGTAGGCCGCGGCCTTGTCCGGATCGAGCCAGATGCGCATTGCGTATTCGCGCGCGCCCTGGAATTGCACGTCACCGACGCCCGGCAGGCGCGCCAAGACGTCCTTGATGTGCAAGGTCGCGTAATTCGACAGGTACAGCGTGTCGCGCGAGGAGTCCGGCGAGTAGAGGTGAATGGCCAACAGGATGCTGGGTATCGATTTGCGGACCTGCACGCCCAGGCGCTGCACGTCGTCGGGCAGGCGCGACAGCGCGTCCTGAACCCGGTTTTGCGTCAGCATTTGCGCGACGTTGAGATCGGTGCCGATGCGGAACGTGACCGTTATGGTGAGATTGCCGTCGCCGGTCGACTGGCTGTTCATGTACAGCATGTTCTCGACGCCGTTGATCTCTTGTTCGAGCGGCGTCGCGACCGTGCGGGCGACAGTCTCGGCGGATGCGCCGGGATAGGATGCCGTGACCTGCACCGTCGGCGGAACGATTTCCGGATATTGCGCGACCGGGAGGATTGCGAGCGCGCCCAGGCCGAATGCTGTCACGAACACGCTGAGGACGGTCGCGAAGCGCGGACGATCGATGAAGAAATGTGCCAGGCGCATATCGTGAACTCCCGTGCTCGCTAAAGCTCCGCCTGTTCCTAACCTTGATTGTCACCGGCGGCGTAGCGGATCGCGCCGTTCTGCGGCGCCACTTTCGCTCCCGGTGTTGCGTGCGGAATGCCGTCGATGATGACCTGATCGGTCGGCGCCAGGCCGGAGCGGATCACGCGCAGGCTGCCGCGAAGCGCGCCGATCTCGACCGGCTTGGGCACGACGCTGCCGTCAGGCCCGACGGTCATGACCAGGTGTTGGGACTGGTCAGGCAATACCGCAGTATCCGGCACCAGGAGGGTCGGCGCCGGGGCGCCAACGATGAGACTGACGCGGCCAAACTCGCCCGGCGTCAAAAACAAATCGGGATTTGGAACGGTGGCGCGCGCATGGATCGTCCCGCTCGACCGGTTGAGCGCATTGTCGACAAAATCAAGCGTGCCTTGCCGCTTGAACTGTTCCTCGTCGCTGAGCGCGACCTCGACCTTGTCGGCAGGGCCGCTTTTGATTTGAGCGCGGCTACGGGAAAAGGCGAGAAAATCGGATTCGCTCATGTCGAAATCCAGATAGATCGGATCGAGCGAGACCATTGTCGCGAGCAGTGTCGTCGGACTGGTCGCCGCACGGCTGCCGGCGATCAGGTTGCCGACCGACACCTGATGGTTGCCGATGCGCCCGGCAAAGGGCGCGGTGATCCGGCAATGTTCGAGATCGAATTCGGCGTCGCGGATCTGCGCCTTGGCATCGTCCACAGCGGCCTGCGCGCTTTGCTGGTCGGCGGTACGCTGGTCGACGGTCTGCGCCGTGCCAAAATCGCTGCGCTTGAGTTGCTGCGCACGTGACAGCTCCTGCTCAGCGAGCACGAGCCGTGCCTTTGCCGTCTCCAGCTGGGCATTGGCCTGCTCCAGCTTGATCTCGTAAGGCTCCGCGTCGATCGTGAACAGAAGATCGCCTTTGTGGACGATGTCGCCGTCCTTGAAATATATCCCGGTCAGCGTGCCGCCGACCTGAGCGCGGAGCTCAACGCGTTCGACCGCGGAAAATTGCCCGAGAAAGCCCAACCTGGAATCGACCTCGCGCGCGAGCGGCCTGCTCACTACGACTTGCGGAAGAGGCGGGGCAGTGGCGGAGATTGCGGCGGCGCTCTGCCGATACAAATAGGTCAGCGATCCAGTCGCGAGCACGGCGATGGCTGTGCCGGCAGCGATCAAGAGCCTGGTTCGCGACCGTCGGCCGGCGTGACGGCTCTTCTCCGCTTGCGCGTCGCTCAAGCGCATACCACATCTCCCGTGTTTGGAGATTGTTTTATATGATGATCATCATCTAAGTGCAAGGTTAGATGGCGGCCGTCATATAATCGTGATGGGGTGGTAATCACGCCGGGGCCGGCTGGCGGCGCCCGTCAGGCGAGAACTAAGGCCTCGAAGTCGGGCGTCGAAGCGTTCGCGGCAAGCGCGCGAAGTTATTCCTCGCGCGCGGCTATCGCTGACCTCGGCGGGGTTGTTACAAACTTTTGCGCGCTAGCAGACTAGAGATTTTTTCTAGAAGGCGCGGCAACTCAACAGGTTTTGTGTCGTAATCATCGCATCCGGCAGCAATCGCTTTTTCGCGATCGCCTGCCATCGCATGGGCTGAAAGCGCAATGACGGGGATATCCTGCGTCAAAGCTTCCGCCTTGAGCCGTCGCGTCGCCTCCCAGCCGTCCACGACAGGAAGACTCAAATCCATAAGTATCAGAGCGGGCGCCTCGCTGCGGGCCATGGAGATGCCTTGCTCGCCATCCCGCGCCGACACAACGTCATAGCCGCGCCGCTTCAGCCGGGAGGACAACATGTAGATGTTGTCCTCATTATCTTCTACATAAAGAATCTTCACCATAATCAGCTGTCCATCAAGTTCGCTGCCGCCGGCGTGACGTAACGTCCTACCAGCGCTCTAATCTGCCGGAGAAATTCGTCCTGGCTGGATGTCGCCTTCTGAAGAATGTGCTGGACGCCTCCGTTAAGGCGCTGGTGATCTGCAGGACTGAGGTCGGCTCCCGTGATCACGATAACCGGGATCGATGTGAATTCCGGCTTCTTCCGCAATTGAGCCATAAATTCGAAACCGTCCATTTCAGGCATCATGAGATCAAGAAGAATAAGGTTGGGAGCCTCAACATTGGCTCGGTCCAGCCCCTCGCGGCCGTTCGCTGCAACGTTGACCTTCCAACCTTCTCCGACAAGAAGTCGTCGCAATAATTCACGGGTACTCACGTCGTCTTCAACGATCAGCACAGTGGAACTCACTGCGCGGTTTTTAAAGCGATCCAATACTTCGGCAAGGCGCGCGCGATCAACCGGCTTGGTCAGGTAGCCGGATGCTCCCAGCGTAAAGCCTTTCTGCTTTTCATCCGAGATCGTCATCATGATGACGGGAATACGAGCAAGATCAGCATCTTCCTTGAGCGACTGAAGAACGCTCCAGCCGTCCATGCCCGGCATGAAGACGTCGAGCGTGATCACTGACGGACGCAGGTCTCGGGCAAATTGGAGCCCTTCACGTCCGCTGGCGGCCGTAACCACGTCAAAGCCCTCGCGGCTCAAGAATCTGCGCATGAGATCACGAACCGTGGCATCGTCATCTATCACCAGAACACGGTTGGTTCGCCCCGGTTCTTGTCGCGTTATCGTATCGACCGGTGCGACATCCAATACGTCCGCACGGTCCGCCGGCAGGGTCACAGTGAACGTCGTGCCCACATTCGGTTGACTCTCGACCTTGATCGACCCGCCCATCATCCGACATAGCCGATCACTGATCGCAAGCCCCAGGCCGGTACCGCCGTATTTGCGGGTCGTGGAACTATCGGCCTGACTGAACTCCTGGAACAGCTTGGCCATCTGCTCTGCAGTCATGCCAATTCCAGTATCGGTGACGCGAATCGATATCCACTCGTCATTGCCCTTTCCGCTGCGGCTGACAGCAAGAGACACGGTGCCGCTCTGGGTAAACTTGCAGGCGTTGCTTAGGAGATTGAGCACAATTTGCCGCAAACGTGTCGGATCGGAGCGGATCACGCCAATATCGGTCGGACATTCGACCACAAGCTTATTGTTGTTTTTTCGCGCTAACAGTTCGGCTTCACCAATCACATCGCCAACGAGCGAAGCGAGTTTCACCTGTTCGTAATTCAGCTCGAGCTTTCCGGCCTCGATCTTGGAGAGATCAAGAATCTCGTTGATCAGTTGCAGCAGATGCCTTCCGGCACGTCCTATTCTCTCGAGAGGCTCCGTCACGGTGCGGTCGTCTTGATCTTGCGCATCCTCCACCAGCATTTCGGTTATGCCGATGATTGCGTTCAAGGGCGTTCGCAGCTCATGACTCATATTAGCCAGGAAGCGACTTTTCGCGACCGTCGCCTCAGTGGCCACATCGCGCGCCTCCGCGAGCCGATCAACGAGTTGGCCAAGCTCGAATTCGCGGTTTTTCTGTTCGGTGATGTCGGTGAACACACCTACGACGCCACCGTCGGCGGTGCGCCTTTCACTGACCTGGAACCATATTCCGCTGCTGCGCTGCTGCTCGAAAGCTCCCTCGGGATTGCGATGGCGCAAAAGGCGCTCGGCAACCCAGTTGTCAGGCTTCTCGGGAGCGTGTTTGACGAGGCCGGTATCGGCAAGTGCGCGCACTATGGCTTCGTAAGGCGTTCCGGGGCGTATCTCGATGGGAACGTCGCGATACATTTCCTTGAAGCGCTTGTTGCAGATAACCAGCTTGTCGTCTGAATCGTACAGCGCAAACCCCTCGGAAATGGTCTCGATGGCTTCGCCGAGTTGCGTCTGAGCCCGCCTTGCCTCCGCTTCCGCGCGCTCCCGCTCCTGTTGCAGACGTTTGCCCTCGAGGAGGCTGTCGCGCAACATCGTCAGTGCATTCGTCATGCTCCCAATTTCGTCCCGACCGGCTTTCGGAATAGCGACATCGAGGTGGCCGGCCGTGATGGAGTTCATTACGAATTCCAGCCGGCGTAATGGGGTGGTTATCGAGCGCACGATCAGCGCGGTGACGATCAGCGCCAGGCCCAAGGCAACAATCCCTCCGGCTATCGACAGTGAGACCGCGCTTTTCGCACTGCTTACGACGACGTCCCTTCGAGCAAACGCGAGTTGCTCGATCCGGTTGACGATCTCTTCGAACTCCTTGTTGACATTATCCATGCGCGATTGGGCCTGCGCCATCAGGGCGCGCCCGCCAACCGCATCATCCTTCGAGTAAAAAGCGTCGCCTGCCTGCTGCACCAAATCGACAAGCTCGTTGAGATCGTGCTGAACGGTGGCGACGCTAGTTGCGTCGACCGGCGCGATCGCCTTGAGATCCTCGTCCAATTTGGCTTTTGCCGTCTCGACGTTCGATTGCGATTGGCCGGCCAGCGTCGCAGCAAAGTCGTTCAATGATTGTTTCAGTTCAAAAAAATGCTCTCTCGCGTTATCGGTGCTCTTGACGACGGCAACCAGATCGGCTTCCTCCGACAGGGCTTGTGAATCTCGCAACAGCTCGTGCGTCAGAAATGCCGCCGTGGCGGCCAGGATGGCGAGCAGCAGCCCCGATAGAAAAATCAACCGTGTGCGGATCGAAAAGTTCGACATTGGCGTATCTCGTAGACGCGGCTATCGCTTGATCTTATTTCAATTAGCTCTCGTCCGCTCTCCGCGCAGTAAGAAGGTCTCCATACGCCCTTTGCCTTTAATGTCCACCAGGCCGCGCGCTTCCAAGATGAAGTGGTCGGAAAGCCTGGAAAAGCTGGCTTTTGAGACCTGGATCTCGTTGGGAATGCCGTGGGATTCCATGGCGCTTGCGGTGTTAACCGTGTCGCCCCAGACATCATACGCGAATTTGTGCGTTCCGATCACGCCTGCCACCGTCTCGCCGGTGTGAATTCCGATCCGCACTTTGAGATCTTCACCATAGTGGCGCGACACCTCGCTGACGAGATTCCGCATCGAAAGTGCGAGCTTGGCGATAACTTCGGCGTGATCAATCCGCGGCTCGGGTAGGCCAGCAACCGCCATATAGGCATCACCGATGGTTTTGATTTTCTCGATGCCGAGATCGAGCGCTACGCGATCCACAGCGGAGAAAATGCCGTTGAGTATCGCCACGACCTCGCTCGCCGAGCGGCGCATCGACATGCGCGTGAAGCCGACAATGTCACTGAAAAGTACGGTCACGTCGCGAAAGTCATCCGCGATGGTCGTCTCTCCGTTATTCATCCTGGCAATAATCGACTTTGGGAGAATGTTGAGCAGGATAGCCTCCGATCGTTCTTTCTCCGCTCTGAGTTCAGCGGTCGCAGCCTGTTCCCGATCGCGCAAACGTTTTTTGTCCAGCGAGGCGCCAATCCGGGCGCGCAGCAGAACCGGATCAAAAGGCTTGGAAAGATAATCCTCCGCGCCAGCTTCGATACACCGGGCGATGCTGTCGATTTGGTCGAGCGCGGAGATAACGATCACGGGAATGTGGCGGCGACGGCTGTCGGCTTTGAGCTGCGTGAGCACATCGTAGCCGCTGATGTCGGGCATCATCATATCGAGCAGGACAAGGTCAAATGGTTCGGTTGCCGTCAAATGAAGGGCCGAGTGACCGTTGCCGGCCTCGACGACATGATGGCCATCACGCGCCAGACGACGGCAGAGAAGCTCACGCGTTGCTTGCGTGTCATCGACGATGAGAATGCGGCTCGGGGTGGCGGTTTCCTGAGCCGCTGACGAGACCGGCCGCACAGATCGTATGATCGCGCTGACGGCATGCTTCTCGGGCGTAGCTTCGGCCGAACGCTGTTCCGGCAAGCCGGTGAAACTAATGATCGAGTCAATTTGCGTCAGGAGACGCGACCCCGCATCGAGGAGCTTCTGCAGGTCGTTGGCAAGGGCTTCGTTCCTGCACTCAAGCGCATCCTCCAACAGCATCTCACCGAACCCCTTGATCGCGGTGAGCGGGGTCCTGAGGTCGTGGCGCAAGTTTCGCCGAAAATCGGCGAAATCTCCCTCGCTTTGAGGCAAATGCAGCGCATTCGAGACCAGTTCCTTCAGTGTCAAACCGGCTTTTCGGACCCGTTGAAGATCATCAACAAGAGCGCGGGCACCTGATCGTTCCGCGTCCTCGAGCATGATCTCGGTATAGCCAAGGATGGCAGCGACGGGCGCTTCAAATTCCTGCCGCACATAAGCAAGAAGCACTCGATGGAGGCGCTCATCTTCCGCCTTTGATGCGTTCGTTTCCGTCATGGTCACTTTTGCCTGCTCACCAACCGCGAGGTTTCCGAGCAATCCAGGCTCAGGAACATCGTAATGAAATGGACAAGTACTTTGGAAGGGGCTGGAACTGAGGCAATCTTGTGGCTTATCAAGTGGTTCCAATGCCGCTGCTGGGTCAAAAAAGCGCAGTCGCGGCGGGTGCGGACAAAGTCCGCTTTGCCTCTGTCTTCTTAGCCTCTGTCTTCTTGGCCTCAGTCTTCGCACGCATGCGTGCGTTTCGGAGGTATTCGCTGGCGATGATGCGCCGCGAGCATATTGAATTGGTCGGACCCACCCCGCCCGGCGTGCGGGGCAGGCCCTTTGCGGCTCGTGCTCTATTGCCCCGAGATCGGATCGATCGGCGGGAATCCGAGAGCGTGCTTACCGGCAATGGCGTAGAATCGCTCTTGTGCGAAGATGTGCTGCCTGGTTGCATGGATGTCGCGAAGACGTCGCTGCAGCGGCGACGTATTCATCACGACGCTCGCACCGCCCAGTGTGTAGCAGCCGCTTACGATGTTAGTGCAGGCTGCATGGATCCAAGCGCCACCCTGGAGGCCGTCGGCGAAATCAGCCTTGCCGTCGAGCATCCCCTCGGCCGCGCGGCGCCATTGCTGTGCGGCTTGAACTTCCAGCAGCGCGCGTGCGGCACGCAGCTCCGCGCCGAGCCGGCCGAATTCATGCTGGAAGATCGGCGAATCCTTGAGGTCGGCGGCGGCGAAAAGCTGGCGGCGGCCGGCGCCGGCCATGGCGGCGAGGTCGGCGACTGCGCCGGTCGCGATTCCAACGGCGACAGCGCTATGCAGCGTTGGAATGAAAGGCGCGGGGACACTCTCGAACGGGCCCGGTACGCTCGACGGTCCGTGCAACAAGTCGAAGACCCACGCTTCGGAGATATCTACGTTGTCCAGGACCGCGTGGTGACTGCCGCTGCCTGTCAGCCCTGAGGCCTGCCACGTCTCCTCGATGCGCCAATACTCCGCCCGAAGCATGACAAATCTGGTCAGTGGGCCATGGTCCGACTTCACGGGCTCGCCGTCCTTACAGACCACACAATGAGCGGCGATCCACTGTGCATTCTGGCAGCCGCTGGCGAACGGCCAACGCCCGGAGACGCGATAATAGCCGCCATCGACCGCCTCGGCCCGTCCAGCCGGTGTCCCGACCCCAACCACGACGGCGCTGGCTCCGTCAGCGTAGACCTGGTCGTAGCTCTCGCGCGGCAACCTGCTGCAGAACAACTGCGAAACTACGCCGATCATCGTCACCCAGCCGACCGAGCTGTCAGCGGCCGCCAATGTCTCAAGCATCGGCAGCACTTCGGGAACGGTCAATTCAAAGCCGCCATGGCTGCGCGGCACAAGCGTCCGGAACACCCCGATGCCCCGCAAAGTGTCAATGATATCGCGGGGGACCCGGCGACTGTGCTCGATCTCCTCGGCACGATCCGCAAACTCTGGCGCGAGTTCCTTGATGGCGGCAAGCAATTGTGTTGCGTCGCCCGCAGCCGGCTGCTGTCCGGCTGTGGCGGCAGGGCGCTTTCGCATCGGCTGAACGTTTGTTGTGACCAAGAATACCTCCTTTGACATATGCCGAAGCCATGACGACGCTGCGGCCGGCCAAAAGTGGTAAGCCAATGTTTCCGAACGGTGCCAAAGTCGGGTTCTGTCGTTACAGACGCAATACCGGCGAATGCTCGGCTGTTGTTCTGACACGACTCGCATTCTCCGATCACGACCGCTACTTTTAGGTCAGTAGCGTTCTGTAGGAGTGTGCCGTGCGAGCCGAGATTCGCGTGGAATGCTTGCGCTGCCGCCATGTCGGCCGGCTCACCGAACCGGAACTTGTCCGACGCGGCATCAAGCCGGGCGCGCCGATCGTGTCCTTCGTCAAACGTCTTCGCTGCCGCAAGTGCGGCAGCCAAAGCGTGCGGGCCGAGCGCATTCTCCAGAAGAAAGCGGGCTAGCAGGTCCCTGGGTCTAGTTCCGGCCCGGCGATGGCTTTGGCCGGCTCGGCGGTGCGGCGGCGAGAACCTTTTCTGCGCGTTCGATGATGGCGGAGGCCGAGACATTCCTCATGCAGTTGTGATTGTGCGTGCAGCGCGCGAGCAGCCGCAGATAACAAGGCGAGCAGGGAAGGCTTGCGCGCAGCACGGCATTGTCGCGCCGGTAGGGGCCGGCCCAAACCGGGTCGGTCGGGCCAAACACGGCGACGACCGGGCGGTCGAGCGCGACGGCCATGTGCATCGGCCCGGAATCGTTGGACACGCAAATGGTGCCGCGGCGGATCAGGGCCGCGAGCTCGGTCAGCGTGGTTTCGCCGGCAAGGTTGATCGCGCCCGGCGCGAGCTTGGCGACCTCGGCGCACAGCTCATGTTCGCCGCCCGAGCCGATCAAGGCGACGGCGAATTGCTTGTCGAGGAAATGCCGGGCCACATCGGCGAAGGCTTCGCTGCGCCATTGTTTGGTTTCCCAGTTGGTGCCCGGCGCCATGACGACGAGCCGCGCTTTGGCGATCTCGTAGTAGTCAAGCAGCGCCTCGATACGGTTTGCCGCTTCCACCGGGATCGGAAATCCGAAATCGGCACTCTTGTCGTCGAGGCCGAGCAGCGCGCCGAAGCGCAAATAGCGATCCACAGGATGAATATCGAGCGTCGGCAGATCGATGTGATGGGTATAGGCGAGAAAACTTCCTTCGCGTGCGCCCTGCCAGGCATGGCGGCGCGCTTCGTCCGGGATCTTGCGTTGCAGGGCCTGCCAGCGGCTTCTGCGCGGCCGGTCGAAGCCGATGCGCACCGGGGCGCCCGAGGTGAAGGCGAACACGCCGCTGCGCAACTGGCCTTGCAGATCAAGAACCAGATCGTATTGAACCGCGCGCAACTGCGCGACCAGCTTGGCGGCGCTGGCGTAGGGCGCCAGCCGCCACGGCTCCGACCATTCGTCACGGACGAATTCGATGACATTGTTGATGGCGGGATGGTGCGAGAGCAGTTCGGCAATGCCGGGTGTCACCATCCAGTCGATGCGCGCCTTGGGATAGCGCTGGCGCAGCTTGTTGAGCAGCGGAATCGTGTGCACGACATCGCCGATGGCCGACAGCTTGATCAGCAGAATTCTCTGAAAGTCGCGGCTCTTAAGATCAGCGGAAGACACCGTCGTGTCGGCTCCTGTCGGGCAAAATAATCCCCGGCGAGACTAATTTCCGGGCGGGACAATTAGCCACCGTGGCGGCCGCTCCTTAATGGTCCATAGCTTGAACGGTCTGGCTTGAACGGCGCACACTTATCTAGCACCATGCCGCAGGCTTGCAACATAAGCGCTTGAAGAAGCCGGCGTGGGAGGGGATATGCGGAAATTTGTTGTCGCGGTTGCTGTTGTTTTGACGGCACTTGTTGCCGCCAATGCCAGCGCCCGGGCCGCTCAGCCCGCGCCGATCACGATCGTCGTGTTCAATCCGCCGTCGCTTGGCGCGGTGTTTCCCGATGTCATCAAGCAGCAGAAATTCGACGTCCAAAACGGCATCGACATCACGTTCGTCGAGCGGCCGCCGGATGCCTATGCCGCGCAGTTCAATTCCGGCGAGTTTCAGGTCGGCGGCAGCGCCTCGGTTCTGATTCTCGGGCTCGGCGCCACGCGCGGCATCAAAACGACCTATCTGTTCAATCTGTTCGACTATTGGGGCACGGTGGTGACGAGCCGCCCCGAGATCAAGACGCTGGCCGATCTCAAAGGTAAGCAACTCGCCGCGGCCAAAGGGACGACCAATTACACGATGTTCGCCTGGCTCGCGAAGCAGCAAGGCATCGATCCGGATTCGTTTCAGGTCGTCAATACGGCTACGCCGGGGCTCGTCGGCTATGCGATTGCCGAGCGCGCCGATGCGGTGCAGCTTTGGGAGCCGGCCTATAGTCTCGTAAAGGCGGCGATGCCGCAGATCCACACGATCGACCTGAACATCGCCAAAGTGTGGAACGCTTTCTCCGGCGGCGGCACGCTGCCCTATCTCGGCGTTGCGGCGCATCAGGAATGGATCGATCAGCATCGCGATCTGGTCGCGCCGCTCTACCGCGCCTATAAGCAGGCGGCTGATTGGGTGATGGCCAACCCGGCCGCCGCGGCGCCCTTGATCGCCTCGCTCAAGACCGACGCCGAGCGCGACGCCATCACGACCTTGATCAAAGAGAATAAGCGGCTGGCGCTCAATCTGCAGCCCGCCGGCAAGATCGCCAAGCAGATCGAGGCGACTTATAAAGCCGGCATCGATGTCGGCCTGTTCAAGGCTATGCCGCCGGCGTCGTCGATCTACAGCGGCGAGATGAACTGATGTCGCCTGCAGAGGGCGAGGCGGGGCAGGGCGAACGGCCTGCCGCGCGAAGGTTTTTGGGATTTCACTACGAGTCCGTGGTGGCGCTCGCCGGTCTCGTGGTGCTGTGGCAGATCGTGTCCCACTTCGTGCCGCCCTTTTTGTTTCCTCCGGTGCCCGAAATCGCCGGGCGGCTGATCGACATCTTCTCGTCGTGGAAGCTGATGGGCGACGCATTGGCGACCAGCGCGCGCATCCTTGCCGGCCTCGGCGGTGCTTTCGTCTTGGGGACTGTGCTGGCGCTGCCGATGGCGCGCTCGCCGGCCTTCGAGCGCTATGCCTATCCGCTGCTGAACTTCAACCAAGGCATTCCGGCCCTGTCCTGGGTGGTAATCGCCATCATCTGGTTCCGTGGCATCGAGTTTCGCATCTTCTTTATCATGGTGATGACCACGCTGCCGGCTTTCACCTTTCAGGTACTCGACGCCTATCGCGGCATGTCGAAGGATCTCTTCGAGATGACGCTGTCGTTTCGGCCGACCAAGCGCGATCTGTTCCGTACGCTGATCTGGCCGACCGTGCTGCCCGGCATACTCACCGCCTGGAAGGTCAATCTCGGCAATGCGGCGCGCGTCGTCGTCGTTGCCGAGCTGGTCGGCGCCACCGGCGGCGTCGGCTATGAATTGCTGCAGCAACAGCAATTGTTCGACATGGCCGGTGCGGTCGCCTGGACCCTGGTGCTGGTGATCTTTGTTCTGGTCGTGCAGGGCGGCATTTCGCTGATCGAGTCGCATGTCTTGCGTTACCGCGCCTTCGCGGAGCACGCGCTGTGAGCGCGGCACCTGAGATCGAGTTCGAGCATGTCGGCAAGACGTTTACTCGCACCGGCGGCCGCGACCCGTTCGAGGCGGTCCGCGATTTGAGCTTCAGCATCGCCCGCGGCGAGCTGGTGGCCATCCTCGGCAAGACCGGATGCGGCAAATCGACGACCTTCGGGTTGATCTCGGGGCTCATTCGCCCCTCGCGCGGCCGCGTCTGCGTTCAGGGCCACGATCCCTACGGCGAGTTCAACTGGTTCCGCGGCAAGATCGGCATCGTCTTTCAGAACGACCGGCTGATGCCGTGGCGCACGGCGATTGAAAATGTCGCGCTCGGCATGGAGCTCAATAAAGTGCCGGAACGCGAGCGGCGCGACATTGCCGCGGCCTGGCTGCAGCGGCTCGGCCTGTCCGGCCACGAGAACGATTATCCGCATGCGCTGTCCGGCGGCATGCGCCAGCGCGTCTCGATCGCGCGCGCCTTTGCCGGCAAGCCGGGCCTGCTGCTGTGCGACGAGCCGTTCAGCGCGCTCGACGAGCACACCGGCAATGCGCTGCGCCGGGAGTTTCGCGATCTGCTACGCGAGACCGGCGCCACCTCGATCTTCATCACGCACTCGATCGACGAGGCCCTGCAGCTTGGCGAACGGCTGATGGTGTTCGAACGGCCGGCGCGGATCGCCTTCGAAACCAGGCTTGCCACCGGCATGGGCGACGCCGAACGCGGTGCCGTAGCCGGCCGGATCCGTCAGGTTCTCTCAGGTGAGATTGCCGCCTGAAGGCGCTTGTGCTGACATCTGAGGCTTGCGGATGTAGACAGGTGAGGCGGGAGGCCGGCGCAAGTAAAATGACAACACAGCTCGGCAAGCCGATGTTGCGGAAAGAAGACCCGGCCTTGTTGTCCGGCCGCGGCCGCTATGCCGATGACCTTCCGGTTCCGGTCGGGACGCTTGAAGCTCATGTGATTCGTTCGCCGCATGCGCATGCCGAAATCGTCCGTATCGACGCCACAGCGGCACTGGCGCATGAGGGCGTCTGGGCCGTTATCACAGGCGAAGATGTCAGAAAGCTCTCCGACCCGTTCATGGCGGTGGTGAAATCGCCGATCCAGCAATGGGCGGTGGCGGTCGAGCGCGTGCGTTACGTTGGCGAGCCGGTGGCGCTGGTCGTCGCTGCGAGCCGCTACATTGCGGAGGACGCCGCCGAACTGGTCGAGATCGAGTACGAGCCATTGGAAGCGGTGATCGATCCGCTGGCCGCCTGCGGGCGCGCTGCGCCGCTCCTGCATCCGCAAGCCAAGACCAACGAAGTCCATGTGCGCGAATTCGCCTATGGCGATACCAAGAGCGCTTTCGCGCAGGCCGATCACCGCATCGCCCTCACGGCGACGTTCCCGCGGCAGTCCTTCACGCCGATTGAATGCTACGTTGTCGTCGCCCAGCACAATCCCGCGAAGGGCAGCTACGATGTGCTGGCGAATTTCCAGGGACCGTTTTCGATGCACCCGGTCATGGCGCGCGCGCTGCGCGTGCCGGGGCCGAAATTGCGGCTGCGCATCCCGCCGGATTCCGGCGGCAGTTTCGGTATCAAGCTCTCGGTGTTTCCTTATGTCGTGCTGATGGCGCTGGCGGCCAAGATCACCGGGCGGCCGGTGAAATGGGTCGAGGACCGGATCGAACATCTGGTCGCGGCAAGCTCAGGACCGAACCGTGTCACCGCGATCGAGGCCGCTGTCACCAAAGAAGGCCGCATCCTTGGCCTCAAACTCGATCAGCTGGAGGACTATGGTGCGTTCCTGCGCGCGCCGATGCCCGGGCCGCTCTACCGTATGCATGGCGCGGTGACCGGCGCTTACGACATTGCCAATGTCGATGTTGTCAATCGCGTCGTTCTCACCAACAAGATGCCGGCGAGCCTCATTCGCGGCTTCGGCGGGCCGCAGCTTTATCTCGCCATCGAGCGGCTGATGCACCGCATTGCGGTCGAGCTGAAGCTCGATCCGCTCGACGTGATCCGCAAGAATCTGATCCCGGCGCAAAAGTTTCCGTATCGCACTGCCGCCGGCGCGCTTTACGATTCCGGCGATTTTCTGTGCGCGGTCGAGATTGCGACCGGGCAAGGGCGGCTGGATGAGCTCAAGCGCCGGCGCGACGAAGCACGCGCGCAGGGGCGCAAATACGGCATCGGCTTTGCGTGCGTGGTCGAGCCGGCGATGTCGAATATGGGTTATCTCTCGACGCTGCTGACGCCGGAGACGCGCGAGAAGACGGGACCCAAGAACGGCGCGGTGTCGATGGCGACGGTCAATATCGATCCGCTCGGCGCTGTGACCGTTACCGCCGACGTCACGGTGCAAGGCCAGAGTCACGAGACGGTACTGTCGCAGATCGTTGCGGAAGAGCTCGGGCTATCGGTTGACGATGTCGAAGTCGTGCTCGAGCTTGATACCGCGAAGGACCAATGGTCGATCGCGGCCGGCACCTATTCGAGCCGCTTTGCCGGCGGCACCGCGGTGGCGGCACACATGGCGGCCGGGCAGATGCGGGAAAAGATCAAGGCTATCGCCGCCAAGCAGCTTAATGTGCTGCCTGAAGACGTCGAGCTTATGGACGGCAAAGTCAGGAGCCGCTCCAATCCGGACAACGCGCTGCCGTTCTCGCGGGTCGCGGCCACCTCGAACTGGGCGCCGACTTTGCTGCCTGACGGCATGCAGCCGGCCTTGAGTGAAACCGGAGTGTGGACGCCGCCTGAGCTCGAAGCGCCGACCCATGACGATAAGATCAATACGTCACTGACTTATGGCTTCATCTTCGACATCTGCGGCATCGAGATCGATCCTCTGAGTTATCAGGTCCGCGTCGACCGCTACGTGTCGATGCACGACGCCGGCCGCATCATGAATCCGATGATCGCGGAGGGGCAGATCCGCGGCGCTTTTGCGCAAGGCGTGGCGGCCGCGCTCTACGAGGAGTTCTGCTACAACGACGAAGGCGCTTTTCTTTCAGGTACTTTCGCCGATTATCTCGTGCCGACCGTGAGCGAAATCCCGCCGCTCGAAATCCTTCACATGGAATCGCCGTCGCCTTTGACGCCGCTCGGCGCCAAGGGGCTCGCCGAGGGCAATTGCATGTCGACGCCGGTCTGCATCGCCAACGCGATCGCCGATGCGCTCGGAGTGACGGATGTGCCGCTGCCGGCGACGCCGCAGCGTATCCACGACCTCATGGAAGGCGTGACGTCATGAGGCCGGTACTCGGACTCGGTGCGAGGCGTCTGGCTCCCTCTCCCCGGAGGGGAGAGGGTTGGGGTGAGGGGGCTCGGACTCCCAGCAAATACCCCGAGTCAGTACCCCCTCATCCTGTCCTTCTCCCCTCCGGGGAGAAGGGACGAAGCTCGTCGCCCGGCGACCTTTTTTGCTTCCAAGCGATTCACCTGGATCGCGCAGCGATGATGGTCGGTATTAAATCCATGAATTCAGAGCCATGAAACCAAGGCCCTTTGACTATGCGCAGCCGGACGCGGCAGAGGAGGCGGTGGCGCTTCTGGCCGAATACGGCGATGACGCGCGGGTGCTTGCCGGCGGTCAGTCGCTCGTGCCGATGCTCAATCTGCGGCTGATCGATCCGCAAGTGCTGATCGATGTTTCGCGGATCAAGGAACTTGATGCCATTCGCGATCTTGGCGGCAAGATCGAAGTCGGCGCTGCGGTGACACAGAACGAGCTTTTGGCGTGGCCGCAGCTGAAACAAAAATTGCCGCTGGTCGCAGCGGCGCTGCCCTATGTCGGTCATTTCCAGACCCGCAACAAAGGCACGGTGTGCGGCTCGATTGCGCATGCCGATCCGAGCTCTGAATTGCCGTTGGCGCTGGCCGTCTCGGGCGGCGAAGTGGTGCTGCGCTCCGCGCGTGGCGAGCGCGTTGTGCCTGTGGCCGAGTTTCAGCAGGACATGCTGACCACCGCGCGCGCGGCCGACGAATTGATCGTTGCCGTGCGCTTTCCGGTCATGACCGGGCAGGGGGTCGGCTTTCATGAGATCGCCCGCCGTCATGGCGACTTCGCCATCATCGCGGTCGCGGCCGCGGTCGAGAAAGACAAGACGATCCGCGTCGGTGTCGGCGGCATGGCGGGAAAGCCGATGGTGCGCAAGCTCAACGGCGATGTGGCTGACGCTGTCGGCGATTGGGCGGAAGAGCTTGAAGGTTACGAGGACTTGCACGCCTCTGCGGCCTTGCGGCGCGATCTGTTCCGCAAGCTCGGACCGCACGTGATTGCGCAGGCAACCGGAGGGACCGCGTGATGCGCCGCGTGAACCGCAATGAAAAGACGCGCGTGACGCTCGCGCTCAACGGCAAGAAGCTTTCCGCGGAGGCCGAGCCGCGCTTGCTGTTGTCCGACTTCCTGCGCCATGCGCTCGGCGCCACCGGCACTCACGTCGGCTGCGAGCACGGCATTTGCGGCTGCTGCACGGTGCTGATCGATGGCGTGGCGCAGCGCTCGTGTCTGACGCTCGCCGTGCAGGTCGAGGGCCGAGAGGTGACGACGGTGGAATCGCTTGCGGGCGCGGACGGCGCACTCAATCCGCTGCAGCAGGCGTTTCGCAACAATCACGCGCTGCAATGCGGTTTCTGCACGCCGGGCATTTTGATGTCGTTCACCGATTATCTGCGCCGCAACCCCAAGCCCACGACCGAACAGATCCGCGAAGTCCTGAGCGGCCACATCTGCCGCTGCACCGGCTATGCCGGCATCGTCAAAGCGGTGGAGGAGGTGGCGAAGTCGGCGCCGTGATGGCGCTCCGGCTGCGCCGTCACTTGAACACGAGAACCGAGTCCCACAACGTGCAATCGTTGGCTTTGCCGTAGCCGTCGGCCATCTCGGACGCCGGGCTGTTCAATACCAGGAAATCGTCCGCATCGGCTGAATAGCGCGGCCATTCCGGAAGGTGCTTGGCGCCGTCGTGATTGGGCTTGCCGTAACGGGCGAAGGTCGCCCAGTAATCGACGATCTGGTCCGAGAGCTTCTGTTGAGCGTCGTTGAGCGGGTGTGGCGTGCCTTGTCCGCCGTGGAAGAGCGGAAACAGATATTGCAGCTCGGCCGTGTGGTAGGCGCGCATCGGGTAGCTCAGGTCCGGAAAATATGACGGCGCGGTGCGGTCGTCGAATTCATAGGCGTAGACCGGAACGTATTTGGTCCATTGCCGGTCGAGCAGCCTCGCCACGCATGATTTCATGCCTTGGGCCATGGCGATCTCGGCCAGGCTTGGACTGGCATAGCTCGCCAGCGGATATTTGTTGAGCAGCGTATCGGTATGCGCGGAGCCGAACGAGGCGGCGTAGTCTTTCACGTCATCGTTGGTGAGCGGCTTGTGCGTATTCGCCTCCGGCAGGAAAAAGGCCTGCTCGTCTTCAACGAGGCCGTTCATGATCGGCACGCGGTTGAACTGGCCGGTGCTGAATGCCTCGAAGGCCGTATGCGTGATGACGGTGCCGTCGACGACCGGAAAGGTCGCGCCCAGATATTTGACGACAGGGGTCTGGTGGTCGAGAATCTGTTCGGTGGTCAGCGCGCGCAAACATTTCGCGGTCTGATCCGTGCAGCCAGCCGCGGTGGCAAAATCCTTGCCGGCCTGTAAGGCCATGGTGGCGTCGCTGTCGCCGATGCGGGTGCCGCTTTCGTTGATGGCGCGGTGGAACAGGCCTTTCGACAGCGGCGAGACCAGGTTCGCCATCACCGCCGTGCCGCCGCCGGATTGTCCGAAGATCGTGACGTTGTCGGGATCGCCGCCGAACGCGGCGATATTCTTTTGCACCCATGTCAGCGCCAGCTGCTGATCCATGATGCCGTAATTGATGGCAGGATGGCTTTCGCCATTGAGGGCCGGGTGAGACAGGAAGCCAAAAACGCCAACGCGATAATTCAGCGTCACCACCATGGCATGGCCGCGCTGGACGAGTTTGCTGCCGTCGTAGTCATCGCTTTCGCCGCTGAACAGACCGCCGCCGTGAAACCACACCATCACCGGCTGCTTCGCGGCGGGAGCGCCGGCCGAATGCGCCGCGAATACGTTCAGATACAGGCAATCTTCCGATTTGCTTGGCGCCGCAAAGACGCCGCGCTGCTGCTGGGCGCAGGTATTGGCGAACTTGGTGGCTTGCAGGGTCGTCATCCAACGCGCTGGCGCTTGCGGCGGCTTCCAGCGTAAATCGCCGACCGGCGGAGCGGCGTAGGGTATACCGAGGAATAGATCGACCGCGCCGTTCGTCGCGCCTTGTACATCGCCATCGGCGACGCGGACGACACGCGTTTGCTGCGGTGCTTGCGCCTGCACAGACGGGCTCGTCAGCAAGCCGCAACCAAGCGCAAACATGCTAGTAAAAGCGCAAGCCGACACGGCTTGTGAAAGCGTTTTCATTCGGCAATTCCCCCCGACACTCACGTCAGTCCGATAATAATGCCACACCGAAGCGCCCCTTCGCCGGAACGCAAAGGGAAGGCGCAGAGCCCTAGTAACAATGCTAGCGCTTTGACGAAGGGCTTTGGAAGAAAGGAATGACCTACAGAATGCGGGGCCGGGCCTCGCCAAGGCATAGCTCGCTGCCCCTTGCGCAGCGGGCCACGGCCCACTCATCTTGTGATCACGACAATCGGCCGGCATCGTCAAGGCGGTGGAGGAAGTGGCGAAGCCGGCGCCGCGATCTCGGATTTATCGCACGGGCAACTCGCGCGGCGCACGCGTGTCCGTGAGCCTCCGCACGAGCTCTCATTTTTGATGGTTGTCACAGCTGCTCCTTGAGATGGAAACAGCTGATCTCTCTGCGGCCTAGAACCTACTCTAGGTCAAGCGTGAATCTTTATGCGCGCCTTATAGAGAAGACGTCGGTTCAATCTCGAATTCTTATGCAGATGTGCCGATATTCGCGCCAAGCACGAAATAGCGGGTTTCAAAAATGGCATTCCTCACCGACGCGGCGGCGCGGCATTTTCGGTTTTTTGATCCGATCGCCAACAGCGGCATTCGTCGTGCGCGGCTCGAGCGTTTTGTGGTCGCTGCCAAAGGAGCATGCGAGATTGCAGCTGCATTGACGTTCATCATCGCGGCAATGGCAGCGCTGGCGCTCTTGCAGATATGGGCCTGGGTCCCGCACCTCATTCGATAGTGACGATGCCTGCAGCGGCGTAGGCCGATTGGGCCTATATTGATTGACGCTCACTCGTAACGGGATGGGCGGCGGCCTTCCCGATGTGAGATGTTGCCAAGTGCATTTGATTGCTCGGCCCGGACCATGAATCTCTCACCGACAGCAGAGGCATTTCTTGGCAGCGCAAGTCGGCAGAACGCAGCCATCGGCAGCACAAGCACTTTAAAGGAATGGCGCAAGATCCGGGCTTGGTTACTGGCAATTCTCCGCTTTGCCGTGACTTTGGAACAGTCCGATCGAACAGCCGTCACGTTGCTCGCTGCAGACATGGACTGCGCCGGATCCGGCAGCGGCCAAGCCACGTTTACCTACTTTGCCAGGGCGAGCGCGCGATTTTGCGATTGTATCCTTGCGCGGGCGAATCCGGAAAAAGCTGCGGAACTTCGGCTCCATATCAGCAGGATCGATGACGATTGCCTGCGGCGAGCGATTGAGGCCGCGGTGTTCGGCACCAGCGCGGTTCCTCAACAGCGTTTCGATCTTCCGCGACCTCATGACGCGCGGTCCGTCTGAAGGGACCGCCGCGACTGCTGCCGGCGTTCGACAAGCGCATTCCCACTCGGCCGGGCCGGGACCACAACATTCACGTGTTTGGACGCGAGTTCGCATTCGCTACGTTTTTAACGATTATTCGATCGAGATACTTAGCTCCTTTGTAATCCGATGCCTATTAGCTGTTGCGGTTTTTGTTAATTGAGGTTGGGAGCATTGTCATGAGCTTTCTGGCTGTAGAGGAGAAACGTCAAAGTCCCCGTCAGCGCCTGGGCCGATTGGCCACCATTAAGCTTGGCGCCGGCATGCCGCCGCGGTGCGTGCTCGTCACCAACGTGTCCGAAGACGGCGTTCGCCTTCTCCTTAACGGCATCGAGGCCATCGATGAATTCGTGCTGCTGTTCCACGGCAATGGCGGGCCGGCGCGGGACGGCACCTACAGGCTGGCGTGGAAGAAAGACAACGATGTCGGCGCGAAGTTTGTAAACGAGGTCACGCAGACCGCGTGAGGCGGACCGCGTGAGGCAGGCGCGCGACGTCCGCAGGGCGGGGTTGGTTCGCCTTGCCGAAGAGTTTTCCCAAAATTTTATTGTTCTGGATATCAGACGGCCTGCTGCGACATCTTCACCTTTGCCGCACGATGTTCACCGGCCAGTATCGGGGCATGCTTGGCGCTACCGGCCGACGCGATGCATGTCGGTACGCAACGGATCAAGGCGTCGTAATTGGCGTGGGCAAAATAGGCAATCGACAGCCGGCGCGCGGATGGTTGGCTGTCGGCCGGCGGGTTGACCACCCGGTGCAGGTTGGACACCCAATGATCGTTGGTCCACATCGCCATCAGGTCGCCGATATTGATGATGAACGAATTGGGCTTTGGTTGGACGTCCACCCAGCCGCCATTGCGCAGCTTGACCTGTAGGCCGCCGGGCGCTTTTTCCGCCAGCAGGATCGTTAGGGCGCCATAGTCGGTATGAGCTCCGGATCGCGTCTGCCCGGCATCGACCGTCATGCCAGACTGGTCCGGATAATTGATGATCCGCATCACGCTGGTGTGGTGATTGAAAAACTCGACGAAGAAGTCGCGATCGACATTCAAGGCGCCGGCGAAAATGCGCAGCAAGCGCAGCGTCAAGGATTCCATCGAGCGATAGTAGCCCCGGACAATTTCCGCGAAACCCTGCGGCATGTCGGGCACGATATTCGGCTCGAAGGCCGTCGCGGCAAACGGTTGCCGATAATATGCGGTGTCCGGCACATCGAAACGGCCGAAGGCAAGCTGCTCCTTGACGTCGACGAGTGCTGAGCCGCCGAGCGTGCGTCCCAAATTTTCCTGACCGATTCCGACATAGCCGCGGCTGATGCTGCCGCGCGGATTTTTGAAGCGCTGCTTCCGCGCCGGCGGCATGTCAAAGAAGGCTTTCGCTGTCGTGGACAAGGCGGCGAGCTCGGCCGCGTCTATGCCGTGCCCCACGATCGTGAAGAAACCAATTTCACGCAGCGCATCATTGACCTGATCGTAGATGCGGTTCGCCGCCGCCCGGTCGCCGGCGATAAAGCCGGCAATGTCGATTTCCGGTATGCCCGTGATGTCGCCCATGACGTCGTTTCCTTTTGCGATTTTCTGCTTCAACTTGCTTTAGGCCGGCAGCGCGAGAACGCGTTCCTGCGCCGATGGCAGGAAGCTTGGATCGAAGACTTCTCCGGGCTGCGGGCTGCGCGGCAGGCTGTAGCCCTCGACGACGGCATCGATCGAAGCTTGCAGCTTCTTGGCTTCGACGCCGCCGAAGCCGTTTGCGCGGGTCCAAGGCGTCGCCATGACATTGCGCAGCGTGTAGTCGAGCCGGCGTTTCTCGACCTCGGCATTGAGCAGGGGCTCGATCGCCGTCATGGTCCGGATGGCGCCGTCCAGGTCCTCAACCGTCGCCTTGAGCCCGAGATGGATGGCCCGCACCAGGCGGGCGACCGCGCTCGGATCGCGTTTGATCAGATCCTGCGAGGCCATGACGCCGTTGGAATAGATATCCAGGCCGTGGTCGGAATAGCTGAACCAGCGCGCCTCGCGGTCCGGATCGAAATGGGCCTGCGCCAGGTTGATATAGATCGAATAGTTGAACCCCAGGATGCCATCCAGATTCTTCTGAATCAGCATCTGCTCCTGCAGATTGGCGGCGACGTTCTGATTTTTGACCTTCGAATAATCGATGCCGTTGACACGCGCCAAGATCGGCAGGAGGCGGGATGAGGCGCTTCCGGCCGGCGCGCCCAAGGTCCGGCCTTCGATATCCTTGAGGCTTGCGATCGGGCCGTCGGCGCGGACGACCAGAACCGATGGGCCGCGATTGTACATTTCGTAGATCATGCGCGGGGCTTGGTCGGGCTTTTGCGCCGCGGCCGCGATCAATGTGTTGATGTCGCCAAAGCCGGCGTCGTAATTGCCGGTCATGATGCGGCCGATCGTGGCGGCGGAGCCGTCGCCCTGATCGATCGTCACGTCGAGGCCGGCGTCGCGGAAGTAGCCCTTGTCGCGCGCCACATAGAACCAGGCGTGGACGCCCTGATATTTCCAATCCAGCGTGAAGCGGATCCGTGTGGGCTCTGCAGCACGCAGCCCTGTCACCACAAACGGTGCCGCGATGGCCCCGAGAATGGCTGAACGACGCGTGATCTTGGTCATGACGGTTCCCTCATGTCTGGCGTCCGGCGGCGCAATCCCTTGCAAGTGGCGTGCCGACAAAATCTATTTTATCGATAAAATCAATTCTAGCGATAATCTTGCGATTTGCGATCGTCTGTGGCTAGTGGTCCGCTAGTGTTGAAAAGACTGCTGCCAACGAATCGAGCGGGCTGATGAAAAACCAATCACAAGTCCGGGCCGCTGATCTCAGGCCGCCCCAGACGGCCGGCCTTCCGTCGGCCAACACCCTGACGGAGCAGGTGCTCGCCCGCCTGCGCGAGGACATCCTCAGCGGCGGCCTTGCGGCATCGCAGAAGCTGCGAGTGCGGGACCTGAGCCGGCGGTATGGGGTCGGCGCTTCGCCGTTGCGCGAGGCGCTGTCGCGTCTCACGGCTGACGGGCTCGTCGCCAATGAGAGCAATCGCGGATTTCGCGTCGCCGCGGTTTCGGTGGCTGAATTTTTGGACGTCACCGAGAATCGGCGGCGGATCGAAAGCCTGGCGCTGGAGCGATCGATCAAGGCGGGCGACGATGTATGGGAAGGGCGCGTGCTTGCCGATTATCATCAATTGCGCAAGCTCGAAGCCAGCCACGTGTCAAATTCCAAGCTCAACGATCCCGCTTTTGAATGGGAGCGCCGGCATCGCAATTTTCATCAAGCGCTGATCTCGGCGTGTCCGTCGCCTTGGCTGCTGCATTTCGATCGGCTTCTTGTTTATCAGTTCGACCGCTATCGGAGGATGGTGACGCTCAAGTCGGGCTCGACGCGCAATGGCCGGGAGCAGGAACGCGTGCTGGTCGATGCCGCGCTGGCCCGCGATGCGAAGACGGCGAGCCGCATTCTCTGTACGCATATCGACGACTCGGCAGCGGCGATCTTGCGGCAATTGCAGGATCGTTTGTAGGATTTTCGCGACCCGGTTTTCGCGCCACGGTCCGGTCAGTGCGATGTCTTTTGATTTGCCTTGGTTCGGCGTGTGACCTGCTGATTGCGCAGTCCGTCGACGAACACATCCACGAGCCGAAGCACGCTCTTCTGCCAACCGGGCTGGTCGTCGTGGGCGTAGCACATGCCGACCAGCGCATGGAGCAAATCATCAGCGCTGATGTCGTTGCGGATTTCACCTGCGGCAACGGCCCGGTCCCGGAGCTCGCCAGCCGCTCGCATCAGAAGGTCGGATGAATACGAGAAAAGGTCGGAATCCTTGGTGACCGCAAAGGCGAGCGCGGCCGACATGCCCTTCTTGGTGGCAACGAATTTGACGAAGGAACGCATCCATTGACGCAGCGCCTCGATCGGCTGCGTCTCTTTCTCCAATCGTTGCGCGAGATCGGCCAATTGCTTGACTTCGTGGCGATAGACCGCCTCGAACAGCGCCTGACGCGTGGGGAAATGGCGGTAAAGGGTGCCGATGCCGACGCCGGCGCT
>DATAQN010000026.1:0-16207 GCA_036264635.1 Xanthobacteraceae bacterium | reverse complement strand
CGCGTACGACTTAGGCCGGGATCTTGGCTTCGTCGTCGCTCGGCTCGCGCAGCACATAGCCGCGGCCCCATACGGTCTCGATGTAATTCTTGCCGTTCGAGGCGTTGGCGAGCTTCTTGCGCAGTTTGCAGATGAAGACGTCGATGATCTTCAGCTCCGGCTCGTCCATGCCGCCATAGAGATGATTGAGGAACATCTCCTTGGTCAGCGTGGTGCCTTTGCGCAGCGACAGCAGCTCGAGCATCTGGTATTCCTTGCCGGTCAGGTGCACGCGGGCGCCGTTGACCTCGACGGTCTTGGTGTCGAGGTTGACCACCAGGTCGCCGGTCTGGATGACGGACTGGGCGTGTCCCTTCGAGCGCCGCACGATGGCGTGGATGCGCGCGATCAGCTCTTCCTTGTGGAACGGCTTGGTCATGTAATCGTCGGCGCCGAAGCCGAGACCCCTGACCTTGTCCTCGATGCCGGCGAGACCCGAAAGGATCAGGATCGGCGTCTTGACCTTCGACACCCGCAGGCTGCGAAGAACCTCGAAGCCGGACATGTCCGGCAGGTTCAGGTCGAGCAGGATGATGTCGTAGTCATAGATCTTGCCGAGATCGATGCCTTCTTCGCCGAGATCGGTCGTGTAGACATTGAAACTCTCGGACTTGAGCATCAGCTCAATCGATTGCGCAGTGGCGCTATCGTCTTCAATTAGCAGAACGCGCATGCCAGTCCCCTTCCTCGCCGCGCAGGCTCAAGGTCGGCGCCGCAGCGGCGGCCCCTGGAAAACGCCTTTAACAAACTGATTCGGGACACTAACGGCGCTATGGTTAACAAATGCTGATTCTCTCGCGCAAGCATCGAATAGGCAAATTCCCGCGAATCGCCTTAAGATGTTGCGTGATAGTGAGTTTTTAGCCACAGCCGTCTTCATGTTCCAAATTAAGCCTCGGCGCTAACCGATTCACGCGACTCACCCATCCGTTCTGGCGGGGGAGCCTGCCTTGCCCCTAAGGTCGACTGAGCAATGATTAACGGCCCGGGTAAACAAGCGATTAATAAACCAACACGCGAGGTAACCATTCTTGCGCGGAAATATCGATTTCGGCGGCCCTGTCGCCGAATTGTTAGCGTTTGCACGGTGCAGGCCGGGCTATGAAGGCGCTCGCCGAACAGATTAACGAACTCGACGGTGTCGAAATTTACGGCCGCGTCGTCGGCGTGCGCGGCTTGATGGTAGAGGTTGCCGGACCGCTGCATGCGATGTCGGTCGGAGCTCGCGTGATCATCGAAACGCCGGGCAAGAATATCCCCTGCGAGGTGGTGGGCTTCTCCAACAACAACGCGCTGCTGATGCCGTTTGCGCCGTTGGAAGGCGTACGGCGGGGTTGCCGGGCGCTGGTGACTTCGGTTGCCGGTGCGGTGCGGCCGTCGGTCGGCTGGCTCGGCCGGGTCGTCAATGCCTTAGGCGAACCGGCCGACGGCAAGGGCGCGCTGCTGTTGGGGGCGTCGCCTTATCCGTTCCGCAATGCGCCCCCTCTTGCACATGCGCGCCGCCGGGTCGGCGGACCACTCGATCTCGGCGTGCGTGCACTCAATACTTTCATCACCTGCTGCCGCGGCCAGCGCATGGGCATTTTCTCGGGCTCCGGTGTCGGCAAATCAGTGCTGCTGTCGATGCTCGCGCGCAATGTCGGCGCCGATGTCAGCGTCATCGGGCTCATCGGCGAACGCGGCCGTGAGGTCCAGGAATTTCTGCAGGACGATCTGGGCGATGCAGGTCTTGCCCGTTCGGTGGTGGTGGTCTCGACCTCGGACGAACCGGCGCTGATGCGCCGCCAGGCTGCCCATGTGACGCTTGCCATCGCCGAATATTTTCGCGACGAGGGCAAGGATGTCCTGGTGCTGATGGACTCGGTGACGCGTTTTGCCATGGCACAGCGCGAGATCGGGCTGTCGGCGGGCGAGCCGCCGACCGCCAAGGGTTATACGCCGACCGTGTTTACCGAACTGCCGCGACTTCTGGAGCGTGCCGGACCGGGCACCGAGCAGGGCACCATCACCGGCATCTTCACCGTGCTGGTGGACGGCGACGATCATAACGAGCCGATCGCCGACGCGGTGCGCGGCATTCTTGACGGCCATATCGTCATGGAACGCGCCATTGCCGAACGCGGCCGCTATCCGGCGATCAATGTGCTGAAGTCGATTTCACGAACCATGCCGCGGGCGGCCGATCCGGCGTACCTTCCGGCCCTGACCAGGGCCAAGCAGGTCATGGCGACCTATGCGGATATGGAAGAGCTCATCCGGCTTGGCGCCTATCGCCCCGGAACCAGCGCCGACGTCGACGAGGCTATCCGCCTGCACAAGCCGCTCGAGGACTTCCTGCGCCAGGGTAAGGAAGAAGCAACCAGCCTGGCTGAAGGATACAGCCGGCTGGCCCAAATAGTCGCCAGCGCGGAAACGGAACGCTAACGTTATCGCGCCATGATCCGGGCCTCTGGGGGCGCTGTGCCCGGGTTTCGGCGGCGCACAATCCCCGGATTTTGGGTCGCGATTTTACGTTAGATCGTACGTTCCATGGCTTCGGGGGAGTATGTAGTCGATGAAGTCCCGTGAGACGCTTATTCGCCTGAAAAAGTTTCAGGTCGACGAGAAGCGGCGCAAGGTCGCGCAGATCGAGACTATGATCGCCGAGTTCGAGCGCATGGGCGGCGATCTCGAGCGCGAGATCAAGGTCGAGCAGGACCGCGCCGGAATTCACGATCCCGGTCACTTCGCCTATCCGACCTATGCCAAGGCGGCGATTGCCCGGCGGGAAAACCTCAAGCGCTCGGCCGACGAGCTGCGGATCCAGCTCGACGATGCAAAATCGGCGCTCGGCGAAGCTTTCGACGAGCTGAAAAAGGTCGAGCTGCTCGACGAGCGCGACCAGATGCGCGAGCGCGAGGCCGAGGAGGCCGAAGAGCAGGCCGACCTCGACAGCATCGCGCTGATGCGCATGCGGGGCACGGCGCCGGCCTAACGTCTAACGTTTCGAACCGGTCCACTGTCTGCCGCCGGCTTGGCCTGCGCGCGGGGGTCTACGCCCTTGCGCCGGGCCTTTTCGTGTCCGGCGGCCTGAACTGTCTCAAAATGCGACGCTATTTCCGGTGGTTCGATCGCTTGACCCCGCGTTTCGCTCTCGACGAAAGGCGGCCTCAGCGGCGATAATCGGAAAAGTGGTGCGGGCCTGGGGGCCAGCTCTGCGCTGGTTGGGGCATTTATGTTGATGCAGACGGAGCTCGTTTGGCTGCTCGGCGCCGTCGCCAAAGGCGACGAGGCGGCGTTCGAGCGCCTTTATGCCGCAACTCGCGCGAAACTCTACGGCGTCCTGCTCCGTATCTTGGGTCGAGCTGCCTTGGCCGATGAGGTCATGCAGGAGACCTACCTCAAGGTGTGGAAAATGGCCGACCAGTTCGACCCGCAGGTTGCAAGCCCGATCACCTGGATGGTGGCGATCGCGCGTAACCGCGCCATCGATATCGTGCGCAAGCGCGGCGATCTGTCGATCGAGGATGAGCCCGAGGCGATGGAAGTCGCGGCCGAATCCCCGCCGCCATTGGCGCGACGCGAGATGTCGGAAGAGCTCAAGCGGCTGTTGTCCTGCCTCGGCAAGCTCGAGCCCGAGAAGCAGCGTATCGTGCTCTTGGCCTATTACAGCGGCTGGAGCCGCGATCAGCTGGCGCAGAAACTCGATATCCCGGTGAACACGATCAAGACGTGGCTTCGCCGCAGTCTGCTCGAAATTCGCGAGTGTATGGGCCCCCGATCTTGAACGGGCTCGTTTGAGGTAGCCGATGTACGACGACGACAGAGATGCGCTTGCCGCCGAATATGTGCTCGGAACGCTATCGGCCGACGAGCGCGATCAGGCCGAAGCGCTGCTCGCTATCGATCCGGCTTTTGCCGAGATCGTGCGGGTCTGGGAGCGCCGGCTTGGCGAGCTCAACGTCATGGTCGAAGCCGTCGAACCGCCGGCTGAAGTTTGGGAGAAGATCAAGGCTGAAATCGCCGGCCCCGAAACTGCAACACAGGCGCCGCGGCTGACAACTGAAGAGGAGTTCTCCTTCCCGCCGATCGAAGAGACAGCTCCGCAAACCGTTCCGGATCTGGCGGCCGCAAAGCCGCCGGAAGCAGCCGTCGCTGAGACGCCTGCGCAAGAGCCGCACGAACACTACGAGCTGCACGAACACCACGAGTCGCAGGAGCAGCCCGAGCAGCCCGAGCCCGAGCAGCCAGAGCCCGAGCAGCATGAACCGGACGAACACGATCAGCGGAGTGAGCCCGGCCATCCCATTCCGTTGATCGGCGATGAGTCCTTGGACGATCTTCTGGCGGCGCCGCTGCCCGAAGCGCCAAGGGATCTGGACGAGCCGTCTGAGGCGCCGGCCTCGAGCCTGCTGCCGCCCGAAGCAGAGTCCGCCGCGAAGTCCGACTTGGACGAAAAGCCGGATGACTTTGAGGGGCTCGATTTTGAATCGGACCTGAAGGCGGTCGTGCTGCAGGACTTGAGCAGAGACGGCTTAACTCTGGAGGATTTGAGCAAGGACGGCTCGGGCAAGGAGGCTAACTCTGCCGCGGAGCCCCCGACGCCGCAGCGTGACGAACGCGGCGCTGACGTCATCGCTCTTGAGCGCAAAGCGCGGCGCTGGCGCGGGCTGACGGCAGCCATGACCGCCATTGCGGCGCTGCTCGCGCTCTATGTCGGAGTTTCGAAATTCGCGCCCGGCCTGATGCCGGTGAGCCGGCCAGCGCCGCCACCGACGGTGACGGCGCAGGTAGTGCCGCCACCGCCGTCGCGCCTCGTCGCGGTCCTGCAGCAGGATCCGACGACGCCGGCGTTTTTGGTCTCGGTCGATCCGGTAAACCGCACGCTGACCGTGCGCCGGGTTTCGGCAGCGCCTGAGCAGAGCCGCAGCTACGAACTGTGGCTGATCTCGAACAAATATCCGGCTCCCCGCTCGCTCGGTCTTGTCGGCGCCAGCGAATTCACCTCGCGCATGCTGCCGGCGGGGTTCGACACCGATACGATCAAATCAGCAAGCTACGCCATATCGCTCGAGCCGGCGGGCGGCTCGACGACCGGTGCGCCGACCGGCCCGATCCTGTTCAAGGGACATATGGTCGAAGCGCTGCCGGGATCGTCGGGATAGCGCATGTCCCGGACTAGTGGGCGCCGGTTTTCCGATAAGGATATGCGCAAACCAAATCAACAGCGTTGGTGGTAAAAAATTCGGCCCGCCAGGCGCGGGCCTTCGCAGCATCGCAATGCGTAACCCGTTACCGAATGGTCGGCACTTGTCCACTCACCGTCGTCGGTTCGCCAGCTTTCACCAGCGGAGCCGTGCCGAGATCGAGGCCGCTGCCGACATTGGCGAAAATGCCGACCGCCGCGACGACGGTCGCGCAGAGAATGCCAATCACCACGATCTTCAAATGCGTTGCGCGGTCCGCGCTATACATCGAATGGTTCATTGCAACCTCGCGTCCTTACTGCTTGGGTCGCAGCAAGCGGGTCAAAGGGTTCACATTACCGACGAAAATGAAGGTCGCTCACACCGGTTAATTGGGGTGTGATCCGGGACACAAAAACGCGTCTTCACAGAACCTTGAACACTCGTGAAAACGTACGATCCGCCGTTAGGTTCCAAAGGCCAACAATCCGCAAGCCGCGCCGATAAAGACCGCAACAGACATCACGTCATACCAATAGCCTTAAGGGGGATATCGTGAGTGAGACCGTATCAGAGAGCGTCGTGAAAGAGCTCGCGCCGACCGGCGTGCTACGCGCCGGCATCAATATGGGCAACATGCTGTTGGTGACGGGGCGGACGGAGACCGGCGATCCAGCCGGCGTTTCCCCCGACATGGCGGCTGAAATTGCCACACGCCTCGGCGTCCCAGTCGTCTATGTCAAATACGAAAAGCCTTCGACCCTGGCTGATGCCGCGGGGACGAATGCCTGGGATATCGGCCTTATCGGCGCCGAGCCGGCGCGGGCGGAAAAAATTGCATTCACCGCAGCCTATTGCGAAATCGAAGCCACCTATCTGGTGCCGGAAAATTCGCCGTTTAAGACCGCGGCCGAAATCGACCAGGCCGGCGTGCGCATCTCGGTCAAGCGTGGCACGGCCTACGACCTGTGGCTCACGCGCAATATCAAACACGCTACCGTGCTGCGCTCGGACACCGCCGATGGGCCGATCAATCAGTTCGTTGCCGACAAGCTCGAGGCCATGGCGAGCCTGCGGCCGGCATTGCTGGAAGACGTCAAGAAGGTCCCGGGGACAAAAATCCTTGCCGGCAACTTCACCGCGGTGCAGCAGGCGATCGGCACCAATAAGAGCAACACGGCCGGCGGCGCTTTTCTGTCCACTTTTGTTGCGCAAGCAAAAAGCTCAGGCCTCGTGGCACGCCTGATCGAACGGCATCAGGTCCAAGGCCTTTCAGTCGCGCCCTAGACCCAGATCCGACTCGATTGAGTCGGATCTGGGTCTAGATTCTTCGTTTGAGCATGATCTTTTCCGAAAGCCGGACTCCACCCTCGGATCAAGTCCAAGGGCATGCTTTTCGGGATCATGCTCTAAGCGCAACAACCGCGGCGGTGCGAGGTTGCGCCCGCCGCACATTTAGGTCTTCGCCGAAACGTCGGCCGGCAATGCCGCGCTACAACATCGCGATTTGAAATCGCGATGAGGGCCGCGGCATGACGAGCGACAGACCAAACGTGGCGTTGGAGCTGGCGCTTCTCCTCGCCTTGTCCGCGCTCTGGGGCGCCTCTTACAGCTTCATCAAAATCGGCGTCGAAACTATTCCACCGGTGACCCTGATCGCGGCGCGCACGGGACTGGCTGCTGTGATCCTCATGGCCGTCATTTGCTGGCGCGGCGCGTCTCTGCCAAAGGACGCTGCGACCTGGCGGCGCTTCCTGTTTCAGGCCTGTCTCAATAGCGTGGTCCCGTTCACATTGATCGCCTGGGCGGAGCAGACCACGGATGCCGGGCTTGCAACTATTCTGAATTCGACCTCGCCGATCTTTGCCTTCCTGCTGACGGCGCTCATCACCCACCACGAGCCGGTCACGGGACGAAAACTGTTCGGCGTCACTGCCGGTCTGCTCGGCACTTGCCTTATCGTCGGCACGCAGGCTCTTGGCGGATTGGGCCGGGAGCTGTGGGCGCAACTCGCCATCGTCGCAGCAACGGTCTGCTATGCCGGGGCGGCGATCTTCGGAAGATCATTCAAGGGGCTTGATCCCATTATGCCCGCGGCAGGTTCGCTGCTCTGTGGCGGCATCATTCTTGCTCCTGTCAGCCTCATCATCGAACGGCCCTGGACGCTCTCGCCGTCGCTCGCTTCGATCCTGGCTCTTCTTGGTCTCTCGACTTTGTCGACAGCACTGGCCCTGGTGATCTATTTCCGACTGGTCCAGACCCTCGGTTCTGTCGGGGCGACGGCACAATCCTATCTGCGGGTGCCGATCGGGATGGCTATCAGCGTCATTTTCCTCGGCGAAACCGTTGCGCCTGTGGCGTGGGTGGGGCTCGCCTGCACGCTCGTCGGCGTCGCCGCCATGACGATTCCAGCGCGGCAACGGGTCCACGCGGTCGGATCGTGAGAATTAGATACTACCGACCGTCTTCAGCCGCGCCCGCGGGTGAATTTCCGATTGCGCCAGCACGGTGGTCTGGGCGCGGAAGCGCTCGACAATGCCGCGCACGAACGGGCGTATCGAGGGCGAGGTCACGAGCACCGGCGCCTCACCCTCGCGCGCCGCCTGCTCGAATTTCTCCCGCACCAGATTGATGAACTCGGTGAGCTTGGACGGCTGCATCGCCAGGCTGCGGTCGTCGCCTTGGCCGATGATCGATTCGGCGAAGGCCTGCTCCCATCTCGCCGTGAGCGCGATGATGGGCAGCGTGCCGTCCATCGTGACATGCTGGGCGCAAAGCTGGCGCGCGAGGCGGGCGCGCACATGTTCGGCCAGCATCGTTGTGTTGCGGCTGCTCGCAAGGCCGTCGGCGATGCCTTCGAGGATGGTCGACAGATCGCGGATCGAGACACGCTCGGCGAGCAGGATTTGCAGCACACGCTGGATTCCCGACACGGTAATCTGCGCCGGGACGATGTCCTTCATCAGCTCGCCTTGCTCTTTCGGCAGCTCCTTCAGCAGCTTCTGTACCTCGCCATAGGACAGCAGCTCCGCCATATTGGCCTTGATCAGTTCGGTCAGATGCGTGGCGAGCACGGTCGCGGCGTCGACGACGGTCAGGCCTTTGACGGATGCTTCCTCCTTCAACGCGGGGTCGATCCAGGTCGCTGGCAGGCCGAATGTGGGCTCGGTCGTATGCGTGCCCGGCATCGTCACCTGATTGCCGGTTGGATCCATGACCATGTACTGGCCATGCCAGACCTTCCCGGTGCCGGCTTCGATCTCCTTGATCTTGATGACATAGGTGTTGGCCTCGAGCTGCATATTGTCGAGGATGCGTACCGACGGCATGACGAAGCCCATTTCGATGGCCAGAGACCGCCGCAGCGCTTTGATCTGCTCGGTCAGCCGGTCGCTGCCATTGGGCGCATTGACCAGTGGGAGCAGCGCATAGCCGAGCTCGATCTTGAGCTCGTCCATCTTCAGCGATTGCGCAATCGGCTCTTCCGCTGGCACCGCCTTGGCGGCGGCTTCGATCTTTTGCGTCTCGGCGACGACGGCCTGCTTGCCGCGGCGATCGATCAGATAGGCCAGCGTCGCGGTGCCGCCGCCGAGCGCCAAAAACGGGATCATCGGAATGCCCGGCAGCAGCGCCATGACCAGCATCACTGCGGCCGACATGCCGAGCGCCTTGTGATAGCCCGAGAGCTGGCTGAACAGCGCCTTGTCGGCGGCGCCGCTGACGCCGGCTTTCGATACCAGAAGGCCGGCGGCGGTCGAGACGATCAATGCCGGTATCTGAGTGACGAGACCATCGCCGACTGTGAGGAGGGTGTAGGTGCGGCCCGCCTCGCCAAAGCTCAGACCTTCCTGCACGATGCCGATGATCATGCCGCCGATGATATTGATCATGACGACAAGAAGGCCGGCGATGGCATCGCCGCGGACGAACTTGGAGGCGCCGTCCATGGCGCCGAAGAAGCCGGATTCGTCTTCGAGATTTTTGCGCCGCCGCCGCGCCTCCTTGTCGTCGATCAGGCCGGCATTGAGGTCGGCGTCGATCGCCATCTGTTTGCCGGGCATGCCGTCCAAGTGGAAGCGGGCGGCGACTTCGGCGATGCGGCCGGAGCCTTTGGTGATGACCACGAAATTCACGATCACCAGGATTGTGAACACGATGATGCCGATCACGAAGTTGCCGCTCATCACGAAATTGCCGAACGCCTCGATGACGTGGCCGGCGGCGGCGGTGCCTTCGTGGCCGTGCGCCAGGATCAGCCGCGTCGAGGCCAGATTCAGCGACAGCCGCAGCATGGTCGAGATCAGGAGCACGGTCGGAAATGCCGAGAATTCGAGCGGCGTCTGGATGAACAGCGACGTCATCAGGATCAGGACGGAGAACGTGATCGAGATCGCCAGCGCGAAGTCGAGCAGGATCGGCGGCAGCGGCAAAATGAGGATCACGAGGATCGTCATGATGCCGACCGCAAGCCCGATATCGCCACGCCGCAGCATCGTGCCGATGTCGGCAAGGCGCGACAGCGCGCTATCTCCGTTCTCGGCCGAAGTTACTTCACTCATACCGGTCGATCCGCTCCGTCTGCGGTCGCGTGATCCAAAGCTGCGGGATGCGGCGGAAATGCCGCTCGCATGGGGAAGTGGAGCTACGCCTGCGTCCAAGGCTTGCTCCGAAGAGCGAGATGGAAAGGGCCAAGCCGATCGGCTACGCCAGAGTGCTACGCCTCCTGCTACGCGTCCTGTTACGCTTCCTGTTGCATTTCCGGCTGCGCTTCCTGTTACGCTTCCTGGGCAAAATGTGCCGGGTGTATGGTTACCGGCCGGTTAACGGCGCGCCTCATTTGGCGCCGAAAGGATGATGTCGAATGAGTTTCGCGCCCGTTCGCGTTGGTGTCGCCGCGGTTCTTGGGATTTTGGGGCTAATCGCACTTTCGGCTTCTGCCGCCGTGGCCGACGGTATCGAACCCGGCCTGTGGAAGGTCACGGCTCAGACCAAAGCTGAAGGCATGGTCAGCGCGCCGCACGAATCGATGAAATGCCTATCCGGGGACGAGACCAAAGACCTTGCCACCACGTTCTCGCCCGTACCCCGCATGGTCAATTCGGAATGCGCGCCCATCGAGCGCAAGCTCGATGGCGGACGGCTCGATTGGCATCTGGTCTGCAAGGGCCAGCTCAATGTGGAATTGACCGGCGCGTTCAATTTCGACAGCGCACAGCACTACACCGCGACGGTGCACACCCATGCTACCATTGGCGATCAGGTGATGGACACGCTGGACATGCTCGAGGGGCGGTGGGTGTCGGCCTGCCAATAAAGAGATGCTGAAATCGGGTTTCTTTGCGCGATCCGTAGCGGTCGTTGCCGTCTTGAGCAACCAGGCTTTGGGTGGCTCGGCGGCGATCGCACAACAAGCCGCTTCACCGGACATTGTGCAAACACGTCCTGCGGCTTTCGTCGATGCGGCAACGATCGTGCCCGGGCTGATCCCCGAGATGCGCTATGCGACTGCGCATAATTTCACCGCGCGGCCGATCGATGGCTACGAGGCGCGGCGCTGCTTGTTGACCCGGGAGGCCGCGGAAGCGCTCGCCGCCGTGGCGCGTGACCTCGCGCCGCGCAGCCTCGTCATCAAGGCCTTCGACTGCTACCGGCCGACCCGCGCCGTGGAAAATTTTGTCCGCTGGGCGCGCGATATCAACGATCAGGCGGCGCGCGCGGAGTTTTATCCCAATGTCGACAAGCGCACGTTGTTTCGTGACGGCTATATCGCCTCGCATTCCGGACATTCGCGCGGCTCGACAATCGATATGACACTTGCGCATGCCGACGGGACCGAGCTCGACATGGGCACGCATTTCGATTTTTTCAGCCCGCGATCGTGGACCGCTGATCCGAGCGTCACTCCTGAGCAGCACGCCAACCGCATGTTACTGGTCGCGGCCATGCGCCGGCACGGCTTCCGCAATTATGAGAAGGAGTGGTGGCACTACACGCTGACGCCTGAGCCATTCCCTGACACTTATTTCAATTTTCCGGTGCGGTGAGGGGCGCGCCGGTTGCGCTCAGATGAGCGCCTCCACGATCAGATAGGCCCCAAGTACGGTGAGCCCGATCAAAAACCAGCGTCGAAACGTCTGCGGCGATAAGCGTAACCGCAGCTCTTGTCCGACCCACATGCCTAAGGCAGCCATCGCGAGCACGCCCAATGTCGGACCCGCGAGGTTGATCTTGAATGCGCCCGCGAGTGCAAGATTGACCGTCAGCGCAATGGTCGCGACCGTAAACATCAAGCCGAGCGCCTGGACGAAGTCTTCCTTCTCGAATCCGAGCGCCTGCAGATAGGGGACCGACGGAATCATGAACACGCCTGTGGCCGCGGTGACAACGCCGGTGAGGGCGCCGATGGTCGGTGCAAGCCACCGTTCGTGCGCCCTCTCCACCTTGATGTGCAGTGAGGCCAGAGACATGAGCGCATAAATGAGCAGCGTCACGCCGAGGAACAGATTTCCGTAACGGGAATGCGATCCGGTCATCAGGCCTGCCCCGGCCCAAGTTCCGAGACACAGGGTAATCATCATCGGCCAGAGCCGAAGAACGATGGGCCGCAAGGATGGGCCGGCGACCAGTTGCCAGATATTGGTGAGAAAGGTCGGCAGCACGACAAGCGCCGCCGCCTGCAACGGCGTCATGACGACGGCGAGCAGTCCCATCGAGACGGTCGGCAGACCAAGCCCGGTTACGCCTTTGACAATGCCTGCCAGCACAAAGACCGCACCGATGAAACCGACTTTCGCGTCCAGCATGCGCTTCACATAGCAAGCGCGGCGGCATTGGCAATTCGGCAGTGGCGGAGGGTCCCTTCGCCGAGGACGGAGATGACGAAGATGCGCGAACAATCGTTCGCTAAGATTTGAGCAGTCGGACGCGCTCTAAATCACCACAGTATTTGCTTTTCTCTCCGTTCACTCATGCCCGTGGGAGTTGTATAATGGCGGGGTCGTAAGACGATTGATGGGGGCCGATCATGAACTGGCCAGCTTGGGTGCCTCAAGCCTTTCAGGAAAGCAATAAATTCTTCGACGGCATCACGCTCATCGCTCTCATCGGGGGAGCCTTAGGGGCGGTTAAATTTCTGATCGAGTACATTCGCGACAATCGTCGAAAGCGGTTGGAGCTCTACAACAAACTTCGCGATGAATTCAGAACAAATGAGAATTTCAGCCCGATATTTGCGTTTCTGGAAAAATACGAGGCCTCTTCGTCCGAAGAGGCGAAAGAGAAGCTGGGCAGGACGTTCACTTCTGCCGTAACCGTAGATGAGCGGTCAGAATTCGCCGCCTTTTTGGAAGACATTGCGATGACGATGAAATCAGGCGCCCTGAAGGCTCGCGTAGCGAACTATATGTTCGGGTACTACGCAATAATATGTTGGGAGAACGAACCATTCTGGAGAGGTCTGCGGGAATCGAAGGATGATCCGTATTGGGCTTTGCTAAAAAACTTTGTTTGGTGGATGAAGTTCCATAGGAGGATTCTAAAGGCCGTTCCGTCGCTCGTCGTGTTTAGCCTGAAAGTATAGGCCAAGCTCGCTCACAGCCCGAGATAAAATTTCTTGATCAGGTCGTTGTTGTTTAGTTCGTCCGCCGAGCGGCCCTCGAAGGCGATCTTGCCGTGAACGATGACATAGCCGCGATCGGCGATGCGGATCGCCTGATTGAAATTCTGCTCCGCCATGAGAACGGTGAGAGAGTAGCGCTGTTTCATCTCGTTGATGGCGTCGATGGTGCGGCTGACCAGGATTGGCGCGAGGCCCACCGAAGGCTCGTCGACCAGCAGTATCTTTGGCGCCAGCATCAGTGCACGGCCAAGTGCCAGCATCTGCTGCTCGCCGCCCGACATGCTGCCGGCGAGCTGCTTTCTGCGTTCGGCAAGACGCGGGAAAGTCTCATAGCAGACGGCGAGGTTGCTATGAAGCTCACGACGTGCGGTCTTCCGGAACGCGCCGAGCAGGAGATTCTCCTCGACGCTGAGCAGCGGAAACAACCGGCGGCCCTCGGGCACCAGCGCGATGCCGAGATCGACGATCTCCTCGGTGGTTCGGCCGACGAGATCGTGATTGGTGCCCTCGATTTCGGCGACGATCGAGCCCTGGTGCGGCCGCACGATACCCATGATGCATTTCATGAGCGTGGATTTGCCGTTGCCGTTGGTGCCGAGCAGCGCCACCGTCTCGCCGCCGTGGACCTTGAGCGAAACGTCATCGATCACGCGCACCGCTCCGTAGGCGGCGTGAATGCCGGATATCGTGAGGCTATTGGCCAAGATAGGCTCGCTCCACTTCGGGGTCGCGCATCACATCGTCGGGCTTGCCGTCGGCGATCTTCTTGCCCGAGACCAGGACGACGAGGCGGCGGGAAAAGCTCATCACCGCGCTCATGATGTGCTCGATCAGGATGATGGTGACACCCTGTTCGTTCAGCCGCACGAGCAGCGCCAAAATGTCCTCGACCTCAGAATGCGTCAGCCCCGCCATCGCCTCATCGGCGATGAGAAGCTTGGGTTGCGCCGCCATGGCACGGGCGAGCTCGAGCTTGCGCATTTCGACCTGCGTCAGGTCGCGCGGCTTGTGTCGCGCCTTGGCCTCGAGGCCGACCTCGCGCAGCAGCATTATGCAGCGTTCATGGATCGAACTCTGCGACAGATGAACGCCGCGCGCTGTAACGGTGTAGAGCAGGGGAATGCGGACATTGTCGGCGAGGTTCATGCTGACGAAAGGCCGCGGCAGCTGAAAGCTGCGCGCCAGCCCCAGATGGGTACGCTGATGCGCCTCGAGGCCGTCGATCTTGCGGCCGTCGAACTGCACGGTGCCTTGCTCGTTGTGCAGCGTGCCGCAGATGCAATTGACCAGCGTCGATTTGCCCGACCCGTTCGGCCCGATCAACCCGAGACGCTCGCCCGCAGGAATCGACAGCGAGATCTTGTCCAGCGCCACGAAGCCGCCGAACCTTTTGCTGAGATTGTCGATTTCGAGGATCGCGCTCATCTCGCTGTCCCTGCCGATCGTCTCATGCCGCAAATCTCATGCCGCAAGTCTCATGTCGCGCGTCTCATGGCACGGTCTCGGGCGATTCCAGCTCGACATGGCGGCGGCCGACGAATTCATCTTCGGGCTTGCGCTGCAGATAGGTGTGAACCAAACCGACAATCCCGTTCGGCGCAATAATGACAAAGCCGACCAGAAGGCAGCCGACGATCAGCAGATTGACCGCCGACGAGATGGTGACGGTGGCGACTTGCTGCAGCGTACCGAGCACGATGGCGCCGACCAGCGGGCCGACCCAACTCGTCGTGCCGCCGATCAGCGGCATGGCGATGGAATTGACGGCATAATCCAGGCCGAAGGCCGAAGCGGGCTGCAGATAGCCGATGTAATAGGGGAACGGGGCGCCGGCCATTCCCATCAGCGCGCCGGAAATCGTCGTCGCAATGAGCTTTAACTTCAACGTCGGCACGCCGGATGCTTCGGCCGCCAGCTCGTCGTCGCGGATGGTGGCGAAGCCGTAGCCGAGGCGGGACCGTTCGATCAGCCGCGCGATGGTGATCGCCGCCACCGCCAGGAGCAGCATCAGCAGGAACAGATATCTGACATAGGGGCCGAAAGGTGCGATCTCCTCGGGGCGGATAATATAGGCGCCGCGCGAGCCGCCGACGAAATCCCAATTGACGATCAGCGTCTGCAACACGACGGCGAGCGCCAGCGTCGCAATGGCGAAGAACGCGCCGCGCAGCCGCAGTGTCAGGTAGCCCATGCCGAGCCCGACCACGCCCGAGATCACGCCGCCTATCAGCATCAAGACCGGCATCGGCAGCCGGTAGAATTCATTCTCGGTGATGACTTTGTAGATGGCGACTGTCGAATAGGCGCCAAGTGCGAAGAATGCCGCCGAGCCGAAATTCACATAGCCGCAATAGCCGCCGAGAATGTTCCAGGCCGTCGACAGCACGACATATTGCATAACCACATAGCCGGCGAAGAAGACGTAGTCGTTGCCGGAGGCGACGGCGGCGCCGAAGACGAGCGCGGCAATAACGAGCCAGATGAGGAGGAAGAGGGGCGTGCGCACGGTTCAGCGTCCCAACAGGCCGGCGGGACGGACCGCCAGCGTCAGCAGCAAAAATCCGAACGACACCGCCGGCGCCCAGGACGGGCCGTAGAACGTCGCCGTGAGGCTTTCGACGATGCCGAGCAGCATCGCCGCGATCACCGTTCCCGGCAGGCTGCCCATGCCGCCAAGAACGCAGATCGCGAAAATCCGGCCGATATATTCGCGACCGACCGAAGGCTCGACCGGCTGGATGATGATGAGAAAAGCGCCGGCCAGGGACGCGGTCGCGATCGAAATGCCGAAGGCGATGCGCTTGATGCGCACGGGATCGACCGCCATGAGCCGCAGCGCCAGCTGATCTTGCGCCACCGCCATGATGGCCCGGCCGATGAAGGTGCGGGTGAGGATCAGCTGCAGCACAGTGATGAGAAGCAGCGAAACCAGGCACGGCACAAGGATGCGCAGCGGCAAATCGATCATGCCGAAATGCAGGCTTGGTCCGATATAGCGCGCCTCGACATAGCGGTAGTCGACGCCGAAATACAGCACCAGCGTCACCTCAGTGATGAACAGAAGCCCGAAAAAGAAGGCAAGGCCGCGCAGCGATTCCTGGCCGCGCTTCTCGAATGAGACGTAATAGATCTGATAGATGATGGCGCCGAGGACGTAGAAGAGGGGGATGGCGATGATCGCGGCGATGATCGGATCGATACCGAAGGTCGCATTGGCGATATAGGCGACATAGGAGCCGAGAATGATGAAGGCAGGGTGGGCGATATTGACGATGTCGAGAATGCCGAACGACAACGATACGCCCGATGTCACCGCGGCATAGAACCCACCGATGAGGATGCCGGAGACAATGGCATTGATCAGAAGATCGAAGGAAAAAATCAT
>DATAQN010000192.1:0-2390 GCA_036264635.1 Xanthobacteraceae bacterium | reverse complement strand
AGCGGATCGCCTGAATTGATGTGCTCGACCGCGAGCTGCCAGCCCTTGAGCTCGTCTTCGCCCTGGACGGCGTAAGTGCCGGTGCGCGGCACCGCAGCGCCGATATTAACCGTGCTGCCGGACGAACCGTCGGGCCAAGTTCCAATCGGCGCGTTCTCGGCGAAGGCGGAGCGGATGATTTCGAACCGGCTGCCTGTGCCGGCCGAGAGTGCAGCAAGACCGGCACTTGTTGCGACGGCTTGCCGCAGGAGCCGGCGCCGCGACAGGCCCGATTTCACGGGCTTTTTTCCTTTAGTCACATCGACCTCCCTGGGGGTTGGTTTGTTATAGGGCGGAGTTTGACCGCCTTTAGTAGGGGTAGCTTTAATCGTGCGTATTGATCCAGATTATAAAAATGAACGAGCTCCCGCTACGGATTGCCGACAGAAACCGGCCGGCTGCGGTCGCGCCAAAAGGCTGGCACGCGGAGGCGTTCATCGCAAGGCTTCTCAGCTTTGTCGATCTGACGCGGTCCGATCTCGACGCGCTGTTTGCTCTGATCGAATGGGAGCAGCCGGTCAAAAAACGGCGCGAGATCGTGCTCGACGGCTACGCTTTCGGCAAGCTCGGCTTCATCAAGGACGGCTTTGCCGTGCGCTACAAGCTGATGCGCAACGGCAAGCGCCAGATCGTCAGCTTTCTGCTGCCCGGCGACATGATCGGGCTACCCGGCAGTTTTCTCGACCGTGCGGCGCATTCGGTCATAGCGGTCACCGACATGACACTGCGGGTTTGCACGCTCGATGCTTTCGTCAATCTGTGCTGCCGCGGACCGAAATTCGCGCTGGTCTTGAGCTGGCTCGCCGCGCAGGAGGCGGCTGTGTACGCGGAACGCATTATCAGCATTGGGCGGCGCACGCCGACAGAGCGGCTCGCGCATTTTCTCCTTGAGATTCATTCGCGCCTGTCCGTGGTCGGGCGCGCCGACGATGAGAGCTGCGAGCTGCCGTTCACCCAGGAAATGATGAGCGACGCGCTAGGCCTCAGCGTGCCGCATCTCAATCGCACGCTTGGGCAATTGCGCGCCGACGGCATGGTCGACATCGACGACCATCGCGTCTTCTTCGCCGACATGCCCGCGCTGGCGCAGCTCGCGCAATTCCAGCCGGTCAATCCGGTGCGCATTCCGATGCCGGCTTTCGCGTAGGCTCGCGCATCATTCTGCTTTTGCTCCACACCGCAGACCTATTCTTGTCGCCTCTCCGGCACGCCGGACCGACATGACATTTTGTCGGCCACAGGCTTTAATTGCGACTGCTGTTTCATGAATACGCAGCGGAGTTTTGGCGCGCCAGAAAGCGTCGACGAGGAAGCGCCCAAGAGGAACGTCCATGACCGACATGACGATCAAATCCGTCCGCACCACCCTGTTGCGCATGCCGTGGCCAGATACGCCGTGGCTGAAGGGTCATGCTTTCGGCGATAGCCGCAACATCCTGGTGCTCGATGTCGAGACCAAGGACGGCATTGCCGGCATGGGCTATCTGCTGCTGTTTCGGCCGGGCATCAAATCGATCCTCGCCTGTCTCGACGAGTGCATTATCCCGCGTGTCATCGGCAAAGACGCCGGCGCGATCGAAGCGATCTGGCAGGATCTGTGGCGCGCGACCATCACCTATGGCCGCGGCGGCATTGCCTGCATGGCGATGTCGGCGCTCGACATCGCGTTGTGGGACGCGCTCGGCAAAGCGGCGAAACTGCCGCTGCACCGGCTGTGGGGCCATTATCGCAAAGAGTTGCCGGTCTACGGCTCCGGCTGTTTCCGCGGCGCGGGCGGCGACGGCATGATTGCGAAGGCGCTGCACTACAAAGAGCGCGGCTACAAGGCGATCAAGATGCAGGTCGCACACACAGCCGATCTCGCAACCGACCTCGATAATGTCAAACGCATGCGCGAAGCGGTCGGCCCCGACATCGACATCATGATCGACGTCAATATGGGCTGGACCGCCGATGTCGCGATCCTGATGGGTCGCAAATTTGAAGACTACGACGTGTATTGGCTGGAAGAGCCGGTGATGCCGGACGACTTCGCCGGCTATCTGCGCATCGCGGAAGCGCTCGACCTGCGCATTGTCGGCGGTGAGACGCATTTCACCCGTTTCGATCTCAAGCCGTTCTTCGAGAATCCGCGCCTGCCGATCCTGCAGCCCGATCCGATGCGCGGCGGCTTCACCGAATTGCGCAAGATCGCGACCGTCGCCGATACCTGGGGCATGACGATGGCGCCGCATCTCTTCCCCGAGCTGAATGTGCAGCTCCTCGCCTCGATCCCCAACGGGCTGTGGATCGAGGATATGGGGCTCTCCGAAGACCTTTGGATCGAGCCGGTGCCGGTCAAAAATGGCATG
>DATAQN010000036.1:0-6584 GCA_036264635.1 Xanthobacteraceae bacterium | reverse complement strand
GTCCGTGGGTCACCGCGCGCATCTCACGCCGCAATTCGGTTTCGAGAACGTTTCTGCGCCGCGGCACAATCTTCTCGGGGAGGAAGGCGGCGGCCTCGCCCTGACGGCCGCCAGCTTTACCGGCACCGCGGCGCTGGTCGGTATTTTCGGCGTGGCGTTGATGCGGGCGGCGTTCGACTTCGCCCTGCACTTCGCCCGGACCGAACGGCGCGGCGGCGCTCATCCGATCATCGAGCATCAGGCGGTGGGATATGCGTTGGCCGACGCGAAGACGACGATCGAAGCAACGCGGTATCTGAGCTGGCGCGCGTGCCACGCTGTCGACACGCAGTCTCCCGCCGCCGACGAGCTTGCAATACAGGCCAAGATCTACGGCTCGGAGACGGCAGTTCGTGTGATCACCGATCTGATGCGTGTCGTAGGTGTCGACAGCTATGACCATGAAGCCCCGCTGGGACATCTTATGCAGGACGCGCTCGCGCTTCCGATCTTCGGTGGAGGCAATATTAGTGTCCGACGGCGTCTTCACACCATGCTGAAGCGACCAGACTACGAGCCTCTGCTCGCGAGCGGTGCGGCTTGAAGCGTCACAGGTGGCGGAGGGGAAAACCTGTCCGGTTACGTTTGAAACGCATCCCCCGCGAGCTGCAATCGAACCGCATTTTGTCAGATCCAGACTGTAACTTTCTCGACTGGCGCAAAGCCTCGGTCCGTCAGTTTGATCATCAGGCCCGTCGGATCACGCTCATGTTGGAGCAGTTGCACCTGAATAACAGGATGATCAGATGATCATCGATGTAGACGAACTAGACGTTGAACATATCTACAAGCTGCTCATCGCGACGATAGTCCCGCGGGCAATAGGCTGGGTCAGCAGCCTGTCGCTGGACGGTGTGGCGAACCTCGCGCCCATCTCTTTCTTCACTGCCGTAGGACGCAAGCCCCCCGTCGTCTCATTGACGATGCAGCATCGCTCCGACGGCGTTTCGCTGAAGGACACCTTCGTCAATATTCGCGACACGGGCGAGTTCGTCACGAACCTGGTAACGCTGCCTCTTGCTGCCGCCATGCACAAGACCGCTATCGAGTATCCGCCCGAGATCGACGAGTTCGAAGCTGTCGGCCTCGAAAAGGCGCCCAGCCTGATCGTCAAACCGCCGCGTGTTGCGCGCTCTCCCGTCTCGATGGAGTGCAAGCTCGAACGGTTCTTTACCGTAGGAGAGTACAACGACCACGTCATCTGGGGGCGGGTCGTGCGCATCCACATTCGCGACGACCTCTATTTGGAGAATGGCCGAGTTGATACCGCAGCGATGGCTCCGGTCGGCAGGCTCGCCGCGGAGTATTGCCTCGTCGACAACGTTTTTACGACCCCGCTCAATGCGGAAGTTCTCAAATCGAGGGAGGGCCGCAGGATGGAGCGTCTCGACGGTCGCCCCACCAATTTCTCTGCTGTGGGCCAGAGGTCGTGGTCACCTTCTGGGAGTGTGCTTGAGGAATGACAGGCCCGGCCAAAAGACCAGTAGGAGAGCATAATGACGTGTGCACGACTTGCCTCTATGTTTGCTGCCGCCGCCGTCGCGACATTATTTCAAGCCGGCCCGATCGGGGCCCAGCCTATGACTGAGCCGAACATCTCGACGTCAATCATCCCCGTCGAGCATGTTGTTATGAGGACGAAAAAACCATACCCCGAGGTCAAAGCTGCGCTGGAAAGCCGGCTTGGCCGGCTGGACGGCAACATCCGCTCACTACTCAGCGAAAACAAAGTCGACGAGCTTAGAGCTGCTCTGGAGAAGGTCGCCGGCAAAGACGGGCTTGCTATCCACTATGTGGCCGCGCACGGCGATTGGCTGGTTCTCAACGGTGGTCGTCGAAATGGCAACGTCTATTATGTCGGAAACGTTCTGTCGGCAGTTGTGATGACCCGTCAAAACTTCGGTGCCGGTCTGTATGCGCCGCTACGCGTCGCGGTCTATGAGGACGAAAACGGAACTACGTTCGAGTACGACAAACCCTCAACACTCTTTGCGCAATTTCACGATCCGAAGATCGATGAGGTAGCGCATAGTCTGGATGATCGATTGGCGGCCCTCTTGGCCGGCGTGTCGCGATAGCACGACGACTATCATTGCGGCCAGGCTTCGGCGGTGACCGAGGCCGCATCAGCTCCGACATAATCAGAAAGGCTGGCCGCGCGGTCGCGATCAAGCGCGTCGACGAGGGCGCGCTTGATGTCGGTGACGAGACCGAGGCCAGCGAAGACCAGCCCGGAATAAAGCTGAATGAGGCTCGCGCCGGCGCGAATTTTCGATAAAGCCGCCTCGCCCGTATCGATGCCGCCGGCGCCGACCAGCGGGAACACGCCTTCGACACGGACGTAAGTTTCGGCGAGCATGCGATTGGACAGCTGCAAGAGTGGACGGCCCGACAAGCCGCCCGCCTCCTTCGCGATCTTTATATCGCGCAGATGCGGCGGCCGCGACAGTGTCGTGTTGCCGACGATCATGCCGTCGACGCGGCGCGAGCGCGCGATGCCGACAATGTCGTCGAGATCGGGCAGCGACAGATCCGGCGCGATCTTCAGAAGCACCGGCGTCGGCCCGGCATTGGGCGCGACGCGCTCGCGGGCGTCGATCACCCGCGCCAGGAGGTCGTCGAGCACGGCGGCCTGCTGCATGTTGCGCAGGCCGGGCGTATTGGGCGAAGAAATGTTGACCGTGACATAGCTCGCGACCGCGGCGAAGCGCTCGATCAGCTCGACATAGTCGGCGACACGGTCGGGCGAATCCTTATTGGCCCCGACATTGATGCCGACCACCCCGCCGGCATTGGCGGCGCGTGCGGCAAGCCGCTTCAGCGCCGCGTCCGCGCCTTGCGAATTGAAGCCGAGCCGGTTGATGACGCCATGATCGGCATCAAGCCGAAACAGCCGAGGCTTCGGATTGCCGGGTTGCGGCCGCGGCGTGATGGTCCCGACCTCGACATAGCCGAAACCCAGCCGCAGCAGCGCGTCCGGCACTTCGGCATCCTTGTCGAAGCCCGGCGCAATGCCGATGGGATTGGGGAAGTTGAGCCCGAAGACGCGCATGGCGAGCCGCGGATCGTCCGGCCGCGCTGGAGGCAGCGGCGCACGTTTCAGCAGGTTGACCGCAAGCCGATGCGCATCTTCCGGCTCGAGCGCGTTCAGAAATGGTCGCGTCAGGCGGTTGAGAAAGCCGATCACGGCTCAAGCTCCGCGATTTCGCGCTGACCGCCGACCTCATTGGGCAGCGGCCGCGCCCAGCGAACCGCGGCAACCGGCAGCACGCCATAGAGATGCGGAAACAGGGCGCCGCCGCGGGAAGGCTCCCACTTCAGCGCCGCACCCAAGGCGCTGCCGTCGACCGCGATCAACATCAGGTCAGTCTGCCCGGCAAAATGCTTCGCCGCGGTTTCGCCGACCTGGCCCGCGGTCGAAAAATGGATGAAGCCATCGCGCCCATCGACCGCCGATCCGCCATAGAATCCGGCGCTTTCAGCCTCCTGCCACGCCGCCCGCTCGCAAATTTTGTAAATGGTCGTCACGTCCAAAGCCGCCAAAGGCCTAGTATTTTGGCCTCACATTTTTCGGGGCGACCCTATCGGCGGCCCTTGGCCGGTTCAAGATGAAGTCTGGCGGGCAGGCTATGCACATAGGGGCGTGGTTGCGGGTTGCCTCGCTGGCCGCCGGGCACGCGGTAGGACTTGAGCCTTAAGGCAATAATTCCTATGATCCTCTCGTCAGGGGCAGGATCGGTTTTGGTACTGTCAAAATCCGGTTCTATTTTTTATTGGGCACGATGGTGTTCCGAAGGGCGGGGGCCAATCCTTCTTCGGGATCGTGCTGGGGTTTGGGATCTCGATGCTGACGCACGCGCAGGTCTGGTCGGCCATCGATCGCCTTGCTGCGCGCGCTGGTCTTTCGGCTTCAGGGCTGGCCAAGCGCGCCGGTCTCGATCCGACCACTTTTAACAAATCAAAGCGCATCACACCGCAGGGCCGCGCGCGGTGGCCCTCGACCGAATCGATCGCCAAGGCGCTGGCCGCGACCGGCACGCCATTCGACGCCTTCGTCACCTTGATCGAGCCATCGAGCACCGGCAGCGCGGTGAAACCGGTGCCGCTGTTGGGCTTCGCCGAAGCGGGCGCTGGCGGCTACTTCGACGATGGCGGCTTCCCGGCCGGTACCGGCTGGGACGAGTTTGCCTTTCCGGCCGTCAATGACGAGCACGCCTATGCGCTCGAAATCTCCGGCCAGTCGATGGAGCCGGCTTACCGCGACGGTGACATCATCGTCGTCTCGCCGGCGGCTCCGATCCGCCGCGGCGACCGCGTCGTGGTGCGCACCCGGAGCGGCGAAGTGATGGCCAAAGAGCTGCAGCGCAAGACAGCCAAGGCGGTTGAGCTCAAATCGCTCAATATCACCCATCCCGACCGCACGATCGCGATCACGGATGTCATGTGGATCGCGCGGATCGTGTGGGCGAGCCAGTAGGCGCCATACCTCACACGTCATTGCGAGGAGCAAAGCGACGAGACGCTCCTCTAGTTAATTGCGGTGTGGGACAGAACGGGCCAGAGCGGGACAAGATCCATATTATTAGCGCTTTTCCAATCGTTTACTACGTATCAGTTCCGGGCTTGTGCGGGACAGGCAGGGACGGCATATTGTGTGGGACGGTGTGGGGGATTGGAGCCGGCCTTATGTCGCTTAGACCCGAAGAAGTCAAAGCCGCCATCAGCGGGCACAATCGGCGGATCGCTGACGGGCATAGTCTTTATTTGCTCGTGCGTAATGGCAAGGGCTTTTGGGAGTTGCGCTACCGCGACGGCAGCGCGATCCGCAGTCACGGGCTAGGACCCGCGAGCGGTGAGAACGCAGTGACGCCAGCGGCGGCGCGGCGAGCGCGCGAGGCCTTCATGGCCGACAAGCGGCGCGGCATTGCCGTCATTCCGCGTCGGGCCAAGGGTGAGGCGTTCGGTGTGGCTGCCGCCGCGTATCTCGACAATCACGCGGATGAATGGTCGCCGCGTACCCGCGCGGATAACAAGGCACTGGTCCGCAAGTATGTCCCGGCTGACTTCGCTGCGATGCCAGTGACGGCGATCACTGCCGAGCACGTCGCCGATGTTTTACGCCCGATATGGAATGGACCCGGCAACAATCGCGGCTCGCGCCTGCGTCGGCTCATGGCGGGCATCCTCGCCGCGAAGAACGTTCATCCGAATCCCGCACGTTGGAATGATGGACCCTTGCCGGAGTTGCTTTCGCGCAAGCGCGCCGACGTGAAGCATCGTGAAGCTATGCCGTGGCAGGACGTGCCGGCATTCGTTGCCGCCCTTGGCGACAGCACTGAGGACCGCGCCGGCAAGTTCGCCATCTTGACCGCCGTGCGTCGGAAGGAAGCTCTTGGCGCACGCTGGGGCGAGTTCGATCTTGCCAATCGCGTTTGGACCATACCGGGCGAGCGCATGAAGAAGCCCGGCGGCAAGGTCTCGCCGCCGCATTCCGTGCCGCTCACGGATGCAATGATGGCCTGCCTTGGCGAGCCAGGCGCGCCCGACGCTTTCGTTTTCCCGTCGTCGCGCACGGGCGGCATTCTTGGCAACAAGGCGCTCGATAAAGAGTGGCACGGCCTTGCGCCGTTCACGCTGCACGGTTTCCGCTCTAGCTTCTCCACATGGGCAGAGGAACAAGACGACGGTCGCCTGTATCCTCCGTCCGTGATCGAGGCCGCACTTGCGCACGCCAAGGGTAATGACAAGAGGCAAGGCAACGACAAGGGCAACGCGACCACGCAAGCCTATTTGCGCAGTGACTTTTTCCAAGCGCGGCGCAAGCTCATGGAAGCTTGGAACGAGTTCGCAGCCGCGAAACGGTAGCGGGCTATGTCGGCGTGGGCGCGGCGCCGGCCACCGGTATGCAATCGCCAAACGGCGCCTACGGCTCGGGAAGTACAACGAGGTTTGGACGCTGTCATTGAGCTTTGTGGCGTTGAGTGCCCCAACGGAGAACTGCAACAGCTAGGGCTTAGGCCGGCGCCGGCGGAATGGTGTCCCGCAAGGACCGGTTGAAGTGACTGCGTTGCAAAGACTGTGCGCAAGTACGCATTCATAGATTGCAGCCTTCAGCTTTCGGACCACCATCTTGAGGCGATCGCCGCGTCGACCTCGTAGACAAGAGAGAACCTCGCGGGCTATGATCAACTGTCGGGGGGACTAGGCAGCTTTCCTTCGCAATCAGACAAGAGTCTTCGCACAATCCCATTGCTGACGCTGAGTCGTCCTTTGGAATCGGGCTCTTCGTCGACAAGGTTTAAGCAAGGGCGGCTGGTCAGCAGTCGCCTTGTTTCCCTACTATTGCCGCAGCGCCGCCCAGGCGGCTCAACCAGATCGAGCGGGTCAGTCGCGGCGCCTCGCGGGCGCGAGTGGGGTGAGAATATGGTATACGGGGACACTTTTCCGCTGATCGATCAGAGCCGTGCGTTGCGCGAGCAAAGCCAAGCGCACCATGGCAGTGCTGCGGAATTCGCCATCGATTACCGAAGGCCCCGTACCTCGCT
>DATAQN010000207.1:0-2736 GCA_036264635.1 Xanthobacteraceae bacterium | reverse complement strand
TCGGAACTTCAACGGGGAAAGAGGATCAACAGCAACGCAAAACGCAGTTACATTTGCGGCGTAATGGCCCGGCACCATTGTGGCTTGGCACGCGCTTTCGCCGTCAACCCCTCGCGCCTTCCGGCGCGACCCTCCGGGCTCGGGGGGTTGACCGCTCATCGCGGCCAAGCAAGGGGCCGTCCGTGCCATCAATGCAGACTTGCGCTCGCGTGAGCCTCTTGAAACGGGAAGGAAGGAAGTAAGAAATGTTTGATCGCGAAAAGCCTCTTGACTCGCGGCGCCTCATATAAGCGAAAGCCAGAGCGGTGCCAGTGAATGAGCGTCTCGGGCCGGATGATGGTGAGAACCGGCAGGATCGATGGAAACCAGCGATACAGCTGGACAAAGAACCAGCGGTCAGGGTTCGTCAACCGGACGCGACCATGCAACCTCCGCCGCAAGACAATCAACTGATGTCGAAGCACCGCGTTCTCGGCTTCAAGCCGCAATTTCGACTTGAATGGCGAGGCCAGGACGGCCAGAACGAAACAGAGCAGCCCGATCATTCCGCCAGCTTAGGCAATTCCGTCACCTCATCAACTCGGATAAGGTTTTCGGTACACACAGCCAGATTCGGAAGTAAGCTAGCTCATTCGATTATCTCGGCGGCGCGCCTGGGTCGATGCAATGTCGCCGTCCTGGGCGTTGACAGCGAGAGCAGCCGCCGGAACGGGCGTGATCTTGTAACCTTCGCCGTTCTGCGCGGCGTCGTCACGCATCTGTCCCGATTGCTCGGCCTGCAGATCGTCGATCAGAGACTTGCCGTTCTCGGGCTCCAAGCGTCGAGATAGACTAGGGCCGGCGCCTCCGCGCCGCGGGAAGCCGCGTACGGTTGTCGCGTCCGCTTAGGTCTTTGCCATGCGCTCGCGGACGAATTTGAAGCCGGAGACAAAGCGCGCCAGCGTGTCCGATATCGCGCCGCGCGGCAGCATCACCTCGACCAGCGAAAACTGCCCGCGCCGCTTGACGGCGCGATCGAGCGCAGCGGCGAGCTCCCGGCGCGTGGTAACCCGTTCGCCCACGCCGCCGATCGGAGCCGCGATATCGGAAAAATGCCAGTCGTCGAGATCGTTGAAGTGCGATTCCGGCTGGAACACCCGCAGCATCTCCCAGCTCTTATTGTTGAACAGCACGACGATGGGATCGAGCCCATAGCGGCGGCAATTGCCGAGCTCCCAGCCAGTCATCTGGAAGGCGCCATCGCCCACCAAGATCAGCGGCCGCAGTCCGGTGGCCGCGACGCCGATGCCAGCAGGCACGCCAAAACCCATGCCGGCATAGTAGCCCGGCGCGGCGAGCGCTGTGTTGTCGATCTCCATGGCGGTGAACAGGCAGTCGCCGATATCCGATGTTATCGGCATCTTGCCATGGCGATCGAACAGGTCGTTGATCGCGGTTGCGACATCTGACGGCGAGATCGGCGCGTCATCGGCCGGCAGGCCGCGCGGATAGACCGTGCGCTGCCTCAGCTGATGCGGCCGCGGCGCGCTCGGCTTAGCGCGCGCCTGCAATCCTTCGATCAGGTCGGCGAGCGGCATGTCGCGGAAGCAATGATAACCGATCTGCACCTCGCGGCTTGAGGCCAGAATGGAGCGTCGTGGATCGGGGGCCCGGTTGGAGAGCGCGAAATTGGTGTCTGAAAGGATGACGCCAAGCATCAGCACGAGGTCGGCATGCTCGACCAGCCGCGTGATCGCGGGATCGCCGGCCGCGCCAAGATAGGTGCCGGCGACGACATCGGGAGCATGTTCGAGAGGTCCGCGCCCCATGAACGTAGTCACCAGCGGCAGGTTCAGTTTGCGCGCCAAGGCAGCGATCTTGTCCTCGACGCCATAGCGTCGGATTTCGACGTCGACCACCGCGACCGGCGCGGTGGCCGCTTCGATGCGCTTGAGGATCTCGTCGGCGCATTCGTCGAGAGCGCCCGCATCCGCATGCCGCGGCGGCAGCGCCACGACGGGCTCGACCTCGGCTGCCACCATGTCACGAGGAAATTCGAGATAGACCGGCAGCGACATTTCCCGCGCGCTGCGCAACACGCGCGCGATCTGCGCAGGTGCGGTTACGGGATCGGCCAGCACCGCCTGATCGCAGGTGATTTCCTTGAACACGGCAAGCTGCGTATCGATGGTGCGCGCCTGGTGATGCAACAGGAAGCCACTGGTACGCTCGCGCGCCCCTGGCGCGCCCGCGATCATCACCACCGGCGAACGCTCGGCGTAGGCTCCCGCGATCGAATTGAGGATATTGAAGGCGCCGGCGCCGTAGGTCACGACCGCGACGCCAATGCCGCCATGATAGCGCACCGACGCATCCGCCGCAAAACCGACCGCCGGCTCATGGCTCAGCGTGAAATTCGGCAGGATGATGCTGCTCTCTTCGATGACCTTGAACAGCGGCAGCACGAAATCTCCGGGAATACCGAAAATCTCGTGGGCGCCGTGGTCCTTCAGCGCGGTGAGTAAAGCATGGGCAAGCGTGGGCATGGGAGCGTCCTGGGAATAAGACGTCCTGCATATCGCCCTCATTCTGTGATCCCGCAAGAGCGCTGGCGGCTCACCGTATATCGTGACACGCTAACCAGAGGCTTCAGCCACTTCGTTACCTCCATGACTGCTCCGGTTGCTTCCGGCTGGAGCGGTTGCCGGGTGGGGCTTGCACCCACTGGAAAGCGCCGCCTTTTCACGGCGCGCGCCA
>DATAQN010000171.1:0-1890 GCA_036264635.1 Xanthobacteraceae bacterium | reverse complement strand
CACGTGGCCCGCCTGATCGACGCTCATGCGGTGCATCGGGCCGGCCACACAAACGCCGAACAGGTCGCCGCCAACGCGCAGCGGCATCGCCAGCGCCATGACGTCGGCGACGTTCTCGCCGCGTGTCATCTGGTAACCGCGCTGCACACCCGCCTCGATGTCGGCTGTCAGCGCCGCCGCGTGGCACAGGGTGGCATCCGTCATCTTCTGCCTCGGCAACCGCTCGATCCAGGCGCGACGTTCGTCGCCATTCGCTCCCGACAGGATCACCTTGCCGATGGCGCTGGAGTGCAGAGGCTTGAATTCACCGACGCGGGCCGTGTAGCGCACCGTCTGGGGTCCTTCTGCGATGGTCAGGTAGACAACGCCGTCGCCGTGCTGACGGCCAAGAATGACGGTTTCCTGCGTCTCGTTGCGCAGCCGCTCCAGCCGGGGGGCGATGTGGCTGACGTGCGGCTCATGCCCAGCGATGGCGATCACGTTGTCCATCATCCGCCGCGTCGGATAGAACGCGCGCCGCTCCCCCAATCCGTACAAGTAGCCCCTGTCGCGCAGTGTCCCGACAAGCTCGAAGCAGCTCGACGGCGCAACGTCGATTTCGCGCGCCAGCTCCGACAGCGTAAGGGGAGCGCGTGCGCGGGCGAAGGCCTCGTAGAGGTCCAGTGTGCGTGCAGCAACTTTCAACATTTCGAAATTAGTATGCGCTATACCGAAACGAGGTCAAGTGCCGATTATCTTCAGCTTCGGCGGGTCTGGAATACAGATCACGTCATAGTGCGCGATTGACCTCCCTTGACAACTTAAACATACTTATGACGATTTCGATTTACAGAATATATTTTCGGAATACCGAACAAAGATAGCCGTCAACAGGCCTGCATGGCTGTGGTGCTCGTTGGCGCTTTGCCCGTCGGGACGTTAGCGAACTCCTTTCGCATTCGTGCGAACTTGCAACTTTTTCCGCGTTCGGCGACGTCCTTGCGCCTTCCTCGTGACGCGTGACGCACGTGACGCATCTCCAAGCTAAAGAATTCATTCGCAGTTCCGCTCACCAACGCGTGTCCATCGTGAAGTTGGCGCGCACGCGAAGACCCATCGCCATACCGTACGAACCGATAGGTTCGTCGTCAGCCAAATGGACACCAGATGACGGGCACCGCCGAGCGCCCGGTGAAGAGATCGTGTCGTTAGCCCCACGCGCGCGCTGGCGGCTCCGGCCACGGCCGCGCCGCGCCAGCACGCATTGCCTCGAACGCCGAGGCGACGGCGAGCACGCCGAGATCGTCGAAGCGGCGGCCGATGATCTGCATGCCGATCGGCAAACCCTCGTCGCTATAACCGCAATTGATCGAAACAGCAGGCTGCTCCGACATGTTGAAGGCGACCGTAAAGCCGATATGCGGAAAGGGATCGAGCGGATCGTCGCTCGGCGAAGCGAGCTCCGCCGCAAAGGCGGTGATGGGCGCGGTCGGCGCAATCACAAAGTCATAGGGCTGCGTTGCTGCCACGGCTGCCTGGCGCATCACCAGCATCTGGCTGAGGCCGTGGAAGACCGTTTCACCGCTGAAATCGGCGGCCGATTCGCCCCAGGCGCGGATGAACGGAAGAATCTTCTGCCGCCGCTCCGGCGGCGTTGCGCGAAAGTCTGCAAGCGCGCGCATGCGCCAGAAGCGGTCGACGCCGTCAAGCACGTCCTGCGTCAGGAACGGTGCGAGCGGAAAGACCACGGCGCCGGCGGCCGCAAGGTCTTGCGCCGCGCCTTCGAGCGCCGCGCGCGTCGGCGCGGATGTGGGATAGCCGCAGCCGGCTTCGAGCAGGAGGCCGATGCGCAAGCCGGCGAGCTTGGCGGGTTCGATGCGCCAGTCGAGCTTTTCCGGCGGCAGGCTCATA
>DATAQN010000162.1:0-8915 GCA_036264635.1 Xanthobacteraceae bacterium | reverse complement strand
GCGGCATGTCGCAGTCTCTTACACAGATCGTGCTGTTCCGCATTCTGCAAGGCGCATTTGGCGCGGCGCTCGTTCCGCTCTCGCAATCCGTGCTGCTCAACATCAATCCCCCGGAGCGGCAGGGATCGGCGATGGCGATGTGGGGCGTCGCGGTGATGGCCGGTCCTATCCTCGGCCCGGTCCTCGGCGGTTGGCTGACCGAGAACTACACGTGGCGCTACGTCTTTTACATCAACCTGCCGATCGGCATTCTGTGCTTCTTCGGCCTGAGGCTCTTTCTAACCAACACCGCGGGCAACGCCAATGAGAAGCTGGACTGGTTCGGTTTCGGTACGCTCAGCCTTGGCATCGGTGCCCTGCAGGTTCTGCTCGACCGCGGTGAGCAACTCGATTGGTTCGGCTCCGGCGAGATCATTATCGAGGCGATCATCGCCGCCTCGGCGTTCTATCTATTCCTCGCCCACACCTTTACTGCGGACAAGCCTTTTGTGAGGCCAGGTCTGTTCCGGGACCGCAATTTCATGGCTGGCACGCTTCTTGTCGCGATCGTCGGCCTCACCTATTACGCCTCGCTAGCGCTACAGCCGCCTTACCTGCAGAACCTCATGAATTATCCGGTCGTCACCGCCGGCCTCGTCCTAGGCCCGCGGGGCATCGGCACGATGGCAGCCATGCTGATCGTCGGCAGGCTGATCGGGCGCATTGATACGCGGCTGCTGCTCGGCTTTGGCCTCGGGCTTACGGCCTGGGCGTTCTACGCGATGACCGGCTGGACGCCGGACGTCTCACAGTCGACGATCGTCGAAGTCGGAGTGGTTCAGGGGATTGGCCTTGGCTTTCTCTTCGTGCCGCTGAGCACGGTTACACTCGCTACGCTTTCTCCCGGGCAGCGGACCGAAGGCGCCGGCTTCTACAACTTGTCGCGCAATATCGGCTCCAGTGTCGGCATCTCTGTTGTCAACGCTCTGTTGATCCGTAATACGCAAGCGAATCACGCCGACATCGCGCAGCACGTCACGGCGGTGAACCGGGCGTTCGAGAGCCCAGCGGTCACTCAATTCTGGAATCCCCTGACCGCCGCTGGCAGCGCCGCGCTCGACGCCATGATCACGCAGCAGGCGCAAATCATCGCTTACATCGACGATTACAAGCTGTTGATGATCGCAACGCTCGCCGTCATCCCGTTGCTTCTGGTGTTTAAGAAAACGTCGGACCGTGGTGGCGCCGGGCAAATCCCGATTGGCGAATAAGACAAACGAGCGAAACGTCAAGTGATGTGCCATGACACGAGAAGATCACGATTTTCTCTGGCAATCACAGCGGCCATTGCAAGTGACCGGCATTCTCGTCTTACGAAGTAGACGCAGAGCGCGAGGATCAAAGCGCCGAGCGGACCTGCCAGGCAGGGCGCCGGCTCAGCCATGGGTTTCTCCTTGCAGATGATGAGTTTTCTTAAGATGGGCTGCTGACATGCTCACTCAGCATCTCCAGACTGGAATTGGCAATCAGAATGTCTCAATTTGGCCCTTCGCAGAGTTAGTGCAATGTCTGACTTAAGTCCGTGATGGGATGCAAACCCGACATGGACAAGGAGGCCTAATTCGCTTTATCCGCCTTTCGCCCCGCGAGCTCCGCGCCGGCGTCGGGCGGCAGCCGCATGAAAATGAAAACGGCGCTGGCCGATAACAATCCAACGAACAGGAAGGCCGGCGGAAAATCGTTGATGCCCATGGTCGTGGAATGTTTCAGCCGCAGCGTCAGCTCGACCACTCGCGCGCCGACGGCGACGCCCGTTGATAATGACAGCTGTTGCGCTGCGGCGACCATCGCCGTGGCGCGGCTCATTTTCGCCGGTTCGATCTCGGCATAGGCGATGGTGTTGATGCTCGTGAATTGCAGCGAGCGGAAAAAGCCGCCCGACAACAGAATCGCAATCATGGCGGCGAACGGCATGCCCTGCACGAAGCTGGCGCAAGCCGCCAGAAAAGCGCTGCTGATCAGCGCATTGTAGAGGAGCACATTACGGTAGCCGAAGCGACGCAGCACGCTTGCGACTGCGGCCTTCATGAACATCGAACCGACCGCGGTGGTAAAGGTAATGAGGCCCGATTGAAACGGCGTGAGATGAAAGCCGATCTGGAGGAGTAGCGGCAGTAGAAACGGCAGCGCGCCGATGCCGAGCCGAAACAAAAACCCGCCAAAAATACTGGCGCGAAAAGTCGGAAACCGGAACAGGTTGAGATCGAGTATCGGCGCCGGCGTGCGCCTGGCATGGATCAGGTAAGCGACTGCCGAAATCGCGCCGCCGCACAACAGCGACGCCACGATACTTGTCGGAAAAAAGTCCAATCCCATGGCGGAAAGGCCGAAAGCCAATCCGGCAATGGCGCAGCCGGACAGCAAAAAGCCGACATAGTCGAACGGGTCGGGGCGCTCGACGCGGATGTTCGGAATAAAGCGCGATGCGAGAACGATACCGACGAGCCCGATAGGCACATTGATCAAAAAGATCCAATGCCACGACGCATAAGTCGTGATGAAACCGCCGAGCGGCGGCCCGCAAATCGGTCCGATCAGCGCCGGTATGGTCACGAGCGACATGGCATTGACGAGGAGGCGTTTGTCGATGCTGCGCACCATGATCAGGCGCCCGACCGGCGTCATCATGGCACCGCCGGCACCCTGGACGATGCGGGCCAGTACGAACTCCTGGAGCGAGTGCGAGGCGGCGCAGCCGATCGAGCCCAGCACGAAGACGCCGATCGCGGCGCGGAACACGTTGCTGGTGCCGAACCGGTCGGCGGTCCAGCCGCTCGCCGGGATGCAGATCGCGAGCGACAACAGATAAGAGGTGACAGCGAGCTTCAAGGTCAGCGGATTGGTGCCGAGCGCCAGCGCGATCGCCGGGAGCGACGTCGAGATGACCGTCGAGTCCATGTTTTCCATGAACAGCGCGGTCGCCACGATCAGCGGCAGGATGCGATCGGAAGGGGGCGATTCCATTTCCGTGCGGCTATCGTTTGATGATGCGCCGGAATGACGGCCTGCACGCCACGATCATGCGAGCCGCTTCGCCGCTTCCTCGACCATACTGAGGTCGGAGTATTTCTTGACGTCGAGGTCGTCCTTGAGGAATCCGACCTCTTTCTGTTGTTTGAGATTGTTTTGCAGCGCATCCAGGTTCGGCGTGCCGTTCGGATCGCGGTATTGATCGCGGCTGGTGAAGGCCCAATCCATGCGCGCCGGCGGCGCTTTGTTGAGCCGCGCAACGATGGCGACCGCGTCATCGTGATTCTTTGGATCGGTGTACCAGCGGATCGCGCGCACGGTGTCTTCAAGAAAATCGACCAGCGCGGTGCGGTTGCTCTGGATAAAGCCTTCGCGCGCCGTCCACATCGTGAGCTGGGTGACGCCGAAGGCGTCGCGCTGCGTAAAGAGCGTGTGCGCCATGGCGCGGAGATCCGGATCGAGCGAGAACGGCGGCACCGCGCTGATCAGATCGGCCTTCTTCTCGGCCAGCATGGCGCGCATGGCTGGGAACGGCGCCTCGACGACGGTGTAATCCCTGTTGGCTTCAAGCCCGCTGCGGCGGAGCATGGCGCGCATGGCAATATCCACGGCGCTGCCCATGGCGTTGGTTGCCAGCACCTTGCCCTTGAGATCGGCGACGCTTTTGATCGGGTCGTCATTGCGCACCATGAACTCGTTGGAGCCATGGCCGGCTACGCCATCCTGGATTTCGTCGCAGATGACGCGCAGCTCATCCATATGCGCGTTCTGGATGGCAAGACCGAAGGACGAAAATGCCAGTGGTCCAACGTCGAGTTCGCCCGCCGCGAGCGCGGTAATGACCGGCGGCGTGCCTTCGAACCGCGTGGCTTCCGCGACATAGGAGCGGCCGAAGTGGGTCAGCAGCTCTTTTTTCTCGAGAACCAAAGGAGCGAGGGAGGCAGGCACGACCACCCAACCGATGCGGATCTTGAGGGGTCCATTCTGGGCACGGGCTCGGCCTGAAGCAGCGAGCGTCGCGGCGGCGACGCTCCCAATCCCGAATTGGCGGCGATCGATAGCCTTTTTCATGTGATTCCTCCGCTATTTCGCGCCGGAGGCCTATGAATTGCGACCAAGGCGTGCTATCGACCGCCGCCAACCCAAAAGCGGGCCCAAAAATGGGCCCAAGCGGGCTATCGACTCGGACGAGCGATCGTCCGCGCGGTATCCGCCATTTCGGGCCAGCCGGAGTTGGCAATGGCAACGAATTCAAGAGACCTGCCGCGCGAAGCATACACCTTCGATGACGTGCTGTTGAAGCCGGGGCTTTCCGACGTCATGCCCTCGGACGTCGATATCCGATCGCGCATCACACCCAACATTCTGCTCAACATTCCGATCGTCGCCTCGGCGATGGACACGGTGACGGAAGCGCATATGGCGATCGCCATGGCGCAGGCCGGCGGCATCGGCGTCCTCCACCGCAATCTCGATCCTGAAGCGCAAGCCGTACAGGTGCGGCAGGTGAAGAAATTCGAATCCGGCATGGTTGTGAACCCGGTCACGATCGATCCGGAAGCCACCCTCGCCGACGCGCTGACATTGATGCAGGAGCATCATATTTCCGGGATTCCCGTGGTCGAAGGCGGCGGCAATGGACGGGCCGGCAAGCTCGTCGGCATTCTTACCAACCGCGACGTGCGGTTCGCTACCGACAAACGGCAAAAGATTGCCGAGCTGATGACCAAGGAGGGATTGGTCACGGTGCGCGAGGGGGTCAAGCAGGACGAGGCCAAGCGGCTCCTGCATCAGCACCGCATCGAGAAACTTCTAGTCGTCGATGGCGCTTATCGCTGCGTCGGCCTGATCACGGTGAAGGACATTGAAAAGTCGGTGGCGCATCCGAACGCCTGCAAAGACGAGCAGGGGCGATTGCGCGTGGCGGCTGCGACTTCGGTGGGCGAGGCCGGTTATGTACGAAGCGAGCGTTTGATCGACGCAGGTGTTGATCTTTTGGTCGTCGACACCGCCCACGGCCATTCACGCCGCGTGCTCGATACAGTGACGCGAATCAAGCGCATGTCGAATGCAGTGCAGGTCGTGGCCGGCAATATCGCCACCGCGGAAGGAGCGAAAGCCCTGATCGATGCTGGCGCCGATTCGATCAAGGTCGGCATCGGGCCGGGCTCGATCTGCACCACGCGCGTCGTCGCCGGCGTCGGGGTGCCGCAGCTCACCGCAATCATGGATGCGGTCGACCTGGCGAAACGGAGCAACACGCCGGTGATCGCCGATGGCGGAATAAAATATTCCGGCGATCTCGCGAAAGCACTCGCTGCCGGCGCCAATTGCGCCATGGTCGGCTCATTGCTCGCCGGCACCGACGAGACGCCCGGCGAAGTGTTTCTTTATCAGGGCCGCTCCTACAAGACCTATCGCGGCATGGGCTCGGTCGGCGCGATGGCGCGCGGCTCCGCCGACCGTTACTTCCAGCAGGAGATCAAAGACACGCTCAAGCTCGTTCCCGAAGGCGTCGAAGGGCAGGTGCCGTACAAAGGTCCGGTCGCTAACGTCGTGCATCAGCTGGTCGGCGGATTGCGCGCGGCCATGGGCTATGTCGGCGCCAAGGACCTCGCCGAATTCCACGACAAGGCCGAGTTCGTGCGGATTTCCGGCGCCGGACTCCGGGAAAGCCACGTTCACGACGTCACGATCACGCGCGAGAGTCCCAATTATCCGAGCCGGGACTAAAAGGGTCGCTCCGATGTCAGCGCCGGCGCCCGATCCGTTCGCCAAGATCCGCAACGCCACCAATGCGCATCGGGAACGCCACGGCTGTAGCGCATTTCCTTACGCGAACGGGCCGCTGCTAGCGGCACTGGCCGGCGCCGCCAATGCTCGCCGGATCCTGGAGCTCGGCACGGCGCTCGGCTACACCGCTTTGTCGTTCGCTTCGGGCGTGCGCGACGCGACGGTCGACACGATCGAGCGCGATCCGGATCACGTTGCGCTGGCGCGCGAGAATATTGCCGCCGCCGGTCTTGATCACCGCATCACCGTCCACGAGGGCGAATTTTCGAGCGTGCTGCCGACGCTCGATCCCGGTTACGACGTTGCGTTTTTCGACGGCGGCACGCCGGTGCCGGCGCTGCACAAAGCCTTGCGCGGGCTCCTGCGCACCGGCGGTACCTTGATCACCGCCAATCTCAATCATGGCGGCACAGCGGACACCGTCCGCAAAGCTTTGTTCGAGGGAAAAACCTGGCGCAGCGCCTTCGTCGATGACAAGGGCGAGACTGCAGTCAGTGTGAAGCTGTAGCGCCGATATAAGTTGCGCCAGCATCCGCGCTGGCGGACGTCAGGGTTGGGGGAGCGAGATCGTGACCGTCCAAGAGGTGTTGCTGCCGCTGTTTCTGGAAGTGATCCTGACTTTCGCCCTGTTGTTTTGGCTCGCGCCGTTGCGCGGGCACGATTTCAGTTCCGGCGTGACGCGGCCGGAGAACGTGGCGCTGCGCGAGCCGAATTGGTCGCAGCGTAGCCTGCAGGTCGGCTATTCCTACAGCAATCAGTTCGAGCTGCCGGTCCTGTTTTATGTGCTGACAATTCTCGCCTGGGCGACGCGCCATGCCGATCTCATCTTTGTGGTGTTGGCCTGGGTCTTCGTGATCTTCCGCTATGTGCAGGCTTATGTGCACGTAACCAGCAATCAGGTGCGGCTGCGCGGCGCGTTCTTCGGCGTTTCGGCGCTCGTGCTCGCGATCATGTGGATCATCTATATGGTCGAGATACTTACCGCCCCCTGGGTCTAGCCATTTTGGGTCAGAACGATGCCCGTCGACTTTTGCCATCCGACAGCGCCGCACAAGCGACTTCGACTGCCGGAATGGTATGTCTCGAGCCTGATGATGGACCGCGCGCTCGACGCGGTGGTCCGGCGTGTCAAGAAGCTCGACCGCGCGCACGATGTGCCTTATCTCGCCGGCTATAGTCTCGACGGCAAGACCATCTATATCGACCGCCACATGCCGCGCGCGTTCAGGTTTGGCGGCCGCAGCATCGAGACCGACCGTTTTCTCATCTTGCATGAGGAAGTCGAGAAGACGCTGATCGATAAGCTCGGCCTGCACTATCTGCATGCGCACCAGATCGCGACCCGCGCCGAGCAGGCGGCGGTGCGCGCCGCCGGCATCACCTGGCGCGACTACGACCGCTTCATGCAGAAGTATGTCAAAACCATCGGCGACGAACGCCTGACCAAAGTCCCGAAGGATCTCGATCTCAAGCCCTATCGCGACGAGCACGACGACGATCTGTTGCGGCGCATGCTGGCGAGCGTAAAAGCCGACAAAGCGTCGAAAGGGCTGCATGTGCGCGATCTGGCGGAAGCGATGCGGCAATTGCGGCGCCGCGTGCGGCGTCACGGCACGCTTGGCGCGCAGCGCGCCGCGGCGATATTGCGCGCAGCGAAATAGCGTTTCAAAGAGCCAGCCCAAAGTAGCGCAGCCATGACTCCCTCGGCCCGTCTGTCAGGCGCAATCGAGGTCTTTGCCGAGATCGAAGCGCGGCGGCGGCCGGCGACAGATGCGCTCAAAGACTGGGGACTGTCGCATCGCTTCGCCGGGTCCGGCGATCGCGCCGCGATCGCGGGCCTCGTCTATGACGCCTTGCGCCGAAAATCTTCCGCGGCCTGGCTGATGGGCGAGGCAACGCCGCGGGCGACGCTGCTCGGCATGTTGCGTCGGGAGCGGGGGCTCGATGGCGAAGCCATTGCCGCGCTGTGCAATGGCGGCCGCCATGCGCCGTCGCCGCTCACAGAAGTGGAAGCCGCGGCGCTTGCCGCCGGCGCGCTCACTGGCGCGCCGGCTTATGTCGAAGGCGACTATCCGGAATGGCTGGATATGCAGCTTGCGCGCGTGTTCGGCGATGAGCGGGCACCTGAAGGCGCTGCGCTGGCGAGCCGTGCCCCGCTCGATCTGCGGGTTAATACGCTTGCCGCCGAGCGCGACGAGGCGCTGGCGAAGCTGCAACACCTCGATGCCGCGCCGACCCGCTGGTCGCAGATCGGGATTCGCATCCGGCTTGCGGCCGAGGCCAAGAGCCCCGCGATCCATGCCGAGCCGATTTTTCTCAAAGGCCAGATCGAAATCCAGGATGAGGGCTCCCAGCTCGCCGCGCTCTTGGCGGACGCCAAATCTGGCGAGCAGGTGGTCGATCTCTGCGCCGGGGCCGGCGGCAAGACGCTGGCGCTCGCCGCGGCGATGGACAACCGCGGGCAGATCTACGCCACCGATCTCGACAAGCGCCGCTTGGCGCCGATCCATGCGCGCCTTGAGCGCGCCGGCGCCCGCAATGTTCAGGTGCGAACCCCGATCGGCCGCGGCGGCAGCGATGTTCTGGCCGGTCTCGCCGGCCGCGCCGATCTGGTCATGATTGATGCGCCATGCACCGGGACCGGCGCCTGGCGGCGCAACCCCGATGCCAAGTGGCGCATTCGACCGGGTGCGCTGACCGAGCGCCTCAAAGAGCAGGAAGCCGTGCTTGAACGCGCCGCGACCCTCGCCAAGCCGGGCGGACGAATCGCTTATGTCACCTGTTCGGTTTTGCCTGAGGAAAACAACGATCAGGTCAGTGCGTTTGCGACCCGCCATCCCGATTTTTCCGTGGAAAAGCCAGCCGACGTGGCGAAGGGCTTGGGCGAGCGCGCCTATCTTTTCGCGCGCGCGGCGCTTATCTCCGGCGAGGGCCTATTGATGACCCCGCGACGCACCGACACCGATGGTTTTTTTGTCAGTGTCCTGCGGCGTCAGTCTCCGTAAGGCGATGACTGCGATCCTCGACAGCCCGGACGGTTTGCCCTAGAACCCGCTATGGCGTCCCACGACAAGATTCTCATCGTCGATTTCGGCTCGCAGGTCACCCAGCTG
>DATAQN010000139.1:0-2911 GCA_036264635.1 Xanthobacteraceae bacterium | reverse complement strand
CAGCTCAAGCTGCGCCAGCCGCGCAGCGGTATCGCCACCAGTCCCGAGCAAGCGCGCGCGATCGCTGAATCGATCGGTTATCCGATCGTGATCCGTCCTTCATACGTGCTCGGCGGCCGGGCCATGGAGATCGTGCACGACGCGCATCAGCTCGGCCGTTACGTCGCGCGGCTCGCCAGCGATCTAGATCGCCCCTCGGAGATCGCGGTTTCCGACAAGCGGCCGCTGCTCATCGACATCTATCTCACCGACGCGGTCGAAGTCGACGTCGACTGCCTTTCCGACGGCAAGGACAGTTACATCGCCGGCATCATGGAGCACATCGAGGAAGCCGGGATTCATTCGGGGGATTCGGCGTGTTCGCTGCCGCCGCACAATCTCTCGGCTGAAGCGATCGCCGAACTCTCCCGCCAGACGCGCGCGCTCGCGCTCGCGCTCAAAGTCGGCGGCTTGATGAATGTGCAATATGCCATCAAGGATGGCGACATTTACGTGCTTGAAGTCAATCCGCGCGCTTCGCGCACGGTGCCGTTCGTCGCCAAAGTGAGCGGCATACCGGCGGCCAAGATCGCCGCCCGCATCATGGCGGGCGAATCGTTGGCCAGCTTTCACCTCAAGCCGCAGGAGTTCGAGCCCGGCCGCGCTCGCCATGTCGGCGTCAAGGAGGCGGTGTTTCCGTTCGCGCGCTTCGGCGACAAAGTCGACACCGTGCTGGGCCCGGAAATGAAATCGACCGGCGAGGTAATGGGAATCGATCGCGATTACAATGTCGCCTTCGCCAAGAGCCAGCTCGGCGGCGGCGCGCGGCTGCCGAAATCAGGCGCCGTTTTCGTGTCCGTCAAAGATGCCGACAAGCCGCGCATCCTTGAAGCGACGCGGCTGCTTGCCGGATTGGGATTCCGCGTGATGGCGACCTCGGGAACCCAGCGCTACCTCGCTGAACACGGCGTCGCCGCCGTCAAGATCAACAAAGTGGCCGAAGGCCGCCCGCACATCGTCGACGCCATCAAAAACGGCGAGGTTCAGGTCGTCTTTAACACCACCGAAGGGGCGACCGCGCTGGCCGATAGCCGCTCGCTGCGCCGCGCTGCCCTCTTGCATAAAGTGCCGTACTACACCACTCTTTCAGGGGCCGTCGCCGCAGCACAGGGCATCAGAGCCTATCTCGGGGGTGACCTCGAGGTTTGTGCGCTGCAAACGTATTTCGGGGCTGAATCTGATCAAACATCGGAGCGGCCACAGCGACGGCATGTGTAGAGCCATTTCCACGTCGCGGGACCAAGCGATGCTGCGGTCCGCGATAGGATTTTTTGACTCTGCTCTAGGAGGTTTAAACTGATGGACAAGATTCCGATGACGGCAGAGGGCTACTCGGCATTGGAGTCCGAGTTAAAGCACTGCCAGCAGGTTGAGCGGCCTCGGATCATCCAGCAGATTACCGACGCCCGCACCCACGGCGATCTTTCGGAAAACGCCGAATATCACGCGGCAAAAGAATCGCAGTCAATCAATGAGGGCCGCATCGCGGAACTCGAAGATAAGATGGCGCGCGCTGAAGTTATTGATGTTTCAAAGCTTTCCGGCGACACGATCACCTTTGGCGCGACCGTCACGCTCGTCGACGAAGACACCGACAAAAAGGCGGTGTGGCAGATCGTTGGCGAGCCGGAGGCGGATGCCAAGAAAGGCAAGATTTCCATCGCCTCGCCGCTGGCGCGCGCCTTGGTCGGAAAAAAGAAAGGCGCCCAGGTTGAGGTAGTCACGCCCGGCGGCGCCAAGGCGTATGAAGTGATGAAGGTCGAGTGGAAATAGCGCGCCGGCCGAATTCAGAAAATATTGCAACGTAATGGCCGGGGTCATTCCCGGCCATTACGATATTGGGCTTAAAACCGGGATCGCAGGGAATATTGGGGGTTATCGCCCAATCCCTTGTGCGGTCGGGGGTTGCGTATCTTGCATAGCTTCCCAGAATCCTTAGATAGGAACCGGTGCGCTGCCGCGCCGCCAGTTGGCAGCGGAGCCTCCACAACGCCCACTGCGCCAAGGGCATCAGGCAGATCGAGCGTCCCGATCTGTCGCAACCCGCGGGATTAAGCTGGTGCCGAGTTCCAAGCACGCCATTAGTGCCAAGCTCGTGATCATCGGCTCCGGTCCGGCCGGCTATACGGCGGCGATCTATGCCGCGCGCGCCATGCTCGACCCGATCCTCATCCAAGGCATCGCGCCTGGCGGGCAGCTTACGATCACGACCGATGTCGAAAATTATCCGGGCTATGCCGACGTGATCCAGGGGCCGTGGCTGATGGAGCAGATGCAGAAGCAAGCGGCTCATGTCGGCACCAAGCTCGTTGCCGATCACGTCAACAAAGTCGATCTGGGCAAGCGGCCGTTCCGCGTCGAATGCGAGTCAGGCGACATTTACCTCGCCGACACGCTCATTCTGGCGACCGGCGCCCAGGCGCGCTGGCTCGATTTGCCGTCGGAGCAAAAATTTCGCGGCTATGGCGTTTCCGCCTGCGCCACCTGCGACGGCTTTTTCTATCGTGGCAAGGAAGTTCTGGTGATCGGCGGCGGCAATACCGCCGTCGAGGAGGCCCTGTTTCTAACCAATTTTGCGTCTAAGGTAACGCTCGTGCATCGGCGCGATCACCTGCGTGCCGAGCGCATCCTGCAAGAGCGGCTTTATCAGAACCCGAAAATCTCGGTGCTCTGGAATACGGTCCTCGACGACGTGCGGGGTTCTGACACTCCGCTGAAGGTGAACGGCGCGGTGCTGCGCAACGTCAAGACCGGCGAAGTCGTCGAGCGCACGGTCAACGGTATTTTCATCGCTATCGGTCATTCGCCGGCGACTGAGCTTGTAGTCGGCCAGGTCGAGATGAAGCCTTCGGGTTACGTCAAGACCGCTCCG
>DATAQN010000110.1:0-9868 GCA_036264635.1 Xanthobacteraceae bacterium | reverse complement strand
CACCGCCTATCATCAGTTCTGCAAGAACGAGCCGATCACGAACCCGGTGGTCGATATCGGCCAGGTCATTGATTTCTACAACACAGCGGCAAGCGATCTGCCGGATCCCAAAGTGCTCAAAGGCAAGAAGCTGCCGAGCCTCACCGCGGTGCTCGACGGCGGCGGGCAGAATTATGCCGACGTGTTTCAGCCGGGCAACCGCCGCATCTGGGTGCCGCTCGCGGACGTGCCCGATTATGTGCAGAAGGCTTTCATCGCCGCCGAGGACCGGCGCTTCTACGAACACCACGGCGTCGATGAGCGCGGCATCATCCGCGCCTTCATCGGCGACATGGGCGCGAAAGGCCGTCCGCAGGGCGGCTCGACCATCACCCAGCAGGTGGTGAAGAACCTCCTCGTCGGCGAAGAGGTGAGCTACGAGCGCAAGATCCGCGAAATGATCGTCGCGTCGCGGCTGGAAACGACGCTGAGCAAGAACGAGATCCTCGAGCTCTATATGAACTCGGCCTATCTCGGCCGCGGCTCGTGGGGCGTCGAGATGGCGGCGCACAGCTATTTCGGCAAAGCCGCGAAGGATCTCACGCCCGCCCAAGGCGCTCTCCTGGCCGGGCTGTTGAAAGGACCGAATTTCTACAATCCCGACCGCCATCCCGATCGCGCCAAGGAACGTCTCGCTTATGTGCTCGGCCGCATGCAGGACGACGGCGTCATCACTGCGACGCAGAAAGACCAGGCGCTCGCCACGCCGCCCAAGCCCATCGCCTTCACGCTGCCGCACCGCGACACCGGTTTCAATTTTGTCGACTTCGTCGGCCACGAAGCCAAGAACGATGGGATCACCGATCTGACGGCGGATTCCTACACCGTGCACTCGACCATCAACGCGCAATTGCAGCGCGACACTGAAGCGGCGCTGCAGGAAGGGCTGGCGCGTTACGAGATGTCGATGGGACGGGTGCAGTTCCGCGGGCCCGAAACCAGTATCGGCGACGCTATACAGAACATCCAGAACAAGACCACGACCGATCCGAGCGGCGCACCGGCCTGGCAACAGGCGCTGCAAAACACGCGGCTGCCGCTCTATGACATGCATTGGACCCCGGTGGTCGTGCTGCAGAAGGTCCAGAATGGCGACGCATTGCGCGTCGGCCTGCCCGACGGCCGCATCGCGCCGCTGACCGGCGTGAGCGCACAAATCCGGCGCAGCCTCAATCTCTACGACGTGGTCTATGCCAATATCGTCGAGAGTAAAGTCAGCGAGGCACGACGCGCTGAACCAAAGAATACCAAGAATTCCGTGAAGAACGCGGCAAATCCCACGCAGCCGCCAAAGCCTGTAACGAGTGGCGCGATTGCGCAATTGCGCGTGCGGCCGACGGTCGAGGGCTCTGCACTGGTGCTGGAAAACAGGACCGGCCGGATCCTGGCGATGGCCGGCAGCTTCTCGTATCCGATGAGCCAGCTCAATCGCGTCGTCCAGTCCGCGCGCCAACCCGGCTCGGCGATGAAGCCGCTCACCTATCTCACGGCGCTGCAAGCTGGATTGCAGCCGAACACGCTCGTGCCCAACTCGTCGATCACCTACCCGCCGATCGGCAGCGGTAACGGCCGTGACATTGCCCGCGAATATGGTGCGCGCGCAGAAGATTACTGGTCACCCCGAAACTTCGGACACGAAGAGGGTGGCGTATTCACGCTGCGTCGCGGGCTTGAGAATTCGGTCAATATCGTCACCGCGCATCTGCTGGACGGCGGCATCGATTCCGATCCAGCAAAGAGCCTCGACGCGATCTGCGCGACGGCGATGGCCGCCAAGATCTATAGCCAATGCGTGCGCTACTATCCCTTCATCCTCGGCGCGCAGCCGGTACGCATGATCGATCTTGCTCCGTTCTACGCGGCGGTTGCCAATGAAGGCCAGTTGCCGACGCCGCACGGCATCGACTCCATCGAGCAGCACGGCAAGACGATCTATCAATATCCGTCGGCGCCACTGCCGCGGATCGGCGCAGCCGACGCCGCCTCGTTCTATCAGCTGAAGACCATTCTGCAGGGCGTCGTGGCACGCGGCACGGCGCGCGCCATCGGCGGGCTATCGCCCTATGTCGCCGGCAAGACCGGAACGACGGAAGACGCCGTCGACGGCTGGTTCATCGGCTTCACCAATGATGTCACGGTTGCGGTCTGGGTCGGCTACGACAATGGCGACGGCAAGCGGCGCTCACTCGGCTCCAACGAAACCGGCGCGCGGGTGGCGCTGCCGATCTTCCAGCCGATCATCGAGGACATATGGGCGCGGCACATCGCACCGAAGGCGCCGCTCGCCGGCCCGTCGCCCGAGGCGAAGAGCAATCTCGTCGATGTTGCGATCGACTATTGGAGCGGCAACCGCATCGGCGCTCGCAACAACGGTTATCGCGACAGCGATGGTGACAGCAACGGTTTCTGGGGCTCCAGCAACACGGTCGCCAACGCTAACACCAATAGCGGCAATGCCTTCATCGAGCATTTCAAGCGTGGAACCGATGGCCAAGTCGCCGACACGCAATATCAGCTGACGTCGCGCGAGGACAGCTACGCGTCGAACGGCTACGAGAGCCAGCAGCCGCAAGAGGACACCCAGGACAACTGGTTCTTCAACCTGTTCGGCGGCAACAGATGGGGCAATCAAGGGGGCGCGGGCGGCGGGCGTACATATTACCCGAATCAAGGTTGGCAGGCGCAGCGCCAAGCGCCGCAACAGCCGCAGCAGCGCGGCCTGTTCCAGCCTTGGACCTGGGGTGACAATCCGCAACCTGCACCGCAGCCGGCGCGGCGCAGTCAGAGTTATTATAACGGCCGCAACAATTACTGACCATTTCGTCTAAAATCATTCCATGAGAAATCCTCGCATGCGCTTGCGGCACGCCATCGTGCTCCTCGCTTTGTTCGGCTCTGCCGCCGCCAGTGCTGCGGCGGATTTCACCATCCAGGACGTCGGCGATGCGCACAAAACCGATGTCGCGCAGATCAAAGCCGGCACCATCGTATTTTCCGATCATACCGGGGCCAGCGCCGTAGATAGCGAGACGGCGCTGTTTCATTTCGACGACTGGGCCGAGAAGCATCCGATCGAGAAAAAGTTTCTGGCGCTCTACCCGGGCTATACCGAGCCGACCGACCCGAAAGTGGTGAACGGCACGACGTCGCAGGTTCTGGAAAAGCTCTACATGTATGTCGCGCAGGCGCGCTTTGTGCTCGACAAACCGCCGAGCGCAATCGACCTGTCGCGTTACGTCTCGGCATCGTTCCTGCAGAAGATCGACCCGGCGATCACCCACCAGGTCCTTGCGCCGACCGCGATCGGGCCGTTCAATGATGAATCCGGCACTGGCAACCAGAATCCGGACCGCCCATGGTGCACCGGCCGCACCACTTCGATCTGCATCCAGTCGAGCTACAAGCTCGAGGGCAAGATCCCGATGGGGATCTTGCTGGTCAATAAATTGCGCGAAGGGTCAAAGAAGGTCCCCGACCACATCGATTTCCAGAGCGAATTGTCGGCGCTCGGGCCGGCGGATCTCGACCAGGCGGCGTTGCAGGAACTGACCACACTGAACACGCCGGTCAGCGGCGTGCTCGAACAGGACCTGTTCTACATCAACCAGATCCTGAAATTCGGCAAATTCTTCGGCGTGTTTCAAGCCGCTCCGAACGACGATAACAAGACCGTCGTTACCGCCTTCATGTCGCTCGCCATCAAGGCGAGCGTGCTCGACGAGAAGCGCGGCTACGAGACCATGCCGGTATTGCGCAATCTCGTGCCGGCGCAGGTTTTGATGGGCCAATCGTCGTTCAATTCCGGCAATTCGATCAGCGCCGGATTGCCGCTCTATGCCCGCAATGAAATCAAGACCATCGCCGGCATCCTGCAGCGCGATAAATAGCTTCCATTCTTCCTGTTCTCCAGGCGGACGGGAGAGTTGGGATCAGGAAATATCTCGGCTAGCCTGGGAATCGCGCGGTGAGGCCCCCTCACCCCGATGATTTCGCAATCCGGTCTCTGCCCGTGCGCCCGGGAGAGCCCATTTTAGATGCCTATGCACGAATCCGACTTCGATCACGAACATGTCGAGACCACGGCCGAGCGCCTGGCGATCGCGCGCTCGATCTGGGATCAGGACAACGTCGCGTTCACGACGGTCGGCATCGATATCGGCAGTTCGACCTCGCATCTGCTCTTCGCGAAAGTCGCGTTGCAGCGGCAGACGCAAGGCCTGTCCAGCCGTTTCGTTGTCATTGGCCGCGAGGTCGTGTGGCGCTCACCGATCCTGCTGACGCCGTTTTTGCCGGACGGCACGATCGATGCCGATGCGCTTGGCACATTCATCGACCATTGCTATCGCGACGCCGACGTGACACGGAGCGAGATCGACAGCGGCGCCGTGATCCTGACCGGCGAAGCGATCAAGCGCAAAAACGCCCGCGCCATCGACGAGCTGTTTGCCGCCGATGCCGGTAAATTCGTCTGCGCAACCGCCGGTCACAAGCTCGAATGCCGTCTCGCAGCGCACGGCTCCGGCGCCGTAGCGCTGTCGAAGGCGCGCGACTGCTGCCTTCTTCATGTCGATATCGGCGGCGGCACCACCAAGCTGGCGCTGATCGACCGCGGCACGATCCTCGGTCTCTCCGCCTTTGCCGTCGGCGGGCGGCTGATCGCCACGGACGCTGATGGCGCCTGGACCCGGATCGACCAATCGGCACAGCTTGTCGCCGACGATTTGCAGATCAAACTGTCACCGCAGGTGCTGGCCGATGAACAGTTGCGCCGCCGGATCGCGCTACGGCTCGCCGCAGTCGCTGCCGATATGATCCTCGACGCGCCGCTCGACCGGCTCGGGCGAGCGCTGTTGCTGACAGAACGGCTGCCGCAAGGGCCCTCACCCATCGCGATCACCTTTTCCGGCGGCGTCGCCGAATACATGTTCGGCCATGAAACACGAGAATACGGCGATATCGCCAAACTGCTCGCGGCCGCGCTTGCCGGCGAATTGAGCCGGCGCTCGCCCCGGCCGCTGATCGATCCCGGCCAGCGTATCCGCGCCACAGTCATCGGCGCTTCGCAGTTCACCGTGCAAGTCAGCGGCAAGACCATCTATCTGCCCGATCCCTATGTGCTGCCGGTGCATAATGTGCCGGTCGTCCACGTGACCCTGCCCGCCTCCGGGATAATCGATCCGGCTGCGCTGACGGCGGCCGTGCGTTCTGGGATCGATGAAGTCGATCTCGACAGCACGGCCCATATCGGCATTGCCTTTACCTGGCATGGCGATCCCGAACACGCGCAACTCAAGGCCGCCGCAGTGGCTATCGTGGCGGCGCTGCTGCCGCTCGCCGAGCGAATCCAGCTCCTGCTCCTGATGATCGACGGCGATATCGGCAAGACTTTCGGCCGGATCATGCATCGTGAGCTGCATTGGCCGGGCAAGATCGTGTCCATTGACGGCATGGAGCTGCAGGAGCTCGATTACGTCGATGTCGGCGAATTGATCGCGCCGCCCGGCGTCGTGCCCGTGGTGATCAAGTCGCTGCTGTTCGGATAATGTGCCCCGGAGGGTCGACGCTTCGCGTGAAGCGTATAGAATGCGGCAAAAGACTGTTGGAGGAAAATAATGAACATCCGCGAGACCCCGCAAGCGAAAGCGCGTTACGGCATCGATCCCTATCGCGACTGGCTCGCGGCTGAAGGCATTCCCGTCACCGAGGATTACGGCGTCTATCTGTTCGGCGTCGAGACCGCGCCATGGCCGCGTTTCGGCGTCAACGGCGCCGCTGTGCATCTGAAGGGCCGGGGCGATTTCGCAAATATGTTCGTGCTCGACATTGCGCCCGGACAATCCACCGCGCCGCAGCGGCATCTCTACGAAGAGGTCATTTACGTTCTCGAAGGCCACGGATCGACGCAGCTCGAGTTCGCCGACGGCAGCCGGCGCAGTTTCGAATGGGGCGAGAAGAGCCTGTTCGCCATTCCGCTCAACGCCAAATACCGGCACTTCAACGGCAGCGGCGCCGAGCGGGCACTTCTGGCCTCGACCACCAATCTGCCGATGGTGCTCAATGTCTTTCACAATGAAGATTTCGTTTTCGGCAGCACATTCGATTTCTCCGATCGCGCCGGCAAGAAGGAATATTTTTCCGGCGAAGGCGATCTCATCACGGTACGGCCGGGCAACCACATGTGGGAGACCAATTTCGTGCCCGACCTCGCCGCCATTGAGCTGAAAAGCTGGGGCGACCGCGGCGCCGGCGGCACCAATATCATGTTCGTGCTCGCCGACGGGACCATGCACGCGCATATTTCGGAAATGCCGGTCGGCACCTACAAGAAAGGCCACCGGCACGGGCCAAGCTTCCATGTCATGTGCGTGGTGGGGCAAGGCTTTTCGCTGCTGTGGTATGAGCACGAAAAGGATTTTCGCCGTATCGATTGGAAGCACGGCATGGTGCTGGTGCCGGCCGACCGGCAATTCCACCAGCATTTCAATACCGGGCCGCAGCCGGCGCGTTATCTGGCCACCGCCGTCGGCGGTTTGCGCTATCCGACCATGCAGGCGCAGCGCGTGTCGCTGCTCGGTGCGAACGAAGACGACAAGCCCGCTGTGTCCAAGAGCGTCAAGGAAGGCGGCGACCAGATCGAATACGAAGATCAGGATCCGCACATCCACCGCATCTGGCTCGAAGACATGCGCAAGAATGGCGCGACGCCGAAGATGGAAAAATTTGTCCCGACGCCTGAGGATATGAAGACATTAGCATAGAGCATGATGACTTCACGTTGATCAACGTCACCGTCATTGCGAGCCAATGACGGGCATAAATCGACCTAATATCATCACGACCTAGACAACTCTACGATGCCGCGAGCACGCGGCCCTCGGTTTCCGAGCAGCGCCGCCCGGCTCTCCGGCTGGACCGCACCCCGCTTATCGACAAGCATCGAAACCTGCGATTGGACGAAGCGGCATAAGATGTGCTTGCTGCTTACGCCCCAAATGCCTTGAACAGTCGTCTCGAAGCCGCCGTAATGAGAAGGAGTCAGCCAGTGCCCGCCGCACCGCAATCTTCTTGGGAATTCTGGATCGATCGCGGCGGCACCTTTACCGACGTGATCGGGCGGCAGCCCGACGGCGCGCTGGTGACGCACAAGCTGTTGTCGGAAAACCCCGAGGCCTATCGGGATGCCGCGGTGCACGGCATCCGCCATCTGCTCGGACTCAAAGCAGGCGACGCGATACCGAGCGAGCGGATCGCCGCGGTCAAGATGGGCACGACCGTCGCCACCAACGCGCTCTTGGAGCGCAAGGGCGATCGCACGCTTCTCCTCATCACCAAGGGCTTTCGCGACGCGCTCCGCATCGGCTATCAGGCGCGGCCAAAGATCTTCGCCAAGCACATCATCAAGCCCGACATGCTCTATGAGCGCGTCGCCGAAGTCGACGAGCGCGTGCGCGCCGACGGCACGGTGGAGCGCGCGCTCGATCTTGCGGCGGTGCGCGCCGAGCTCGAAGACGCCAAGGCCGACGGCGTCGATGCCGTGGCCATCGTGCTGACGCACGCCTATCGCTACAGCGACCATGAGCAGCAGATCGCCGCCCTCGCCCGTGAGCTCGGCTTTCCGCAGGTCTCGGCCAGCCACGAAGTCTCGCCGCTGATCAAGCTGGTCGGGCGTGGCGATACGACTGTGGTCGACAGCTATCTGTCGCCGATCCTGCGCCGGTACGTGGCGCAGGTCGCGGGCGAACTACACGGCTTTCCCTCCCCCCTTGTGGGGGAGGGTAGGGAGGGGGGTCGGGACGTCGTGCGCGAACGCGGACGCACGCACGAGAAGATGTCCACGCATCAGCGCCACGTCCCGACCCCCACCCCTAGCCCCTCCCCACAAGGGGGAGGGGAAACACGCCTGATGTTCATGATGTCATCGGGCGGGCTCACGGCGGCGGAGCTGTTCCGCGGCAAGGACGCGATTTTATCGGGGCCCGCAGGCGGTGTAGTTGGCATGGCCGAGACTGGGCGCTCGGCTGGCTTCACCCGGCTGATCGGCTTCGACATGGGTGGCACTTCGACCGACGTGTCGCATTATGCAGGCGAATATGAGCGCGCCTTCGAGACCGAAGTCGCCGGCGTGCGCATGCGCGCGCCGATGATGCTCATTCACACCGTGGCCGCCGGCGGCGGTTCGGTGCTGCATTTCGACGGCGCGCGCTTTCGCGTCGGCCCGGATTCGGCCGGCGCCAATCCGGGGCCGAAATGCTATCGCCGCGGCGGGCCGCTCGCCGTCACTGACGCCAATGTCATGGTCGGCAAGCTCATTCCCGATTTCTTTCCAAAAATCTTTGGGCCGCAGCAGAACCAGCCGCTCGACGCCGACGCGGTGCATTCAGCCTTCGCCGCGCTGGCGAAGGAGATCGGCGACGGGCGCGCGCCTGAAGACGTCGCCGACGGCTTCATCAAGATCGCCGTCGAGAACATGGCGAATGCAATCAAGAAGATCTCGGTGCAACGCGGCTATGACGTGACGCGCTATGCGCTCAACTGCTTCGGCGGCGCCGGCGGCCAGCATGCCTGCTTGGTTGCCGATGCGCTCGGCATGACCAGTGTGCTTATTCATCCACTGTCATCGCTTCTATCCGCCTACGGCATGGGGCTGGCCGATATCCGCAGCGTGCGCCAGCAGGCCATCGAAGAACCGTTCGGCACCAAGGCACGCAAGTCGCTTGAGGATGTTGCAACGCGGCTCGCCGCCGATACGCGCGGCGAAGTTACCGGACAGGGCGTCCCCGCCGACAAGACCAGACTGCATGTGCGCGCGCATATCCGTTACGCCGGAACCGACACCGCGCTGATCGTCGAAGCCGGCGCTGCCGCCGGACGCGGCAAAATCAAATTTGCTTCGCTCGAGAGCATGAAATCGGCCTTCGAGCGCGCCCACAAGGCACAATTCGGCTTCATCGATCGCGGCAAGGAGCTCGTGATCGAAGCAGTCTCCGTCGAGGCCGTTGGCGGCGGCGCCACCTTCTCCGAGAAGCCGCGCAAGACCACGCGCGCGAAGCTCCCTGCCCCGGCGCGGCGTACGCGCTTCTTCTCCAGCGGCAAATGGCACCGCGCTTCGGTCTATACCCGCGAGACGCTGTCACCCGGACAAAAGGTAAAGGGTCCCGCCATCATCATCGAGCCGCATCAGACCGTCGTGGTCGAACACGGCTGGCAGGCTGAGCTCACAGCCAAGAACCATCTCGTGCTCAAGCGCGTGCAGAAGCTCGTGCGCAAACGCGCCATCGGTACGCATGCCGATCCGGTGATGCTCGAAGTGTTCAACAATCTCTTCATGTCGATTGCCGAACAGATGGGCGTGGCGCTGCAGAATACGGCCTATTCGGTGAACATCAAGGAGCGGCTCGACTTCTCCTGCGCAGTGTTCGACGGCAATGGCTCTCTCGTCGCCAATGCGCCGCATATGCCGGTACATCTCGGCTCGATGGACCGTGCGGTCGAGACCATCATCCGCGAGAACAAAGGCAAGATCCGCCCGGGCGACGCCTATGCGATCAACGCGCCTTATAACGGCGGCACACACCTGCCGGACATCACGATCTGCACGCCGGTCTTCGACGGCAAGAAGATCCTGTTCTGGGTCGCCTCGCGCGGCCATCACGCCGATGTCGGCGGCATTTCGCCGGGCTCGATGTCGCCGAACGCCACCAATATCGAAGAAGAAGGCATCCTGTTCGACAATTTCAAAGTCGTCGACCGCGGCCGCTTCCGCGAGAAGGAGCTCTATGCGGCGCTGAAGGACAACAAATATCCGGCGCGCAATCCGCTGCAGAACGTC
>DATAQN010000098.1:0-38613 GCA_036264635.1 Xanthobacteraceae bacterium | reverse complement strand
ATCTCGTTGAGCACGCCGATGCAGCGGATCAGATGCTCGTCCACCGTATAGTGATGATACATGTTGAACTGCATCATCGCCACGATGCGGCCGAAGGCATGGATGAAGGCGCCGAGCACGCCTGTTTCGTTCATCCGCCGCAGCACGATCTCGGTGGCATTTGTCGAGGTGAGTATTTCCAGAAACAGCTTGTTGGCTTCCGGATCGTCGCGGACCTCCTTGCCGAGGAGTTTCAGCGAGTGCGTGGCGATCCGCATCGCCTCGGGATGGAAGGCGAGATTGTGCTTCTGCGCGAGGTGGAAGATGCGGATGAGATTGACCGGATCGCGTCGGAAGACGTCGGCGCGCGCCACGTTGATGCGGTTATTGTCGATGATGAAGTCGTCGGATTCCGAGATCTTCTTGCGCGCCGGCGATGAACGCCATTGGGTGAGGCGGCTTAAGACCGCAGCCGGCTTGGCCTGCCGGTCCTCCAGCCCCGCGCACAGGATCGCCGTCAGGTCGCCGACATCCTTGGCGATGAGGAAATAGTGCTTCATGAAGCGTTCGACATCGCGCAGGCCGGGATGCGCGGTATAGCCGAGCCGCACCGCGATATCGCGCTGGATGTCGAAGGACAGCCGCTCTTCGGCGCGGCCGGCGAGGAAATGCATGTTGCAGCGGACCGACCACAAAAAGTCTTCGCAGCGGCGGAACAGCTTGAACTCGTCGCGATCGAACACGCCGCGCGCGATCAGGCCCTCGGGCTCGCGCACGCGATAGACATATTTGGCGATCCAGAACAGTGTGTGCAGATCGCGCAAGCCGCCCTTGCCGTCCTTCACATTCGGCTCGACCAGATAGCGCGACTGGCCGGCGCGGCGGTGGCGCTCTTCGCGCTCGGCGAGCTTTGCGGCGACGAATTCCGGCCCGGTGCCTTGCGCGACCTCTTTGTCGAAGCGTGAGGTGAGTTCCTCATAGAGCTTCTTGTCGCCGAACAGATAACGCGACTCGAGAAGGCTCGTCCGGATCGTCATGTCCGCCTTGGCCTGGCGGATGCATTCGTTGACCGAGCGTGAAGCGTGGCCGACCTTCAGCCCCATGTCCCACAGGCAATAGAGCAGGGCCTCGGCGACCGACTCGCTCCAGGCAGTCTGCTTGTAGGGCAACAGAAACAACAGATCGATGTCGGAGCCCGGCGCCAAGAGGCCGCGGCCATAACCGCCGGTCGCGACCACGGCCATGCGCTCGGCTTCTGAGCGCACTTGCGGCGGATAGATCACCGTACTGATGAAATCGAACAGCAGCTGGATGATCTCGTCCTGCATCTGGCACAGCCGCTCGGCGCAGCGGCGGCCGTGGCGATCCTTCAGCAGCAAGGCCTCCGCCCGCGCGCGGCCCTCGTTCAGCACCGCCTTCAACCGCTGCGCCATGGCGGTGCGCAATTCGCGCTCGCGGCCCTCATAGGCCGGGGCCAGCGCTTCCAGATCGGCGGCGATCGCCGCCGGATCGATCAGCGCGCCGGCTTCGGACCCAAGCTGGGCTGCGGGTTTCTGGGTGTCGAGCATCATCAGTTACGAGATAGCGGAGGAGGGGTTAACTGTCATCGTTTGCGCCGCATGGTTTGAGCATATGGTGCGGGCAAAACGAGGGGAAAGCGCGGTCGCGGCCTAAGAAAATAAATTTCTGCTACTTGACGCATATATGGTTTTTCTTTCCAATTGACGTCATATCGGGCGTTTCCTAAAGAAAAATCATATTGTAGGGAGGTTTCCATGCTGTCTCGCCGCGGATTCCTGGGAAGCGCCATCGGCGCTGGGACGAGTTCTTTCGCGCTGCCGCGGCTCGCCCGCGCCGCCGACAAGCCCTCGGAGATCCGCATCGACTGGGCGACCTATAACCCGGTCTCCATGGTGCTGAAGCAGAATGGGCTTCTGGAAAAAGAATTCACCAAGGACGGCATCGGCGTGCGCTGGGTGCAGTCGCTCGGCTCCAACAAGGCGCTGGAGTTTCTCAACGCCGGATCGATCGATTTCGGATCCACCGCGGGCTCGGCTGCGCTTCTTGGCAAGATCAACGGCAATCCGATCAAATCGATCTATGTCTATTCGCGGCCGGAATGGACAGCGCTGGTGACGCGCAAGGACACGTCGATCAACAAGATCGAGGATCTCAGGGGCAAGCGCGTCGCGGTGACGCGCGGCACCGACCCGCACATCTTTCTGGTTCGCGCGCTGCTCTCGGTCGGCATGAGTGAGAAGGACATCGTGCCGGTGCTGCTGCAGCATCCCGACGGCAAGATCGCGTTGATCCGCGGCGACGTCGATGCCTGGGCCGGTCTCGATCCGATGATGGCGCAAGCGCAGGTCGAGGACGGCGCGCGGCTGTTCTATCGCAACAAGGCCGCCAACACTTACGGCATCCTCAACGCCAGCGAGGATTTCCTCAACAAATATCCCGACCTGACCAAGCGCGTGCTCGGCGTCTACGAGGATGCACGCAAATTCTGCCTCGCCAACTACGATGTGGAGAAGCGCGTCTTCATGGAGGTGACCAAGCTTCCCGAGAACGTCGCCGACATTCAGCTCAAGGAGCGCACCGAGCTCACCTTCAACCGCATCGGGCCGGAGCAGCGCGACACCATCCTGCAGGCCGGCCTGGCATTGCAGCAGGCCGGCGTGATCCCGCCCGGTGTCGACGTGAAGAAGACGCTGGACGATCTGATCGACGATCGGTTCGTGACGGCGGCGTGAGTTATCTGGAGAAGGGACGCCGCGGCGCGCCCGCAGTTTCGTCTTGAGATTTCGCGTAGCATTGCTTTTGGGTCTGCTGCCATGTCTCTTGAGAGCATGACCATTGTCGCCGAAGGGACCCCGACGAGCGAGCGGCCTGCAGCACCGCGCTGGACGCGGCTGTCGCGGCCGGCACTGGGGCTGCTGTTGCCGGTAACGGCAGCCCTCGCCTGGGAAATCATCGTGCGCCTGGGCTGGTCCACCGGACGGCTGGTGCCGCCGCCCTCGGTCGTATTCACGACTTTTGTCGATCTCGCCAGAACCGGCGATCTGCAGCGCGATACGCTGGTGACGCTCGGCCGTGTTGCCGCGGGCTTCGGTTTTGGCGTGGCGGCGGCCACGATAATCGGTGCCGCGGCCGGCTACTCGCCGCTCGTCCGGCGGCTGCTCGATCCGACCTTGCAGGGGCTGCGCGCAATTCCTTCGATCGCCTGGGTGCCGCTGTTCATTCTCTGGCTCGGCATTTTCGAGGCGTCGAAAATCACGCTGATTGCGGTCGGCGTGTTCTTTCCGGTCTATCTCGGGCTGATGGGCGCAATCCAATCGGTCGACCGCAAGCTCGTCGAGGTCGGCCGCGCCTTCCGCCTTACCGATGCCGAGATGGTGTATCGGATTTTGCTGCCCGCGGTGCTGCCGGCCTATGTGCTGTCGCTGCGATCGGGGCTCGGGCTCGGCTGGATGTTCGTCATCGCCGCCGAGTTCATGGGAGCGTCCGAAGGGCTCGGCTATTTGTTGATCGATGGCCAGCAGCTCGGCAAGCCGGCTGAGATCGTGGCCGCCATCGTCGCCTTTGCCATTGTCGGCAAGCTCACGGATTGGATGATTGTGCTTGCCGCGGCACCGTTCCTGCGCTGGGAGGACGTGGTGCGGCATGATTAGGGTCTCCCATGCTCACCCTTGAACGCATCGGCAAAACTTATCCCAATGGCGTGCATGCGCTTGGCGGCGTGACGCTGACCGTCGATCCGGGCGAGATCGTTGCGGTGATCGGCGGCTCAGGCTGCGGGAAGTCGACATTGCTGCGCGCGATTTCCGGCCTCGATCCGGCGACCGAAGGCGCCGTCGTGCTCGACGGCGAGCGCATCACCGCGCCGCACGAAAAGATCGGCATCATCTTTCAGGAGCCGCGGCTGCTGCCGTGGCTGAAAGTCGCCGACAATGTCGGCTTTGGCCTGCGCAAGCGGCCGAAGCCTGAGCGCGCGCAGCGGGTGACGGCGGCGCTCAATCGCGTCGGGCTTTCCGACAAGGCCGCCGGTTGGCCGCGCGAATTGTCCGGCGGTCAGGCGCAGCGCGTTGCCATTGCGCGGGCGCTGGTGCCACGGCCGGAAGTGCTGCTGCTCGATGAGCCATTCTCGGCGCTCGACGCGTTCACGCGCGCCGATCTGCAGGATCATCTGCTCGACCTGTGGGCTGACGCCACGCCGACTTTGATTCTAGTGACCCACGATGTCGACGAGGCGATTGTGCTCGCCAATCGCATCTTGGTGATGCGCCCCCGCCCGGGTCGCGTCTTCGAGGAAATCGCGGTCGATCTGCCGCGGCCGCGCGACCGGCAATCGGCAGCCTTCGATTTCGTCAAGCGCCGCGTGCTGAACGCGCTCGATCGTTCGCTGGATCGTGACGCGATTGAGGCGGCGCAAGAGCCTAAGGCAGAAGCCGGTGCGGCAATGTGGTGGTGATACTCCGCTTTGATTAAACTCGTCATGCCCGGCCTTGTGCCGGGCATCCACGTCTTTATACACGTCCACCAAGGGTGGATGGCCGGGACAAGCCCGGCCATGACTGCGAATAGGGAGTAAACCATGGACGCCGCCGGGCTGCGGGCGCTGCAGGCGCCGATCAAGGAGCGCTACAAGGCCGATCCCAAGGCCGGTTTCATCACGCTGAGGGCCAAGGGCACGCTCGACGACAGCAATATCGCGTGCAAGGTCGAGACCGGCCGGGCGCTGGCGGTCGCGGGGCTGCATCCGGCGACCGGCGGTTCGGGCATGGAATTGTGCTCGGGCGATATGCTGCTCGAGGCTTTGGTCGCCTGCGCCGGTGTGACGCTGAAGGCTGTCGCCACTGCGATCGAGATTCCGCTGAAATCCGGCACTGTGTCCGCCGAAGGCGATCTCGATTTCCGCGGCACGCTTGGCGTCGCCAAGGATGCGCCTGTCGGCTTCGCGCAAATCCGTCTGCGCTTTGATGTCGAGACCGACGCGCCGCAGGACAAGCTCGATCAGCTGTTGAAGCTCACCGAGCGCTATTGTGTCGTCTATCAGACAATCAAGAGCGGGCCGCCGGTCGCGGTGTCCATGCAGCGAGCGTAACGGTCATGACCGGCGTGGTCGGGCTCGATCATCTGCAATTGGCGATGCCGGCGGGCAGGGAAGCCGAGGCGCGTGCCTTCTATGGCGAATTGCTCGGCTTGTCTGAACTGAAGAAGCCGCCGCATCTGCAAGTGCGCGGCGGAGTCTGGTTCGCGCTCGGTACGCAACAGCTGCATCTCGGCGTCGAGAAGGATTTTCGCCCGGCACAAAAGGCGCATCCGGCCTTTCTGGTGAAGGACCTCGGCGGCTTGCGCGCGCGTCTCGCGCAGCGCGGCTACGCGCCTTACGAGGACGAGCCTCTGGCGGGCTTCGAGCGTTTCTATGTCGCGGACCCGTTCGGCAATCGGCTCGAGTTTTTGGAGCATGATCCCGAAAAGTGGCATCCGGTTTTCGGAAAAGATCATGCGTCAGCAAAAGACTAAGCCGGTGCCGCAATAATGTCCCCTGACCTCATATTCTGGTACGGCTTGGCGCTGAAAATGGCGCTGACGGCGATTGTCGTCGTTGTCACCTCGGTGGTTGTCGAGCGCTCCGGGCCGTTTATCGGCGCGATGATTGCGGCGCTGCCGACCGCGGCCGGCGCGGCCTACGTCATTCTCGCCATCGAGCATCCACCGGAATTCATCGCATCGAGCGCTGTCGGCAGCGTTGCCGTCAGCGCCGCAGTCTCGATCTTTTCGGCGGTCTACATCGTGCTGGCGCAGCGCCACGGCATGTTGCTCAGCCTCAGTGTCTCGCTCGCGGTCTGGTTCGCGGCCGCGGCGCTCTTGCGCCTGGTCGACTGGACGCCGCTGACGGCCGTGCTGCTCAACGTGGTTGTCTTTGGCATCACCGTTCCACAGAGCTGGCGCTACCGCGAAAGCGGCCCGCCGAAGAAATTCCTGCGCACGCGCTACGATATTCCACTGCGCGCCATCGCGGCTGCCATCGTCGTCGCTATCGTCACTACGGCAAGCAATCGCATTGGCTCCTTCGCTTCAGGCATGTTCGCGGTGTTTCCGATCATCCTGTGCAGTTCCATCGTCATTCTGCATCCGCGGGTCGGCGGCAAGGCGACGGCGAGCATGTTGGCGCATGCGCAGATCGCTTTCGTCGGGCTGTCGCTTGGCTTTCTGGCCGTGCATTACACCGCGGTTCCGCTCGGCTCGTGGGGGGCCTTTGCGGTCGGCCTCTCCATCTGCATCGTCTGGAGCGGGGGTTTGATGCTGTTGCGCACGCGGAAGATGAAACGCGAGGCGCCGGGCGTTACCGCTTCGTCGCAAGCCTCGCCTTGAGAGCGTAGAGCGCGTCGAGCGCCTCCCGCGGCGACATTTCATCGGGATTGAGCGCGTTCAGCGCGTCGACTGCCGCGGTCAGCGCGGCATCGACGGGTGGCGCTGATGCCGCCGCAGTTTTGGATTCATGGCGTGCCGCGGCAAACAGCGGCAAATCGTCGATGAGTGCGCGTGTCGGCGAGGTGCGGTCCTCCGCTTCGATCTGCGCCAGCACGATTTTGGCGCGCTCGATGACGCTCGGCGGCAGGCCGGCGAGCTTCGCCACCTGGATGCCGTAAGAGCGGTCAGCGGCTCCCGCGACGACTTCGTGCAGGAACACGACGTCGCCCTGCCATTCCTTCACCCGCATCGTCGCATTGTGCAACCGCGGCAGCTTGGCCGCGAGTGCCGTCATTTCATGAAAATGCGTCGCGAACAGCGCGCGGCAGCGATTGTTCCCGTGCAGATGCTCAATGGTCGCCCAGGCGATGGAAAGGCCGTCGAACGTCGCCGTGCCGCGGCCGATCTCGTCCAGAATGACCAGCGCGCGCTCGCCGGCCTGATTGAGGATGGCCGCGGTCTCGACCATCTCGACCATGAAGGTTGAATGGCCGCGCGCCAGATCGTCGGCAGCGCCGACGCGCGAGAACAGCCGGTCCACCACGCCGATATGCGCGGCTTTGGCCGGCACGAAGCTGCCCATCTGTGCCATGACCGCGATGAGCGCATTCTGGCGCAGGAAGGTCGATTTGCCGGCCATGTTCGGGCCGGTGATGAGCCAGATGCGGCCGGCCGTTTTCCCCGCAGACGCTTCGGTCGGCGGCGACAGATCGCAATCATTGGCGACGAACGGTCCGCCGTCTCCGGCGAGTGCCTGCTCGACGACCGGATGCCGGCCGCCGCTGATGGCGAAGGCCAAGCTGTTGTCGACTTCCGGCCGGACGTAGTCGCGCTCGATGGCAAGCGCGGCGAGCGCAGTGGTGACATCGAGCATGGCGAGCGCGCCGGCTGCCTGTTTGATCGCTGCGCTGGCTTCAGTGACGGATGTGGCAAGGCGATCGAACACTTCAAGCTCGAGCGCCAGCGCGCGATCGGCCGCCGTCGCGATCTTGGATTCAAGCTCGCCGAGCTCGGTTGTGGTGAACCGCACCTGGCCGGCGGTGGTCTGGCGATGAATGAAGGTTGCGTTGAGCGGCGCCGACAGAAGCTTGTCGCCGTGTTGAGCGGAGACATCGACGAAATAGCCAAGCACGTTGTTGTGCTTGATTTTCAGCGCGCGCACGCCGGTCGTCTCGGCATACTTCATCTGCAGCGCGGCGATGACGCGGCGCGATTCATCGCGCAGCGCACGGGCCTCATCGAGCGCCGGCAAATACCCTTCGCGCACGAAGCCGCCGTCGCGGCGGAAGGCCGGCAATTCGTCGGCGAGCGCTTGCGCAAGCTCCGCAGCAAGCGCGGCATCGGGCCGACGCAATGACTCGACGGCTTGCGCCAAGTCGCGGGGAACATCCGCCATCGCCTCAAGCCGCGTGGCGAATTCCGTTGCCGCGAAAATTCCGTCGCGGATCGCGGCGAGATCACGCGGGCCGCCGCGGGTGACGACAATCCGCGCCAGCGCGCGGGCGAGATCGGGCACCGCCTTCAACAGCGCGCGCAGATCCGAACGCGACGCGCTGTCGGCGACGAAGGCGCTGACGCTGTCGAGGCGGTGCGCGATCTCGGCAGGGTCGGTGAGCGGTGCGGCAAGCCGCTGCCCTAGTAAGCGCGCACCGGCCGACGTCAAAGTGCGATCGATGGCGGCCAGCAGCGAGCCGCGCCGTTCGCCGGAAATCGTGCGCACAAGCTCGAGATTGCCGCGGGTCGCCTGATCGATCGCAAGCGTCGCACCGGCGCTCTCGCGCGCCGGCGGCGACAGCGGCAGGCGTTTGCCGAGTTGCGTGCGCTCGATATAAGTCAGGGCGGCCGCGGCGGCGGTGAGCTCGAGCCGCGAGAACGCGCCGAACGAAGCCGTAGTGGCGACGCCGAAGAAGCTCGCGAGCCGCCGTTCGGCGGTCGCTCCATCAAACACGTCGCGCGTGACCGGCATCACTGCCGGCCAGGCGCGCAACAGCGGCGCCAGCTCAGTATCGGAGTAAAGCGCGTCGGAGACGATGATCTCACCGGGCTCGATGCGCGCAAGTTCGGCGCCGATGCCGGCGCGATCGCATTCGGCGACACGGAACTCGCCGGTCGAGATGTCGATCCAGGCGAGCGCGAAGTGGTCGTCGCCATTGGACGCGCGTGAACGCGCTATGGCCAGTAGAAAATTGTTGCGGCCGGCGTCGAGAAGAGAATCTTCGGTGAGCGTCCCCGGAGTGACGAGCCGCACCACGTCGCGGCGCACCACGCTCTTGCCGCCGCGCTTGCGCGCTTCGGCCGGATCTTCGGTCTGTTCGCAGACGGCGACGCGGTGGCCCTGCACGATCAGGCGGTGCAGATATTCGTCGGCGCGCTCGACCGGCACGCCGCACATCGGGATATCCTGACCCAGATGCTTGCCGCGCTTGGTCAACACGATATTGAGCGCGCGCGACGCGATTTCGGCGTCGGCGAAGAACAATTCGTAGAAATCACCCATCCGGTAGAACAACAGGCAGTCCGGATTGGCGGCTTTGATCTCGATATATTGCTCCATCATTGGTGTTACGCGAGCGACTTCATCGTTCGCTTTGGGGGTGACGCGGCCGGCATCGTCGGCTGCTTTGGGCGGAACAGGAACCGCCTCGGCCGTGGGCTTTGCGGTCGCGTCCTCGGATTCCGTCATGATGGTGCGGGCTGCTTCCATGCGGCCGGACGCTAGCAGATGGCGTGGGCGGTTTCACGGAGGTGGCGCGGTCAGTCCCCAGGGGAAATGCTCGCCTAACAAGCCGCGATTTCAGCCTTATCCATGAAACACCGATCAAGGCAGATTTCTTCTCGGCCGTGCATCAATGAAAAAAATGGCGCTGACCAGCGCCGTCCCAACCCAGGCAAGGTCAGTCTCGGCCATTCTGTCGCCTTGGCAAATCAGGCCGAAGAGCAGATGATCGTCCGGTAACGCCGCCTTGAGCGGCGATCGAAGCCGCCAATGCGGCACGCAAAGGAGGAAGTGCAATCCAGAAATAACAACATCCAAGGAGGGAACGACAATGGCAGCGGTGACCGATGTCAATTACGCGCTCACGCCGGACCAGCATGCCCGCGAGCTCCGTCGCGCCGTCGTCGCGGCGACGGTAGGCACCACGATCGAGTGGTACGATTTTCTCCTCTACAGCACCATGGCCGGCCTCGTTTTCGGCAAGCTCTTCTTCCCGAACGAGGATCCGCTGACCGCGACGCTCAATTCGTTCGCCATCTATTTCGTCGGCTTCGTTGCGCGCCCGATCGGCGCTTTCATCTTCGGTCATTACGGCGATCGCATAGGCCGCAAGTCGACGCTGATCGTCACTCTGCTGCTGATGGGCATTTCGACCTTCCTGGTCGCATTTTTGCCCGGCTATGCGGTGATCGGCATGTGGGGCGCGGTGCTGTTGACCATCCTGCGGCTCCTTCAAGGCATCGGCGTCGGCGGCGAATGGGGCGGTTCGGTGCTGCTGTCGATGGAATGGGCACGGCACAATAACGAGCGCGGCTTTCTCGCCTCATGGCCGCAATTCGGCGGCCCCGCGGGCCTTGGGCTGGCCAATCTCGCCGTGCTGATCTTCAGCTATCTGTCGGGCGATCAGTTTCTCGCCTGGGGCTGGCACATCCCGTTCGCGTTCAGCATCGTGCTGATCGGCATCGGCCTGTGGATCAGGCTGCGTATTCTGGAAACGCCGGTGTTCCGCAATCTCGTCAACGAGAAAAAGATTGAGCGGGCGCCGATTCTCGAAGTGTGCCGCAAGCAATGGGGCACCATCATCCTCACCGCGCTGGCGCGCACGTCGGAACAGGCGCCATTCTACGTGTTCACCGCCTTCATCTTCGCCTATGGCACGACGACCCTGCATGCCTCGCGCGATCTGTTGCTGGTGGGCGTGCTGTGCGCCGTGTTCCTGTCGATGATCACCATCCCGCTGAGCGGGCATATCTCCGACATCATCGGGCGCAAGCGGATGTACATCATCGGCGCCGCGACAATGGGCGTGTTCGGTTTCATCTACTTCGGCATGATCGACACCGGCTCGCCGACGCTGATCTTCATCGCCATCGTGCTCTCCTTGATTCCGCACGACATGCAATACGGGCCGCAGGCGGCGCTGATCGCGGAAAGCTTCACGCCGCGGCTGCGCTACAGCGGGGCCTCGATCGGCTATCAGCTCGCTTCGATCACCGCGGGCGGCCCGGCCCCATTGATCGCGACCGCGTTGTTCGCCGTCTATAAATCCGGGACGCCGATCGCGATCTACATCGCCATCACTGCGGTCATCTCGATCATCGCGACGATGTTCCTGAAGGACTATACCGGCAAGGATGTTTCGGCCGAGTACGACGCGCCGGACGACAGTCGCAAGGCGGCGTGATTGCCGCTGCAAAATGCCCTCTCCCTGCGTGGGGGAGGGCCACGTACTTTAGCACCACGTACTTTAGCACTGCCGCGGGGTTACGCCTGACGCTCCAGCTGCCGGGCAAACGGCAACAGCCCGGTCTGCGAGTGGCAGTTGAAATATTCGAATGGCGGGTTGTCGGCTTCGAGAATGAAGATCTCGTTGTAGGTGTGGAGCTGCAGCTTGTCCTGAAATTTCTTCCGAGCCGCCAAGGCGCTAGTATAGATCGCGAGGTGGCTTGGATGATCTTTGCTCCAGGTCTCCAGGTGCCTCATCGAAACGAAAGCGCCGAGCGAATAGGCTTCGGCGAGCTCTTGGCCGTCGGGTGAAATGGATTCGACCTGGCGCAGCGAGAAGCAGCCGGTCGCGCCCGGATTCTCGCGCAGATATTTCATGCCGGCATCGAGCTTCGGCTTGATGCGCTCGCGCCAGTCCTTGAGCTGCTCGCCGTCGCATTTTTCCCAGGATACGCCGGAGCGAATCACGCACATGTTTTTCGGCGGCTGAACTTTGCGATAGGAGGCGCCGGTGACCGGGCAGCGTTCGCTTGTTGTAATTGTGGCTTCAAACAGATCGCGGGCAGCGCCCGGGATGCGATCGCGCGCGGCGCCCCAATAGCCGGTGTGATCGGTCGAATTCAGGCCCATCGCCGGGCAGCCGGAAAAGCCGCGGCGGAATTCCTTGAACGTGATCGTCTCCATGCGCTGCGCATCGACGACGACCGGTTCCCACCACAGGCCAACGGAGGTGTCGGTGCGCATACGCGCCCGCCATTCCTTGACGGCGGCCGATTCCAGCCAAGCCCGGAACCGCGCGATGTCGAGCCAATAGAGCGCGGCGATGCGGTTCAGATAGCCTTGCAGGTCGGTGTAAGTCGCCTGATCGACGTATACCGGTGCTGCGGTTTCTTTGGCGATGCGCACAAGAAATTCGCTCAAGCCCGCGTCCGGCGGCGTATCGGCCAGTTTATCGGGCCTGGTTTGCAGGCCGAGGAACAGGACCGCGACTTTTGCCTTCACGGCGGCCGAGTAGCGCGGCACCGGCGCCTTGTGGCCCTCCGGCTGACTCAGCGGAAAGCGGCGGATCGGGCACTCGCCTGCGCCCGCCGCCGCTTCTGTGCGTTCTTTCACGTCGGTCAAAGCTGACCTCCGTTTTGTTCTATCCGGCGCAACTGTATCCAGGTGCAAGTGGCGCCCGCCGCGAAGCTTCTACTTCACCAGCTTTTTGCCGGTGACCGCTTCGAGGTTCTTATAGAACACCTTGTCGTGGGTCGTCTTGTCCATCTTCAGCGAGTCGAGGATTTCCAAGGTCACCCGCGGATACATGGTGCCGCCTTCCGGATCGAACGGGCAATCGGAGGCGAACACGATCTTGTCGATGTCATAGAATTCCATGCCAGCCTTGGTCGCCGGCACCGCGGTGAACGCGGCGGTATCGGCCCAGAAGTCATGCTTGAAATAATCGAGCGGGCGCTTCTTCAGGCTCTTGCGCAGCGAAACGTAATCTTCGTCGGTGGTGCGCGACCCCATCACGTCGTTGCCCGGACCGATGCGGCCTTCCAGCATCGGCACGATGCCGCCGAAGTGGTGGGTGATGATTTTCAGGTTCGGATGGTTGTCCATGATCTTGGAATAGACCAGCCGCATCATGGCGGCGCCGGTCTCGTAGGACCAGCCGAAGGTCCACCAGATCTCGTAAAGCGACTTGCTCTCGGAGATGTAATCCGGCGTTTCGGCGCCGCGCGCCGGATGCAGCCAGACCGGCGCGCCGAGCTCGTTCATCTTTTTGAAGAACGGCAGATATTCCGGCCGGTCGAGCGGCTTGCCGGCAACGTTGGTGTAGATCTGCACACCGAGCGCGCCGTTCTTCAGCGCGCGTTCGGCTTCAGCGACGCCGGCGTCGGGCGCTGCGAGCGAAACCTGCGCCACCCAGCCCGGGAAGTGGTCCTTTTCCTTCGCGGTCAGCTCGGCGAAACCGTCATTGATGATCTTGCAGAACTCGTCGATGTCGGCGGGTGATTTGGCGAATTTTTCGATCGGCGGCTGCGGATAGGACAGGATCTGCTGATAATCCTTGTGGCCGTCGACGATCTTCTTGCGCACATTGATGTCGAACAGGGCCGGGAGCGAGCGGATGCGCTTGCCCATGTCCTTATAATCGCCCGCAACTTCATTGAGCTTGGTGAAGAAGCGCTCCGGAAAGAAGTGGGTATACGCGTCAACTCGCATCGGCGTTGATCTCCCTTTTTGGTGGGCCGCTTCTAGCACATCCGTGCCGCGGGGCGGCAAGGGGAGGAAGCGCGGAGCTACGCCGCAGGCGCGGTCCTTGCGCTATTTGCTATGCGTCAGCCGCGCGACAAATTCCGCCGGAATGGGCTGGCCCTTGATGCGGTCGGGGTCGGCCGGATCGGGAGCGACAAAAACGCGCGTCTCGAAACCCTCGACCGAGATGTCGTCGCCCTTCATCAGCCGGTGTTCGATCTTGATGCTGGATTTGCCCAAGCCGGCAATCGAGGTCGTGATCGACACCTTGTCGCCGAAGCGGTTGGGGATGCGGAAAATGGCGCGGGTCTCGACGATCGGATGGCCGATGAATTTGAAGGCCTTCAGATATTCGAATTTGCTCATGCCGATCGCGGCTTCCATCATCTCGGTCGTCGAGGTGTCGAACATCGCGAAATAGCGCGGATAGAACACGATGCCCGCGGGGTCGCAGTCGCCCCATTCGATGCGCAGGTGCCGGGTATTGCTGAACATATTGATGAGGTCCTTCGAACAGGCTCGGCTCGTCCGGAAAGTGAGAGGCAGGAAAGTTACTTCGGCGCCATGCGGAGCGCGCCGTCAAGCCGCACGACCTCGCCGTTGAGATAGCGGTTCTCGATCATGTGGCGCACCAAAGCGGCAAATTGGGGCGGCTGCCCAAGAAGCTTTGGAAATGGGACGGACGCGGCGAGGCTTTGCTGCGCGGCTTCCGGCAATGCGTGCAGCATCGGCGTCGTGAAAATTCCGGGCGCGACACCGGTCACGCGTATGCCGAATTGGGCGAATTCGCGCGCGGCCGGCAGAACGAGACTGACGACGCCACCCTTGGAGGCGGCGTAAGCGGATTGGCCGATCTGTCCGTCATAGGCAGCGACGGAGGCGGTACAGACGATGATGCCGCGCTCGCCGTCCTGCATCGGTTCGAGGTTCTGCATCCTTGCCGCAGCGAGGCGCATCACATTGAAGGTGCCGATCAGGTTGATCGAAACGACCTTGGAAAATTCTTCGAGCGGCATAGGGCCTTCGCGGCCGACAATGCGCTTGGCCGGGCCGACGCCGGCGCAACTGACCACGATGCGCGCAGGACCGTGATCGGCCGCGGCCCGCGCCATAGCTTTTTCGACTGCATCGCCGCTCGTGACGTCGCAGGCGATGGCAATGCCGTTGATGTCGATGGCGACTTCGGCGGCGGCCTTTTGATTGACGTCGAGCACGGCGACCTTAGCGCCGGCTTCCGCGAGCATCTGCGCGGTTGCCGCGCCCAAGCCAGAGGCGCCGCCGGTGACAATCGCGGCCTGTCCCTTGATGTCCATGTCCTTAGTTCTTCCCGTTCTCGATCAAGAGCGCAATACCCTGACCGCCGCCGATGCAAGCGGATGCGATGCCATAGCGCCCGCCGCTCTTGCGCAGCTCCCGCGCCAAGGTGACGGCGAGCCGCACGCCGGTTGCACCGAGCGGATGGCCGATGGCAATGGCGCCGCCATTGACGTTGAGCTTGTCCTCGTCGAGGCCAAGTTCGCGGGCGCAGGCCATGACTTGCGCGCCGAACGCCTCGTTGATCTCGAAGCGGTCGATGTCGGATAGCTTGAGCCCGGCGCGGTCGAGCACGGCACGGATCGCCGGCACCGGGCCGATGCCCATGATCCCCGGCGGCACGCCGACGGCGGCGACAGCAACGAGACGCGCCAGCGGCTGTCGCCCATGCTTCTTCGCGTATTGCGAAGTCGCAACCAAGGCGGCTGCCGCGCCGTCGACGATGGCCGACGAATTGCCGCCGGTCTGCACGCCGCCGAAAGCCGGCCGGATCGTGGCGAGCGCCTCGATTGGCGAAGTGCGCACATGGGTGTCGGCGTCGAGATCGCCTTTGAGCTTGATGCCGCGCGGCTGAAGGTCGTCGCGCGTGAAGCTCTCCGATTTCACCGGTGCGATTTCGCCGCCGAAAAATCTACTCTGCTGCGCCGCGACCGCGCGAGCGAAGCTGCGCGCGGCATATTCATCGACCTGCGGCCGGGTGATCTGATACTGCCGCGCCAGATTCTCTGCGGTGTCGCCCATGGTGGCGTTCGGCGCGGGATCTAAAAGCGCTTCCCAGAGAAAATCTTTGAACTCGACCTGGCCCATGCGGAAGCCGCCGCGATGCGTATAGGCGGCGACTGGATTGCGGCTCATCGATTCGGTGCCGACGCACAGCGCCAGTTCGGCGCGGCCGAGTGACACTGCATCGGCTGCCTGGCTCAAGACCTCGATGCCGGTGCCGCAGACGCGCTGTACCAGATGCGCCGGCACCTCGACCGGCACGCCGGCATAGAGCCCGATATGGCGCGGCAGCATGTAGGCGTCGAAGCTCGCCTGCGCCATGGAGCCGGCAATGACGGTGCCGACATCCTGCGGCGGCACATTAGCCTTCGCAAGCACGTCGCGCGCGACTTTGATGCCGAGATCGATCGGCGAAACGCCCGCAAGCGCGCCGTTATAGTCGGCAAAGGGCGTGCGCACGCCGTCGAGCAGAACGGCATCGGCAAAGATCGTTCCGATTCCGGCCATCAGGCCTCCACTGGCTTGGCGGTGATCACGTGCGCGGAAGGCTTCTCCGCATAAAGCTCCTCGACCAACGCGGCACGACGATTGAGCACGGCGCGCTGATTGATCGAGCCTTTGTCGGTCATTTCGCCGATATCGAGCGAAGGAGGCTCTGCCAGCAGGATCATGCGGGGAACGCGGTTCGAGGTGCCGGTGCTTGCGGCGACAAAGCTGTCGAGCAGGCGCGAGAAGGCGGCTGTCACGCGCGCGTCGGACGGGAGAGATTGTGCTGCGATATCCGGCGCCATGCCGGGCGCGAGTTTCTTGCAGGCTTCGATCTCCGGAAACACCAGCGCCGTGACTTCGTCGCGATCGGCGCCGGCAAACACGACATCGCGGACGAGCGGCGCGAAATGCGCAATGAACGTCGCGCGCAGCGGTCCGACGCTCACCCAGGTGCCGGTTGCGAGCTTGAAATCCTCGGCAATGCGGCCGTCGAACAACAAGCCTTTCGCAGGATCGTCGGAATTTTCGAATTTCAGCGCATCGCCGAGCTTGTAATAGCCTTCCGGGTCGAACGCCGCGGCGGTCAGTTCCGGCGCGCGCCAATATCCCGGCGTGATGTTCGGCCCTTTCAGCCGCGCTTCGAGCTTGCCGCCGCCCGGCACCAGTTTCAGTTCGACGCCCGGCGCTGGCAGGCCGATATTGCCCGCATGCGCGCATTCCCAGGTGCAGGCGAGTGCCATTGGCGCGGTCTCGGTCGAGCCGAGGCTTGCCAAAAAGATGATCCGCTCGCCGGTTGTGGCGATGGCGAGTTGCTCCAGCTCGTCACGCACATGCTGGGCGAGGCTCGCGCCGGCATAGAACAGCACCTTGAGCCGGCTGAAGAACCGCGCCCGCAATTCCGCGTCACGGCGCAGATAGGGCAGCAGCATTTCGTAGCCCTTGGGCACGTTGAGATAGATCGTCGGCGCGATGTCGCGCAGATTGCGCACGGTGGCTTCTATCGCGCCGGGCAGCGGCTTGCCCTCGTCAATGTAGAACGAGCCGCCATTATCGAGCACCATGCCGAAATCGTGGTTGCCGCCGAACGTGTGGTTCCACGGTGGCCAATCGACCAGGACCGGCGGCTCGTCGACCAAAAAGGCGAAGCCAGAGCGGATCATCGCCTGGTTGGCGCACAGCATCAGCTGCGTGTTGATCACGCCTTTGGGCTGGCCGGTCGAACCGGAGGTGAACAGCACCTTGGCGATCGTCTCTTCGCAGACCCGCGCATGCGCGGCCTCGACCGCCGGTGTCGGCGGCGTCTTCAGGAACGCATCGAATAATGTCGTCGGCCGATCGGCAAGCGGATTGGCGGTGACGACGATCTCCACGCCCGCCGGCACGGCGGCCGCAATGGCGCGGGCGAAGGCGGTGCCGTTTGCGGCAAAGACCAGACCCGGCGTGAGGATGCTGACGATGGCTTTGAGCTTGCCGAAATCTTGCGACATCAGCGAATAGGGCACCGAGATCGGCGCGTAGGGGATGCCGATATGCATGGCGGCAAGACCCAGCAATGCATGTTCAATGTCATTGCCGGAGAGAATCGCGATCGGCCGTTCGGGTGACAGGTCGCGCTGCAGCAGCGCCGCCGCGATCGTGCGCACGGCCGTTAACGTCTGCGCGTAAGTCAGTGAGCGCCAGCCGCCCGTTGCATCACGCTGGGCGATGAAAATGCGCTCCGGCGCGGCCTCGGCCCAATAGACCAGGCGCTCGGTCAGCTTCTGCGGATGCGGCGGCAATTCGAGCGGCGAACGCAGCAGCATCGCACCGTCGTCGCGATGCTCGACCAGGACGTCGGGCGACCCGAGCTTTACCGGCCGCAGCGGCGGCCGGCTGTCCCTGGTCAGGGTCGTCGCGGCGGTCATCTTCAGCTCCGCGCCACTTTCGGCCCGCGCTTTTCCAGGAATGCTTTCAGCCGCGCTTTGGCCTCCTCGTCGCCCTGCGCAATCGCGGCGGCCAGGGACTCGGTGATGAAGCCCGCCGCCGGATCGCTCTTGGCGATACGCGGCAACAGATGCATCACGGCGAAATTAGTGAACGGCGCGTTGCCGGCCATGCGGTGCGCGAGTTCCAGGCCTTTGACGAGGCCTTGGCCCTCGTCGACCAAATATTGCGTGAGCCCGATGGTCTGGCCCTCTTCGGCGGACAGCGTGCGCCCGGTCAGCATCATGTCCATGACGCGGGCCGTGCCGATCAGCGGCGGCAGCCGTACGGAACCGCCGCCGCCGACATAGATGCCGCGGCTCGCTTCGGGCAGCGCATAGAAGGCCGAGCGTTCGGCGACGCGGATGTGGGCGGCCGCCGCCAATTCGAGCCCGCCGCCGACCACGGCGCCATGCAGCACCGCGACGACCGGCACTTTGCCGAACTCGATATGCTCGAAAGCGCGGTGCCAGGAGCGCGAATGATCGATGCCCTCGAAGGTGTTGCGTTCGGATAATTCGCTCAGATCCAGGCCCGCGGAGAAATGCTCGCCTTCGCCGGCAATGACCACGGCGCCGATGTCGTCGGGCACTGTTGAAAAGAAGGTCTCGATACCGAGCACCGTCGGATCGTCGAGCGCATTGCGCTTTTGCGTGCGTGCGAGTTTCAGCACCGCGACGGCGCCGTGCTGCTCGGCTTTCAGCGAGGAAGGAAGATCGGACCACTGCGATGACATACGAACCTCGGTGAACTGAACCTCGGCGAGCTGAGCCTCAGCGAGCGGGCCGTCAGCGCCCGCTCGGGTTACGGGATCTGGAAAGTTCAACAAACCGGTCATTGCGGACTTGGTCAAGCTATCTCAGCCAACACTCAGCCAGGTTCCGTCAGTTTTGTTTGCTGACGAGCGGGCAGCCGCCTTCCTCGAGTGGGCGAAATGCCTGATCGGCCGGGATGGTTGCGGCCAGCTTGAACACGTCCCATGGACCCTTCGATTCCGCCGGCGTCTTGACCTGCAGCAGATACATCGGATGCATGGCGCGCCCGTCCGAACGAATGGTGACGTGGCCGAACAGCGGATCGTCAACCGGCGTCGCCTTCATCGCGGTGACGACGGCGCGGCCGTCGGCCGGCGAACCCACTTTGTCGACCGCCCGCAAGTAATCCATCGTCGCCGAATAGACGCCCGCCTGCATGTGATTGGGCATTTCCTTTTTCGGATGGCGCTCCTGATAGCGCGCCGACCAGGCGCGGGTCTGATCATTGAGGTCCCAGTAGAACGCGTTCAGCGCCACAATGCCTTCGGCCGTCTGCAGGCCGAGGGCCGGAACGCTCTGTAGATCGAAAATAAGCGCGACGATCTTCTGTTTGGCGCCGAGATTGAACTCGGCCGCCTGTTTGATGCTGTTCACGGTGTCGCCGCCGGCATTGGCGAGCGCGATCACCTGTGCGCCCGAGGCTTGGGCTTGGAGCAGGAACGAAGAGAAATCACTGGTGCCGAGCGGATGGCGCACATTGCCGAGCACCTCGCCGCCTTCGGCAGCAACTTCGTCGGCGGCCTGTTTCTGCAGATCGGCGCCGAACGCGTAATCGGCGCTGACGAAGAACCAGCTCTTGTTGCCTTGCTGCAGCAGACCGCGGGCGACACCGTGCCCCATCGCCCAGGTGTCGTAGGTCCAGTGCACGGTATTCGGCGAGCATTTGGCGCCGGTGAGCAGCGCACTGCCGGCGCCCGAGCCGATGAATACTTTGTTCTTTTCGCGCGCGATATCGGCAACCGCAAAGGCAACGGCGGAATTCGGCACATCGATGATCATGTCGACGCCATCGACGTCCAACCAGCGCCGCGCGATTTCCGCGCCGATATCAGGCTTGTTCTGATGATCCGCCGAGAGGATCTCGACCTTGCGCTTTGACTGCTTGGCGAAGTCCTCGGCCGCCAGCTGCGCCGCGGTCACCGATCCGGGACCCTGAAAATCGGAATAGACGCTCGACATGTCGTTGAGCACGCCGATGCGGAGCACGCCATTGTTTTCGGCGCCGGCCGGACCGCACAGCGACGCGATCAGAGCGGCCGCAATCATTGCAGGTTTTCGCACGCGTTCCTCCCATGATCTTGGCGATCATTGTCGCCTGTCCGGCGCCCGTTTGGCCGGCGCTCATTTTCGCTTCGACGCCATCCTGCGTCAGCGATAATATGTTGTCATTGACAACAATCTTCGTCAAGGCTCCAATTCCGGCCGAATCTGCTACAGAGGGCCGTGGAGCGTCGGAACGTGGCAGTCCCCAAACATGCGAACGGACAAAGGCGCGGCAGAGGGTCTCGCGGGCCGGCGCGTCCGCGGGCGCTCGACGCAGCGTCCGGCGCCGGACCCGGCCAAGCCGAGAGCCTGGACTTTGCCGAACTCAACGGTCACATCGGCTATTTCCTGCGCCGTTTGCAGGTTGCGGTGTTCAGCAACTTCATCCGGACGCTTGCGCCGATGGATGTGCGGCCGGCGCAATATTCGGTCCTGGTGCTGATCGCGTCCAATCCGGGCCGTTCGCAATCCGCCATCGGGCAGGCGCTGAACATCGAGCGCGCCAGGCTGGCCCGGATGCTGCACGAGCTCGAACGGCGCAATTGGATCGAGCGCCGCGCCGCGCCGGATGATCGCCGGTCGCATTCGCTGCATCTGACCGACACGGGCGCCAAAGCCTTGGCACGGATCAGAAGCCTGGCGGCGCGTCACGAAGAGCGGATGGTCGAGGTGATCGGCCGCGACCGCCGGCTTTTGTTGCTCGACTTGTTGCGGGAGTTTGGCTGAGGATATAGGCGCTATGCGCGCATGTGGGTTGTCGATTGGTGCGTCGATTGACCCATTGTTGCCCGCCTCGTAAAAGCAGCGCGACAACGCCATATCTGACCAGCTGACGAAACCAGCAACGGAGCGGCCGATGCGAGACGTGTTTGTTTGCGATGCTGCGCGCACCCCGATCGGCCGCTACGGTGGAGCGCTGTCCAAAGTGCGCACCGACGACCTGGCCGCGGTTCCGATCAAGGCGCTGATCGCCCGCAACACCAAGGCCGACTGGTCGCGGCTCGACGAAGTGTTCCTCGGCTGTGCCAATCAGTCCGGCGAAGATAACCGCAATGTCGCGCGCATGGCGCTGCTGCTTGCCGGCCTGCCGGACAAGATCCCCGGTGTCACCGTCAACCGGCTTTGCGCCTCGGGGCTGAACGCGGTGGGCGACGCCGCCCGCGCGATCCGCACCGGCGAGATGGATTTCGCCATTGCCGGCGGCGTCGAATCCATGACGCGGGCGCCGTTCGTGATGGGCAAATCCGGCGAGGCGTTTTCGCGCTCGGCGGAGATTTTCGACACCACGCTCGGCTGGCGCTTCATCAATCCGCTGATGAAGGCGCAATACGGCGTCGATTCCATGGCCGAGACGGCGGAGAATGTCGCCGAGGAATTCCAGGTGACGCGCGCCGATCAGGACGCCTTTGCGCTGCGCTCACAGCAGCGCGCCGCAAAGGCCATCGCCACCGGCTATTTCACCAAAGAGATCGTTCCGGTCGAGGTGCCCAACGGCAAGGCCGGTCCCATGGCCTGCTGCGAGGACGAGCATCCGCGTCCCGACACCACCATTGAAAATCTGCAGAAGCTCAAGCCCATCGTGCGCAATCCGGGCACCGTCACGGCCGGCAATGCGTCCGGCATCAATGACGGGGCGGCTGCGCTCATTCTGGCGAGCGAAGAGGCCGCGAAGGCCCATGGGCTTACGCCTCGTGCGCGGATACTCGGCATGGCGTCAGCCGGCGTGCCGCCGCGCATCATGGGCATCGGCCCGGTGCCCTCGACTCGGAAACTGATGGAGAAGCTCAATCTCAAGATCACCGATTTCGATCTGATCGAGATCAACGAGGCCTTCGCCGCGCAGGGGCTTGCTTGCCTGCGCCAGCTCGGCGTCGCCGACGATGCCGAACACGTCAATCCGCATGGCGGCGCCATTGCGCTCGGCCATCCGCTCGGCATGTCGGGCGCGCGCCTGGCGATGACCGCGGTGCACGGCCTGGAAAAGCACCACGGCAAGCGGGCGCTCGCCACGATGTGCGTCGGCGTCGGCCAGGGCGTGTCGCTGGCGCTGGAACTGGTCTGAAGAATTTACCGCTTGTTCCTTAGTGCCCCGCTCTCGCGGGGCATCGCATTTGATGAGGAGATCTCCCGCGTGCCGATGTCGCCTGGTTACATTCCCTTTCATCCCAATCCGTCGAAGCCGAAATACAAGCCGCCGGCGGGCGCGGTCGACGCGCATTGCCATGTCTTTGGACCGGAGGCGAAATTTCCCTACGCGCCGGAGCGCAAATACACCCCTTGCGATGCGCCGAAAGAGAAGCTGTTCGCGCTGCGCGACTTTCTCGGCTTCGACAAGAACGTGATCGTCCAGGCCTCGTGCCATTCCAAGGACAATCGCGCCATGGTCGACGCACTCGACTCCTCGAACGGACGCGCCAAGGGCGTGGCGTTTGTGGGCGAGGAAGTCACCGACGACGAATTGAAGTGGATGGACAAGGCCGGCGTCCGTGGCGTGCGCTTCAACTTCCTCAAGCGGCTGGTCGATTTCACCCCGCGTGACGTGCTGCAGCGGATCGCCGCGCGGGTGGAGAAGCTCGGCTGGCACATCGTCATCTATTTCGAGATGCCGGATCTGCCGGAACTCGAAAGCTTCTTCACCTCGCTGCCCACCACGGTCGTGGTCGATCACATGGGCACGCCCACGGTCAAAAAGGGCGTCAACGATCCGGAGAACCAGCGCTTCCATGAGCTCATGGACAAGCACAAGAATTTCTGGGTGAAGGTGACTTGCCCCGAGCGCATGAGCCTTGTGGGTCCGCCCTATGACGATGTCGTGCCGTTCGGCAAGGCGCTGGTCGACCATTTCCCTGATCGCGTGATCTGGGGCACCGATTGGCCGCATCCCAACATGAAGAAGGAAGCGCCCGACGATGGCGTCCTGGTCGACTATATCCCAAAGGTGGCGACCAGCGCGGCAGCGCAGCAGAAGCTCTTGGTCGACAACCCGATGCGGCTTTATTGGAGTTAAGTGCTTCACCCTCCCCTGCATGGGGAGGGTGGCCACTGAACGAACGAAGTGAGTGAAGCGGCGGGTGGGGCCGTGATTGCGACTTCCCCACCCCGACTTCGCTTCGCTCGTCGACCCTCCCCCTGCAGGGGAGGGTGAAGTAAACGCAGCGCTTACGTTGCCAAGCTTTCCCGCGCTATATATGTCGAACCAATTGGGAGAAGGCCGATGGCCCGCGAACAACAGCACGATTACGACGACATTCCCGGCACGTTTGTGTTCGACGCCGAACGATCCCGGGAAGGGTTCGGCATCAATATGTTCTGCATGTCGCTGATGAAGGATGAGAACCGCAAGGCCTTCAAGGCGGACGAGGCGGAATATCTCAAGAAGTTCAATCTGACGCCGGAACAGGCCGACGCCATCCTCAAGCGCGACTATAACCGCATGCTTCAACTGGGCGGCAACATCTACTTCACCGCCAAGCTCGGCGCGACCGACGGCCATTCCTTCCAGCACCTCGCCGCGGTCATGACCGGCTCGACCCAGCAGGATTATGCCGACATGATGCTCGGCGGCGGCCGCTCCGTCGAAGGCAACCGCTCGCGCACCGGCAAGAACACGCCGTCTAAATACCTTGAGGCCGCGCCTGCCGAGAAGGCGGCTGCCAAGCCCAAGGCTAAGGTCAAAGCCAAATCAGCCGCCGCCGCAAAGACCAAGGCGAAAGCCAAAGCTGGCAAATCCGCCGGCAAGTCCAAGTCGAAACCCAAAGCAAAACGGAAGTGACGCCGTGGCCAAGATCATCGCAGGAATAGGTTCATCGCACGTCCCCGCCATCGGGGCCGCCCTCGACCTTGGCAAGACCGAGGAGCCCTATTGGAAGCGGGTGTTCTCGGGCTTCGAGAAGTCGCAGGAATGGATGCGCGAAACCAAGCCGGATGTCGCGATCGTGGTCTATAACGATCACGCTTCGGCGTTCTCGGTCGAAATGATCCCGACCTTCGCGCTCGGCTGCGCCACGGAGTTCCCGCCGGCCGACGAAGGCTGGGGCCCGCGCCCGGTGCCGGTCGCCAAGGGCCATCCGGCGCTCGCCTCGCATATCGCGCAGTCCTGCATTCTCGACGAGTTCGATCTCACCATCTGCAACAAGATGGAGATCGATCACGGCATGACGGTGCCGATGAACCTGCTGTTCGGCAAGATCGAGAAGGACGGCCACTGGCCGTGCCCGGTCATTCCGCTGGCGGTCAACGTGGTCATGTATCCGCCGCCCACCGGGCATCGCTGCTACATGCTCGGCAAGGCGATCCGCAAAGCGGTCGAGTCCTTCCCCGACGATCTGCGCGTGGTGATCTTCGGCACCGGCGGCTTGTCACACCAGATTTCCGGTCCGCGCGCCGGCTTGATCAACAGCAAGTGGGACAAGGCCTTCCTCGACAATCTGTCGAAGGACCCGCAGAAGCTCGTCAAGATCCCGCACATCGATTACATGCGTGAGGCCGGCGCCGAAGGCATCGAAATGGTGATGTGGCTCATCATGCGCGGCGCGCTCGACGACAAGGTGGACGAAGTCTATCGCTTCTACACCGTGCCGGCGTCGAACACCGCGGTCGGCCATATCATTCTCGAGAACAAGGCGCGCAAGAGTGCGGGTAAGGCCAAAGGCAAGAGCAAGCCGGCGGTCAAGCACAAGCGCGCTGCCGCGCGGGCGAAAATAGATCGCGTCCGCAGTTAACACATCGACGTCATGGCCGGGCTTGTCCCGGCCATCTCGATTCGAAAAGCACAGTGTCTAATTGCCGGGATGCGCGGGACAAGCCCGCGCATGACAGCCGAGAAAGAGGAAGCCAATGAAAATTTGCGTAGCGGGACAGGGCGCGTTCGGTCAGAAACATCTCGATGCCCTCAAGCGCATTGCGGGCGTCGAGGTGACGTCCTTGGTTGGCGGCAACCAGGATTCCACCGCCCAGGTCGCCAAGAAATACGGCATCCCGCATTACACCGGCGAATTGTCCGAGGGCATCAAGCGCGCGGACGCGGTGATCCTCACCACGCCGACCAAGATGCATTTCAGCCAGGGCGAGCAGGTGATGCGCGCCGGCAAGCATGTGCTGGTCGAGATCCCGGTCACCGACAGCGTCGAGGACGCCGAGAACCTGGTGAAGATCGCCAAGGAAACCGGCGTCGTCGCCATGGGTGGCCATGTGCGGCGCTTCAATCCGAGCCATCAATACGTCCATAAGAAGATCAAGGCCGGCGAGCTGAAAATCCAGCAGATGGACGTGCAGACCTATTTCTTCCGGCGCAAGAACATCAATGCCGCCGGCAATGCGCGGAGCTGGACCGATCATCTGTTGTGGCACCACGCCGCGCACACCATCGATTTGTTCCAGTATCAAGTCGGCGAGAACATTTCCGATTGCTATGCGGTGCAGGGCCCGATCCATCCCGAGCTCAATATCGCCATGGACATGGGCATCGTGGCGAAGACGCCGTCGGGCTCGATCCTGACGTTGTCGCTGTCGTTCAACAATGACGGCCCACTCGGCTCGTTCTTCCGCTATATCGGCGACACCGGCACCTACAAGGCGTTCTACGACGATCTGTCCGACGGCAAGGACAATAAGATCGACGTGTCCAAGGTCGACGTGTCGATGGACGGCATCGAGCTCGAGGATCGCGAATTCATCGCTGCGATCAAGGAAAAGCGCGAGCCCAATGCGAGCCTGGCGCAGGTCCTGCCGTGCATGCATGTGCTCGGCAAGCTCGAAAAGATCATCGATCCGCAGCGCAAGGCGCACGCGTAACGTCTGACGATCGCGAGATTTCTCCGCTATAATCCTCCCCAAGAAAAGCCTTGGGGAGGATTTTTGATGTTCGCGTCAGGTCGCGCTCTATTGGCGGCGCTTTCGGCCGCTGTGATACTGGCGGCGTTCGGCACGCCTGTCCTCGCCGAAGACGCCTATCCCTCGAAACCCGTCCACATTTACGTGCCTTATCCTCCCGGCGGCGCGGTCGATATCGTTGCGCGCACGCTCGGCGACGCGCTCGGCAAAGCCTGGAATCAATCTGTCGTCATCGAGAACCGGCCGGGCGCGGCCGGTATCATCGCCGAACAGGCCTTGGTGCAGGCGGCCCCGGACGGTTACACGCTGATCCTCGTCGCCTCGGGCCATGCGCTGTTGCCGCATTTCTACGAGAAGCTGCCCTACGACACTTTCAAGGACTTCACGCCGATCTCGCAGATTGGCTCGTCGCCCAATATGCTGTTGGTGCGGGATGACTCACCTTTCAAATCGGTGAGCGATGTGATTGCCGCGGCGCGCGCCAAGCCTGGCGCGCTGTCCTATGGCCATGCCGGCAATGGCACCTCGCCCTATCTCTCCGGCGAGCTGTTCAAATACATGGCCAAGATCCAGATCACGCCGGTGCCCTATAAGGGCGGCGCGCCGGTCTTGACCGATCTGATCGGCGGGCAAATTCCGCTCAGCTTCAACAACATTCCGGAATCGCTCGGCCAGGTTCAGGCCGGCGCGGTGCGGCCGCTTGGCGTGACGACCGCTGAGCGCTCGCCCATCCTGCCCAACGTGCCCACCATCGCCGAGACAGGCGTGCCCGGTTACGACACCGGCGTCTGGTGGGGCGTCTTTGCGCCCGCTGGCCTGCCCGCGGCGATCCAGTCAAAGATTGCGAAAGACTGCGCCGACGCAGTCAAGACACCGGCCATGCAGGCCAAACTCAAGCAGCTTGGCGCGACCCCGATCGGCTCGACATCGGACGCGCTCGCCAAAGCGACGCACGACGAGTACGAGAAGTGGGGCCCGGTCATCAAAGCCGCCGGTCTCAAAATCGAGTAAGCGGCAACATTTTGAAACAAGAGCCAGTGTTTGGAAGAGATCGTGCTGAAAATAACCAGCGGAGAAGGAATAAGGCGGCTGCGAAAAGCCATCTAAACTCCAGTGATCCGATCTCGCGATTGCGGTATTAACCGCGACCGCGCTATGAGACAAAGCGCTAGCTGGACATTATCGATTTCAAATGTTGGTATGCCCGCCAATCGCGTATCGTTGTTAAGTCTTCCGGGAGGAACTCTATGAAATTCAAGAAGTTTTTGCTGGCGGCCAGCGCCGCCACAGCGCTAGCGGCTGCGGTCAGCGCGGCGCAGGCCGAGGATATCAAGATCGGCTTGATCCTGCCGATGACCGGCCAGCAACAATCAACGGGCAAACAAGAAGCGGCCGGCGCCAAGCTCTACATGCAGCAGAACGGCGACACGGTCGCCGGCAAGAAGATCGAGCTCATCATCAAGGACGACGGCGCCGTTCCTGACAACAGCAAACGCATCGCGCAGGACCTGATCGTCAACGACAAGGTGAACTTCCTCGTCGGCTTCGGCGTGACGCCGGCCGCGCTTGCGGTCGCCCCGCTCGCCACCGAAGGCAAGACGCCGGAAATCGTCACCGCGGCGGGCACCTCGATCATCACCGAGAAGTCGCCTTACATCACGCGCACGAGCTTCACGTTGGCGCAGTCCACGGTGCCGATGGCCGACTGGGCGGCGCAGAACGGCATCAAGAAAGTCGTCAGCATGGTGTCCGACTATGCGCCAGGCGCCGACGCTGCCAAATCCTTTGCCGCAGAGTTCACCGCCAAAGGCGGCCAGATTCTCGACAGCATCACGTTCCCGCTCGCCAATCCGGATTTCGCACCGTTCCTGCAGCGCGCCGCCGACCAGAAGCCGGATGCGATCTTCGTCTTCGTGCCGTCCGGCCAAGGCGGCATCTTCGTCAAGCAATTCGCCGAGCGCGGCATGGACAAAGCCGGCATCAAGATCATCGGCCCGGGCGACGTGACCGATGACGACCTGATCAACGGCATGGGCGATCCGGTGGTCGGCACTATCACCGCGCATATCTATTCGGCCGATCACGACTCGGCGACCAACAAGGCCTTTGTGGATGCCTTCAAGAAGGCCAATGGCGGCATGCGGCCGAACTTCATGGCCGTCGGCGGCTACGACGGCATGCACCTGATCTACGAGGCGCTGAAAAAGACCGGCGGCAAGACCGACGGCGATTCGCTGCTCGCTGCCATGAAGGGCATGTCCTGGGAAAGCCCGCGCGGGCCGATCTCGATCGATCCGGAGACGCGCGACATCGTCCAGAACGTCTATATCCGCAAGGTCGAAAAGAAGAACGGCGAACTCTACAATGTGGAATTCGCCACCTTCCCGTCGGTCAAGGATCCGATCAAGGCCGCGGAAAAGAAGTGATATTTGCCCGCGGCACCTCTCACCGGCGCGGAGAGAGCGTGGGCGTCCTTTGGACGCGGTTGTTGACGCAGAGAAGACCGATCCGACAGGATCGGCTATGAAAAGCAAAGCGGCCCTCTCCCCGCGGGGGAGAGGGGGAAGTTTTGGTGGTTTGGGGACCACTGTGCGTATCGTGTTATGACGGCCTATCCAGGGGCGGTGTTGACGAGATCATGCTGACTATCCTGTTCGACGGTGTTGCCTATGGCATGCTCCTGTTTGTGCTGGCATGCGGGCTGTCCGTCACGCTCGGCCTGATGAATTTCATCAATCTCGCTCATGGCGCTTTCGCCATGGCGGGCGGCTATTGCACCGTCATCCTGGTCAACCGGTATGGCGTGCCGTTCGCGCTCGGCCTGCCGTTGGCCTTCCTGGTGACGGCGTTGATCGGCGGTCTGTTCGAGCGCACGCTTTACGTTCACGTCTATGCGCGGCCGCATCTCGACCAGGTGCTGTTCACCATCGGGCTGGTCTTCATGTCGGTCGCTGCCGTCGACTACACGATGGGCTCGTCGCAGCAATTCGTACAGATCCCGGACGCGCTGACCGGCCAGATCAATGTGCTCGGCATCGGCATGGGCAAATATCGCCTGCTGATCATTGCGATCTGCGGGCTGCTCACCATCGCGCTGCAATTGATGCTGACCAAGACGCGGTTTGGCAGTCGCCTGCGCGCCGCGGTCGACGATCAACGCGTCGCGCGCGGGCTCGGCATCAATGTCGGCGCGGTCTTTGGCTTGACCTTCGCGTTCGGCTCGGGCCTGGCCGGCCTTGGCGGCGCGCTCGGCGCGGAAATCTTGGGCCTCGATCCGACCTTCCCGCTCAAATACATGATCTACTTTCTGATCGTGGTGACGGTCGGCGGCACCTCCAGCATCACCGGGCCGTTCTTCGCCTCGATCCTGCTCGGCATCGGCGATGTCGCCGGCAAATATTATGTGCCCAAGCTCGGCGCCTTCGTGATCTATGCGATCATGATCGTCGTTCTGATCTGGCGGCCGCAGGGTCTGTTCGCCCGCGCGACGGCAAAGTGACCGCCATGACCAGCCCAAACCCCGCGCTGACCGGTCAGGTCTCCGACTATCTCAAGCGCCGCGCCCGCTGGACGCCGCTCGAGATTGCGTTCTGGATCTTTGCCTTCGCCACCATATGGCTGTTTCCCAGCAAATACCTGATCCTGAAGGACACCGCGATCCTGGCGCTGTTCGCGCTCTCGCTCGATCTCATCCTCGGCTATGCCGGCATCATCTCGCTCGGCCAGGCGGCTTTCTTCGGCTTCGCCGGATATTTCGCCGGCCTGGTCGCCAAATACGGTTTCATCACCGAGCCGGTTCTGGCGCTCATGGCCGCGGGCCTGGTTGCGGCTGCGCTGGGCTTTGTGACCAGCTTTCTGGTGCTGCGCGGCTCCGACCTGACGCGGCTCATGGTGACGCTCGGCGTCTCGCTGATGCTGGGCGAAGTCGCCAACCGCTATTCCAACATCACCGGCGGCGCCGATGGCCTCCAAGGCGTCGATATCGAGCCGGTCTTCGGCCGCTTCCGCTTCGATCTCTACGGTCACAACGGCTATGTCTATTGTTTGATCGTCCTGTTCATCTGTTTTGTGGTGGCGCGCCGTGTCGTTTATTCGCCGTTCGGCCTGTCGCTGCGCGCGGTCAAAGGCAATCCGCTGCGGTCGTCGGCGATCGGCATTCCGGTGAAATGGCGGCTGGTCGCGATCTATACCTTCGCGGCGGGCATCGCCGGCATTGCCGGGGCGCTGCTCACCCAGACCACGGCGTTCTGCTCGCTCGACGTGTTCTCGTTGGACCGCTCGGCCGATCTCCTGCTCGTGCTGATCATCGGCGGCACCGGCTATCTCTATGGCGGCCTGATCGGCGCGGTGATCTACAAATTCCTGCAGGACTGGATCGCCAATCTCACCCCGCAATACTGGCAGTTCTGGATCGGCCTGGTTCTGGTCGTCATCGTGCTGATCGGACGCGATCGCATGCAGGCCTGGATCGCGACGGCGCTCGGCGCGCTGGAAAATATCGGTCCCCGTACGATCGCGCGCCCGGCCAAGCTTGCCGCTCCGGACGGGAAGTAAGCGATGCCGATCCTGCAAACCACCGGCCTCGAAAAACGTTTCGGCGGCATTGTCGCGACCAACAACGTCAATCTCAGCGTCGAGAAGGGCGCGCGCCACGCTTTGATCGGGCCGAACGGCGCCGGCAAGACGACTTTCATCAATCTCCTGACCGGCGTGCTCAAGCCCAGCGCCGGCCGCATCACGCTTGAAGGCAAAGACATCACCGATACGCTGCCGCATCAGCGGGTGCGGCTCGGCATGGCGCGCACCTTTCAGATCAACCAATTGTTCCTCGATCTCACGCCGCTGGAATCGGTCGGGCTTGTCATCTCCGAGCGGCTTGGCTCCGGAGCCGATTGGTGGAGAGTTGTCGGCACCAAATCCGCCGTGACCGAACAGATCGTCGAGATCATCGAGCGCTTCCATCTCGGCGATGTCATGCGCGATCGCGTCGCGGTGTTGCCCTATGGCAAGCAGCGGCTTCTTGAGATCGCGCTCGCCTTCGCCTGCCGGCCCCAGGTGCTGCTGCTTGACGAGCCGGCCGCCGGCGTCCCGGAAGCCGAACGCCACGAACTGCTCGCCACCATCGAAGCGCTGCCCGCCGACGTCACGGTGCTCTTGATCGAGCACGACATGGATCTCGTCTTCTCTTTCGCCGACCGCATCTCGGTGCTGGTCAATGGCGCGCTATTCGTTGACGGCGCGCCGGAAGATGTCGCGAAAGATCCGCGCGTCAAGGCGGTCTATCTCGGCGAGGAACTCGATGCCTGATCTTCTCACCATCGAGAAACTATGCGCGGGTTACGGTGAAGCGGTCGTGCTCTCCGATGTCTCGCTGTCGCTGCGCCAAGGCGAGGCGATCGCATTGCTTGGCCGCAACGGCATGGGCAAGACGACGCTGATCAACACCATCGTCGGCGTCACCCATTATTTCGGCGGCAAGATCGCGCTCGACGGCTCCGACATTACGCGGCTGCGTCCGGACCAGCGCGCCCATATCGGGGTCGGCTGGGTGCCGCAGGAGCGCAACATCTTCAAGTCACTCACCGTGCAGGAAAATCTCACCGCGGTGGCGCAACCCGGGCGGTGGACCGTCGACAAAGTCTATACGATGTTCCCGCGGCTCTCCGAGCGGCGGCAGAACATGGGCAATCAGCTCTCCGGCGGCGAGCAGCAGATGCTGGCCGTGGGCCGCGCGCTCGTGCTCAATCCCAAGGTGATGCTGCTCGACGAGCCGCTCGAGGGCTTGGCGCCGATCATCGTCGACGAGCTTCTGGCGGCGCTGCGCCGCATCATCCGCGACGAGGGCATGTCGGCAATTTTGGTGGAGCAGAACGCCAAGAAAATCCTTCCCGTCACCGATCGCGCCATCATCCTCGAGCGCGGCTGCGTGGTGCACGCGGCCGAGAGCGCCACGCTCGCCGCCGACCGTGCCGCGCTCGAGACGCATCTCGGCGTCACCGACCACGGCCCGCGGCGGATCGGCCGGGCGAAGCCCGCGTCTTAGCGCGCAACGGCGATTTCACGTGCTATTTTGGCGCGAGGAAATTGGCCGACGTCCGCATGATCAGAACAATCGCCGTCTCCGGCTATCGCTCGCTGCGCGATGTCAGGCTGAGCCTGGGCGCGCTCAATGTCGTTACTGGCGCAAATGGTGCCGGCAAATCGAGTCTTTATCGCGCGATTAGGCTTTTGGCCGATATCGCTCAAGGGCGCATCATCCAGTCGCTCGCGGCCGAAGGCGGCTTGCATTCGACGTTGTGGGCCGGACCGGAGCAGTTTTCGCGCGCGATGAAGCAGAACCGGCAGCCGGTCCAGGGCACGGTGCGCAAAGCGCCGGTCAGTCTCAAGCTCGGCTTCGCGGGCGACGATTACGGCTACGCTATCGATCTTGGCCTGCCGATTCCGTCGGACTCGCAATTTTCGCGCGATCCCGCGATCAAGACCGAGAATCAGTGGAACGGCGAGACACTTACGCGCGCCAATGTCTTCGCGGTGCGCAACGGGCCGAGCGTGCGCATTCGCGATACGAATGGCACGTGGCGGCAGGCGGCGACGAACCTACCATCCTTCGACAGCATGATGACTCATTGCAGCGATCCGCACGAAGCGCCGGAGCTGTTGCTGCTGCGCGACCGCATGCGCGACTGGCGCTTCTACGACCATTTGAGCACCGATCGCGACGCGCCGGTCCGCCGGCCGCAGATCGGCACCTATACACCCGTGCTTGGCAGCGACGGCGCCGATCTTGCCGCGGCCGTCCAGACCGTTCGCGAGATCGGCGCAGGCGCGATGCTCAAGGACGCGATCGCTGATGCCTTCCCCGGCAGTACCGCGGAGATCGTCAGCACCGACGGCTATTTCGAATTGCAGATGCGCCAGCACGGGCTCTTGCGTCCCTTGAAGGCCGCGGAGCTTTCCGACGGCACGCTGCGCTATCTTCTGCTCGTTGCCGCACTGCTGTCGCCGCGGCCGCCGACCTTGATGGTGCTCAACGAGCCGGAAACCAGCCTGCATCCCGATCTCTTACCGCCACTTGGGCGGCTCATCGCCCAGGCCTCGCAACATTCGCAAATCATCGTTGTGTCGCACGCCGCGCCGTTGGTGTCGGCGCTGGAAAAGGCCTCCGATGTGAGGCGGATCGTGCTGGAAAAGCAGCTCGGCGAGACCATCATCGCCGATGATGACAGGCCTCCTTGGACCTGGCCGTCGCGATAGCAAACCCCACGCTGCGACGCATAATTGTCGCCAAATTCGTACTAAGGTCTGGCTGATGTTTCGCGATGGAAAGAATGTGAGGCAGAACATGCGTGCGATATTGACGGCAATTGTAGCGGCCGCCGTCGTACTCATGACGATGCCGCAAGCGGAAGCGAAAATTCTTGCGCAGTGGGTCCAGCTCGGACCTGACGGCACGTCGAGCATGCGGGCGATCACTGATGAGGCTTGTCCGTCGGTGACGATCGACGGCGCTGCCGTGCCCATGAACCTGCGCTCCGAACCGGGACAGAGTTTCGGCAACGTCAAGCCGGCACAATTTCCGGTACGCGGCTGCGAGCTTCCAGTGCCGCCCGGCGCGATCTCCGCGATCCTTGACGGCAAGCCGCTGCCGCTGCCGCGGCCCAATCCGCAGCGGATTGTGGTGTTCGGCGATACCGGCTGCCGGCTGAAGACCGGCGACAAGTGGCAGTCGTGTAACGACGCCAATGCCTGGCCGTTTTCCAAAGTCGCGGTGCTCGCCGCCGCCGCTCGCCCCGATCTCATGATCCATGTCGGCGACTATGAATATCGGGAAGATCCCTGTCCCGCCGGCGATGCCGGCTGTGCCGGGAGTCCCTCGGGCTATGGCTGGCTTCCCTGGAACGCCGATTTCTTCGCGGCGGCGGCTCCGCTTTTTGCCGCCGCGCCCTGGATCATGGTGCGTGGCAATCACGAAGATTGCAGCCGCGCCGGTGAAGGCTGGTTTCGCTTTCTCGATCCATCGCCCATGGAAAAGGACTGCCGTGATTTGACCGGCGATTACGTCGCGCGTCTTGGCGATTTCGCCGCTGTCGTCGTCGACAGCGCCAAGGTCAATGACGACGCGGGCGAAGACAGCAATCAGGTGCCGATCGTGCGCCGGCAATTCGTCGATGTGCTCAGCAAGATTCCAAACAACGCGTGGCTGGTGACCCACAAGCCGGTCAACGGCATGCTGGCCAAGCCGGGCGATCCGCAAGTCAACATCGTCTCCAATAAGGTGCTGCAGGCAGGGCTCGGCGCCGACATGCCGGCAAGTGTGCGCATGTATGTCGCCGGCCATATCCACTTCTTCCAGGCCATTGATTTCGGCGGCGCGCGGCCGCCGCAGCTCGTGGTCGGCACCGGCGGCGATAATCTCGAAGGCAAGCCGCTCGTCAGCGTGACCGGCGCCGACATCAACGGCCGCGCCGCGCTCAACGCCGTCACCTATTCCGGCTTCGGCTACATGGTGTGGGATCGCGTCGACGCGACGACCTGGACCGGCACGCTGTTCGATGTCGACGGCAAGCCGATCAATCATTGCCGCCTCGGCGACCGGACTCTGAGCTGCGGCTCCTGAACCTCCGCGGGGCCACATCCGCCAGCAAGCGCTCACGCCTCGCTTCGAACACTTTGTGCTCATTACCTCTGCGCCCTCTGCGGAGGATCATGGAGGGTGTGATGAAGGTGTCGCGCTTTGCGGCCTTGCGTATTTCGTCTCTGGGTATTGGGCTTGTGCTGATCGGCTTGTGGGCCGGCCCAGTTCGTGCGCAGCCGCAAGCGGCTCCCGAGGGCCGGATCGTTGTCGTGGGCGAAGGCAATGTCAGCGTCACGCCGGATTATGCCGCGGTCAATGGCGGGGTGACCACGCATGGCAAGTCGGTGAAGGAAGCCAACGACGCCAATTCCAAGCTGATGGCCGCCGTCACTGCTGCGCTGCAAGACGCGGGCATTGTCGCAAAAGACATCCAGACATCGCACTTTTCCATTCAGCCGGTCTATATGCCGGCGGACCAGCATAATGAGCCAAAGCTTTCCGGCTATAGCGTCAGCAATCAGGTCAACGTGACGATCCACGATATCGGCAAGGTCGGCGACATTCTCGACCGCCTGGTTGCGGCCGGCGTCACCAATGTCGGCAATATCCAGTTTCTGCACAGCAATCCGTCGAAGCTCCTCGACCAGGCGCGCGAGGCCGCTGTCGCCGACGCCAAGCGCAAGGCTGAAATTTATGCCAAGGCGTCCGGGATCAAGCTCGGCAGCGTGATCTGGATCACCGAGGAGCCGGCATATGCGCCGCCGATGCCGATGATGCGGATGGCGGCCGCAGCGCCGGCGGCGTCGGTGCCGATCTCCGTGGGCGAAGATTCGCTGCAGGTGAGAATTACGGTTGGCTTCGCCACCGCCAATTGATCTAATTCGGTTGCTGGGCGTTCTGAGCAGGTGCTCGCATGTATGCCTCGACGATCGGGGCCCGCCGCTACACGTTCCGCGATCTCAAGACGCTGCTGGCAAAGGCCTCGCCGCCGCGCAGCGGCGACCGGCTCGCCGGCGTCGCGGCCGACAGCGGCGAGGAACGCGTCGCCGCGCAATTTGCGCTTGCCGATTTGCCGCTCACGACATTTCTCGACGAGGCGATCGTTCCTTACGAAAGCGATGAGGTCACCCGCCTCATCATCGACAGCCACGACCGGAAGGCCTTTGCTTCGGTCGCGCATCTGACCGTCGGCGGCTTTCGCGACTGGCTCCTTGCTGATGAAACCACTGCGCCGGTACTCAACGCGCTGGCCCCTGGCCTGACCCCCGAAATGGTCGCCGCCGTCAGCAAGATCTGCCGCTTGCAGGACCTGATGGCGATCGCGGCGAAATGTTCGGTGGTGACGGCGTTTCGCAATACGCTCGGCCTGCCTGGACGTCTGTCGGTGCGGCTGCAGCCTAATCATCCAACCGACGATCCGCGCGGCATTGCGGCGAGCATTTTCGATGGTCTCCTGCTCGGTGCAGGCGATGCGGTGATCGGCATCAATCCGGCGACCGACAGTCCAGCGAGCGCGCACACGCTGCTGTCGATGCTCGATGAGATCATCACCAAGCTCGAAATCCCGACTCAGGCCTGCGTGCTGGCGCATGTGACGACGACGCTCGGATTGATCGGCAAGGGCGCGCCGGTCGATCTGGTGTTTCAATCGATCGCCGGCACCGAGGCGGCGAACAAAAGCTTCGGCGTCGATCTCGCGCTGCTGGACGAGACGCGCGAAGCCGCGCTGGCGCTCCGGCGCGGCACGGCCGGCGACAATGTGATGTATTTCGAGACCGGGCAGGGCAGTGCGCTGTCGGCCAACGCCCATCACGGCGCCGATCAGCAGACCATCGAGGCACGCGCCTACGCGGTGGCGCGGGCGTTCAAGCCGCTTCTGGTCAATACCGTGGTCGGCTTCATCGGCCCGGAATATCTGTACAATGGCAAGGAGATCACCCGCGCCGGCCTGGAAGACCATTTCTGCGCCAAGCTTCTTGGCGTGCCGATGGGTGTCGATGTCTGCTACACCAACCACGCAGAAGCCGATCAGGACGATATGGACGCGTTGTTGGCGCTGCTCGTCGCCTCCGGGGTCAATTTCGTCATGGGCGTGCCCGGCGCCGATGACATCATGCTCGGCTACCAGAGCACGTCGTTTCACGATGCGCTGGCGATGCGCGATCTCTACGGCCGCCGCCCCGCGCCGGAATTCGAGGCATGGCTCAAGCGGCAAGGTTTTATTGATACAGCCGAGCGCATTCGGCCGCGTGATTTACCGAAGAGCTTTCGGGCATTGCTGACACATGACGTCTGAGATCGATGTTTGGACCGACCTGCGCCGCCTCACCGCAGCTCGCATCGGCCTGCGCCGCGCGGGCGCGTCACTTGCGACCCGTGACATGCTTGATTTCCAGCTTGCGCATGCTCGCGCCCGGGATGCGGTGCACGCGCCGCTCGATGAAACAAAACTCGCGGCAGACTTGTCCGGGCTCGGCTTGCCGATCATTTCGCTGGCGAGCGCGGCGGCGGATCGGCAGACCTATTTGATGCGGCCAGACCTTGGCCGTTGTCTCGCTGTTGACGCGGCGACCGCGTTGGCCGCGCATCGCGGCGCCTATGATGTCGCCTTTGTCATCGCTGACGGCTTGTCGGCACAGGCGGTGCAGCGCCACGCGCCGCCGCTGCTTGCGCTCGCGATTCACGCCCTGCGCGCGGAGACCTGGCAGATCGCGCCGCTGGTCATTGTCCGCCATGGCCGGGTCGCGATCGGCGATGCTGTTGCGACTGCGCTTTCCGCCAAATGCGCCGTCGTCTTGATCGGCGAACGTCCGGGCCTTTCCGCGCCCGACAGTATGGGCGCCTATCTGACCTGGCGGCCGAATGCGCAAACCACCGACGCCGAACGCAATTGCATTTCAAATATTCGCCCCGAAGGCATCGACTATGACACCGCCGCCTTCAGGCTGACGCATCTGCTCCGCACGATGCGGACAGCCGGCCTTTCGGGCATTGCTCTGAAAGACGATTCCGACCGGTTGCTGCTGGGCGGCAAATCGTAAATCATCGCCGGCGCTCGACACACGAAGAGACATGCCATGCGGTTCGATTTCGTCACCGTCGATGTCTTCACCACGACCAAATTCGGCGGCAATCCGCTCGCCGTCGTGCTCGATGCACGCGGGCTTGCGACCGAGCAGATGCAGGCCATCGCGGCTGAATTCAATTATGCCGAAACGACTTTCATTCTGCCGCCGCAGGACGCCGCGCACACGGCGCAGGTACGTATTTTTACCCCGCGCGCCGAAATGCCGTTTGCCGGCCATCCCAATGTCGGCACGGCCTTTGTGCTCGGCACCGAAAGCAAGGGCGCGATCAAGGAGCCGATCCTGTTCGAAGAAAAGGCCGGCCTAGTGCGGCTCGATCTGATCAGGGACGGCGGCTCTGCCGTTGGCGCGCGGCTCAATCCGCCGCAGCCCTTGAAGCGTGGCGCGACGATCGCGCCGGACCTCGTGGCCACGGCTTGCTCGCTGGATGTGGCCGATATCGAGACGGCCAATCACATGCCGTGCTTTGCCTCTTGCGGCGTCGGCTTTGTTTTTGCCGAGCTCAAGACGCGTGCGGCGCTGAGGAAGGCGCTGCCGCGCACCGAGATCTTTGCCGCGCACGTGAAGGCCGATGCAGCGACCGGCATCTTGCTCTATGTCAATGAAGCCGGCGGCGGCGCCGAAATTCAGGCGCGCATGTTCGCGCCGCTTTATGGCGTGCCCGAAGACCCGGCGACCGGCAGCGCCAATGTCGCGCTGGTGGGCCTGTTGGCGAGCCTGCGGCCCGAGCGCGATTTGACGCTTGATCTGCGCATTGCCCAGGGCGTCGACATGGGCCGTCCGAGCCTGCTTGAGGCGTCGGCAGAGAAACGCAATGGCGAAATCACCATGCTGTCGATTGGCGGGCGCTGCGTCGCGATGATGCGAGGCGTACTGGAGCTGTAGATATTTCATTTGAGCATGATTTTTTCCGAAAACCGGGCTCCACCCTCGGATCAAGTCCAAGGGCATGCTTTTCGGGATCATGCTCTGGAGGACGCCATGGAACATCCCGGCGGCTGCCACTGCGGCAACATTCACGTCCGGCTTAAGCTTTCCAAGCCGCCGCAAGACAGCGCGCTGCGCGCCTGCGCTTGCTCATTCTGCCGTGCGCATAATACACGCACGGTCGCGGATGCCGGCGGCCTGTTCGAAATGTGGGCGGATGATTGGTCGCTCGTCGAGCCCTATCGCTTCGGCTCGCGCACCGCGGATTACTACGTTTGCCGCCGCTGCGGCAATTACATTGCCGCGGTGTGCGAGACCGCGGCCGGCACGCGCGCCGTCGTCAATGTGAACTGCCTTGCCGATCGTGCCGCGTTTACGCAAACGCCCGCGACGCCAAATTATGAGGGTGAGACATCGGAAGCGCGCCTGTCGCGCCGCGCCGCGAACTGGATGCCGGCCGTGGTTCGACGCTGACGCCTCACTAGA
>DATAQN010000172.1:0-10159 GCA_036264635.1 Xanthobacteraceae bacterium | reverse complement strand
GCGCCGTCGGCCATCCGATCGCCACGGCCGTGACCGAGGGGCTGGTCGAATTGGCGGCGGCGAAGATCGGCATGGATGCGGCCGAAATCCGGCGGCGCAATCTTCTGCCCGACGACAAATATCCGGCGACGAGCGCGGCGGGACTGAAATTCGAGAACCTGTCGCATCATGCCTCGCTCGATAAGACCCTGCGCATGATGGATTACGAAGGCTTACGCGCCGAGCAAACGCGCCTGCGCGGACAAGGCATTCACCGCGGTATCGGCTTTGCCTCCTTCGTCGAAGTGACCAATCCCTCGGCGGCATTCTATGGCGTCGGCGGTGCGCGCATCTCCTCGCAGGACGGCGCCACGGTGCGGCTCGACGCGACCGGCGCGGTGTTTTGCCATTCCGGCGTCACCGAGCAGGGGCAGGGCGCCGAAGCGGTTCTGGCGCAATGCGTCGCCACTTCGTTTGGCGTGCGGATCGAACGCGTGCGCGTCATTACCGGCGACACCGACAATACGCCCTATGGCGGCGGCACCTGGGCGTCGCGCGCCGCCGGCATCGGCGGCGAAGCGGCGTGGCAGGCCGGCAAGGCCTTGCGCGGCAACGTGCTCGCCGCCGCCGCCTCGATCCTCCAGGCCGATCCGCAAACGCTGGATATTCGCAACGGCGTTGTCGTCGATGCCGACACCGGCCGCGAGCGCATGCCGCTCGAAGAAGTGGCGCGCATCGTCTATTTCCGCCCCGACACGCTGCCGCCCGGCTTTCAGGCCGAGTTTTTGGCGACGCGGCATTACGTGCCGCGCGCCTATCCCTTCGCCTTCACCAATGGCGTGCAGGCCTCGTACCTGGAAGTCGACATCAGAACGGGCGAGGTGAGATTACTCAAGCATTGGTGCGTCGAGGATTGCGGGACGGTGATCAATCCGCAGCTCGTCGACGAACAGATCCGCGGCGGCATCGTGCAAGGCATTGGCGCTGCTTTGTTCGAGCACTGCCTCTATGACGCCGACGGCCAGATGCTCAACGCCAACATGATGGATTATCTGGTGCCGATGGCGGCGGAGATGCCTGATATCGAGATCGGCCATGTGGTGACGGCGACGGCGGATTCCGAGCTTGGCGCCAAAGGTGCGGGCGAGGCCGGCACCGCTGGCGCCCCGGGCTGCGTGACGAACGCGATCAACGACGCGCTGCGCCCGCTCGGCGCCGCGCCGATCACGCAGATGCCGATCACGCCGGAGCGCGTGCTCGCGGCGCTGCCAAAATAGTGAAAGTGACTCGCTTTTACTGGGCGCAGCGCGCCGGAGCGCGCTCCCTCTCCCCATTGGGGAGAGGTCGGGGTGAGGGGGTACCGGGCTATCGTTCTTGCTTCCGAACCCCTCACCCGGATTGCTTCGCAATCCGACCTCTCCCCTACGGGGGGAGGTGAAGTAGACTACCTGCGGAGAAAACGGCGGTGAGCAGCTGGAAAGACGAGCAAGTCCTGATCGTGGGCGGTGGCATCGGCGGCCTGACCGCCGCGCTGGCGCTGGCGCGGCAAGGCATTCCTTCGCAAGTGATCGAGTCCGCTGCCGCGTTCAAGGAAATCGGCGCCGGGATCCAGCTCGGCCCCAACGTGTTTCGGATGTTCGAGCGGCTTGGGCTTACCGAGCCGATCAGCGCGCTCGCGGTGTTTCCCAATAATCTCGTGATGCTGGATTCGGTCAGCGGCGAGGAAGTCACCCGCATTGCGCTCGGTGACGCGTTCCGCAACAAATTTCATTATCCCTATGCGCTGATCCATCGCGCCGATTTCCACCGCGTGCTGCTCGACCACTGCCAGAAGTCCAATCTCATCAAGCTCGACGCAGCGCGGAAGATCGTCGACGTCAAGGAAACCAATGGCGGCATTGCCGCGAAAACCGCAAACGGCAAGGACTATCGCGGCGCCGCTTTGATCGGCGCCGACGGGCTCTGGTCGACCATTCGCGAGATCGTGGTCGGCGACGGTAAGCCGAAGCCCGCCGGCCACATCGCCTATCGCGCCGTGCTGCCGACGTCCGAAGTCCCGGAACAGTATCGCTGGCGCGACATGACCTTGTGGGCCGGCGAGAAGGTGCATTTCGTGCTGTATCCGTTGCGCACCGGCGAACTCTACAACCTCGTCGCCGTGTTTCATTCCAACCGCTACGAAGAAGGCTGGGATTCTTACGGCGATCCCGCCTAGCTGCACGAACGTTTCGCTGCGACCTGCGCACCGGTGCGCGCGCTGCTCGCCAAGATCGAGAGCTGGCGCATGTGGGTGCTGTGCGACCGGCCGCCGATCAAGGACTGGAGCAAAGGCCGCATCACGCTGCTCGGCGACGCCGCGCATCCGATGCTGCAATATCTGGCGCAGGGCGCCTGCATGGCGGTCGAGGACGCGGTCTGCCTTGCCGACCAGGCGGTCGCGGCCGACGGCGATTACGCCGCCGCATTCCGCGCCTATCAGGCGGCGCGTTATCTGCGCACCGGCCGGGTGCAGATCATGGCGCGCGTCTACGGCGAATTCTATCACGCCGCGGGCGTCGCCAAGGAACTGCGCAATCTCATGCTCGGTTCGCGCACGCCGGACGACGCCGTGACCGGCATGGACTGGCTCTACGGCGAGCAGAAGGAGCTGATGGCGGGCAGGTTAAAATTGAGCTAGCAGGCCTAGCGCGGCGTTTCATCTACGCGTCGCTCAAGCATGACCACCCGCGTGCAGCCCGCTGCGCGCGACGCCGGCGGTGCTCTCCGAGCGATTGAAATCCGGCCCCGGCGGCGGGCCCCAGATATTGGTTTTGCCCGCGACCCAGGTCTTCGGCCGCTGCGGGGTGTCCTGATGCCACGGCCGCGGCTCGAAATAGCCGAGTTCCTCGTCTTTCATCTGATCGAGCTCGCAGAACAATTCGATCACCTGATCGTCCGGATTGCGGTGATAGGTGGCGATGTTGTGACCCGGGCCGTGGCGTAGCGGTCCCCAGATGATCGGAATTTTTTTTTGCCCGAACAGGTCGCATGAATTCTGCAAGTGAATGAAATCTTTTAACTCGAACGCCATGTGATGGAGTTTGACGGTGCCGCCGCGGATGAAATTCACGGTGTGGTGATCGGTATTGCAGCGCATGAAGACGAAGAAGTCGTCGATCCAGTCGGAGACGCGAAAGCCGAGCACCCTGGAATAGAATTCCGCGGTCTTCTGCGGGTTCTCGACCACGAAGGCGACGTGGCCGAGCTTGAGCGGCCCGACGCCGTGGTGCTGCAGATGCTTGCCGAGATAGCTCCATTCCTTGAACAGTGCGATGGTGGTGCCCTTGTTGTCCTTGAACGTGAGCACCGGGCCGATGCCGGGCGTGGAATCGTTTTGTAGCTCGCTTTTAATGCCGTCCTTTTCGAGTTCGCGGGCGAGTTCGCCGAAATCGGAATTCGGCGCGACCTCGAACGACAGCGAGGTGCAGCGCTCGGCGGCGCCCTTGTTGATCTGCACGGTGAGGAGCCCGACCTTGCTCGCGAGGTACGCGCGATCCTTCTCGCGCTCGGCGAGAACCAGGCCGACCACTTCGGTGTAGTAGTCGATCATCCGCTCCATATCGGGCGTTTCGAATGTGGCGTGGCCGACGCGCCGGGGCTTGATCATCGTTTCTCTCCAACCTGCCGCTTGGTTTTGGTTTGGTGTGAATCAATCACTGTGTTGCGAGCGAGACAAGGGCGCTCGCGTCGTCATTCCGGGGCGCGGGCCATAGCCCGCGAACCCGGAATCCATACTCGCCGCTTGAACGAGAAGGTGGGTGATTATGGATTCCGGACAGCCGCTGCGCGGCTTCCGGAATGACAGAGAGACCCTTGCCAAGTCACTCCGATCGCGGTTTGGTCGCGGTCCAAATTTCAAAAGGGGAGGGGGCAATGGCGAAATCCGCCGGCTACAAACTTGCGACTTACCAAGCGAGCGACGGGCCGCGCGCCGGGCTCATTATCAAAGACAAGGTCTTCGACGCGGCGGCGCTGACCCGTAAGCCGGCCTATGCCAGCGTGCTCGGAATCCTTGCCGATTGGCGCGCTGCCGAAGCGGCCTTGCGCAAGACCTCGGCAAGCGTCGGCAAAGGGTCGGGCAAGCGCGGTGGCAAAGCGAAAAGCCGACCTCTCGCCAAGGCCAAATTGCTCGCGCCGGTGCGCTTTCCTTCCGCGATCTATTGCGCCGGCTCGAACTATGCCGATCACGCCGCGGAAATGGCGGCGCGCGATAATCGCCCTCCGCCGCCGGATCCGCACACGCTGGGGCTAAAAGCGTGGCATTTCATCAAGGCGCCGCGCGCGATCGCCGATCCCGACGCGCGGGTGAAGATTTCCGGCTATTCCGAGCAGATGGATTGGGAGATCGAACTCGCGGCGGTGATTGGCCGCACCGCCAAGGACGTGCCGCAGGACAAGGCGCTCGGCTTTGTCGCCGGCTACACCATCGCCAACGATCTTTCGGCGCGCGATCGTGGCCGCCGCGCCAACATGCCCGATGCCTCGCCGTTCAAATGGGACTGGACCAAGCACAAGACCTTTGACGGGTCTTGTCCGCTGGGTCCCTGGATCGTGCCGGCAAGCGATATCGGCGATCCGCAGAAGCTCGGGCTCAAATTGTGGGTCAACGGCGTGCTCAAGCAGGATTCCAATACCAGCGAGATGATCTTCACGCTAGCCGAGCAGATCGCGCAATTGTCGGCCGGCATGACGCTCCATCCCGGCGACGTCATTCTTACCGGCACGCCCGCCGGCGTCGGCGCCGGACGCGGCGAATTCCTCAAACCCGGCGACGTGGTCAAGCTCTGGATCGAAAAGATCGGCGAGATCGAGAACCGGATGGTGTGAGGCAGAGACAAGTGCCTCTCGCCGTTGCAAGGGTAGAGGTCGGATTGCGAAGCAAACCGGGTGAGGGGGCGTGGCCGCGATTCTGGGCGCAACGGCTTGCCCCCTCACCATAGCCGGTGCTTGCATCGGCCTTCTTGACCTAAGAACGGCCGCCGGAGGCGGCCTATGCCCTCTCCCCGCAAGCGGGGAGAGAGTCGCATAGCAGCAATAGCCTTAAGCCCGTCGCGCGCGTTGTTGCTCTGTGGTAGAAACATGCTGCGGGCCTGGTTTAACCGAAGACGGCTGGGGCACGCCAAAAAGCCATAATAAACAACAGCCTGAAGCCAATCAGGCGCGTAGGATGAAACCCAGGGTGTGACGCTTATGGCCGAAAAATTCGTCGCGAGACTTTCCGAATTCAAAGATGGCGACCGCCGCATTGTCTTTGTCGGCGACAACGAGATCGGCGTGTTCCGGCACGACGGCGAATTCTACGCCTACAGCAATTTCTGCCTGCATCAGGGCGGCCCCGCTTGCGAGGGCCTGACCATCGCCAAGGTCGAGGAGCGGCTGCGGCCGGACAAGACCTCGATGGGTTTGTATTTCTCCGAAGACGAAATGCACTTCGTCTGCCCGTGGCATGGCATGGAATACGACATGAGGACCGGCGAGTGCGTCGCCAATCGCAAGCTGAGGCTAAAGAAATACAAGACCGTGCAAAAGGGAGATGACCTTTATGTCGTCGCCTAAACGCGCGGCGAAGCCGGCCGCCCGACGGGCAAATGGCAAGGGCGCCGGCAAGAGGCCGCGCCGCCAAACCGTTGCGGCGCCGGCCAAGCCGGCCGGCAACGGCGCTTCGGTGGACGCCAAGCGGCTCGCGGCGACGCTCGAGCGCAGCATCGCCGACGGCAAGCTCGATCTGGTCAGCGCCGACGCGCTGCAAGCGCTGATCGCCGCCGCCTGCCGGGTCTATAGCGCGCGCACCGAGGCCGGCGAGCAATTCACGCCGGTGCCGAAACATTCGATTTCCGCAACCGACGTGATGCTGACGGCAAGCGGGTTGTTACGCGCCGCCGATCTCGCGGTCTTCGAGCTCGGCATGTGGCAGAGTTGGACAGGACGATGAACGAGCGTCATTGCGAGGAGCGTCGCGACTGCGTCGCTGGCTCGTAATGACGAGAGCACAAAGAGACTAGAACGCCAGGAGACATTCCATGGATCTGATTGCCGATCGCGGTCGCCGCGTCACCATCGAGGAACTCAACACCAGCCGGCTCCTGGCGCATGCGCGCAAACAGGCGCATGCGCGCAGTTTCGACGACGTTCTCATCGTCGACGTCGACGCGCATCATTATGAGAATGAGAACTACGACGAATTCCTGCCGTATATGGAAAACGACGTATTTCGCCAGCTCACCATTGCTGGCCGCAACCGCAACCGTTCGAACGTGGCACCGGTCCAGATCGGCTATCAGGACATGGGCGGGCGCGTCACGCGCTATTCGATGCGTTCGACGGAAAAGACAGCGCAGGGCTCGCTGCGCGACGTGCAGCTCGGCCATCGCTGGATGGACGCGATGAGCGTCGATTATTCCTGCCTGTTCCCGACCGGCATGCTCAATATCGGCATGCATCCGCAGAAGGAAATGGAGGTCGAGCTGTGCTGGGCCTATAACCGTTGGCTCACCGAAAAAGTTCTGCCCGAAGCCGGCGGGCGCTTCTATTCCATGCTGTGCCTGCCGTTCTCCGATCCGGAAGCGGCGCTGCGCCACGTCGAGACGTTCGGCGACCGCAAACATGTCGGCGGCTTCATGGTCACGACCGTGCGCTCGCACATGGCCGTCTACGACAACGCTTATATGAAGCTTTATCGGGCGTTGGAGGAGCGCGGCCTGGTGCTGTCGTTCCATTCCGGGCCGAACTGGGGCGAGCCGATCTACAAGAGCTGCAACCGCTTCCTCTCCGCGCACGCGCTCGGGTTCACCTGGTACAACGTCCTGCAGTGCACGAACTGGGTGATCAACGGCATGGGCGAGCGCTTCCCCAAACTGCCGGTGATCTGGATCGAATCTGGTATCTCCTGGGTGCCGTTCCTGATGCAGCGGCTCGATCACGAATACATGCTGCGGCCGTCGGAAGCGCCGCTTCTGAAAAAGAAACCGTCCGACTACATGCGCGACATGTATTACTCGTCACAGCCGATGGAGATTCAGGATTACCAGGCGATGGAGTGCACGTTCCGCATGATGAACGCGGAGACGCAGCTGCTTTATTCGTCGGATTATCCGCACTGGGATTTCGACCTGCCGTCGACGATCTGGGACCTGCCGTTCCTGTCGGAAAAGGGCAAGCACAACATTCTCGGCGGCACCGCGGCGCGGCTTTTCAAGCTGCCGCCGCGCAATGAGAAGCAGAAAGCGAATCTACAGCGCTTCGGTAATCTGGCGGCGGCGGCCTGATTGGCCCCCTCCCTAACCCTCCCCCGCTTGCGGGGGAGGGAGGGGGGAATTGCTGCGCTCCGCACAACGTCCATGCGACTCGGCGCGTAAGGAGATTGGCGATGAAACGATTGGCCTTTGCTCTTGCCGTGCTGACAATCGCGTTCGCGGGTTCCCCTGCGCGCGCCGATTACGCGCTGGTGCGCTTTGAGGACGGCTGGTGCCGGATCTGGTGGGACAGCGCAAGCACCCCCTGGGGCGTCGGCTGGACCAAAATTGCGATCGGGATGCCCGATTGGTTGATCGCCTCCGCTGCGTTGAGCAACGCCCGCGCGCAAGGCGTGTGCCGGTAGGACCGCATCATTGCGAGCCCACGAGTCCGGCCCGAAGTAGCTGGCCCGATGACAGGCTCCGCGAAGCAATCCAGCCCTTTTGATAGAACCCTCTGGACTACTTCGTCGCCCATTGGGCTCCTCGCAATGACGAGCCATGGCGTCAATTGCGGCATAAACGCGGCAAGGGTGCCAAAATTCATACGGCTGTTTGGCTAATTACATTGTAATTTCAACTCACTAAGCTGCGTTTGTGCGTTGCACAAAATCGCTGGTATTCCAGTCACAAAACCATTATCCAGAGCCCTTCCCAAAAACGGCGAGGGACGATTGAGGATGAAGCCAGTAGTATTCGCATGCCTGTTGATCGGTCCGTTGCTCGCGCTTTCCGGCTCTGCCGCGAAAGCCATCGATCTTGCCGAGCTTGCGCCATGCAAGCCGGCTGCGGCACGGATGTGCGATCATTCGGGTGGCATGACTTGGACCAACCTGTTGCGCTGCGGGGCAACGCTTGCCGCTCACAGCTGGCGCGTCGGCAACGAGTGCCGCGCTGTGCTCCGCAAATACGGACAACTGTAATCGTACCGAGCGCCGACGTTTTTCGTTGCGTGTGTAGCGTCTGCGTTCAGTAGTCGTAGCGTCTGCGTAAAAAACCCCGGCGATTGCGCCGGGGTTTTTATTTTTGTGGCGAGGAGTCGCATGCGTCATGCCCCAATTGCCCGCCTCCGCGCTCATGCGCTTCGGTGCCCTTACCCGCCGAAGCTCGCCATGCAAGCGAAGGCGGGTTGCGAACATCCACGTTTTGAATGCTACGCTAGGCTAACGCCGAAACGGGATGAACTCATGCCCGACGACATTCACGAAGTTTACGCCATTCGCTACGGTCATCATTCGCGCCGTTCGCCCGCGAATTTCATCGACGGCGACCCGCACGACATCTTGCAGCCGCTCGATTTCTTCGTCTGGGCGATCGTCGGGTCCTCCGGGGCGATCGTGGTCGACACCGGCTTCGACGAAGCCATGGGCAAAAAGCGGCAGCGCGAGATGATCAAGCCGGTGCGGGACGGACTTGCGGCGCTCGGCATCGCCGCCGACTCGATCAAGACCGTCATCATCAGCCACCTGCATTACGATCATTGCGGCAATTACGAGCTGTTTCCGCAGGCACGCTATCATTTGCAGGATCGCGAGATGGCCTATGCCACCGGCCGCTGCATGTGCCATCAAGCGCTGCGGGCGCCGTTCGAAGTCGAAGATGTGATCGCCATGGTGCGCAAGCTTTTCTCAGGCCGCGCCAGCTTTCACGACGGCACCGGTGAAATCGCCCCCGGCGTCACTGTGCATCACATCGGCGGCCATTCCAAAGGGCTGCAATGCGTGCGGGTGAAGACGCGCCGCGGCTATGTGGTGCTGGCGGCCGATGCGACGCACCTCTATGCCCATATCGACGGGGGGCGTGTATTTCCGATCACCTACAATGTCGAAGAGGTCGTCGAGGGTTATGAGACCTTAAAGCGCCTGGGGACGTCGCCGCGGCACGTCGTGCCGGGCCACGATCCCTTGGTGCTGCAGCGCTACCCGGCGGCCAAGCCTGGTCTCGAAGGCTGGGTGGCGCGGCTCGATGCGGAGCCGAAGTACGATTGAGAGCAGTATTCGACATCGCAAGAATTACACGGCGTTTCCGGTTTGCTGCAGCTCATGCTCACAGCGCGTTGTGCAAGCAATGACCGGTGTCACAGACAACCTATTGCGCGTGCGGGGGTTGTCCTTGCGAAACCCAACGTCTTGGAGGAGCAACGCATGGCCACGCGAAGGAAACGCAGATATTCCCGCGGCGCCGGTGATGAAGTACGGCGCGAGATGCACCGCTATAAGCGCGGCTCGGCACGAAGCGGCCGGGGCGGTAGGGCCGGCAAGGTCAAAAGCCGCAAGCAGGCCATCGCCATCGGCCTATCAAAGGTGCGCAAGAAGGGCAGCCGGGTGCCGAGAAAGAGGGGCGGCTAGTTTCCACGCCATCTTGGGGTCCTTGGAACAGCGCTTTTCGCGTTGATGCGAGCGCGATAGGCTCTCGGTGTGGCCGCGGCGTCGCGGCCCAACACTAACGACATCGCGTCCAGACTGCTGTTCCTCAATGCCGCTGCAACGTCGACAATTATTGCGCTTGGCGGGCGCGGCCGTTGCCGCGGCGCCGACGCGGCGCATCGCTTACGCGCAGGATTATCCGACCAGGCCGGTGCGCATTATTGAAGGCTTGGGTGGCGGCAGCACGCCAAATCTGGTCGCCCGCCTGATCGGGCAATGGCTGTCGGAGCATTTGAACCAGCCGTTCTTCGTCGAAAGCCGAACCGGCGCCGGCGGCAATATCGCCACCCAAGCGGTGGTGAGCGCCGCGCCCGACGGCTATACGCTGCTGACCGTCGTCACGACCAATGCCATCAATGCGACGCTCTACGAGAAACTCGATTTCGATTTTATCCGCGATATCGCGCCGATCGCCGGCGTGGTTCGGCTGCCGATGGTGCTGATGGTCAATCAATCGGTTCCGGCAACGACGTTTGGCGAGTT
>DATAQN010000005.1:0-51207 GCA_036264635.1 Xanthobacteraceae bacterium | reverse complement strand
TGGTGCCCGTGGAGGGAATCGAACCCCCATGCCTTGCGGCGCACGATTTTGAGTCGTGTGCGTCTACCAGTTCCGCCACACGGGCTTAGGGCGGGATGTATATAGTCGGCCGCGGCTCGCGTCCATGGTTTGCTAGGGATGGATTATTGGCCACCCACAGCGGCCGGCTCGCGTTTTGCCTGATGCCAAATTTCGCAGGCTTGCTGCTATCCCTCATACAGCCTTGATCCTGCATCGCTCACACAGCCTTGATCCCTCCAGGCCTTGCTTCCGCCCTAACTATTGGCAAATTGCCGTCGCCGGGCCGGGCCTGTTGCGGCTCTGATGAGGGCTCGGCCGATTTTCGACCCACCATGGCGCAGCCGGCTTATTGCAGCGGCATCCGCACTTCAGGATCACGACGATGAAGCAGGCTCGGATCAGATGAAGCAGGCTTGGATCAGATGAAGCAGGCGTGGATCAGATGAAGCAGACTTGGACCAATCGGCTCTATGAGCAGCCGGCTGCCGCGGCCGCGCTTGCGATCTTCGTTGTCGGCCTGGCCACGCTCGGTGGCGCTTGGTTCTTCGAATATGTACTGAAATATCAGCCCTGCCCGCTCTGCCTCGAAGAGCGCATTCCCTATCATGTCGTCATTCCGCTCTCGCTGCTTGTCGCCATCGCCGCGGTGGTCGGCGCGCCCCGTAAGCTGATCATGGTCGGCTTCATCGCCATCATCGCCGCGGTTCTGTTCAACGTCGTGCTCTCGACCTATCACGCCGGCATCGAATGGCGCTGGTGGCCCGGGCCGGCCGACTGCACCGGGCCGGTGACGGACTTCAAAAGCGGCGGCGGACTATTGAGCCAATTGCAGACCATCCATGTTCCACGCTGCGATGAGGCGGCATGGCGCTTCCTTGGCATCTCGCTTGCGGGCTATAATGCGCTGATATCGCTCGCGCTGGTTTTGCTCGCGGGCTGTGGCTTGTTCGCCCGCGAGCCTGTCAAACGGTAGACTTTAGAAATGATTGGAGGAGCGGCTGTCACCGCGCTTTCGTCATTTGATGGATAGCTTGCGATTACCGGCCCTTGCCCGCACCAGAATACCGGTGAAACGGAACCGCCGGACCACAGCCGCAACAGGAGGCGTCTATGAGCATTCTCGGAAGCATCGTCTCGTCGATTTTCAAACACGCTGGCGTGACGTCGGCCCATGCCGCGCCGGCATCCCCAGGTTCTCCGGCTGCCCCAGCGTCGGGATCTTCACCGGCCTCCGGGGGCGTGATGCCGCCGAAGCAGCCGGCGAATTCGGTCGACGTCAACGCCGCGCTCACCAAGCTTGCCGCAGAGAACAAAGAGAAGCTCGACTGGCAGCACTCGATCGTCGATCTGATGAAGCTCTTGAACCTCGATTCAAGCCTGCATGCGCGCAAGGAGCTGGCCCACGAGTTGCATTACACCGGCGATACCAATGACTCGGCCAAGATGAATATGTGGCTGCATGCGCAGGTGATGGAGAAGCTTGCCGAGAACGGCGGCAAGGTCCCCGCGGACTTGATGCACAAATAAAATTCTGTAAGGCGATCCCAGCGCCGTCCGGGCCTCTGGTGCGGCCCTTGCGGTTCGACTAGGCTCAGGTTGTATTTTGAGCGCGGCGGTTTTGCCGCCGCGCGGGGAGATTAGCTATGGGCCTGTTCGACACTATCAAAGGCATGTTGGGCCAAGTGGAGGGCTCAGCTTTTCCGGCGATGGTCAACGCCATCCTGGCGCAGACGCAATATCACGATCTCGCCGGCCTCGTTGCCGCATTGGAAAAGGGCGGGCTGGGCCCGCAGGTGCAGTCCTGGCTCGGCAATGGCGCCAATCTGCCGATCACCGAGGATCAGCTGAAAGGCGTGATCGGCAATGCTCAGTTGCAGGATCTGGCGCGTCATGCCGGTTTGCCGGTCGACGAAATCCTCAAGCTCCTGGCACAATATCTTCCGGAGCTCGTCGACAAGGCGAGCCCGAATGGAGTTTTGCAGCCACACGCGTGACGCGGAAGCGGCTACTGTTTCTCGACGGTTTTCACGCGGGCAATCTTTGCTCGATCAATCTTTTGGGGGCGATCAGTCATTAGCTCGATCAATCCTTGGCTCGAGCAATCTTGGGAGCAAGACATGAAGACGTTAGCAATCGTCGTTGCCTCTTTCTGTTTCGCCGGCGTCGCGATGGCGCAGAATGCGCCGGCCCCCGCGCCGGCAGCGGCCCCGGCCGCAGCTTCCGCCGCCGGGCCGGCGGATGCCGCGGGCGCGACCTGCCAAACATCGATCGGCCCGAAGAATCTGCACGGCGCCGCGCTGAAGAGCGCCGCCACCAAGTGCTGCAAGGACGCCGCCACTGCCGCGAAACTCCACGGCGCCGCCGCGACCAGCTTCACCAAGAAGTGCGTCACCGACGCGACGGCGAAGAGCTAAAGCAGAGCTGAGGCGGCGCGGCCGACCAGCTAAGCCGCCGAAACTCTTAAGCTATTTGGCAATCTCTTGATCGGCGCGCAGTCTGCAGGCTTGACCCGGCAGGCGGCGCGCCTATAAACCCATGCCTTCCTAGGCACTGGACCGGGCGGTTAGCTCAGCGGAAGAGCACTTCCTTGACATGGAAGGGGTCACAGGTTCGATCCCTGTACCGCCCACCAGCCTTCGCTCGCGCAGCGCAGCGAAGGCTGCCGCGCGGTAGCCCAAAGGGCGAAGGCGGGCTAGCGGCCGCGAGCTTCGGCTCGGCGAGCCAACCCTCAATACACCGCCCGCCCGCCGGAAATATCGAACACCGCGCCGGTCGAGAACGAACATTCTTCCGAGGAAAGCCAAGCGACTAAAGCTGCGATCTCCTCGACCGAGACGAAGCGGTTCATCGGGATCTTCGACAGCATGTAGTCGATCTGCGCCTGTGTCATCTGGTCGAACAGATCGGTCTTGGCGGCGGCCGGTGTCACGCAATTCACCATGACGTTCTTGGTCGCGAGCTCCTTGGCGAGCGATTTGGTGAGGCCGATCAAGCCGGCTTTCAACGCCGGATAATGCGAGGCGTTGGGATTGCCCTCCTTGCCGGCGATCGACGCAATATTGACGATGCGGCCATAGCCGGATGCGATCATGTGCGGCACCACAGCGCGGCACGTGAGATAAGGCGCGACGAGATTGACCTCGATGACGCGCCGCCAGATGCGGGGCTCAAGTTCCCAGGTGTGCGCATTGCCGCCGGTGATGCCGGCATTGTTGATCAGGATATCGATCTTGCCAGCGTCGCGAAGGAGCGCGTCGGTGGCGCGCGCGATCGAGGCTTCGTCAGTCACGTCAACGGCTGAGGCGTAAATCGATCCGGCGCTCTTTAAGGCCGCAACGGCTTTATCGAGCGCCGCCGCGTCCATGTCCCACAGCGCGACCGCGGCGCCTGACGCCGCGAGCCGCTGTGCAATGGCGAAGCCGATGCCGCGCGCGCCGCCGGTGACAATCGCAGTGCGATTTTTCAGATCGATGGCGTTCATGGCATCACCTGTAGCCCGGATGGAGCGTAGCGCAATCCGGGAGCCGCCTGGAGGCTTTGCACTCGTTCCCGGTCCATCCGGTTACGGTTCTAGAAGCCCACCCGATCGCCGCCCTTGAGCCCGAGCGTCGCTCGCGCCTCGGCGGGCGTTGCGATCTCATAGCCAAGGTCTTCGATGATGCGGCGGATCTTGGCGACCTGCTCGGCATTGCTCTTGGCGAGCTTGCCGGGCCCGATATAGAGCGAGTCCTCCAGCCCGACGCGCACATTGCCGCCCATCATCACCGCCGTGGTGCAGAAATTCATCTGATGGCGGCCGCCGGCGAGCACGGACCAGTGATAGTCCTTGCCGAACAATTTGTCGGCCGTGCGCTTCATGAACAGAAGATTGTCGAGATCGGCGCCGATGCCGCCGAGAATGCCGAAAATCAGCTGCAGGAAGATCGGCGGCTTGAACATGCCGCGGTCGACCAGATGCGCGAGATTGTACAGATGGCCGGTGTCGTAGCACTCGTGCTCGAATTTGACGCCATGGCCGACGCCGAGCGTGTTGTAGACCTTATCGATGTCGCGGAAGGTGTTGGGGAAGATGTAGGCGTCGGAATTGAGCAGATAGCTCTCCTCCCAATCGTATTTCCAGGTCTTGTAGCGGCGCGCCATCGGAAAGAGCGCGAAATTCATCGAGCCCATGTTCATCGAGCACATTTCCGGCGACAGCGCATTGGCCGCCGAGATACGCTGGTCGACCGTCATGGTGACGGCACCGCCGGTGGTGATGTTCACCACCGCATCGGTCGCCTGCTTGATGCGCGGCAGGAACTGCATGAACACGCTCGCCTCCGACGACGGCCGGCCATCCTTCGGATCGCGTGCATGCAGATGCAGGATGGCGGCGCCGGCTTTGGCGGCATCGATGGCCTGGGTCGCGATCTGGTCGGGCGTGATCGGCAGCGCGTCCGACATGGTCGGCGTATGAATCGAGCCGGTGATCGCGCAGCTGATGATGACCTTGTTTGCCATTGGACCATTTCTCCCTTTCGGCCTTACTACTTTTCAGCCTGACCGGCTTGCCGGGGCTAGATTTTGCTTTTGAGCATAATCTTTTCCGAAAACCGGTTTCCACTTTTCGGGATCATGCTCTAATCCCGCGCCGCCTTAAGTTCCTCAAATACGACCTTGCGTTCAAGCGGAAAAACCGAGAAGCCGGAATGCGCGGCGATCAGCCCCCAGATGCCCTTGGGGGCCGCGAGCATCATCACGATCGCCACCAGGCCGAGCATCATGAGATAGAGCGTGCCGAGATCGGCCAGCGTCTGGCGCAGAACGAAGAAAACGATGGTGCCCACGATCGGCCCCTCGATCCGCCCAATGCCGCCAATCACGGTAATGAAAATGACAAAGGCGGTCCAATCGTTAACGGAAAAAGCTGCATCCGGCGAGACGCGCAGCTTCTGCAGGAAGATAAGCGCGCCGACCATGCCAGTGCAAAGCGCGGTGACGATATAGACCAGCACTTTGGTGCGGGTCACATCGATGCCGCTGCAGCGCGCGGCGATCTCGCTGTCGCGGATCGCTTTCAGCGCCAGCCCATAGCGCGAGCGCAGCAACAGCACGATGGCGGCAAGGATCACGATCACCAGCGCCAGTGCGATCCAATATTCGATGAAATCGCGCAACTGCCGGGTCGGCGCAATCGCAATCACCGCCGAGGCCGGCAGGCTGGTGCCAGAGCCACCGCCAAGGACCGAGACCTGCGAGGCGGTCAGCCGAAACACTTCGGCGACGATCCAGGTGCCGATGGCGAAGTAGTGTCCGCGCAGGCGGAACACAAGGCCGGCCACCGGGATAGCGACGAGGCCTGAGATAATTCCCGCGAGCGGAATAGCCCACAGCGGCGAAAGTCCACCGAGCGTGACAAAGGCGAAGAGCAAATACGCGCCGAGCCCGACATAGGCCTGCTGGCCGACCGAGACGAGCCCGGCATAGCCGGCGAGCAGATTCCACAAACTCGCCAGCGCCACATAAGCGAAGATTTCCGACAGCAACTGCAAGTCGTCGCGTCCGCCCCAAAACGGCGCCGCCGCCAGCGCGATCACACCGAGCGCGCACAGGCCGAGGCCGATATGGCTGGCGCGGCCGCCGAAGACGACACGCACGCTTTGGCGCAGTCTTTTCCCGTCACTCATGTGCGCATCCTCATGCACGCACCTTGGGAAACAGGCCCTGCGGGCGCACGGCAAGAACGACCAGAAAGGCGATGTGGCCGGCAAGGATCTGCCAGCCTGGATTGAGATGCGCGCCGATCGCCTGCGCGACGCCGAGAATGAGTCCGCCGGCCAGCGTGCCCCAGAGAGATCCGAGCCCGCCGATGATCACCGCTTCAAAGCCGAATATCAGCCGCGCCGGCCCCTGCGAGGGATCGAAATTGGCGCGCACCGCGAGAAACACGCCGGCGATAGCGACGACCGCGAGCGACAGCGCCATGGCCAGCGCAAAGACGCGGCGATTGTCGAGCCCCATCAGCTGCGCGACATCGGGATTATCTGCGGTGGCGCGAAAGGCGCGGCCGAGCGCGGTGCGATAGAAGATGAATTGCAGTCCGGCGATCACCGCGATCGCGACCACGAACTGCAGCAGTGGCAAGACGCCGACATAGATGCCCTCGGTGAGCCGCAGCGTCGCCACTTCGATGTCGCCGGCCTGCAATTTGACGCTGTCGGCCGTGAACAGCGTCAACAGGCCGTTCTGGATGATCACCGACAAGCCAAACGTCACAAGCAGCGGCGGCAGGAGGTCATCGCCGAGCGTGCGATTGAGCACCAGCCATTGCAACAAATAGCCGATCAGCGCCATCGCCGGCACGACAATGAGAAGCGACGTCAGCGGGCCGATGCCGAGCGTCTGCGTCGTGACCAGCGCGACATAAGCGGCGAGCACGATGAGATCACCATGCGCGATATTGACGAGCCGCATCACGCCGAAGATCAGCGACAGTCCGGCGGCGAACATGGCGTAGAGCCCGCCGACCAAAACGCCCTGCAAGATGACGTTGATCCAGTCCACCGCTCACACCCCGAAATACGCCGCGGCGATCTGCTCGCGCGTCAGCGCTTTTGCGTCGCCCGTGAGCGCAACACGGCCTTCCTGCAGGCAATAGACCCGCTGCGCCGCCTTGAGCGCCTGCACGATGTCCTGCTCCACCAGCACAATCGACGTGCCATTTTGCATGATCGCCGGCAGCCGTGCGTAGATGTCGCGCACCACGATGGGCGCCAGCCCCAGGCTGATCTCGTCGCACAACAGCAATTTCGGGTTGGACATCAGCGCCCGGCCGATGGCGACCATCTGCTGCTGGCCGCCGGACAGCGACGTGCTCGGCAGCTTGCGGCGTTCGGCCAGCACGGGAAACAGCTCGAAAACACGCTGGAGAGTCCACGGCCCAGGGCGCTTGAGCTGGCCGCCGATCAGAAGATTCTCTTCGACACTCAGCGACGGAAAAAGCCCCCTGCCCTCGGGCACGAGCGCAATGCCGCGCGCGGCCACTGCATAAGCCGGCAGGCCGCCGATCGTCGCGCCATCGAACACGATGGCGTCCGGCCGCGACCGCAGCGCACCGGCAATGCTCTTCAGAAGCGCGCTCTTGCCGGCGCCATTGGCGCCGATCACGGCGACGGCTTCGCCATGAGCGACATCGATCGAGACGCCGAACAAAGCCTGGATGTCGCAGTAAAAGGCGTCGAGGTCGCGCACGGCAAGCAAGGGGGCCTCAGGCATCGGCTTCGATCCCGAGATAGATTTCCGCGACCTGCGGGCTCTTGATCACCGTCGCCGGATCGCCCTCGGCGATGAAGCTGCCGTTATAGAGAACAAGCAGGCGATCGATGCTCGCGATCAGCGCATGTACGACGTGCTCGATCCAGATGATCGAGACGCCGCTCTGCCGGACATCGCGGATCAGCGCGATCAGCGCTTGGCATTCGTGTTCGGTGAGACCGCCGGCGACCTCGTCGAGCAACAACACGGCCGGGTCGGTCGCCAGCGCCCGCGCCAGTTCGAGCCGCTTGCGATCGAGCAGCGTGAGGCTTCCCGCCGGCCGGTTGGCCTTGTCGGCGAGCCCGCAGCGTTCGAGCACATCCATGCAGATCTGATAGGCATCGTGCTCGCGGCGCTTGGCGCCAAAGGCGGACGCCACGACCAGATTCTCGAATACGCTCATGCCGGAAAACGGCAGCGGAATCTGAAACGAGCGGCCGATGCCGGATTTGCCTGTTGCGCCGCCGCCAAGCGCGCAGCGCCGCTCGGGCGGCATATGCGTGACATCGGCGCCGGCATAGAGCACACGGCCGGAATCCGGCCGTACCGTGCCGCTGATGACGCCGAACAGCGTCGTCTTGCCGGCGCCGTTTGGCCCGAGAATGCCGAGCGCCTCGCCCTCGTTGAGCACGAGATCGACGCCGTCAGCGATGACAATGGCTCCGAAGCGCTTGGAGATTTTGTCGAGAGCCAGAATTGGCGTGGTCATTCACGGGACATCATGCAACGCGTTTGAATGCCTGTTCGCGGAGCCGTACGCGGCGCTCGTCGACCTCGACGCCGAGCCCCGGCCCGTCCGGCACCACGACATGGCCGTTCGTGACCGTCAGCGGTGCAGTGACAACATCCTCGGCAAGACCGGGGCTCGTAACCGTAAGCCCCCACGCAATCTCAGGCACCACAGCCGCGATATGCGCCGCGGCGGCCGAGGCGACGCTCGACTCGCCGGTCTTGCAAGAAATGTTGATGCGCATGCCGAGCCGCTCGCATAATTGTCCGGCTTCGAATAAAGCGCGCAAGCCGCCGAGCTTGATCGCTTTGAGGCTGGCGCCCCGCGCAGCCTTATGTGCGTGATGCCGGGCGAGGTCGTCCGCCGAATGAATGCCTTCGTCGGCGCCGATCCAAAGCGTGGGCGCAGCCGCAGCGACACGCGCCATGCCCTCGAGATCATGCGCCGCGACGGGCTGTTCGAAAAAATCTAGCCCGCATTCGCCGAGTGTCCCCACATAACGCAACGCGGCGTCGGCGCTGTAACCCTGATTGGCATCGGCCGAGACGAGGCACGCTTCGCCCTGCTCTTTGCTTTGCGCCTTCAGGGCCGCGCAGACGCGGCGCGTGCGCTCGGCATCGGCTTCCGCCGCGGCAAGGCCGACCTTGATCTTGAAGGCGCGATAGCCCTGTTCGTAGCGCGCCTGCGCCTCGCGCAGATCGGCTTCCGCATCATCGGACCCCACAACGGCCAGCACCGGCATGCGCTGCCGCTTCAGCGGGCCGAACAGCGCGTGCAACGGCCGGCCGGTGGCGCGGCCGACGAGATCATGCAGCGCGATGTCGATCGCGGCCTTAGCGCCGGCATTGCCATACATCGCCGCATGCATTGCGGCGGAAGCACCGGCGAAATCGTCGACGGCGCGCTTCAGTAATATCGGCGTCATATGCGCGACTGCCGCCATCATGCTGGCAACGGTCTCGCCGGTCATGGTCGGCGCCGAGGCCGCCTCGCCCCAGCCGACCATGCCATTTTCGGCTTCGATACGAACGAGAACATTGTCGGCCCGCGCCACGGTTTCGCCGGCCATCTGCACCGGCTTCTTCATCGGCAGGCTCACCGCGATGGGCTCGATGACTTTGATTTTCAATTGGCTGGCCAATTCGCTCCCCGTTCGGCTACGCAATCCTGGCAGGATGTTACCAGCCCGTCACATGTCCGTCCGCAATTACATCAACTTTCTGCCTCCCTATTGCCCGCTGTCAAATGCTTGCCGAGACACGCCCAATGCTCGGCAAAGCGCTTGGCGCCGAGTGCGCATCACGCCAAATATTTGACGCGGGAACAATCCGCGAAACGCGTGGCGCGAAAGCCCATTGCATGCCGCCGGTGAGCCGTTTATGTCGTGGGCACAATATTCGATCGTCGGCGCGATCGATGCGCGTCCTAGGTCTTTAGGAGTTGGAGCGATGCGAGTGAAATCCGTGTTGGCCAAGTCCGTGTTGAAGTCAGCGCTAACGCTTGCGGCCTTGTTGCCGCTGTTCGCCGCCGGCCCCGCCGCGCCCGTCGACATGTCCTCGCCGGCCGGCCTCTGGCAAGCCCTCGATGACGACACCAAGCAGCCCAGCGGCTGGTTTCTCATTACCAATCACGACGGCGTCTATTCCGGCATCATCGCCAAGATGTTCATGAAGCCTGGCGAGAATCCGAATGTCTCCTGCGACAAGTGCACGGACGACCGCAAAGATCATCCTTGGCTCGGGCTCGAAATCATCCGCGGCATGAAGCAGGAGGAGCCCGACAAATACAGCGGCGGCAACATTCTCGATCCGCGCGATGGCAAGATCTACCACGCGACCATGAAGGTGACGCAGGACGGCCAGACGCTGGTCGTGCGCGGCTATCTCGGCATCGAGCTCCTCGGCAAGAACCAATATTGGACGCGGCTGCCGGACTCCGCCTACAGCATGCTCGACCCGTCGATCAATCCGAATACGGCCAATCCTAATGCCGCGAAGCGCCCGCCTGGAGCGCCGACGGCGCCGGCTGCATCGCCCGCGCATAAATCCGAATTGCGCGGGCCGCTAAGTACGGCGGGACGGTAATTAGGAAATCGCTTTGAATGAGATTCGGCTCGTCCCCGCGAAAGCGGGGACCTAGTTCTGGATTCCCGCTTTCGCGGAAATGAGCAGACGATGCTCTTCGCGCGACACGCGCGCCTCACACCTTCTCCGTCTCGGCCTCCGCCTCGGTCTCCAGCTCCGGCTTCTGCACGCGCGGCTTGCCCATCAGTACCGGCTGGAACAAGGCCGCCGCCGCCATGGTGGTGACCAGCGAAATCGCCAGCAGCTTGCCCATGCTGGATGTGCCGGGATGACTCGAGAACCACAGGCTGCCGAAGGCCGTCGCCGTGGTGCAGGCGGAGAATGTCACCGCTCGCGTCAGCACCGATTGCAGCAGGTTGGTCTGCCCTTCGCGCCACGCCATGATGTAATAGATCTTGAACGCGACGCCGACGCCAAGAAGTAGCGGCAGCGCGATGATATTGGCGAAGTTGAGCGGCAGATCGACGAGCACGCAGACTTCGAGCGTGACGACGCCGGCCAAGAGCAGCGGCACCAAGGTCAGCATCACGTCGCCGATGCGGCGCAGCGTGATCCACAAAATGATGCCGATCGACAGCAGCGCCCAGGTGCCGGCCTGAATGAAGGCCGAGACAACGGCGCGGCGCGCTTCGAGAATCGAGATCGGCCCTTCGGTCGCTTCCGGCGCGACCGACTGCACCGCGCGCGCGAAGGCCTGCAGATTGGCATTGTTGTTGGGGTCGCCGCTTGGAGCAACGTCGACACGCGCCTGTCCGTCAGCCGTGACCCACCCGTTCTTCAGCGAAGCCGGAAGATTGTCGAGCGTGACCTCTTTCGCCGAGAGCAGATTGCGCAGATCGTCAAGCGCGGTGTTCAGCGGCTGCACGAACACGGTCTCGGCGCGCTGCCGCACGGCGGGATCAGCCTTGGACAGAGCCGTCATGTCGGTCGCAAGCCGGCGAGCCGCAACGGCGCCCGGCCCAGTGCCGTTACCGGCGAGCTTATTCAAGAAATCGGCGGTCGAATTCATCATGCTGACATTCTGCGCGTCGGTCGGCGGCGCGCTCGGCGCCGCCGGAGTAAGCGCGGGCATCAGCTGCTTCGCCGCGGCCTCAATAAGCGGCAATTTCTGCTGCTGATCGGGCGGGATGAAGCTCGACAAGGTCAAGACGCGCGACACCTGCGGCAACGCGCGCAGCTTGGTGGCGACTTGATCGGCCTCGGCGAGAGACGGCAGCAAGACCTGAATGTCGCTGGTACCGCTGTCGGGATCGGACTTCAGCTCGAGATAAGTCGAGACCGCCTCGGTTTTCGGGCTGCGGAGATTGATCGGATTGAAGTCGAAGCGCAGCCAGTGCAACAGCGGCAAGCCGCCGGCGACGATGACGCCGGTCATGATCAGGATCGCCACGCGATGGCGCGCCAGGAATTCGTCGACCGGAGCCAGCGCCGCGTAGCCAAGCTGCTTCGGCTCGGCCGGCGGCTTGAGCACGGAAAGCAGCGCCGGCAAGGTCGTGATGCTCGTGGCATAGGCGATGAGCATGCCGACTCCGGCGATCAGACCGAGTTCGGACACGCCCTTGTAGACGGTCGGCAAAAACGACAGGAAGCCGGCCGCGGTCGCCAGCGCGGCCAGCGTCAGCGGTGCACCGGCGCGGCTGCCGGTCTCCAACAACGCCATGCGCAGATCGTCGACCTCGTGGCGCTCGGCGCGGTAACGCACGCTGAGCTGCAAGCCGAAATCGACACCCAGGCCGACGAACAGGACCGCGAAATAAACCGATATCAGATTGAGCGTGCCGACCATCAGCATGCCGGCCGCAGCCGTCATGGCGAGGCCGATGGCGAGACAGACGAAGACCGCGAAGATAATGCGCGCCCAGCGCAGCGCCAGCCACAGGATGAAGAGCACGATGGCGATCGTCGCCGTGGCGTTGATGCCGGCATTCTCCCGGATCGTGGAGAATTCTTCGTCCGCCATTGGCACCGGGCCGGTGAGCCGCAGCCGCGCCTGATATTTGCCGGCGATATCAAGATCGGCAGCGGCCTGTCGGATGGCCTCGGTGGCTTGGTGGCCGGGCTCGAGCTGGGAATAATCGAGCGTGGCCCGGATTTCCAAAAAGCGCAGGCGCTCGCTCTCTGTCGACGAGCGGCCCTGGACCATTTCATGCCAGGAGAAGCTCGCCGGCTGGCCGGCATTCACTTTCTCGATCGCGTTCGAGGCGAGCGTCATCGGCCATTGCATATTGTCGAGCGTGATCTGACCGCCCTGCACGCCGAGCAGACTGAGCTGGAACGCCTGGATGACGCCGCGCAGCGACGGATCGCCGGCGAGCACCTGAATGAGGCGCTGCGCCTGCCCAAGCACTTTCATCTGCGGCTCGAGATCCTTGACGTCTTCGAACAGCAGGCCGTTTTGCGCGAAGAACGGCCCGCCCTTGGGCTGCTCGATGCTGCGGAACAAACTCTTTTGCGGTTGGAGCTTTCCAACCACCGCCGCGGTCGCTTGGTCGACCAGTTCGGGGGTGGGGGCATCGATCACCGCGACGATCAGTTCAAATTGCGGAAAGGCCTTTTCAAATTTCGCTTCGCGCTGGCGCCAATCGAGATTGGGCGAGATCAGCTGGTTGATGTCGGTCGTCATGGCAAAATGCGTGGCGGCGTACCAGGACGACAGGATCGCCAGCAGCAGCGACACACCGATCACGGGCCAGGCGTTCTTGCCGCAGAAACCAATGGTGCGGACGACGAAGGCGGTAATCGATTTCATGAGCGAGTGGGTCAAGGCAATCCAATGGCCAGTGAGAGTGGGATCGATGGGTCGGCGTTTGAGGCGTTAAGACCGCGGCGAATTGGAGGCAACTTCCAGCCGCCGCGGCGCGCTTAGATGCCTGATTTGGCACAAAAGTGAAATCATGGATATTTTCCTAGACGGTCCCGCGGCTGCGACCGGCTCAAGCGCAGCTGAATTTCGAATACTCAAATCATGCACGTGCCAGAGCTCTCGCTCAGGTTCTTGCCAGAGTTTTTCCCGAAACGCTTGCCGCAATACTGTCCGGGCCAGTTACTTCGGCCGGTACGATTAACGTCTGGATCGCACATGCGGTAATCCGGCCCGCGCGTCAAATGGCTCCCGCGCCCGCTGGAGGAGCGCGATAGCCCGGCGTTTGACGAAACCAAGTCGTCGCCGGTTCTACAGGCCCAGGCGCGCCTAGCTGCGGGAAATCTCCCTTCAACAAACGCTTTCCTGGCCGGATCGGTGCCGATTTACCTTCTAGTCTAATGTAAAAATGCGGCCTGGAGGGGCCATCGTACTGGACAAGAAGCGGTATTTCCGCTCAATGGTGACCGTTTAGGGGGCGTCAGCGGCTTAGGGGGCGTCAGCGGCGATTGCCGGGCTTTTGCGGTCATTCAGCGCTGAGACCGGCCGGATCGGGCAGAATCTGCAGCGGATCGGGGCTTGAATGAGCCGGTTTCGCCGCCAAGTAGCGAGAAACGTCGCTACGAAGGTACCGCCGGATCACGGCCGAATTGCAGGGTTAAGGAACAATACAAGTAGCTGTGCAAGTAACGGATATCTGATACGAAACTGCCAAATAACCCCGACATAAACGGAAGATATTGCCTTCGTTGCGTCGCAAAGCCGCAGCAAAGGCGCCGCCGCTGACGGCGTCACATCGCCGTTGTCTGAGGTAACCGGAAAAGAGTTGGCCGGAACAGGCTCTGGAGATCTTGATGAAAGTGATACTCGCCCAGCCTCGCGGTTTTTGCGCTGGCGTCGTGCGCGCGATCGAAATCGTCGAACGGGCCCTGCAGAAATTCGGTCCGCCCGTCTATGTGCGCCACGAGATCGTGCACAACAAGCATGTGGTGGAAAGCCTTAAAGCCAAGGGCGCGCATTTCGTCGAGGACCTCTCTGAAGTGCCGCCGGATGCGGTGACCATTTTCAGCGCTCATGGCGTCGCCAAGAGCATCGAAGAAGAAGCGGCATCGCGCAATCTGCCGGTGTTGAACGCGACCTGCCCCTTGGTCACCAAAGTGCACAACCAGGGCAAGCGTTATGTGGCTCAAGGCCGCCAACTGATCCTCATTGGCCATGCCGGCCATCCCGAGGTCGAAGGCACGATGGGCCAGATCTCCCAGCCGGTGACGCTGGTGCAGACCGAAGCCGACGTCGACAAGCTCGACATCCCCACCGATACGCCGGTCGCCTATGTCACGCAGACCACTCTGTCGGTCGACGACACGCGTGGCATTATCGCGGCCTTGCACAAGCGCTTCACCAATATCGTCGGCCCTGAGACGCGCGACATCTGCTACGCGACGCAGAATCGCCAGACCGCGGTGCGCGAACTGTCGACGCTGGTCGACGTTATCCTCGTGGTTGGCGCCAAGAACTCGTCCAACTCGAACCGCCTGCGCGAGATCGGCGAAGAGGCCGGCAAGCCGAGCTATCTGATCGCCGACGGCAGCGAACTCGACCCGACCTGGTTCAAGGACGCCAAGACCGTGGGCATCACCGCAGGCGCCTCGGCGCCGGAAGTGCTGGTGGAAGATGTGATCGACGCGCTGCGCCGGCTCAATCCGGTCGATGTCAGCCAGCTGCATGGCCGGCACGAGACCATCGAATTCCGCCTGCCGCCCGAATTGACCGACGGCGTTACCGCCGGCCGCGTCACGGCAAAGGTTTAGCCGTCTAGCTCTCCCCACAGGGCGACAACTTAAAACGCATTCGAAAGGGTCAAGTTTTGGGTATTTCTCTGCATCAGAAGGCCGTTGTCGGTACCTATGTGCTGCGTCAGCGTCTGGCTGGGCGCAAGCGCTATCCGCTCGTGTTGATGCTCGAGCCGCTGTTCCGCTGCAACCTTGCCTGCTTCGGCTGCGGCAAGATCGATTATCCCGACGCCATCCTCAATAAGCGCCTGTCGGTTCAGGAATGCCTCGACGCGGTCGACGAATGCGGCGCGCCGATGGTCGCCATTCCCGGTGGCGAGCCGCTCATCCACAAGGAGATCGGCGAGATCGTCGCCGGCATCGTCGCGCGCAAGAAATTCGTCTCGCTGTGCACCAATGCGCTGCTTCTGGAAAAAAAGCTCAATCTGTTCACGCCGTCGCCCTATCTGTTCTTCTCCGTGCATCTCGACGGCCTGAAGGCGCATCACGACAAGTCGGTGTGCATGGAAGGCGGCTTCGAGAAAGCGGTGTCGGCGATCAAGGCGGCGAAGGCCAAGGGCTTCAACGTCAACGTCAACTGCACGATCTATGACGGCCACCCGGCCGAGGACATCGCCAAATTCCTCGACCTCACCGAAGAGGTCGGCGTTGGCGTCTCGATCTCGCCCGGCTACGCTTACGAGCGCGCGCCCGATCAGCAGCACTTCCTCAACCGGCGGAAGACCAAAGAGCTGTTCCGCGAGGTGTTCAAGCGCGGCAAGGACAAGAAGTGGGATCTGTCGCATTCCGGCATGTTCCTCGACTTCCTCGCCGGCAATCAGGAATTCCACTGCACGCCCTGGGGCATGCCGACGCGCAATATCTTCGGCTGGCAGAAGCCCTGCTATCTGCTCGGTGAAGGCTACACCAAGACCTTCAAGGAGCTGATGGAGACCACCGACTGGGATTCCTACGGCACCGGCCGTTACGAGAAGTGCGCGAATTGCATGGCGCATTGCGGCTATGAAGCGACCGCTGCTGACGCCATGATGAAGCATCCGCTACAGGCCTTCGGCATCGCCTGGCGCGGTGTGCGTACCGAAGGCCCGATGGCGCCGGAGATCGACATGTCGAAGCAGCGCCCGGCGCAATACGTATTCGACAGCCAGGTGCAGCTGCGGCTCTCGGAGATCCGCGCCAACGAAGCGCGCGACAAAGCGACGAAAGATGCGGCTAAGGCCGCGGCAACAAACACCTCGGCCAGCGCCGCCTAGAGCATGATCCGGAAAAGTGGAAACCGGTTTTCCGAGAAGATCATGCTCAAAAAAACTAGACCGTGATCCGATTCAACTTGATCGGATCATGGTCTAGGCTTTCCTGTGTGTCGAGCAATATGAAGCGTGTGAGCCAGTTCTGCTCACACGCTTTTTTTGCTGCCCGGCAATCGATTCAAACTGAGCGATTTCGCCCTAGCTGTCGGTGGTGAGCGTCACCGTGTTGCTGGTCAGTTCCGGCTCGTGCGCTTCGAGCTTGGGCGGATTGGAGTCGGTCCAATTGGCCAGATTCACCACCACGCCGACCTGGCCCATGTCCATCTTCGACGCCGGAGCCTCCAGCTCCACATCGAGCGCCTCGGTCGCGGGTTCCACGATATTGAGCCCATTGCCATCGAGGAAATAAGTGTGTTCGCCAAAGAGCTGATTAAGCTTCGGCATCAACGGATGGTCGTCCGGCAAGACTTCGATTTGCAGCTGACGTTCGGTTCGCGCGACTTGTGCAGCGTTCAGCTTCATCGCGTACTCCTCAATTTCTAAGAGTTGCGGAACTCCCTCGTCCCGCAGCGCGTAGCCTACGGGAACTTCGTTCACCGATCCGTACGGCTGGACCTCCCACCTCGCAGTGGTCTTAACTCAACGCGGCCGGCCATTATCGGTTCGGCTGGCCTGTCGTTCGAAAGAGTGAGCCGGAGAGCAAGATGAACGAGGGAACAGAGCGCGCTTGTCAGCGTCTCCTGGTTTTTGCCGCATTCCTTTTGGCCGCAAAATCCGCTTACGCGCAGCACGCCTGTCCGGCGATCGAACCGCCGCCGACGCTGGTCCTTGAGAAAATGTACAGCGATGCCAAGAGCTCGGTCATCGATGACGCGAACGAGACCGCAAATGCCAAGATCATGGCTCCCATCACCACGTTCTTTCAAACGCTCAATCGCGCGATTGACGATCCAAAGGCGCACCCGGGCAATTCCGAGTCGGATTGCGCTTTCCAGATTTTCGGTCAATGGGCCAAGGCCCAAGCCTTGACCTTCGAGCCCGTAACCTATGACAGTGGAGGCAAGGTCAAGCGCGGCCTTCTTAATCCCGCCTTCCAAGTTCTCGGCCTCAAATTCCGCGCCGCCGGCTATGCGCTCGACCCCGCGATGCTCAAATGGCTGCAAAAAATGAATGAGGAAAACGTGGCTTTCTATACAAATGGCAGCAACCGCGCCAACCAGCGTGTCTGGGCCGCCACTGGAGCCGCGCTGAACAATCTTCTCGAACGCGATCCGGCGGCCTTAAGCTTCCAGGACCAGGTTTGGCATGAGGCGCTTGCGGCCATTCACGACAACGGCTTCATCGACGGCGAGCTTGAGCGCGGCCAGCAGGCGCTCGTCTATCACATGTACTCGTTGTCGGCGACACTGATCCTGGAAGCCGCACGCGCCGCACTCGGTTACGTCGAAACTCCGGCTGAGAAGGAGCGCGTGAAGCGACTCGAAGACGGGATTGCGCGCACGCTGTGCAATCCTGCCGACATGGAAAAGCTCGCCAAGGCCAAGATGCGCATTCCCGGCGAATGGGCTTACGAAGTCATCAACGGCTTTGCCGATGCACGCCTGAGCGCGGATTGGTCGCGCTGCGGCCTGCCGGCCACGGATTTCGAAGCGCGCGACACCGGCGGCGACACGCACCGCACGGCGGCGATTTTAGCGAGCCTCTCGCGGAAGGCATCGTCGCAGGCGCGGCCGCATGGCGGCTGAGCCGCCTCGCCGCGACAAGGAAACATTACATCCCGAACGCTACGTGCCTCGCGTTGCCGCGCTTGAGATTGCGATAGCGCGCCATGGCCCAGAGCGGGAAAAATTTCGAATAGCCGTGATAACGCAGATAGAACACGCGCGGGAAACCGGTCGCGGTATAGCGCGGCTCGTTCCAGAAGCCGTCTGTGCCTTGCATATCGGCGAGATATTTGGCGCCGCGCACAACGGCTGGATGATCCACCTCGCCCGCCGCCATCAAGCCGAGCAGCGCCCAGGCGGTTTGCGACGCGGTCGAGAGCGCCGGCTCATAGCCGCGGTAATCGAGCTTGTAGCTCGCGCCGTCCTCGCCCCAGCCGCCGTCCGGATTTTGGATGGTGACGAGCCAATCCACCGCCTTGCGCATTTCCGGCGCATCGCCCGCGATGCCGACTGCATTGAGCGCGCACATCACCGACCAGGTGCCATAGATGTAATTCATGCCCCAGCGGCCATACCACGAGCCATCGGCAAGCTGGGTGCGGCGGAGGTAACCGACGCCGCGCTTGACCGCGTCGCTCGTCGTATCGCCGAGCTGTGCCAGCATCGACAGGCAGCGCGCGGTGACATCCTCTGTCGGCGGATCGAGCAGTGCGCCGTGATCGGCGAACGGGATGTTGTTGAGATAGTAATATTCGTTGTCGGCATCGAAGGCGCCCCAGGCGCCATTTGAGCTCTGCATGCCGACGATCCATTCGCGCGCGCGGTCGATCTGGCTCTGATAGTCGACATTAACCAGGTTCTGCATGCGTCCCATGGCCATGACGACGACCGCGGTGTCGTCGACATCGGGATAGTGCGGATTGGCATATTGGAAGGCCCAGCCGCCGGGTCGGATATTGGGCCGGCGCGCGATCCAATCGCCGCGCACGCTGAGCACCTGCTTCGGCACCAGCCAGTCGAGGCCGCGCTTGACCTGCGCCACGACCTGCTCGCCGCCGGTTTCCAGAAGCGCATGCGCGGCAAGCCCGGTGTCCCAGATCGGCGACACGCAGGGCTGGCAATAGGCCTCGTGCTCGTGCACGGCGAGGAGCTTCTCGATCGAACGCCGCGCGATGGCGCGGCGCGGATCGTCGACCGGAACGCCGAGCGCGTCATACATCATTACGCTGTTGGCCATGGCGGGGAAAATCGCGCCGAGCCCATCCTCGCCGTTGAGCCGCTCGCCGACCCAGGCCACGGCGGCATCGATGGCGCGCTGGCGCGAGCCTTTGGGGAAAAACGGCTCGGCCGCGTGCAGCACACTGTCGAGGGCGCTGAAGAAGTAGAACCACGATGCCTTCTGCTGCGGCGCCTTCGGCGTCGGCCCGAGCGACTGCGGTGGCTCGAGGAACAATTCGTCGATGCGCACGCCTTTCGGATTGCGCGCGCGCGGCCGCTTCGCCATCAGCACCAGAAGCGGCACGATCACCGTGCGGCTCCAATAGGAGATCTTGTCGAGATGGAACGGAAACCATTTCGGCAACAGCATGATCTCGACCGGCATCGCCGGCACCGCGCGCCACGGCACGATGCCGTAGAGTGCAAGGAGGCAGCGCGTGAACACGTTGCTCGCCTCGGCGCCGCCGCGGGCGCGGATCGCCTCGCGCGCGCGGCGCATATGGTCGGCTTGCGGCTCGTCGCCGATCATCTTCAGCGCGAAATAGGCCTTCACCGTCGCGCTCATGTCGAAGGCGCCGTCCTGAAACAGCGGCCAGCCGTCGTGCTTGCCCTGAATGCGGCGAAGGTAATTGCCGATCTTGGCCTCAAGCTCGGCATCGACCGGCTCGGCGAGATAGTGCCGCATCAGCACATATTCGGCCGGAATGGTGGCATCGGCTTCGAGCTCGAACAGCCAGTGGCCGTCTTCGCGCTGACACGCGAGCAGCGCATCGCGCGCGGCGTCGATATTGCGGTCGAGGTCGAGCGCGTCGGCTTGCGATTGAACTGTTTGCAATTCGCTCACATCATTCATCTGAAGTTTCGCTCGCTTAAGGTCTATTGCCTGCCGACAACATCCGCTGCGCGGTTGCCGGATCGGATGGCACCTTCGATGGTCGCGGGCAAGCCGGTATTTGTCCAATCGCCGGCCAGGACAAGATTCTGCCACGAAGTGACGGCGCCCGGCCGCTTTAAGTCCTGCTCAGGGGTGGCGGCGAACGTGGCGCGCCGCTCACGCACGATCTGCCAAGGCGGCATCGGATCAGCCGGCAAGCCGGCGACCGTCGCGACCTCGCCCCAGATCCTCCTGGCCAAGTCCTCGCGCGGCGCATCGATCAGCCGGTCGCCGGCGCTGACCGTCACTGACAGGCGGCCGGGAAAAGCGAACAGCCATTCAGTCGTGGCATTGAGCACGCCGATGATCCGCGGCTGGGTGGCCGGCGGATCGACGCGAAAATGCGCATTGACGATGGCACGGAATTCGGTCGGCACCGTGAGCTCGCGAATGAGCGCGGCCGCGATATAGGGCGGCACCGCAAGAACCACCGCATCATCTTTCCCAAGTGCGATCGTCTCACCTGCAAATTCAAGCGCTCCGACGCGACCCTCGCCGAATTTGATCGCGCGCAGCTGATGCTCGAAGCGCACCTCGGCGCCACGCTGCTGCAAAGTGGCAAGCGCCGGTGCAATCATCGTCTCGCCCAGGCCTTCGCGCGCGATCAGCGGCCGGCAGGCAAGCCCTCCGGCCGCAAGCGTCTCGCGGATAATGGCCGCGGCAAGCTTGGCCGAGCCCAACGGCGGATCGATATTGAGCGCCGCAAGCAAGAGCGGCTCGACCAGGCGCTTATAGAGGACGCCCTCGCAAGCAATGATCTTGCCGACGGGCTGATCGGGCGCGGCGAAGAGCAGCCGCGCCAGCGCCAGATAATCGAGCGGGCCGGTGTCCGGCACGCGGCGCTTGGCATCGAAAATCCACCACGGCAGGCGGCCATCGTCGAAGCGCAAGGTCCAGCGCGCATTGCTTTTCAGATCGATGAATGGAAATTCCGCATGGTCAGGTCCGACCAGACGATCCGTTCCACCAATCTCGCGCAGATAGGACAAAGCCGCGCGATTGCCCGACAGCAACAGATGATTGCCATTGTCGATGGTCATGTCGACCGACGCGTCGTGATAGGAGCGGCAGCGACCGCCGGCAAAAGCCGTCGCCTCGTGCACCACGACGGTCTCGCCGCTCCCGGACAGCTTGATCGCCGCCGACAAGCCGGCAAGGCCGGCACCGATAATGTGCACCGTACGAGTCATAGAATAGTCGCTCAAAAGAAATTGCGCAGAACGATAAGAAGAAATTTGGCCTTGGGCAGGCGCACGCGCTCGCGCGGCGGGTTGAACCCGCGCGCGATCAGGCCGCGCAGGATCAGATAATAGGCCTCGCCCATGATGCGCGGCGCGCGAACCTGGCGGCGCGGGCTTTTCGCCATGATGGCGCGCGCACTGACGAATTCCTGTTCCGCCAGCGCGACGATCGGCGCGCAGGCCTGGCCCAGCATCGGATTTTTCATGACCTCTGCCGGATCGGTGCTGATGATGCCGGCATCGCGCAGCGCCTCACGCGGCAGATAGAGCCGGCCGATATCGGCATCCTCATCGATATCGCGCAGGATATTGGTTAATTGCAGCGCGCGGCCCAGATGGTGCGCCAGCGCCAGGCCGTCCTCGCGCGCCATGCCGAAGACACGCACCGAGAGTCGGCCGACCGCGCAGGCGACGCGGTCGCAATAAAGATCGAGCGTGGTGCGGTCAGGCGCACGGATGTCGGCCGTGACGTCCATTTCCATGCCCGCGATGACGGCAAGAAAGTCGCCATGCTCGAGATCGAACTGGCGCACGGCCTGTGCCAGTCCCGCAAGCTGCGGCGGCGGGTTGCCGGCATAAATCGCGGCAAGGTCGGCGCGCCACTTTTCGAGCGCTGCGTGACGGCCGTCGCGCGACCCCGGGTCGTCGGCGATATCGTCGACAGCGCGGCAGAACGAATAGATTTCGTACATGGCGTCGCGCTGGGCCGGCGGCAGGATCCGCATCCCGGAATAGAACGAAGAGCCCGAGGCGCGCTCGGCAGCTTGCGAGGGATTGCTCACTCACACCCCTCGCGGCTTTTCTGATGCGGCCGAAGGCCTCCGGCCAATACGGCGGGTAGCGCCGCACAAGGCGCCCAGCAAGGTCAAGCCGACGACGGCCGACTTGCCTAGCTGCGTGCGCTCGCTCAACGGATCGCGCGCCATCAAGATGCGCGTCAGCCGATGCGCCAGCGTGTTGATGACCGAGACTTCTAGGCTCAGCCGCATATCGTTGATCGAAACGGCAAAGTCGTCGCTCTCGCAAAGCAACCGCTCAGTCCGCGCGGCAAGCTTGTGCAGGCAATCGAGCAGCGCCGGGGTCGCACGCTGTGCCCCGAGCGCCTCTGTATTCGTCCCGCTCACGTTCAACGCATCCTGCGGAATATAGACGCGATCGAGATTCTGATAGTCTTCCTTGCAGTCCTGCAGGTGATTGATGACCTGCAGCGCCGCGCACAGCGCATCATTCGCCGGCCAGACCGAACGGCTCTCGCCGTGCACGTCGCAGACGAAGCGGCCGACCGGCATGGCCGAGAGCGCACAATAGCCGATCAGATCATCCCAATCCTTGTAGCGCAATTTGGTGACGTCGAGCCGGAACGCGGCGACGAGATCTTGCGCATGTTTCGGCGAGAGATTGCGCTCGGCCTGCGCCTCGCGCAGCCGCACCGCGACGAGATCGTCGGCATTGTCGCCGAGCAAGCCGCCTTCGAGGCGGTCGAGCAGTGCGAGCTTTTCCTTCGGCTGCAACACCGCATGATCGGCGATGTCGTCGGCCGTGCGGACGAAATTATAGAATGCCAGGATCGCGCCGCGATAGCGCGGATGAATGAGAAAGGATGCTACCGGGAAATTCTCGTCCCGATGCCCCTTGCCCGAGCGCCAATCCGAAATCTCGCCTGGATCCACGCCATTGATGCTCACGTCAGTCATCCGAGTTCCGAAACATACACGCTAAACACTGGCACTAAACATTCGCCTGCGCCCGACCCTTCCACATGCCGCCGCGGCCGCGGGCATGCTGATAGGCGGAATCGAGCGTGAACGCCATATACATCGCAGCAATGACGGGCAGCGCCGGTGCCCACAGCATCGACAGCCGGTAGAAGCGCAAAATCGGCCGGAACGCCAGGGCCATCAGAATCCAAGCGAAAATGCCGATGAATTGCGGCGCGCCGCGCGCGAAGAGCGCGAGCGCGACCGGCGCCAGATATGTCACCGCCAGTCCGAGCACGGTGCCCAGAAGGATCAGCGGCGAATAGCGCAATTGCGCATAGGCCGTGCGTGAGACCATGCGGCGGATCTCGCCGATTTCCGGGTAGGCGCGGATCGAATGCACGCGATCGGTCAGCGTGATGGAAATTGGCCCCTGTGCTTTCAGGAGCTTTGCCAGTGCGCAATCGTCGATCAGTGCATCGCGGATCGCTTCTAGACCGCCGGCTGCCTGCAACGTCTCGCACCGCACCAGCATGCAGCCGCCGGCGGCCGCTGCTGTCGAGTTGCGCGGATTCCGCGCCCAGGCGAAGGGATAAAGCATCTGAAAGAAGAAAATAAAGGCTGGCACGAACATGCGCTCGGCAAAACTCTTGCAGCGCAGCTTCGCCATCAGCGAGGTCAGCACCAGCCCGTCGGCCTTTGCGCGCGCCACAAGCACTTGCAGCGCATCCGGCGCATAGACGATGTCGGCATCGGTGAGGAGGATATAGTCGGGCGGCCGCGGCGCGTTTTCGCAAGCCTCGACGCCTTGCCGCTGCGCCCACAATTTGCCGGTCCAGCCGGCCGGCAAGGCGCTACCGGAAATCACCGTCAGCCGGCCGGCGGCCCCCAAAGCGGCCGCGGCCTCGCGGGCGACCTGCCCGGTTCCATCCCGGCTCTGGTCATCGACCAGGACGACATTGAACTCGCCCGGATAGGTCTGGCGAAGGAGCGAGGCGACCGTCTGGCCGACGCAGTCAGCCTCGTCGCGGGCCGGGATAACGGCGGTCACCACCGGCCAGCCACCCGGGGCAATGCCGCCGACGGGGGTTGCGTCATCGCGCTCGGCCGCGCGCCAGAACCCGCCGCGGGCGGCGACGAGGTAGAGCCAGATCAAAAGCACCATTGACGCTACAAGGCCGATGACCACAAAGTGTCCCTTCATTGCGGGCAGAAACCGGCGCCCAACCGCCTTCTGGCGGATTAACCATTTGGCCTATAAGCCATTTGGTGGGTTTTGGCCGGCTGCCCCTTATCCCCTAAATGCAGGACCTGATATAGGACCCCGCAGCGACGATTAAACGCCCGGGTAACACCCCCCAATGGATGCCAAAAACAACCCTTTTCTTACACGCCTCGACGCCGTTGCGGCGGACACCGAGACCCTTCTCAACCAGCTTTTGGCCGCAAAACCCATCGATGGCGAATCGAGCCGCCCGGCTCGCCTGATCGAGGCCATGCGCTATTCGAGCCTCGGCGGCGGCAAGCGCTTCCGGCCCTTCCTAGTCGTGGAATCAGCCGCGTTGTTCGGTGTCCCGCGGCAGAACGCGCTGATGGCGGGCGCGGCGCTTGAATGCGTGCATTGCTATTCGCTGGTGCATGACGACCTGCCGGCCATGGACAATGACGAACTGCGCCGCGGTCAGCCGACCGCGCACCGAAAATTCGACGAGGCGACGGCGATCCTTGCCGGCGACAGCCTGCTTACGTTCGCCTTCGATATCCTGTCGCGTGAAGAGACTCATGGCGATCCCGTCGTGCGCATTGCGCTGGTCAAGGCGCTGGCGCGCGCTTCGGGCGTCGGCGGCATGGCCGGCGGCCAGATGCTCGATCTCGCCGCCGAAGGCCGCTTCGGCGCGCAGAAGCACGGCGAGACCGACGTCAAAATGCTGCAGGCGATGAAGACCGGCGCGCTGTTGCGCTTCGGCTGCGAGGCCGGCGGCATTCTCGCGTCCGCCAAGCCGCATGAGCGCGAGGCGCTCACGCGCTACGGCTCGGCGGTCGGCGAAGCCTTCCAGATCGCCGATGATCTCTTGGACATCGAAGGCGACCCGGCGCTGGTCGGCAAGCAGACCGGCAAGGACACGGCGGCGGGCAAGGCGACCCTTGTCAGCGTGCTTGGGCTCGCTGGCGCCAAAGCGCGGCTGCAACAACTCGTTGCGGATGCGGAAAATGCGCTCGCGACATTTGGGCCCAATGCGGCGATACTCGTCGAAGGTGCGCGATTCGTGGCCGACCGGCGCGCGTGATCGGATTAGCTTCGCGTTCGGATTACCTTCGCGTTCGGATTACCTTCGCGTTCGTACATTACGCGTACTGCGTTTTTACCACAGACCTGAGCCCTTACGTCGCAGAGGCGTAACAGAGGCGTGGGAATTGGTAGGCTGTGCGGTGAAATTGCGGCGCTGAAAGGCGAGATTGCGGCGGGCTCGGAGCATGATCTCTAAAGGCGTGCCCCTGGGACTTGATCCGAGGGTGGCGACCGGTTTTTGGAAAAGAACACGCTCCAACCAAAATTGGCTTTCATTCGAGCCGACTGAAATTGGCAGATTGAAGTTGGTAAGTGCCGGACATATTTGCCCTTCTCTGCCGGCTCCAATGCGCCCCACTGCGAGATTGGAAATTGCGTCTCAAACTGCGCTTGCAACGCGTTAACTCTCCCGAACCTGAAAGCTGTTCCTGGACACTTACATCACGATGATCGAGACAATGAATAAGCCTCGAACAATATTTGCTTGCACCGCCGCTCTGTTCGCTGCGGTATTGATAGTGCAGTCCGGGGCCGGCACGGCCGCTTATGCGCAGAACGCCAAGCAGAAGGGGTCCGCTGCGCACAGCAAGAGCGCGCCGGATGCGACAGATGGCACACCGCAAGCGCCGGCTCCCGCCGCGCAGGCGCCGAGATTTCCGCCGCGCCCGCCGTTTACTGCCGCGGACGATGCCGCGGCGACGATCCCGGGCATGCCGGATGCGCGCTTCTTCGCCGACGCGACTGATGCATTCAAAAAGGCACTGCCGACGCAACCTGGACCGTGGCTCGTTCTTTCAACCGGCGGCGCTGACGGCGCGTTCGGCGCTGGCCTCCTCACTGGATTGAGCGCCGGCGGACATCGGCAGGATTATTCGGTCGTCACCGGCGTCAGCGCCGGTGCACTGATGGCGCCGTTCATTTTTGCCGGCTCGAAATATGACCCGACGCTGCAGGAGCTTTATACGCAGACGTCGGCCCCGGACATTTTCGAAGTCGGCTCGACCGGCGAAAGCTTTCTCGACACCTGGCCGCTGCGCGACCTGATCAAAAAGGAAATCACGCCGGAATTGCTGTCCGACATCGCGGCTGCTTACAAGAACGGCCGGCGCCTCTTCATCATCACGACCGATCTCGATGCCGAACGCTCGGTGATCTGGAATATGGGCGCCATCGCCGTGCATGCGACCGATCACGGGAAGGACGGTAGCGCGGCGCTCGATCTATTCCGCAGCGTGCTTCTCGCCTCCGGCAGCATCCCCGGCGCTTTTCCGCCGGTGCTGATCGATGTCGAGGGCAATGGCAAACATTTTTCCGAGATGCATGTCGACGGCGGTGTCGGTGGTCAGTTCTTTGTCGCGCCGGCGCCGCTGATGGAGAGCACGAGCGGCTACAAGATTCCAGCGACTGCGCTGTATGTCGTCGTCAATAGCGGACTGCAGCCGGACTTTGCCGAGGTCGAGCGCTCGACACCGACGATCCTTGCGCAATCCGTCGGCATGGCGGTGAAAACCGATATTCGGCTGATGCTTGATCGCGCCTTCATCGCTGCAAAAAACAGCGGCATCGGCTTCAACGTCGCAAGCATCCCGGCGGATTTCAACGCGCCGAGTCGCGGTGCCTTCGATCCCAACTATATGAAGGCTTTGTTTCAGACCGGCTTTGATCTCGGCAAGAACGGCAATGCCTTTGCTGATCACCCGCCGGCTTATCCGGGCCAGTCCACCAACCAACCCGTAGTTCAACCAAAGACCACCGATAATACGACATCAACCGATCCGGAGGCGAGCAAATGAAAAGCTTGAGCATTCTGACGGCAGTTGCGGTTGTGAGCGCGTTGGTGATGGCGGCACTACCGGCGCAAGCGGCCAGCAAATATCGCGCCGCCCGGCATGCGAGCCCCGCGCGCACCTATGACGGATTGTGGAGCGTGTCGATCCGCACGCAGGAGGGTCCATGTGACCCCGCCTATCGCTATCCGGCGCGGATTATCGGCGGCCGCATCGTGCAGGCCGACAATGATTTCAGCTATCAGATTTCTGGCGCCGTAGTGGCAAGCGGCGGCATCGCCGTCACCGTGAGCAAAGGCGGCCAGAACGCGGTCGGCTACGGCAAGCTGCACGGCTCGACCGGCGGCGGCCGCTGGAGCGCCAGCGGCAACACCTGCTGGGGCACCTGGACCGCGCTGCGCCGGGCTTCGAATTAGTGCCGTAGGGTGGGCATTGCGCCCGCCCGGCATGGTGTGTTGATCTCGGCGTAGATGCGCAATGCCCACGCGATCCGGCGAGGCCACGTGGGCAAAATCGCGCCAAGCAAGCGCGAGAACCCGCAGTGCGTCAGGCGATTTTGCCCACCCTACACACTACATGCTACCCCGTCTTCCGCGTCGGCGCGTTGGCGTTCCACCACGGACAGACATCGGCGGCGCGCAGATAATTACCGTCCATCACATTGACCGGCACGCGCACACCTTCGGCGGCGATCTTCATGCGCAGGAGGTGCGATTCCTCACGCGCCTCGGGCGAGAGCCACATGCGGTCGTGGCCCCAGAGGCTCGGGCCTTCGGTGCGCTGATGCGGCGTCCAGGTCGCTGGATCGACGCAGCGGCCGCCCCAGCCATATTCGACCAAAAACTGCGACGGTGAATAAGAATAGAACGAGGTCATGTGATCATTGACGTGACGGCCGAACGTGGTGCCGATCATTTCCGGCTTGCGCAGCGCAAGATCGTAGGCCTGCCCGACGTCGTCGAGATAGCAGACCTCGAACATCATGTGGTGGATGCCGTTCTTGCCGGTCTCGATAAAGGCGAGGCTGTGGTGGCGTGTGTTGATGTGGAAGAAATAAGCCCGGAACGGATACTCGAAATAATCGGTCAGCTTGAAATTGAGCACCTGCGTGTAGAACGGGATGACATCGTCGATGCGTTCTGCCGTGAGCACGGCATGGCCCATGCCGAGCGGCCCGGTGCGGAAACCTGAGATCGCGCGTCCCGGTTTGAACGGATCAGCCGCGACTTCGGCGCCGTGAAACGCTTCCAGCCGATTGCCAACCGGATCGGAAAAGACGATCAGATCCTTGACCCGGCGCTCGTCGGCCAGCGCAGGCGAACCACGCGCGACTTTCACATTCGACTTTTCCAGATGCGCCGCGAGCGCGTCGAGCGCCGCGCCATCCGCCACTTCCCAGCCGTAGAATGACGGCCCTTCGCTTTCGTCTCTGTGAACGAGAACGCGCTGCATGCGATCGTCCATGCGCAAAGCGAGTGTGCCGCGGCTCTTGTCGACAAGCTGCATGCCGAGGAAACGCGTGCCGTAATCCGCCCAGTCATCAAGCTTGTTGGTACTGATACCAACGTAACCGAGCGCCGAGAGATTCATTGTCGCTGTCCTTGGGTACCCTATCGCGGCGGCGTCTTTGGCCGTCCTCGCGGTGCAAAGGATAGCATCCCGGCGGACGCACGGAAAAGGCGCGTTGCGGTCGCACTAGTATCAGATTTTATGAGCGCCCGGGCGACACCCGGCCTTACGTTGACCGCATCTCAACAGCGCCGCCTGCCCAAAATCAAACCAACCTCAGCTGGTCACTGGCCGGTAAGCGCCGGACCTGACAATGCGCTCGGCGTGGAGCCTGTCGGCAAACTCGGCGCCGAACTCTCGGCTCCGCTTGGTGCGGGGCTCGCGGCCTCACTTGGCGCCGCGCTCGGGGCGGATTTCGCCGCCTCGCCAGCCGGCTCGCCACGCGTAGCCAGCCGCTGGCCGAGAAGGCGCGGAATGACGACGCGCTGGCCCTCGCTCAGCGACGCGCCCTCCGTCTTCTGATTGATCTGCGCCACCGCCCAGGCCGGCACGTGATAGGCCGCCGCCAGCGATTGCACCGTGTCGCCGGCCCGCGCCTGGACCGGCACGCCGGAATCCCAGAGCTCGATCGGACCGGTGGACGGAAACACGATGTGCAGCGGCACCGCTTCGCCGCCACCCGCACCCGCCGACCTGATCTTGGCGGCCAATTGCGCCTGGATGCCGTCGAACTTGTCCATGTTCACATGGATGATTTCCGAGCGGTTATTGAGGTTGAAGCTGGCGTAATGGCCGTGAAAACCGTGTCCCGGTAGGAGGTCACCCCCGCCCAAGATATTGGAGGACTGGTAGAGGTCGATATAACGCTCGACATTGCCTGGAATGCTGCCGGCCGTCCGGTTGGGGTCATAAGTAATCAGCAGCGCCACCGGCACATGAGCGGCGGCGAGCGCTTCGGCGAATTGCACGGCGGAATCGCCGCCCGCGGAATGGCCGACCACGGAAATCGGCTTGGGATCGCGACGGTAATCGGCGATGGCTTGATCGGCAACCGAGCGCCAAGTCATGTGGCCATTGGTGGTCGCGAGGACGCCTGTGCGGTTGATGCGTGCGGCGAGCTGGTCCATGCCCCAATCGATCATGGCGACCAGACCGTAGAACAGATAGGCGCGTCCGTGCACCGGGCCGGACTGCGCACGGGCGGTGCTGACACTCGTCGCGATCAAAAAGACGGCCAAAACAGCGGCAACAGGCTTGGTTCGCATCATGAGCTTTATCTCGGCGCCCGACTCATAAGGACAACCAAGCGGTCGCCGATAGCGCCGGCTTGTCCAGGATAGCTACACAGAGCTACAGCTAGCTACGATGCGCCGAGGCGAATCCCGCGACTCGTCCCTATCCGCAACACCCCGAAACCCAGGATAGCGTTCAAAGGTACCCGATCATAGAGGGTGAAATTGTGGCTCGCGGCATTTTCGTGGTGAAACCCGGCCAATCGGCCCGCGACGATGCGAACCGGGCCTGCTAAGCTTGAGCCATGAAATTCCTTGCGAAATTGGCGACCGGCCAAGTCCCGCTGTGGCGCGTCTTCTGGCTCGTTGGAACTCCGCTGACTTTGATTTGGCTGATCACCGGCGCGGCCATGCTGTTCTGGTCCCCCTCCGATCTGTTTGTTGTCGGCTTCATCATCGCCGTGTTCACCTTAGCGACGCTTGCCATACCGTTCGCCTCGTGGGCGATCTGGTGCAGCGCGTCGAACTATCCGCGCAAGGTCTGGTGGCACACGGCGCTGGCCTGGGGCGCCAGAGCCGGCGCGGCATTTTGGACTTTGGTGGCGCTGGGGAGCGTCGTCGGTCTCGCCTATCTCGGCTATCAATTCGTCGAGGCGCTGCTTCTTTACGCATGAGCGGCGGCGCAGCAGCCCAACAGCGAGGATGCGTCCCCGGTCTAAGCGGTCCTAAGCCTCGACCCGCGTCGCTTCGGCTGGACAATCGTGTCCCGGCAGCACCGCTACCGGAAGCGTGACCCGCGCCTCGAGCCCCCCGCCCGGCCGATTTTCAAGAATGATCTCGCCGCCGTGTCCGCGAATGATGCTTTGGGCCACGCTTAGGCCGAGGCCGACGCCACCCGTCGTGCGGTTGCGCGATTTGTCGAGCCGGAAATAAGGGGTGAAGACCCGCTCGAGCGCATGTTCCGGAATGCCAGGGCCGCGATCGCTGACGCGGATCACATAACCGCGCAGGCTATCGCAGAGCTGGATCTGCGGCGGCGTTCCGTATTTGATGGCATTGTCGATCAGGTTAGTGAAGGCGCGCTTGAGCGCAAACGGACGGCCCCGATACACCGCGCGCGACGGCCCGCTATAGGCGATGTCGATGCCTTGATCGGCATAGTCGTTGGCGATCGTGCGCAAGACGCCCGGCAGGTCGAACGTGGTCATCGCTTCCTCCACGGCGTCGTCCCGGAAGAAGGCGAGCGCCCCGTCGACCATGGTCTGCATCTCATCCACGTCGCGGAACAATCGCTCCTGCTCGACCTCGTCGGCAATGAACTCGCCGCGCAGCCGGATGCGAGTCAGCGGCGTCCGCAGATCATGTGAAATCGCCGCCAGCATCGTGGTGCGATGCGCGACGAAGCGCTGAATCTGCGCCTGCATGCCGTTGAACGTCCTGATCACCTGACGCAACTCCTCCGGGCCGGCTTCCGGTATTGCCGGGGCCCGAGGATCGACGCCGAACCGGCCGACCGCTTCGGCCAGCCGCTTGACGGGACGACCGAGCTGCCGCGCTGCGATCGTGGAGACGATGACGGTTGTGATTGTGAGGATGAGCAGTACGATGAGCCAGCGCGTGCGCCTGCCGAATCCCCAGAGTCCCCAGGCCGTGTTCATGCCCGAGAAATTCATGGCCGAGAAAACCACCCGGCTCCCGTCGGTGAGTTCTGCTCCAAGAAAGAGGGCGCCCGGGTATCTGGCGCGGTCGTAGTTGAGTGCAGGAAGTGTGGCGATGCGGCTGCTCGGTTTAAATAAGACCACTCTGCGGTATTTGTCGCCAAGCAAATAGCCCATCAATTCCCGGCCGTCGTCGACGTCATTTGCCTCCTTAAGGGCTGCCGCGACCGGCGAGGCCGCGTCGTAAACTTCGACGTGGATCGGATCGAACGGCGCCGCGGCCGCAATCGCCTGCCGTGACTGCGGCGGCGCTGAATCCATGGCGCGGATGATACCGGCCGTTACGCCGCGAAGGTCGTGCTCATCGAGCAAACGCAAGGCGCTGTTGCCGAACGCAGTCAGCAACCGGCCAAAGTCGAATGCAATAATGGCGGCCGCAAACACCGTCGCAGCGAAACGTCGGGCGATGGTGTCTCGCAGCCATGCAGTCGGCTTCATCCGCGTATCACCTCAGGAGCAAAGATGTATCCACCATTGCGCACCGTGCGGATGATCGCCGGATTCTTTGGATCATCCTCGAGCTTATGGCGCAGCCGGCTGACCTGGACGTCGATGCTGCGATCATAGGCGGCATGGGAAAGACCCCGCGCGAGATCGAGCAGCTGGTCGCGCGTCAGGACCCGCTGCGGATGCTCCGCGAAGGCAAGCAACAAGTCGAACTCGCCACCGGAGAGAAGAATGAGCGCGTTGTCCGCTGATCTCAGTTCGCGCCGCGCGACGTCGAGGCGCCAGCCGGCAAAGCACAGCGCCGGCCGCGTGTCGCTGGGCGCCGGAGCCGCCGCCAGTTCTGCGGTCCGGCGCAGCACCGCTTTGACCCGCGCCAAAAGCTCGCGCTGATCGAACGGCTTGGTGACGTAATCATCGGCGCCGATTTCCAGGCCGACCACGCGATCGGTATGGTCGGCCATTGCGGTCAGCATGATGATGGGAATGCGGGACGATGCGCGCAACCGCCGGCAGAGGCTAAAGCCGTCCTCGTCGTGCAGCATGACGTCGAGAATCACGAGATCGCTCGCCTGCTTTTCCAGGGCTTCGAACATGGCTGCGCCTCCCGTCGCGGTCGTGACAACATGACCGTGTTTGCGAAAGAAGCCAGAGAGCAGCCCCAAAATGTCGGCGTCGTCATCGACCAATAAAATGTGGGACATCGACGTCATTCTCCAAACATATACTGGGCAATAGCCGTGTTGATGTCGGAATCCGGCGATTTTGTTTCAGCTTGGAAATACTGCGTCACCCCGCGCGCAAATCGCACATCAAGCAGGCAGAATTGCGCTCTAGGGTCGGCCCTGCTCAGCCAGGGTAAGGGCCGGCACTTCCCCAGTGTTGCCGCTCTTCCAGGTTGCTCGTCCGTGCTCCGCCCAGCCCGTCAAGGTGGAGCGCGGGCGAAGCCTCTTCGCTAGCCGACAATGAAAGAACCCCTGTCTGCGGAGGTCAGTCTCCATGCTCCACCTGCGTCGCGGCGTTGCCGCGCTGGTCGCGTTGCTGGCGTGCCCGTTCGCCGCATTGGCACAGCCGGCTTTCACGCTCCCCGCGCCGCCGTTCACGCTGCCTTTTCTGCCGTCGCCGTCGCGCGACTGGACGGTGACGCTCGGGGTTGAGGGCCAGCTGCAGCCGGATTTCGAGGGCGCCAAACACGATCTGCTCAGCCCGGTGCCGATTTTTTCCATCCACGGCGCAGGCTCTCCGGAGCGCTTCCGCAGCCCGCGCGACAGCGCTGGAATTACATTGCTCGACTATGAGGGATTTCTCGCCGGTCCGGTTTTCAAATATGTCCCGGCGCGCACGGCGTCCAAATACAGCGAGCTCAACGGCCTGGGCGATGTGAAGGCTGCCTACGAATTCGGCGGCTTTGTCGAGTATTTCCCGACCGAATGGTTTCGCGCGCGCGCCGAGCTGCGCCAGGGATTTGGCGGCCAGGGTGGCTTCACTGCGGATCTGTCCGGCGACGTGATCGTCCCCTTGTCACAGCAATGGACCATCTCGGGCGGCCCTCGCCTGACGATCGAGAACACTCCGGCTCTATCGCCTTATTTCAGCGTCGATGCCATGCAGGCCCTAGCGTCAGGGCTGCCGACCTACAACGCCAAAGGCGGGTTTCATTCGACCGGCGCAGGCGCTCAGCTGCGCTACCAGTTCAATCCGCAATGGGAGGCGCATTCCTATCTCGAGTACGAACGCTTGCTGGGTAGCGCCGCCTCGAGCCCGCTGGTGCAGCAGCGCGGCTCGCCGAACCAAGTGACCGTCGGGCTCGGCGTATCGTATTCGTTCGACGTCAGAGTACGGTAGCGCTCGTGTGGCACACGGACCGGCGGCGCTTGATGGAGCGTGCGGCTTCGCTCGCGCTCCTCTTCTGCAGCGCCTGCACCGCCATCGGCACGGCGCCGCCGAATCTGCGCGAGTTCAAGACCATCGGCGTTATCTCCGCAGTCGGCGACACATTCACGCTCACCAGTTCCGGCCTGACCGGTTTCAAGAACGAGGAGCAGAGCTTTCCGATCGAGACCTGGGGCATCGATGATGTCTTCGTCGGCCGCACCAGTGCGCTGTTGACGCGGCACTACCAGGTGCAGCCGGTCACCTATGAGCGTGCGCCCTTTGCGGCGGCGTTCAAGCGCGACAATCCAGTGACCGTCGTGAACCTGCTGCGGGAAAACCCGCTCAAGGATCTCGTCCGCAAGCAGGCCGCGCCGCAGGGGCTCGATGCCTATGTGGTGATCACCAAGGCGACCTCGGCCTATGGGACTCGAGGCCGCAAGGTTGCCGGCACCGGCATCATCAAATATGCGGAGCTCCTCAACGCTTATATCGAGCTCTATGCGCTCTACAAGATCAGTGTGATCGACGGACACGAGTTCAAGCTGATCGCCGAGCGATCCGCGTCGCCGCTGGATAACAAAGAGACCGTCAGACTCGAAGGTCCGAGCCGCTTGGTCGACGACGCCCTGTTGCCGGCCGCAAACGGCGCCGCCGGCAACGAGCCGCTCAAGGCGGCCCTCATCGATCTCATCGAACGCAGCCTTCCGGTGACGCTGGAAGGGCTGCGACTGGTCGACCCTTCATGATCTGAAGACGGGCGCCACGGCCCGAGCGCCGGATCTTCGCCGATCGAGACTTAGAGACGTCGATGCCCGCGACAAAGCGCGGGCATGACGCTTCTCGTTGAAATTCAGTCCGTTCTAGTCGATATCGCCTGCCGCTTTGACAAAGGCGCAGCACGGACCGGAAGGCTCGCTGCGATGCGGATCGATATTGGAAGCGACGATCATGTCGCCGCCGACGAGCGCGGCCTGTTTGTGGAAAAGGGAATCGCCCTTACGCGGAAAATCATATTTCCGCTTCGCATAATCCATCATGTCGGCGACCGTCAGCTCATGTGAGACGGCCACGTTTCCCGAATTCACCGAATTGGACAGGGTGTCGAGGAACGCCGTCCAGGCTTTCGGCTGACGTTGGGTGAAATCAGCCGCGACTGTCATGACCTTGCCCGACTGCGCTTGCATTTGCGGCCGCCGCGCCGGGATTGACGCCGTCGGCTGGTCAGCCAGCGGCATTTCCGTCGGATCGCCAGCCGACGCATATTTCTGCGCCAAAGCTTTTTGCGCCAGATCTTTCTGCGCCAAGTCTTTCTGCGCCAAGGCCTTCTCGTCCTTCTCCGTCAAGGCCTTCAGCACCGCATCCTTTTTGCTGGCATCCTTCTGCGCCGGATCCTTCAACTGCAGAAGCGGGTTGCGCGATCCTTGCTCTGCGTAAGCAAGCTTGGCGGAAGACTCCGTCCGCGCCACGTCCACCGCCGGTTCGGCGGTCATCTTGGCGATCTCAGTCTTCACCATGCTGCGGAACGCGAGATTGAACTGCGCACCGGGATGCGAGTCGTTGTTGGGCATGAATTCGATGTTGCCCGCGGTCCATTCCAGTTTTTTCGATCCCATGCCGCCGAATGTCATCCACGGATTTGGATTGTAGACCTCGATGATGCGCCCGGCGTGGCCGGTGATGGTGGGATTCCAGCTCAGCATCGACGGCTGCAGCGCAATGACGAGGTCGATATATTTGGACTTGTTGACCACCCATGATGTGGCGTTGGCGCCGAGGCTATAGCCGATCACGATGGTGCGGGTGCCTTCCGGCAGGTGGCTGACGTCCTTGACCAGGTCCGGCCACTCCTGGTGCAGATAGGTGTGGACCTCGACATCGGGCATCGTCCTGATTTCGGCAGTGAGCTCGACTAGGCCGATGGCGGGCAGCGGGCCGAACATCGGCCACAGCACACCGACAAAGGTCTTGGCCTGAGCAGCCGAAGAGGCAGCAACAGTCGAGACAAGGGCGGCCAACAGCGCGGCCGCGATCGACAGCTTTTTCACGTACGATTTCCCCATTTCCCCGTTGTCGGTAGACGACAACGCCGTCCCCGTGCCGGTGGCGTTGAAAGACACCCCGTCTCGCCACCGCCCATAGACCATCGTCCATTGAGGGCAAATATGAGACACACAAGAGAATTTTTTCGGGGAAAGTCGGCCCGTCGCCCGGCAGGGTTACTAAATCGTTATGGCATAACGCTTTTCGCCGATACGGCAGGGTGCAAAAAATTGCGCTGAACGTGGTTAATTCGCCGCCCCTGACGCCCCGGCCGGTAGCCGGACCAGATCAAACACAACTTTTTGGACATGCGCGAGCCAGGCCGCGCGGCGGCGCTTTTCGGCCAGATCGATCGCCAGATAATTCGAGAGCGTGTAGAGGTTCGACCGATAGAAATAGGTCAGCGACAAGATGGTCATGAAGACCAGGAAACGATCGCAATCCGGCTTGAATACACCAGCCTTGACCCCAGCCGTCAAAACGCGATCGAGCAAGCCGAATTGCGTGTTCGAAAACACCCCTTTGATATTGCCTTTGACGTGACGGCCCTCGAACAGGTTTTCGGAGCCGAGGATGCTCAGGAATTCCGGGTGTTCCCAGTAATAGCGCCAGTTGAAGGCGATCAGCGCATCGAGCGCCTCCGCCGGACGGCTGAAATCGAGATCTAGCGCTTCCTCCTCGGCGACGAGATCCGCATAGCAGCACTCAATGACGGCGTGGAACAACTGCTCTTTACTCTCGAAATAATAGTAGAGCATCCGGTCATTGCTGCCGGCGGCACGGCTGATGCGATCGACGCGGGCGCCGCCATAGCCTTCTTTGCCGAATTCCTCGACCGCTGCCCGCAAGATCGACTCCCGCGTTTGCTCGGGCGCGCGTCCATTGCGAGACTTGCCGCGGGACTTGCCGCGGGCCTCCATCGTCTTGGTCGCCGTCTTGCTTCTCATAATCGCTGAATCCACGAGCGTCGCGCGGCGCGCATCGAATCAATGCCGGTCGATCGAGGAAGCTTAAGCCTCTTGCCAGCCGGCCGCGAATAAGCCTAGTATGAAGTAAGTACTACATAACAAAATAACATGCGTTCATGACACTGCCGGGATAGTCGCGTTCAGCGCGTGGAGGTGGTGAATGAAGGGCGGATGGATCAGCGTTGCTGCCGCAATAGTTGCCGCATTCGCCGCGATGCCCAATTCGTCGCGGGCCGAAGACTTAAAGCCGATCCGAATCGGCGACATTTCAAGCTATTCGGCGCTGCCCGAAGGCACCCGCGGCTATCGCCAGGGCTGGCAATTGGCGCTCGATCAAATCAACGCCAAAGGCGGCGTTCTCGGGCGTAAGCTCGAGATCATCGCGCGTGACGATGCCGGCAAGCCGGCAACCGCGGTCACTGTCGCCAATGAGCTCGTCAATAACGAGGATGTCGATCTTCTGACTGGAACGATTTTGTCCAATGTCGGTCTGGCGGTGGCCGATTTCGCCAACCAGAACCAGAAATTCTTTCTCGCCACGCAGCCGCTCACCGACGCGCTGATCTGGGACAAAGGCAATCGCTACACCTTCCGCCTGCGCCCAAGCACATTCACCCAAGCAGCTATCCTGGCCAAAGAGGCGGCGAAGTTCCCGGCCAAGCGCTGGGTCACGATCGCGCCGGATTATGAGTTCGGCCAGTCGGCCGTCGCCGATTTCAAGAGCGAGCTGAAACAGCTGCGGCCCGATGTCGAATTCGTCGGCGCACAATGGCCGCCGCTCGGCAAGATGGACGCCGGCGCCGTGCTGCAGGCGGCGCTGGCCGCTCAGCCCGAGGCGATCTTCAACGTCACCTTCGGCAGCGATCTGGCCAAGCTCGCCCGCGAAGCCGCAACCCGCAAAGCTTTCGACGGATTGTCGGTCGTCAGCATTTTGACCGGCGAGCCGGAATATCTCGCGCCGCTGAAGGAAGACACGCCGACCGGCTGGCTGGTGACTGGTTATCCCTGGGCCTCGATCGCGACGCCGGAACACAAAGCCTTCGTCGACGCTTACATGGCCCGCTACAAGGAGCCGCCGAATATCGGCGCGCTGATGGGCTATATCAACACGCTGGTGCTCGCCAAGGCGCTAACCGAAGCTGGCGGTCCGCAGACCGACGCGCTGATCAAGGCCACGGAGCACCTTTCGCTCGATACGCCGGTCGGCAAGATCGCCTTCCGCGCCATCGATCATCAATCGACAATGGGCGTCTATATCGGCCGGCTGGCAGTGAAGGACGGCCAGGGCGTGATGACCGATTGGACCTATGTCGACGGCGCAAAGTTTCAGCCCACCGACGCCGTCGTCGCCGACAAGCGCAAACCGTAAGCATCGCATGAGCCTCGATATGACAAGCCAAGCGACGGTAGCCGTGGCCGCGAACTATGTCCGCAACACTTGGTATCCGCTGACCTGGTCGCGCGATGTCGACCGCTCGCTGCGGCGTCGTCGCATTCTCGGTGAGGACATCGTCGTTTATCGCACCGAGTCCGGCCGGCCGACGGCGCTGCGCGAGACCTGCCCACATCGGCTCGCCCCGCTGTCGGCGGGCCGGCTGCGCGGCGACGCGATCGAGTGTGGCTATCACGGCATGACATTCGGCCCTGATGGACGCTGTGTCCGCATCCCGGGGCAAAAGCAAATTCCGGCCAATGCGCGCGTGCGCGCTTATCCGGTCGCGGAGCGCATGGATCTGGTCTGGATCTGGATGGGCGAGCCGGCGCTGGCCGACGAAGGGAAAATCTACCGCCTGCCGCAATATGGACTTGCCGGCTGGCAAGCTGTCGAAGGCGACGCGCTGCGCATCGACGCCAATTACCTCAACCTCGCCGACAATCTCTGCGATCCGGCGCATGTCAGCTTCGTCCACACGACGACGCTCGGCAATGCAGCGAGCGAAGATATCCCCGTCGAATATAAAAGCACCGATACCGGGGTTTTGGTCTGGCGCTGGATCCTAAACGCGCCGCCGATCCCGCTGTTCGCGAAATACGGCACGTTCAAAGGCAATGTCGATCGCTGGCATTATTACGATTACATCGCCCCTTGCATCGCCATCATCGATTTCGGCAGCGCCGAGGCTGGCGTCACCGTCGATCTCAACGACCGCTCGAAGGGCATGCAGATCTTCGCATGCCATTTTCTGACTCCGGTCGACGCGCATTCGTGCATCGACCACTGGCTCTTCGTGCGCAATTTCGCGCTCGGCGATGCCGACGTCGATGAGCGCATGCGCGGCGACTTCCGCGTCGCGTTCAACGAAGACAAGGAGATTTTGGAAAAGATCGAGCAGGTCGAGCGCGCCGGTACCGATATCAAGCGCATCCGCCTCGGCATCGACGCCGCGCCCATGCGCATGCGCCGGCACGTCGAGCAGATGATGGCGCGGGAGGCAAACGGCGTAGCCGTCAGCGTCGCCTGAGCGCCCCACGACGCGTTCTCGACGTCGTGCCCCGCTGCGTCGCCGTCGCCCCTACCTATCCCGCTATCGCGGGCGAGGTTGAGATTTCACTCAAAGCCGAAGAACCTGCAAAATTCCTCGGGCACCGCGCGCGGCGAGCGGAAACTATTGGCCGCATGGGCGTGATCGCGATAACCGATCGAGAGCGCGCAGAACAACATCTGCTCGGCCGGCATGCCGACAAAGGGGGCCACGACGCGGTGCATACGCGCCCAGGATTCCTGCGCGCAGGTATCGAGCCCGCAGCCGCGCGCCAGAAACATCAGCGCATGAATATAGCCGCCGAGATCGGCCCATTGGCCCGGTCCGAGCTTGCGGTCGACAGCGATGAACAGCGCCACCGGCGCATTGAAGAATTCGAGGTTGCGGCAATATTGCTTGAGGCGCCCTGCGGCATCGCTGCGATCGATGCCGAGCGCACCGTAAAGCTGCACACCGTGCTCTTCGCGACGCGCTTTGTAAGGCTCCCACATCGCCTGCGGATAGATCGGATATTCGGCATCAATGTGCCGCGGATCGCGATCTTTGATGTAGTCGGCCACTTGCCGCTTGAGATCTGCAAGTGCTTGGCCGGTCAGCGCATAAACCTGCCAAGGCTGCAGGTTGCCGCCCGAGGCGGCACGCGCCGCGCGCGCAATCAGGTCGCGCACGATGGCCGGCTCGACCGGCTTATCGAGAAACCAGCGGCAGGAGATACGGGAATCGACGGCTTCGAAGACGTCCATGGTCGCGGCCACCCCCAGGCTCTATTGTTATCGGGTGGTGATATCGCGATCGGCGGCAAAAGGCGAATGCTGCCGTTGCACTTTGCCGCGCACACGCACGGAAAAATCAGTCTTAAAAGACCTGCTCCGGCTCGACGGCGATGCCCGAAAACGCCGGACTGCAGCTCGCCAGCACGTTCTGCAGCCGGTGGCGGAATTGCGCGAGCGTGATCTGCGACACGATCATCTCGACTTCCTGGGCGCCGACATTGGCCTTCGACATCAGCTCCGAGCAGTGCTGCACAACGTTGCTGATGACATCGAGTTCCTGATGCATGCGATCGAAGGCCTGCAGCTTCATCATCACGTCTTTGTTCAGCGAACCGCATTTCATCAGATCTTGCCCGATCCCGCTCGAATTGAATTCGAGCTGCTCGGCGACTTCGCAGCTCATCGTCGCGATGGCGCGCAGCAAGGTTTTCAGTTCATTCGCATCGGAGATGACATCGGACATGGCATCCGAAGCGGCATCGGACATGACATCGGACATTACGCAATCCCTCAGCGGCAACCGGGGTCACTGGATTTTGCCGAGCACGGCTTCCAATTTTTGCCGCAAGGTCGCCTCGTCGAACGGCTTGACGATGTAATTGTTGACGCCGGCTTGGGCGGCTTTCACGACAAGCTCGCGATCGCCGCGGCCGGTGACCAGGATGAACGGCACCTTGCGGATGGCGAGGTGGCCGCGGACAGCGCGAAGAAGCCCGACGCCGTCCATTTCCGGCATATTGTAATCGGAGATGATGAGGTCGATCGGCTGCGCCATCGCGGTGGCGAACGCAACCTGGCCGTTCTCGGCCTCGTGGATCATGCGGATGCCGAGCTTCTCGAGCGCAATCCGCGTCATCGCGCGCACGCTGGCTTGATCGTCGACAACCAGAACTTTGAGAGCTGCTGCATTTGGCATCTTGTTGTCTTGCCTCTATTCACACACGGTATTGATGAGCTTGATCAGGCCTTCCGGATCGAACGGCTTGACGATCCAGCCATTGGCGCCGGCCTCGTTGGCGATGTCTTTGCTGCCCTGCTCCGCCTCGGTGGACAGAACAAGGATCGGCGTATCGTTGTAGGCTGGGTCGCCGCGGACGGCGCGAATGACGCCATAGCCGTCGAGCTTCGGCATATTGATGTCGGTGATGATGACGTCGACTGGCTGCTGCGGCAGAACCTTGAGCCCGTCCTGGCCGTCAACGGCCTGGACCACCGTGAAGCCAGCGCCCGAGAGCGCAAGCCGCAGCATATCGCGCATGGTGCGCGAGTCGTCGATGGTCAAAACCGTCTTTGCAGCGGCCGCATCGGTCTCGGCCGCCGCTGCCGGCTCGTCGTTTGCCGCAGCGACAGCTTCCTCCGGAACAATTTCCCGTGCCGGAACAGCCGGCACAAGCGGCGGCGCCGCTTCGGGCGCTGCGACTTCCGCGGTCGGCATATCGATTTGGGCAGGCATGTCGATTTCGGCCGGTATCGCGATTTCAGCGGGCAGTTCGTCGGAAACCGGCACCGCGCATTCAGTAACAGCCGGCGGCTCACCAAACGGATAAGCGATGCCGTAGCCGTCGAAGAGTTCAGCGAATTCGGACGACACGCCGGACACTGTCAGTTTCGGAAAGGTCTTGAAGGCAGACGCCAGGATCTGCAGATAGCCGAGCGACACCGCCGAGACGGCCGCGGCATTGAGACTGATCTCGTTGCCCTGCGGCAGCTTGACCATATCGGCGATCAACGCAACCGCACCCGCATCGTCGACCTCTGGTGGAAGGTCGAAGACGATAGTTTCGGCGACGAGGGTATCAGCGACCTGCGTCATAAAACGACCTCGTTACGAATGACCTGCGGCGGCCATCGCCGGAGCATGTTTACCGGCGCAAGCGTTAAGAATGGCTTCGGATATGTCGAACAGGCCGTACTGAGCTTCGACCGCGCCGATTTCCCAGGCGACGCGTGGCATGCCGTAGATCAGCGCCGTGCCTTCGTCTTGGCCGAACGTGTGGCATCCGGCTTTGCGCATGGCCAGAAGTCCGCTGGCACCATCGCGTCCCATGCCGGTGAGAATGGCGCCCACCGCATTCGGAGCCGCGACGCGCGCCACCGAATTGAACAGGGCGTCGACCGAAGGCCGATGGCCGGACACCAGCGGCCCGTCATTGAGCGTGCAGACAAAGCCGCCGCCGCGTTTCGCCACTTCGAGATGTTGCCCACCCGGCGCGATATAGACGTGGCCGCGCTCGATCGGCTGATCATGCGCCGCTTCATGCACGCGCATCCGGCATTCGCCGTCGAGCCGGCGCGCGAAAGCGGCGGTGAAACGCTCCGGCATGTGCTGCGCAATCACGATCGGCGGCGCGTCTTCCGGGAACAGCATCAGCACCGCCTTCAAAGCCTCGACGCCGCCGGTCGAAGCGCCGATGGCAATGAGCTTGTCGGTCGAGCCGCGAGCGGCACCGAAGGATTTGCGCGCTACCTGACGCTGCGGCATCGCAAGGCGACGGCGCAGCCGCGTATGCGCCGCTGCCTTGATCTTCGGGATGAGCTCGCCGCCGAGCTGCAGCATCGCGCTGTTATCGGCGGGCTTGGCGACGAAATCGACCGCGCCGATTTCCAACGCCTCGAGCGTGGTGTCAGCGCCAGCCTGGGTCAGCGAGGAGATCATGACCACCGGCGTCGGCCGCAGCTCCATGATCTTGCGCAGGAAGTCGAGGCCGTTCATGCGCGGCATTTCGATATCGAGCGTCACGACATCAGGATTGAGCGCTTTGATTTTCTCGCGCGCCTCGAATGGATCCGGTGCTTCACCGACGACTTCGATGCCCTCGTCGACGGAAAGCACCGCGGCCAAGAGCTTCCGCATCAACGCCGAGTCGTCGACGACCAGAACACGCACTTTCCCTTTTGTTGCGTTCATTGGAACTACTCAATGTTTGCTGAGGCGCAGCGCGCCTCCATTACGGTTGCACATGATTTTTTGCTGGCGTGTTCTCACGCCGTCCTCCGGTAGATCGTGCGGCCGGCGAGCTTCAGCCGCGGATGGGAGCCGAGCAGAGATTCGGAATGGCCGATATAGAGCCAAGAGCCCACACGCAGCAGATCGGTGAAGCGGTCGACCAGCTTCGTCTTGGTCGGTCCGTCGAAATAGATCATGACGTTGCGGCAGAAGATGGCCTCGAACGGCCCGCGCATCGGCCATCTGTCGTCCATGAAATTCAAATGGCCGAACGAGATGAGCGAGCAGACCTTGCGATCGATGGCGACATTGTCGCCGTCGGCTTTCGCCAGCGGCGCGCGATACTTCGCCGGCACCGCAGATACCGCCTCGGCAGAGAAGATGCCTTGCGCCGCCTTGCGCAGCACGTCGGTGTCGATGTCGGTGGCGAGGATGCGCACATCGCGCGAGGCGAGGTCCTTGATCTCGGCATGAAGGATCAACGCGATGGTATGCGGCTCTTCCCCCGACGAGCAGCCCGCCGACCAGACACGCAGGCGGCCGCCGGTCGGATGGGCGCGCAGAAACGGCGCGACCACGTCCGAGACGAAATGCTCGAAGTGATGCTGCTCGCGGAAGAACTTGGTGTGATTGGTCGACAGCGCGTTGATGAAGAGCTGCAGCTCCTCGCCGGAATTTTCCTTCAGATATTGGCGGTAATCCTCGAACGACGACAGGCCGAGCGAACGCAGGCGCCGCGACAGGCGGCCATAGAGCAGGTTCTTCTTGGCCTCCGGCAGCATGATGCCGGCGTGTTCATAGGCGATCTTGGACAACGCCTGGAAATCGGCCTCGGAAAAATCGAATTCGCGCTGCGCCTGGTTGTCGGGAACGGCAACCGTTACGAGCGCTTGGCGAGCCAATGCCATTACAATGCTTCCCCGTCAGATCCTGTCACAACGGCACCTTCGCTCGCGCGTCGCCGGCTTGTTGTTCCGCGGCCGGCGTTCCGGCATCCGGATGCCTCTGCAAACGTTACGATCAAAACTAAAACTGATCGTAAAAAATGTCGCAGGCACCAACGCCGACAAGGACAAGGCGTCATTCTGCCAGATCAGAAATTACGAATGAGTGGAGGAAAATCGCGCCGTTGGGCGTGAATCGCCGGCGATTTTGTTATAACCGGATCATTAACCAAACTTGGAGACGCGCGGCCGGCTTATTCCGGCTTGATATTCTCGGCGCGGATCACTCTCGCCCATTTCTCGGTCTCGCCGGCGATGAGCTTCCTGAAGTCCTCGGGGCTGCCGGGCAGCGGCATGCCGCCGAGATCGGCAAGCCGCGTCCTGATCGCGGGATCGGCGAGCGCCTCATTGATTGCCGCATTGAGCTTGTCGACGATCGCCTTTGGCGTGCCTTTGGGCGCACCGAAGCCGCCGACCGCGCTTGCTTCATAGCCCGGCACGAAATCGGACAGGCTCGGCACTTCGGGCAAGGCGTCGGAACGCGCCAGCGTTGTCACCGCAAGCGGCCGCAACTTGCCGCCCCTGATATAGCCGATCGACGACGGCATCAGATCGAACATCACCTGGACGCGGCCGGCGATGAGATCGGTGAGCGCCGGTGCCGAGCCACGATAGGGCACATGGATCATGTCGACGCCGGTCATCATCTTGAACAGCGCACCGGCCATATGAGTCGAATTGCCGATACCGCCGGAGGCCATGTTGACCTTGCCGGGATTGGCTTTGCAGAAGGCGATGAATTCGGGGACGGTTTTCACCGGGATGGAAGGATTGACCTCCATGACCAACGGCCCGCGCGTATTGGCGGCGATCGGCTCGATATCGCGGACGAAATTATAAGGCAGCGTCGAATAGAGGGTGGCGTTGATGTAATTGCTGGTGCTGATCCAGAGCAGCGTATAGCCATCCGGCGGTGCATGCACGACGAGATCGGTCGCCACCGTATTGCTGGCGCCCGGCCGGTTATCGATGACGAAAGGCTGACCGAGCCGGTCCGACACAAACTGACCGAGTAGCCGCGCGCTGATATCGGCAGATTGTCCCGGCGGAAAGCCGACGACGATCCGCACCGGATGGCTCGGATAGGAATCGGCCCTGACGCTTCCGGCCAAAGCGACGGCCGCGGCGCCCGTCGCCGCTTGCAGAAATCGTCGGCGCGCAAATTTCATGATGCTCTGCCTCGCCGCGGCGAATCGAGCCTCCCCGAATCAATAAGCCGTCTTTTTGATTTCGCCCGATCCCATGACGTACCAGCGCTCGCTGACGAAAGATTTGCCGGCAAGCCGATCGGCGAGCCAATCAGCCACCAGGATCGCAGGGAACGGCCCGAGATTGGCGGCGGGCACATTGCCGACGGAATGGCGCGATTCCTGATAGACGACCATTTGCTTCGGCCCGCCGAGTGCTGCCATGAGCCGCTCGGTGTGTTCGAGCGGGCTCAACTCTTCCGCCTCGCCGGCGACGCAGAGATAGGGGATCTTGATCTTTTCGGCGTGGCCTTCCCAGCTGATCTTTTTGCGGAACTCGTCGAACTCATCCTCGTCGGTGATGCCCGACATATACATGAAGCGCTTCTTGAAGGTCGGCGAGGCTTCCTGAAAGATCGTATGACCGCCGGGCTCGTGGCACACCGACATCACCGCGCAGGCCTTGATGCGCGGCTCGTTGCCGGTCAGCACCGTGCCGAACAGCGAGCCGAAGCTCGTGCCGGACACAGCAATGCGCGTCGCATCGAGCTCGGGCCTTGCCGAGATCCAGTCGACCAGCGCCGGACCCGTCGCCATCCAGTTTTCCATGGTGAAATAGAGGCCGATCATCGGCGCTTCGTATTGGCCCGGCCCGTCGATCGCGAGCACCGCCATGCCGCGATTGAGAAATTTGTCGCCGTAAAGCGCGACCTGGATTTCCTTGTAGCTGTCCATGCCGGGCACGGCGATCACGACTGGCACTCTGCCGCTCGTATAGTTCGGCGGCAAATGCAGCCAGGCCGGGATCGCCTTGTCCTTGAACGGCACCCAGACCGCTTCGACATGGTGATCGGCGAGCGCGGCATATTTGGCATAGCATTCGCGCTTCTTGTTGTTATAGGCGATGTTGGTTTCGTCGTTTTGGTCATAAGGCCATTGCGCGGCGCCCCAATGCACCGCGGCCATGAAGAAGTTGTCGCGCGCGGTGACTTTGTGATCGGCGAGCGCCGCGGCATCGGCCTTGGCTTCGCGGCGGCGCGCCACGGCGGCGAAGGCCGGGCCGATATCGGCCATCTTCTTCACCCGCTCGCGAATGCCGGCGAAATCGGCGTTGGCTTCGATGCCGCACGGCGCGTGGATGTAGAGCGACCGCGGCTGGTCCCAGTCGATGCCATTGGCCCGGATGATGTTGTCGATCAACCAGCGTTGCTCGTCGAAACGCCGTACATGCGGCTCGCCGCGCTCATCGCGAATCGGAGAAAAAGCCTGCTGCGGGCGGTTCACGGCGTGACGCTCCCTCGATATTGCAACCGCGAAATCACGGTGGATCGAAAAAATGCCCGACTCTCCGGCGCATGTCTCGGAAAAGTGGGCACCGGTTTTCCGACAAGGACATGCGCAAAATCAAACACCCCGAGTGCATCCCGGTTCTGTTGAACCGGGATGCACCCGAGGCGGGCATTATCGGCTTATTGCGGGCCTTATTGTCATCGACGTGCGGCGCCCGCTGCCGCCTGCGCCGGTTTATTTCGCGCGCGGCTTGTCCAGCCCGACCGGGGTGACGAAAATCATGAGATTGGCGACGACGATGGTGGCAGCGAGGAAATAGAACGCGGCCATGATACCGTAGTGATCGGCAACGATACCGGCGCTAATGGGACCTATCGCCATGCCGACTGCCTGGGCCCCGAACAAGATGCCGACCGCGGTGCCACCGGTACCGGGCGGCGTCGCATCGAGCAGCCAGGCCTGGAGCACGGCGCGTACGGCGAAGAGAAAAAATCCAAGGATCGCCACCAGCAGGACAAACCACTTCGTCCCGCCGGCGAAGGTCATGGCCAGGATCACGACGCCGGTCATCGACATGCTCGACATGATGATCTGCCGGCGACCCACCTTGTCGGACAGATGGCCGGCGATCGGCGCGGCGATGAAGCCGCAGGCCTGCAGGGCGAACATGCAGACGCCGATCCATTTGGTGGGATATTCCATCACCCGCGCCAGATAGACCGGCAGAAAGGTCAGCAGCGCGCCTTGCGTTATCGAGCGGAAGGCGGAGCCGATCGACAACATGACCAGAGCGCGGTTGCGCAGAAGTTCCGCAAACATGCGCAGCCGGGCGCCGGCCGAAGCCTTGTCCGGCTTTGCCTTGGCGAAGCCACTGCGGATATCGGCGCTCTGCAACCGCCCGACATAGAACAGTATGATGCCGGCAACGACGAAACCGGGAACGACGTTCATCACCACGACGCTGCGCCAGCTGTAGAACGTCAGCAGGTAGCCGATGAAAAGCGGCGCGAGCGCATCGCCGACATTGGCGCCCATGCCGTGAAACGACATGGCCAAGCCCTTGCGATCCGGAAAGCGGTCGCCGAGCCACGGGATCGCGGTCGGATGCCAGATGTTGTTGCCGATGCCGACCAGCGTCGCGCAGACCAGGATCATCCAATAAGTGTGCGACGCGCCCATGATCAGATAGGGAATGCCGATCCAGCACAGCGAAATCGCCATCAGCAGTCCCTTGCGGCCCACGGTATCGACAAAAATTCCGCCGGGAATATTGGCGATGGCGCCGGCCGCGTATTGCGCAGTCAAGATCGATCCGATCTGACCGTAATCGAGACCGAGTTCATTACCGATCAGCGGCAGAAGAATGTAGAAAGTCGCCGGATACCAATGGGTCAGCGCGTGGCCGATGCTGATCACCCAGACTTCGCGAAACGAGCGCTGTGGGACCGCGTCTACCGTTATTGTCGTAGCGCTCATCTCTCCTCCCCTGACTTAAGCCTTCCGGCGCCGGGCCTTTGTCCAGCCCCGTACGCTTCCCTGCGCGTCCCGTTCGCGCCACGGCTTGGCATGACTCGCCACCGCCAAGCCCCCTGCGCCAGGGCTAGCTACATCGCTGGATACGGCGCGACAAGCCCCGCTCCGGCGCGGCTGCCTTGCGCGCAAGGAGCGGTATCACCGCGGAAAATCTGCGGGCGCCGACGGCACCGGATGGCCGGACACGGCGAACTCTCGATCAAATTGGGAAAGCTTGCAGGAAGCGCCGAGCGCGAAAGCGCATGCGTAAATTGTTCGTAAACTGACACAGATGCCGCGCTCCGGGTGGCAACGCGTGAGGGGTACGTATCTACCCGGATCTCACACGGGATTCCCAGGCGCGCGCGCGATGCCGAAAACGGCGTCCAGCTCGGTAGGCCTGCTTAAAGGTTACCGCGTCGTATTGCGGCCGGCTCCGAATCATGGGGCGTGCTCACAACCGCGCAGTAACAAATATCTGTCACACAGGAGGCGGACGGTCCCGACATCGACGAGCTACCCGGAATGACAAAGCAATTGCGTGCATTTCGGCAAACGACAACCTATCTGGGTGTCGCGGTCATTGCCATCCTGTGGGGCGGTATTTATTTGCTCGCCAGCCGGGAGCACGACCGCGCCTATCGCAACGCGGTTCGTCAGGGCAGCAATCTGACGCGGATGCTCGAAGAATATGTCGGGCGCGTCGTTCGGCAATCCGACAGCTCGCTCTTGGCACTGCGCCGCGCTTACGAGAACGATCCGGACAATTTCGACCTTGCAGTCTGGGCCGGAACCAATCAGGAGAATAACGACCTGACGGTACAATTCGGCATTTCCAGCGCCGCGGGCTTTATCAGACAATCGACGCAGGGACCGGTCACGACGCCGATCTATGTCGGCGACCGTCCGCATTTCCAGTTTCAGGTCGGGCATCCCGAAGATGACCAGCTCTACATCAGCACTCCGATCATCGGACGCATCAGCCAGAAAGAGGCGATTCAATTTTCGCGACGCCTGAGTACGCCGGACGGTGCATTCAACGGTGTCGTCGTCACTTCGATAGACGTGAAGCAGCTCGAGAATATCTTCAGCGCGCTCGATATCGGCCGCGCCGGTATCGTGTCGCTCGTCGGCTTCGATGGCATCATTCGTGCGCGGGGCGGCGCCGATCAGGACGCGCAACGCTTCACCGGCAAGTCCATCGGCAATTCGCCGGCGCTCGCCGCGCCCCCGCAGGCGCCGGATGGACACTATTGGAATACGTCCAACCGCAGCGCGAAATTCGACAACGTCGTCCGGCTGATGTCGTATCGCGCGGTGGATGGGCTTCCGCTGGTCGTCATCGTCGGCATGTCCGGGGAAGAGATATTCCGTCAGGCCAACGACATGACGCGGCACCATGTCTTGATCGGCATCGTACTTACCGCGATCGTATTGGTCGTCATGGCGCTCGGCGCCGCCGGGCGGGCGCACGTATTATCGACCAACGCCGAACTGCAACGTTCCAAGAAATCGCTTGAGCAGAGCAATCATCTGCTGCGCACGGCGCTCGCGAATATGACGCACGGCCTGTCGATGTTCGACAGCGATCATCGGCTGGTGATGTGCAACGATCGCTACGCTGAAATGTATGGGCTAACTCCAGAGCAAACAAAGCCGGGAACTTCGCTGCAGTCGATTCTCGAGGCGCGCATGGCCTCAGGCATGGCGCCGCAAGACTCCGCCCAATATGTCATGATGCGGATAAATCAGGTTGCCGGTTGCCAGGCCTTTTCTTCGGAAAACGAATTGACTGACGGCCGCGTGATCTTCGTCAATCACCAGCCCATGCCCGACGGCGGATGGGTGGCCATCCACAACGACATCACCGAGCACTCGAACGTCGAGCGCGCCTTGGTCGACAGCACCGAGGCGCTGAAGAAATCCAACGCCCGATTTGCCGCCGCGCTGCAGAACATGTCGCAGGGGCTGTGCATGTTCGACGCGCGGCATCGGATTCTCGTCGCCAACGAGCGCTATCGGCAGATCTACAATCTGCCCGAAGAGCTGGTGAAGCCGGGAACGAGGTTCGAAGCGATCGTCGACTACCGCAGGGTCAGCGGCAATTTCAACGGGCCCGATCCGGAAGAATATGCCGCCGCCCAGTTCCGCAACTCGACCGACATCGAGAAACTCGGCAATGGCCGCGTCGTCATGATCCTGCGCCATGCAATGGCCGACGGCTGCTGGCTCACGACCCACGAAGACATTACCGAGCGCTGGCGCACCGAGACGCGCGTCGCCTATCTGGCGCATCATGATGCGCTGACCGGGCTCGCCAATCGTGCGTCTCTGGTCGAAAAGATCGAAGACGCGTGTTCGCGCTATCGCTGGCGCGGCGAGGAATTCAACGTCCTCATGGTCGATCTCGACCGCTTCAAGCAGGTCAACGACACGTTCGGACATCCCTCCGGCGACGATTTGCTCAAGCAGGTCGCCGAACGTTTGCGGGGCGCCTTGAAAGAAGCCGATGTGCTGGCGCGGCTCGGGGGCGACGAATTCGCCATCATCCAGTTCGATGATTCAAAACAGACCGACGCCGCCGAGGCGCTCGCCGCGCAGATTCTTGCGCTCGTCGCCGAGCCGTTTTCCGTCGGCGGTATCGACGTCGGCATCGGCGCCAGCATCGGCATCGCGCTTTCGCCGGAACATGGCACGCATGCCGATGATCTCTTGAAGAAGGCAGACCTCGCCCTTTATCACGCCAAATCTTCCGGCCGGAACCGTTACGCGATCTTCGAATCCGCGCTTGGACGGGCCGCGGTCGAAAAACACACGCTCGAGAACGAAATGCGGCGCGCACTTGCGCGCAAGGAATTCGAGGTTTTCTTCCAGCCCATCGTCGACACCAAGACACTCCAGATGCGCAGTGCGGAAACCCTCATCCGCTGGCATCATCCGGAAAAAGGGCTGGTCTCGCCTGACCACTTCATCCCGCTGGCCGAAGAATCCGGCACGATCCTGCAGATCGGCGAATGGGTGCTCGAAACCGCCTGCAAGGAGGCGATGAAATGGCCGTCACCGGTCAAGGTGGCGGTCAATCTGTCCGCGGTGCAGCTGCGCAGCGCGAACTTTCTCGACTATGTGATGTGCGTGCTCGTCGAATCCGGCCTGCCGCCGGAGCGGCTCGAAATCGAGGTCACCGAGACGGCCTTGATCGACCAAGGCAGCGATTGCATCGCGCTTCTGCGCAAGCTCAAAAATCTCGGCATCACGGTCGCGCTCGACGACTTCGGCACCGGATATTCGTCGCTCAATCAGCTGACGATGTTTCCGTTCGACAAGATCAAGATCGACAAATCCTTCACGCGAAACATGACCACC
>DATAQN010000182.1:0-37224 GCA_036264635.1 Xanthobacteraceae bacterium | reverse complement strand
GCGTGCGAGGTTTTTCTTGTCCGCCTCGCTTTCGGTCGTCAGCACCAGGATCGGCGTCGTCTTGTGCGCGGAATTGCTGCGCATGTGCCGGATCACTTCGTAACCATCCATCTTCGGCATGTTGATATCGGTGATCACGACATCGACCTGTTCCCTGTCGAGGACATCGAGGCCGTCCTTGCCGTCGACCGCCTGGAGAACATCGAAGCCGGCATCCGCGAGCGTCAGCATCAGCATGTCGCGGATCGTTTTGGAGTCGTCGATCGTGAGAATGCGTTTGGTCATGTCTTGCCGTTCCGCTTGCTCAGGAGGCATTCCAAAATCGTTGGCAACGCCCCGTAGCGCGGGGGCCGCCTGTTCCGGCGCAGGCGCACTTTCGCCATGCGCGGCACCGCTTTCCAGGTTCGCACAATCCAGCCCCAGATCCGCGAAAGCGCTGATGAAGGCGGGTGAGGGATTTTGGATCGAGACCCGGCCGCCTTGCCGAGCAGCAAGCAGGATTTGGATGCAAGGCAGTGTCAAGATTTCGACGCCCGATGCATCCAGGAGCATTTGGCCCGCGGCCGGCGCCTGCCGGCACATCATGTCGAGAAAGCTCTCGGCCGCCGCAAGGTCGAGCACCGACGGTAATTTCAACCGCACTATGTCCGCTTGCGACATCAGTTGTCCCCGAACAATTCGATTTCGCCGGCCGGCTGCTGTTTCTGCAGTCGCCTGCCGTAATCGTGCTCTTCACGATGCACCATGCTGCGTTCGTTCATGCCCAGAAGTCGGCGAACCACGCGTCCGGTCGAGGGGTAATAGTTGATGCGCCGCGGCAGCGTGCCGCCGAGATCCTGCGCGGCACACCGCAAGCCTTCGGCTTCCAGATAGCGCAACACGAATTCCGAATTGTCGCTGCCCACGGCGTTGCTTGAGTCGGTGACATTGGCGCCGCCGAAGACCTTGATTTCCATTCGCTCGCGCGTGCACCCCGCCTTGAGCAGCTCGTTGATGAGCTTCTCCATGGCGAAATTGCCAAAGCGCGTCGACTTCAGATCGCCACCCCAGTCGCCCGAACTGTGCGACGGCAGCATGAAGTGATTCATGCCACCGATGCCGAGTATCGGATCGCGAATGCAAGCCGACACGCAGGAGCCGAGCACGGTCAGCACCACCTCGTCGGCTCGCCTGGTGACGTAGAATTCGCCGGGGAACACTTTCACCATCCACGCCGCAGCCGCATTGTCGAAAAAGCGGCGGCCGGGGGTCGTGTCGGTTTTCGCGTGAAAAGTTTCCGGAGCGTGTTGCAGGGCGGCGGCGGCACCGGTCATGCAGCCCTCCGGCCGGCCATACGATCGGCCGCACGCCGAAGCGAGCCGCCAGACTGGATTTGCCGTATGCAGCGCTCGACCGGCGAAGTCGCCATCGAACCAGTGCAATCGATCATCGGGGTGCGACCGCAAACATTGTCGAACAGACCGTGAAACAGCCGCGTTTCGATCCGGTTTAAAGGCTGCAATGCAATGAATGAATTTACGTCATTCTCCATTGCCACCTTTGGGCCGGGACGCCCATCGAAGCATCGGGCAGACCCGCGCGTGGACCCCGTAAAACCTGCATTCGCCAAAGCATATGCATGCAAAGACTCGTCACTCAATTGAGTGATGATATCTGCAGCAAACGCTCTGTGACGGAAAGCAGCCATCTAGAATTCTTTCCACTCCGGATCGGTCATGGCTTCGGCAATAGCCGCTTGCATGCGGGCAACCGGGCCGCGGCCAGCCGCTCCCGCATTGCGCCGGGTGCTAGCCATCGCCACGGCGGGCTTCGGTACGGATGGCTTCGGCGTGGACGGCCGCGGTGCAAGCGGCTTGGCCACCGAGAGACGGGATGCCGGGACGCTCGCCTCGCCGGCCGACGGATGCTTGTGCGCCACCGGCCAGGCGTCTTCGGCGCCTGCCGCGATGCGGAAGAAGGCGACCCGCTCGTCCATGGCCCTCGCCTGATGTTCGAGCGTCTTTGCCGTCGCCGCGTTTTCTTCGACCAGTGCCGAGTTCTGCTGCGTGACCTCGTCCATCTGGTTGAGCGCTTTGTTCACCTGCTCGATCCCGGTCGCCTGCTCGATGCTCGCGGTCGCGATGCCGGCTACGATATCGGCGACCTTCTTGATCGACCCTACGATCTCGGTGAGTGCAGATCCCGCCTTGTTGACGAGATCGACACCGTCTTTCACCTGGCTGTTGCTGCTCGTGATAAGATCTTTGATGTCTTTGGCTGCCTGCGATGAACGCTGCGCCAGGCTTCGAACCTCCGATGCAACGACGGCAAAGCCGCGGCCGGCTTCGCCGGCGCGCGCCGCTTCGACCGCGGCATTGAGGGCGAGAAGATTGGTCTGCCGCGCGATCTCGTCGATCACAGTGATAATGTCGGAGATCTTGCGCGAGGATTCCTCGATCCGAGCCATGGCGTCGACGGCCTTGGCCACGACCTGCCCGCCGCGATCGGCGACGTCGCGGGTGCTGCTCGCGGACTGATTGGCCTGCTGCGCGCTCTCGGCGTTCTTTTTCACCGTCGTCGCAATCTCTTCCATCGAGGCCGATGTTTCCTCGATACTCGCCGCCTGCTCTTCCGTCCGCTGCGACAGATCGGTTGTGCTGGTGGAGATTTCCGCCGACGCATTGGTGACTTCGCGCGCGGACGCCTTGATCTCGCCGATCGTCGAGCCGATCCGATCCGCCATCGTGTTGGCGTCGTTTTTCAGCTGCCCGAAGGCCCCCTGATAATCGGTCGTGATCCGCGCGGTCAGATCGCCATCGGCGAGCGAACTCAGCATGGCAATAAGGTCGTCGAGCGCGCCCGCGGTGTTCTCGCACAGCGAGTTCATCGCTGTGGCGAGATTGAGCATGAACTCCTTCTTGCCCTCGAGCGGCAAGCGCCGCGAGAAATCGCCTGCGACCGCGGCTTTGACCACCTCATCGACCTCAGCTTCGATGGCTTTTTCCATGGTCACGTTACGCCATTCGACAACCGTGCCGGTGCGCTGACCGTGTTGATCGATAACCGGCGTCATTGTCATTTGAATCTTGGCGTTGCCAGCCGAGAGCTGAGTTTCACGAGGCGCGGTCAGACCATCGAGTATCTGGCGCTGATGTGACGGATTGCGGTGGAAGATATCCATGGTGTTACCGACGACTTTGCCGGGATCAAAGTTCGGCGTCAGTTTCCGCAACTCGGGCGCACATTCCTTCATGATGTCGGCAAGGGCGCTGTTCATGTACAGAATCTTGTAGTCGTCGTCGGCCAGCATGACGCCGGAGCGCACCACATCGAGCGCGCAACGGACGCGAAAATTGACCACTTTCTGGGCGATCGACTGTTTGAAGACTTCGGTCGCCTTGGCGATGGCGCCGATCTCGTCCCCGCGCGCCGTATACGGCACATCGACGATCCGATCATTAGTGAGATCGCTCAAAACTTCAGCAGTCTTGCGCAGCGGGCGTGAAATGCCGCGACCGATGAACCATGCCAGCAGAATGCCGAGCAGGATCGTCCCGGCAGCCATAGCCACCGTCAGCGTGGTACCGGTCGTTACCGAGTCGTCCGCCGCCTTTTTGGCGACCTGCTGATTTTCAATGATCGACGCCTTGGCGTCGCTGGTCATTTTGTAGACGTCAGCAAGGATCGGACGGATCTGGTTCGTATAGATATCCTCATTCGCCAACATCGCCTTGGTGAAGGCGCCGAAGGCCTCATCATACGACTTCACTGCGGCGGTAAGATCTCCAAGCGGCGCGCGCGCCTGAGCATTGGCGATCTGCCCGAATGTTTCGACCGTCGCGTTCAAATTCTGCACATTGGCCTTGAACGACGACATATCCTTTGGATCGAGAGTGACCTGGAAGCGCCACACCGTCGCCCGCATGATGTCGAGGGCAACCTCGATGTCGCGCACGGCAAGCATGGTGTCGGAATTGTTGCCGATCTCGGCCAGCGCAAAGACCCTGTGCGCCGAACTGTTGAGCTTGTTGCCGGCGAGACCGAACTGGTCCTGAGCCTGCAGCAATACCCCGACGCCCTTCACCAGATCATCGAATTTTTGCTTGGCAAGATCGATCTTCTGCGCGGCGTCCTGGTAGAGCCGCAGCCTGTCTTCGCTCGGCGCGAACTTCTCGGCCTCGGTCAATATGTCAATCGATTCTTTGTAAGACTGATTGAACTCATCGACGGAAGTCTTGTCATGAAGCTGCTTGAAGCGCAGCGCACGCTGGCGCATCACTTCCATATTGCGATCGACTTCGAGAATACGCTGCACCGCCACCGAAGCGGAGCTTAGCCATGCGACGTTTACTCCGGCCGAAGAAAGCTCATGAACAGCGAAAGCTGCAAGCACCGCGAGAAGCACTATGATCGAACCAAAACCGGCAAAGATCTTCACACCGATGCGCCAATTTTTGGCGTCGAGCACAGACTTCAACATCGGCGGGCACTCCTCATTCCAATTCCAGGCCGACGACAGCGGCGCGCCCAGCCTCAGTGGCTCGAGCGCGCGCCATCTGGCCCATTTGCAGGCATGGACAACAGGTGGGGTAGATCGATCAAAGCAATCATGGCGCCGTCGAGCGTGACCAGGCCAGCCAGAAACTCGACGCGCGACGACTGCACCACGCGCGGCACTGGCTGAATCTGAAGGCCGTCGAGCGAGACGATATCGAGCACGCGGTCGGCCAACAGCCCGACCAGCTTCGAGGCAACCTGAACGATAATCACGATGTGGAGTGGCGTCGCCTCGGTCATGCCTTGGCCAAAGCGGCAGCGCAGATCGATAATCGGGACAATGACGCCGCGGAGATTGAGAACGCCGCGCACATAGTCAGGCTGACGCGGCAAATGCGTGATCGCGGTCCAGCCTTTGATCTCGCGGACCGCCATGATGTCGACGCCATATTGGTCGTCGCCGATAGCAAAGCTGATAAGTTGGGCTGGCGCACTTGAGGCGTTCAACGGCGCCGCCGCTCCGGGATCCGCCGCACCGCGCTGCGGCGAACCGACGGCAGAAGAAACTGCCACTTCGCTCATGATCTTCCGTGCCTCGCTCCGTCACCACAGGACGCTCCGCGCCGTACCGACGGCGTTAGATCTCGCCTGCTGAGTTCCGGCGACGCGCTGCGGAAACCGCAATTTTTACGGGACAAAGTAATAAGGCAGACACCATTGCGGATTGGTTAATAAAGCTGCGCGAGACAAAGCTCGTAGCCGGTCTTTTTCTTCGATTTTACAGTGAGCTAGAGCAAATTAACTGGACGGGTTCCGTGGCGGGCCCGCCCCACCGCAAACGTCATATCCCAACGGTTGTGGAATTGGCGGAGAAACGCCATGGGAATCCGCACGCGCTACGTGCGCCACTCAGTCTTTGAAAGACAAATCAGCATCGTCCTGCTCGGCGCACGCGCCCGCTCGCCGGGGAGCGAGCCTTTGGACCGCATCAGAACTCTTCCCAATCCGGGCTCGGGCCCGCGGCTTTAGCGACCGCAGCGCCTCGTCCCGATCCGCTCATGACCTTGCGTTGCACCACCGGCTTGGCCGCAGCGGCCGGTCTCGGCTTCATCTTTTCGACCGCAGGCACCGCCGGCACCGCGGACCGCTTGGCCGTCACCGGTGTCTCATCGAGCCGGAAACTACCCATGCGTTCGTTCATGGTTGCCGCCTGATGTTCGAGCGCTTTCGCGGTCGCCGCGTTCTCTTCGACGAGCGCGGAATTCTGCTGCGTGACTTCGTCGACTTGCGAGAGAGCCTTATTGACCTGATCGATCCCGGTCGACTGCTCGGCACTGGCGGTTGCGATATCGGAGACGATCACCGCAACTTTTTTGATCGACTCCACGATACCGGAAAGTGAGCCGCCGGCACGGTTGACGAGATCGACGCCTTCCTGAACCTGCGCCGAAGAGCTCGTGATCAGATCCTTGATGTCCTTGGCGGCCTGCGACGAGCGCTGCGCGAGGCTGCGCACTTCCGACGCCACCACCGCAAAACCGCGGCCCGCTTCGCCGGCGCGCGCGGCCTCTACGGCCGCATTGAGCGCGAGCAGATTGGTCTGCCGCGCGATCTCGTCGATCACAGTAATGATGTCGGCGATCTTCTTCGAGGATTCATCGATGCGCGACATAGCGTGAACCGCTTCCGCGACAACTTGGCCGCTGCGATCCGCCGTTTCGCGGGTTTCGCCGGCGAACTGGTTTGCCAATTTCGCCTGATCGGCGTTCTTCTTGACGGTGACGGACATTTCCTCCATCGAGGCGGATGTCTGTTCGAGGCTCGCGGCCTGCTCTTCGGTGCGCTGCGAAAGGTCCGTCGTACTCGCCGAGATTTCAGACGCGGCATTGGCGACCTCCTGGCCTGCGCGCTTGATCTCTGAGATCGTGGCGCCGACACGCTCGGCCGTGATATTCGCGCTGTCTTTGAGTGTCGCGAAAGTGCCCTCATATTGGCCCTTGATGCGCCGCGTCAGATCACCCTCGGCCAGCGCGCCGAGCATCGAAGCAAGATCGTCAAGTGCGCCGGAGATATTGTCGCACAGCGTATTGATGGCCGAACCGACGTTGAGAATAAGTCCGGTTTTGCCATCGATCTCGACGCGCTGTGAGAAATCTCCGCGCACGGCCGCTTGAACGATGCCGCCCACGGCGGCTTCGAATTCGCCGCTCAGCCGGGTCATGGCGGCGTCCCGCTCGCTCGCCATCTCGCGTTCCTGCTCGGCCTGGGCCGCTGCTTCGCGCTGCGCTTTCTCCGCGGCCTTGACCTTGAAGCCTTCGACTGCTGCGGCAATGGCGCCGATCTCGTCCTTGCGGCCGAGACCCGGGAGCACAACCCCGAAGTCGCCGTCGGCAAGCTTACGCATCGCCGCGCTCAGCTTGTGAAGCGGCCCGATCACGCGCAGCGAGATCAAAAGCAGCGTGCCGACAACCAGAACTACCGCGCCCGCCATCAGGCAGAGCTGCATAATGAGATCGTCCCGGGCGGCCGCATATTGAGCAGCGGCGCGATCCTTGGCGGCATCCAACGCGACTTCGGCGACGTCTTCGACTGTCGTCAATCTGGCGACCGTCAGCGGCGTCCATTGCTCGAGAGTAATGCCCGGCGGCTGACCGGCAATCAGCGCCTTCAACGCATTGGCGCGCTTGCCGACATAATCGGGGTCGAAGAACTCACGCTCCACTTTTTGCACCGCCTCTTGATAGCGAGGCGGCAGTGGCAGGCCTTTGGAAACCTCTTTGAGCTCCGTCCAGTTGGCGTTGATCCTGCTCACGAGGGTGACGTAGTCGTCCCACGCAGTGGGTGACAGCGGCTTGCCGGCCATTATCGTGGAGATGGCGACAGAAGCGTCGCCGCCGGCATTGCGTGCGGCCCAAGCCAGGTCTTTCAGCTCCAGCAGCTGATCGATATAGGAATCCTGCAGCTTGATCGCGACCGCCACGTCCTTTGATACTTTATCGAGCAGATCCAAAAGATCTCCCGTCTGCTTGAACGCCTGATCGGCCAGTTCCGCCGGCCGCGCCGACTTGGGCTGCGCGAGCGCGGCGTCGGTCGCCTGATGAAGCTGTTCGAGCTTGGCAATCTGCTGCGCAAGCTCGCCGACCATGCCTTGCTGGCCCGGCAGATCGAGCTGCTGCAATATCGCAGCGCCCGATTTCAGTGCCGGCAGTTCGGCCGCACGCGACTTGCGCATCATTGGAATTGTATCCGGCGTCGGAGTATCGGCCTTAAGAGCGCGGAAAGTGTTGGCGCGATCGAGCCGGATATTGGACAGCGCCGTGAACAGAGAAGACGACGCCTCGGTCGCCGCCGCGGCGCGGCTCGCGCTGCGCAACCGGCTCCACGAATCGGACACGCTGAAGGCCAAGAGCGTGAGCACCGCGACGCCGCACAGCGCAATGGCCGTTTTCAGGAGCGTGCTGATCGTCAATCGGTTGAGCATAGCTGGTCCTTTGGATCGGCGAAGCGTGGTCGGCGTTGGTTGTGACTTGCGGCGAAAGGCGCTTGCGCTACGCCGCCTCGCTCGTGCTGTTGGGAGAAAGAAGATTTGCGAGATCGATCAGTGCAATCATGGCGTCGTCGACGGTGACTATGCCGGAGAGGAAATCCAGCCGCGCGGAGTGCACGACCCGCGGCACCGGCTGAACCTGCGTTGCGTCGAGCGAGACGATGTCGAGCACGCGGTCGGCCAAGAGACCAACGAGCTTTGAGCCGATCTGTACGATGATCACGATGTGCAACGGCGTCGCCTCGGTCATGCCCTGACCGAAGCGGCAGCGCAGATCGATAATGGGAACGATGACCCCGCGCAGATTGAGGACGCCGCGCACGTAATCCGGCTGCCGCGGCAGATGCGTAATTGCCGTCCAGCCTTTGATTTCGCGCACCGCCATGATGTCGACGCCATATTGGTCGTCACCAATCGCGAAGCTGATGAATTGTGACGAAGAGGTCTTGGCGTCTGCGCTCCCGCCATTGGCAAGGGCGGACTCGGCAAGCGAAGTTGGAGCGTTACTCATGTCACTCGGCGTTTCCCCGGCGTGAACCGGTACTGTCATTTACGGAATTGCCGACGCGTCAGGCCTGCAACGAGCGGCGCACGCCGTATTTCATCATGTGAAATGATAAATAGCGCATATACAATTTCCGATCGGTTAAGACCCGGACGCGAGCGACGAGAAAACTCAGCGCGCGGAAAAGAGTGTAACCTGAAGTTTCGCGGCCGTCGTCTAATATCGCATTGCGTGTGCATCACTCGACGATAAGCGGCGCTGTGCGCCAACCGCATCGCTACCGTTCTTCTGATCGGCGTCGCTTTTTGAGCTTCCCTTTTTCAGTTTGCTTTTTCACATTCTCTCTTTCAGCCTCTTTTTTTAGCTCGCCTTTTCAGATGCCCGTGGATGTCATGGATGCGTGGATTTAGTTGACGCGCTGTGCGACGAACTCGACGACCTTCCCCGCGGTTCGACACGCAGTGCGCTAAGCGTTCGTCGCGTGCAGACGTCACACACGTGAAAGACGGATTCGCCACGGCCGCGTCATTGCCAAATCGCCGGCAGCAGCATGCGCTCTTGGAGTGATTGAACGGGGCGTAATCCTCGCCGCAGCCGGGTGTTTTGACGCAGTGCTCCGGACCAAAGGGAACCCGCCTGCGACATTGTCCCCAAGCGGCAGGTGCGTTCATCCCACTGTCATAGTTGTCTAATAACTTAGACAACTATCCCAGGCAAGAATCTTCGCAAGTCCGAGACAAGTTCGCGAGAGGCGATCCTTAGATGAGATGCAGAAGATTTGTCACCGGGCTGTTCGCAGATCTCGCTATCTGCGCTGCTCGGTAGGTGCGGCGTCACGCCCGCGATTTCATTTGCAAAATCAGAAGCCTTGATACGCACAAGCCCTGATACGCGATCGACGGCACATCAAAACAGTTCACGATGCAGACAATGGGGAGTCCGATGCTGAACTTGAAAATTCGCTGGATCGGTGGAGCGACAACAGCGCTCACCGCTATTGCCCTGGCAAGCCTGACCACGCTCGCGGCCTCGTCACGGCTCGCGATGGCCGAAGACTGCCCCGTCGATGGCGGCACGGTGCGGGTGGGCGTCGAGCCGTTCGATACGGCGCCGCGCCTCACCCCGATCTACGAGAAGATCGGCGTCATGATCAGCGAGAAGCTTGGTTGCCCGGTCAGAGTCTTCGTCGCCACCAATTACAATGCCGAGATCGAGGCCATGCGCAATGGCAAGCTCGAAATCGGCGAGTTTGGTCCGCTCGGTTACGTGCTCGCGCACCAGGTCGCGAAGGCCGAAGCCGTCGCGGCCTTCAGCAACAAGGAAGGCAAGCCCGATAGCTATTGGGCAAGCCTCGTGACTTATCCGACATCCGACATCAAGACGGTCACCGATATCCGCGGTCACACATTCGCTTTCTCTGATCCGGCCTCGACCTCCGGCCACCTGTTCCCGGCTTACGGCATGCGCAAAGCCGGCCTCGACCCCGACAAAGACATCAAGGCGATCTATGCCGGCAGCCACACGGCATCGTTCGAGGCGCTCTATAACCACAAAGTCGACGCCGGCGAGCTCAACAGCGAGCAGTTGGAATCCGCCATCCAGCGCGGTCACTATAAAGACGGCGATCTCGTTTTCCTGTGGAAGTCCGATCCGATCCCGACCGACCCGATCGCGATCCGCGGCGACCTGCCCGACGCCTTCAAGAAAAAGCTGACGGACATTCTGCAGAACCTGGATATGTCGTCCATCGATGAAGCCGACCGCAAAGTCATGGGCATGCACGGCACCCGCTTCGTGCCGCAGACCGACGGCGCCTACAACGGCATTCGCGATCTAGTGAAGACGCTCAATATCGATCTCAGCAAACTGAGCTGACGTCTATTGGGAGCTCGCGAATGCTGCGTGTCCGCTCGCTTTCGGTTCGCTATCCTGACGGCAAGCTTGTCCTCGACGGCTTCAATTTGAACGTCGAGCCGGGCGAGCTTGTCGTCGTCCTCGGCGGCAATGGCAGCGGCAAGACGACGCTCCTGCATTCGATCGCTCGGCTGTTGCGGCCCAGCGCAGGCGAAGTCTGGCTCGGCGAGACGGATCTTTGCAAACTCGAAGGCGAAGCGCTGCGGCGAGCGCGGCTCGAATTGGCGATGATCTCGCAGCATCCGAGCCTTATCCGCCGTTCGACCGTCCAGACCAATGTGGCGACCGGCACACTCGGCCGCCATTACACCTTGCGGACGGCCCTTGGCGGCCTGCCGCGCCACGAGCTCGAAGCGGCGCGCGATCATCTGGCACAAGTCGGTCTTGCACACCTCGCCAACCAGCGGGCCGGCACGCTCTCCGGCGGCCAGAAACAGCGCGTCTCGATTGCACGCGCTCTCGCACAACGCCCGCGCGTGCTCCTGGCCGATGAGCCGGTCGCAAGCCTCGACCCGGAAGCTTCCGCAGAAATCATGCGGCTGCTGCAGAACCTGGCGCGTTCAGCCAAGCTTGCCGTGCTCTGCGTGCTGCACCAGATCGAGCTTGCCTATGGCTATGCCGATCGCGTGGTCGGCGTTCGCGGCGGGCGCGTCGAATTCGACCTGCCGCGCGATCAGGTATCACGCGACAGCGTCCAGCGCCTCTATATCAGAGAAGCAGCATGAGCATCGATATGAGCGTCGAGGCTGCGCGCGCCGGCAGCCTGCCTGCCTCATCCGGCGCGCGCGCCTGGGGCGGTGCAGTCACCGTTGCACTTCGCTGCGTCCTGACCTTGCTCGGCATCGCCATTGCCGTGCAGACCTTTATTGTGGTCGAGGCGCGGCCGAGCGACCTGATCACGGGCATCCACGGCATGGCCGATCTCATCCGGCGCGCCGTGCCGCCCGATTTCTCCAAACTGCCGTCTGCAGTGTGGCCGACGATAGAGACTATCGACATTGCGCTGTTCGGCACGATGGTTGGCATTGCGCTGGCGGTGCCCCTTGCGGTTTTCGCCGCTTCGAACATAACTCCGTCGCGTTTCGCCTATTACGGCGCACGCGGGATCATCGGCTTCGCTCGCGCGGTGCCTGATCTGGTGTGGGCGTTGTTATTCGTGACAGCGGTTGGGCTCGGACCATTTCCGGGCGGACTGGCACTCGGTGTCCATTCAGTCGGCATGCTCGGCCGGCTCTTTGCTGAGACCATCGAGCAAATGGATATGGCGCCGATCCATGCACTGGAACTGACCGGCGCGCGGCGCATCCAAGTTTTCACCCACGGCATTGTTCCGACAATCCTGCCGACGCTATTGGGCATCAGTCTTTATCGGTTGGATGAGAACATCCGCTCGTCCCTGGTACTTGGCTTTGTCGGCGCCGGTGGCATCGGCTTTGAGTTGCTGACGGCGATGAACCTCTTCCAATACCAGGAGGTGTCGCTGCTTCTCATCATCATCTTCGTGATCGTGCTCGGCGCCGAGCGAGCGTCCGCTGCGCTGCGCGACCGGCTTGCTTGAAGCAAAGCCTTAGGCTTCCGCGGGGATTTTCGGTGTTTCGCGGCGGCGGCGGCCGATCCGTGCGCGCGTGCGGATGGCGCGAATAAGCCGCCGGATTCCGCCATCCGGCCGCCCGACATTCCTGATGACGATGTCGGGCGAAAATAACTGCTCGACCTGGGCTGACCGCTCGAGACGCTGGGCGACATCGCCGTCGCTTGTGCGCTGGCGCGAGGCCAAGCGCGAAAGCAGCACCTGCGCGGGCGCTGTGATCTCGACCACCGTGACGAAACCGTAGCGCTGCCGCGCGGCATCGACCACCGTCCGCGACACATTGCAGACCACGGTGCGTCCGGCGCGGATGTCCTGGTCGATCGTCGACGGGATGCCGTAACCGTTGCCGTGCGCCTGCCACCACAGCGCAAAGGCGCCTTCGCTTGCAGCGTGCGCGAAGGCAGCCGCGTCCATCGAGTCGTGGTCTTCGGCGTCGGATTTCGGCCGTGTCACCACACGCCGGGAAAACACCACCGCGGGATCGTAAGCACACGCCGCGCGGGCGCCTTTAAGCAGAGTGTCCTTGCCGGCGCCGCTCGGGCCGACCACAAGCACAAGGCGCCCAGGACCAAGCGCACCGGGATTCGCTTGAAAAAACGTGTGGGTTTTGCCAAGCCGATTCACGCCACACGCCTTCCATTCTGCCAGACCGTGCGCACCATCGGCACATCGTGAGCGACGCGCACGCGAATAAGATCGGCGCGCTTACCGCTGGCGATTTCGCCCCGATCGTCAAGACCGACCGCCGCGGCGGGGGTCTTCGAAACGGTGCGCACTGCGGCAGCGAGATCGATGTTCGGCGCACGCCGTGGCAGCATCAAAGCCGCCATCAGAAGGCTTGCCGGTACGTAATCCGACGACAGGACATCGAGCACGCCGCGCTGCGCCAAATCCGCCGTCGCGACGTTGCCGGCATGCGAGCCGCCGCGCACCAGATTTGGCGCTCCCATCAGGACGCGAATGCCGGCCGCATGCAGCCTCTCCGCGGCCTCGATGGTGGTCGGAAATTCCGCGATGGCGACGCCGTCACGGACTGCCTGGTCGACATGTTCAGGTGTCGTATCGTCATGGCTCGCCAGCGGCGTATGATGTTCACGCGCCAGAGCGACGATCTTGGAGTAGTTGTCCGCGGCATAGGCCGCTTGATATTCGAAGCGCTTGGCAAACAAGGCGTCGAGCTCGGCGTCGGACAGGTTGCCTTTGCCGCGGTAATAGTCACGCAGCTTGCTCTCATCGCGGAATTGCCGCTGACCCGGCGTGTGGTCCATCAAGGAGGCCAGCTTGACGTCGGTGCGGCCGATCAGAGCGGCGGCTTCCTCGACCACACTCGGCATCGGCACTTCGCAGCGCAGGTGAAGGAAATGCTCGACGCGCAGCAAATCGGCATCGCGCGCCTCGCCGATGGCCTGCGCCAGGATCTCGGCTTGGCCATCGATGTCTTCGGCACCGTCTTCGCGCCAGACCCGAAGCGAGTCGAGCACTGTGGTGATGCCGCTCGTGGCAAGCTGGCCGTCGAAGGACACCACCGCCGCCACCGGGTCCCAATAGACCTTGGGCCTTGGCGAATAGTGCGCTTCGAGATGATCGGTATGCAGTTCGACAAGGCCGGGCAGCAGCAGATCGCCGCCGAGATCATCGCCATGCTCCGGCGCGGTCCCCTCCCCGACCTCGGCGATGACGCCATCGGACACGGCGAGCCAACCCTGCTCGATCACGCGATCGGCGAGCACGATCTTTGCGTTGGTCAGAACGAAGTCTTGTTGCTCCGGCATTTTGAGTCTCGGGTGTCCTTCATGCGGCCGCAGCGAACTGCGCGACCTCGATGACCCGGTCGGCGATGGCGTCGCGGACATTCTCATCATGGACTACGGCGACAATGGCTGTGCCGTGTTGCTTCTTTTCCTTGATCAGGTCTTCGACCACCGCGCGATTGTCGGCGTCCAGCGACGCCGTCGGCTCGTCAAGCAAGAGGACCGGCAGGTCCGGCAAGAAGCCGCGGGCGATATTGACGCGCTGCTGCTCACCGCCGGAAAATGTGGCTGGGGGCAATTGCAAGAGCGCGTCGCGAATATTGAGCCGGTGCAGCATCGCGGCGGCCTTGGCCTGCGCCGCCTCGCGCGGCTCGCCACAGACGATCAGCGGCTCGGCGACGACGTCGATAGTCGGCACCCGCGGCACCGCGCGCAGGAATTGACTGACATAGCCGATACTGGTGTTGCGCAATGTCAGCATTTGCCGCGGCGTGGCCCCGGCGATGTCGAAATTCGACGCGCCGTCGCGGATCAATATTTGCCCCTGGTCGCAGCGGTAATTGCCGAAGATCATTTTCAGGATCGAAGATTTGCCGGCGCCGGAGGGACCCGCAAGTACGACACATTCGCCGGCGCGGACCGAAAAAGTTACGCCAGCAACCACCGCAAGCTGCATGCCCCCTTGCAGATGCATGGTGAAGTTCTTGCCAACATCGCGAAGTTCAAGCGCGGGTGTCATCGTCGTATCAGGTGCCTTATCCGCCTTTGGGCCGCAGTATTCGCTCAAGGTTGCAAGATCGAGGAAACCAACAACTGGGTGTAGGGCTCGCGCGGATCGTCGAGGACCTGATCGGTCAGGCCCGATTCGATCACCTCGCCGCCCTTCATCACCATGATGCGATGAGATAACAATCGTGCGACGGCGAGATCGTGAGTTACGATCACGGCCGAAAGTTTCAGCACGGCAACCAGATTCCGTAGGAGATCGAGCAGCCGCGCCTGAACCGAAACATCAAGGCCGCCGGTCGGCTCATCCATCAGCACCAGCCGCGGTTGAGTGACCAGGTTGCGCGCGATTTGCAGGCGCTGCCGCATGCCGCCGGAATAGGTCGCGGGCCGGTCGTCGATGCGCGCCGTGTCGATCTCGACACGGGCCAGCCAGTCCGTTGCGACTTGGCGGATGTCGCCATAATGCCGCCAGCCGACCGCCATCAGCCGCTCGCCGACATTGGCGCCGCCGGACACCGCCATGCGCAGTCCAAGCGCCGGATCCTGATGGACGAAGCCCCAGTCAGTCCGCGCCAGGAAACGCAGTTCCGCCTCGCCAAGCGTCGCCAGATCGCGGGTGATCCCGTCGCGCATGCGATAGAGCACGCGGCCTGCATCGGCCTCCGCTTGCAGCGAGAGGAGCCGCAGCAGCGTCGACTTGCCGGAGCCGGATTCGCCGACCACCGCCATGACCTCGCCCTCGTGGAGCTCAAACGAGACGTCGCGGCAGGCGACTTGGCGGCCGAAGGATTTGCCTAAGCCCTCGGCAATCAAAAGCGGCTGCGGTTCGCGTGCGGCAATGTTCATGACCTTTGCGCCTCGTGCCGCGGCGTAACAGACTCATCGCGATCGCCGCGGCGGCCTTCGCAATAGTCGGTGTCCGAACACACGAACATCCGGCTGCCGCGATCGTCGGTGACGATCTCGTCGAGATAGGAATCCCTGGCCCCGCACAGCGCGCAGGTGCCGTTGTGGCGGTAACGCTCAAATGGATGGTCGTCGAAATCGAGTGACACGACATGCGTATGCGGTGGGATGGCATAGATGCGCTTCTCGCGCCCGGCACCGAACAATTGCAGGGCCGCGCAGTCGTCCATTTTCGGATTGTCGAATTTCGGCGTCGGTGACGGGTCCATCACATAGCGGTCATCGACCTTGACCGGATAGGCATAGGTGGTCGCGATATGGCCGTGGCGGGCGATGTCCTCGTAGAGCTTCACATGCATCAGCCCATATTCTGCGAGCGCATGCATGCGGCGCGTTTCGGTCTCGCGCGGCTCGAGATAACGGAGCGGATCGGGAATCGGCACCTGAAAAACCAGAATCTGATTCGCGGAGAGCGGTGTCTCCGGAATGCGATGGCGGGTCTGGATAACGGTCGCCGCGCGCGTATCGGTCGTCGTCTCCACGCCCGCGGTCTTCTGGAAGAATTTGCGGATCGAGACAGCGTTGGTTGTATCATCGGCGCCCTGATCGATCACTTTGAGCACGTCGTCGGGTCCGAGAATCGCAGCCGTGACCTGCACGCCGCCAGTGCCCCAGCCGTAGGGCATCGGCATTTCGCGGCTGGCGAAGGGCACCTGATAGCCGGGGATCGCGACCGCTTTGAGGATCGCGCGGCGGATCATCCGCTTGGTCTGCTCGTCGAGATAAGCGAAATTGTATGCGGGAGCAGTTTCTGCCGCGCTCATTCCGCTGCCTCCCGGACTTGGCCGGCCGACGCCGCTTCCTCGAATTCCGCGCGCAAGCGGCGGATGAGACCGAGCTCGGCTTGGAAGTCGACGTGATGCGGCAGCTTCAAATGTTCGACGAAGCCGGTCGCCTGCACATTGTCGGAATGCGACAGCACGAATTCTTCGTCCTGTGCCGGCGCTTTAACTTCCTCGCCAAGGTCGCGCGCGCGCAACGCGCGATCAACCAGCGCCATGGCCATGACCTTGCGTTCGCAATGGCCGAAGCCCAGTCCATAACCCCGCGTAAACCGCGGTGGTTCGGTGGCTGTGCCGCGAAACTGGTTGACCATCTGGCACTCAGTCACCGTGACACGACCGAGTGGTACGGCAAAGCCGATCTCTTCCGGCGCGAATTCGATCTCGATCTCGCCAAGCCGGATCTCGCCGGCGAAGGGATGATTGCGGCCATAGCCGCGCTGGGTCGAATAGCCGAGCGCCAGCAGAAAACCCTCGTCGCCGCGCGCCAGATTTTGCAGTCGCAGATCGCGGTCGGCCGGAAAGCGCAACGGGTCCTGCGTCAGATCGCCGACGCGCTCTTGGTCGGAAGGCTCCGGCGAGCGCTCGATAAGATCGTCGGCGGCGAGCAAATCCGTGGCCCGCGGCATTTTCGGCAAGCTGGCGTCAGCCGAGACGGGCGCGCTGTTCACAGCCGTGTCGGACTGTGGTTCAAGGAGGCGATGGGTGTAGTCGAAAGTCGGCCCCAGCACCTGCCCGCCCGGTATATCCTTGAAGGTCGAGGAAATCCGCCGGCTGACGATCATTGTGCCGGTATCGATCGGCTCACTGTTGCCAAAGCGCGGCAGCGTCGCCCGAAAGGCGCGCAGCAGGAAAATCGCCTCGATCAGGTCGCCGCGCGCCTGCTTGATCGCGAGCGCAGCCAGCTCGCGGTCATAGAGCGAGCCTTCGTTCATCACGCGATCGACGCTGAGCGTCAATTGCTGCTCGATTTGCTCCAGCGAGAGCTCTGGCACAGCCGGATCTCCGCGCCGCTCCTGCGCCAACAGGCGGTGCGCGTTCTCGATCGCGCGCTCACCGCCTTTGACCGCTACATACATGACGCGCTCTCCCCGATCAGCCGCACCGAGCGCGGCAATGCCGCGATTTCATTCGCCGAAGCGAGAATCAGGTCCACCCCGCGAGGAAACAGGCTCCGATTCTGTGTCAGCCGCTCGGCAAAGTCGTCCGGCAACGGATCGGCACAGAAAGCTTGGCCATTTTTGATGCCCGGCCCCTGCAACATCAATTCAGGCCCGGATTGAAACGAATCGACGCGCAGCACAATCGTGGTCGAATGATCAGGATAATCCGCGCTGCCAAGATTGAATCTGTCGAATGCGGGCAGCCCGCGAGCATCTGCGGCAAAGGCAAAGCTCGCGGCACTTGGATCATCCACGATCCTCGCGCCGCAATGAAACCGCAGCCACGCCGAAACGTCCTGCGATGCCCGCAGCGCCGCGTCGAGCCAGACGGGAGTATCCTGGTCGCACAGCGTCAAGGCGATGGCCGCAACGGCAGGCCAAAGCGGCGACGGCGGCGCAACTGCGACACCTATACGGCAAACGGTGCCGGGCCGCGACGTCACCTCGAGGATCGCGCGAAATGCCGCCTGCGCCGATCTCACCGGGTTGGCAAAACCAGAGTCGATCATGCGCTGTCCTCCCCGCGCACCAAAGTGAAGAAGTCGACCTTGGTCGCTGCAACTTGCCGCGCGCGCACATCGCGCTGCTCTTCAAGACGCGCTCGGAGCGGCGCGACGACTTGCCGCTCGACCGCGGCCGAATGGGCCACCGTCTGCACCAGCGCGTCGCACAGCGCGATCAGCCGCGCTTTGGTGCGATCACGGCCGAGCACATAGCCGAAACCCATTTCACCGGTCGCGAGCCGCACTACGGCGCGCGACACCGTCGCCTCACCGAGATTGAACTGCGCGCCGTCGCCGCCGATACGGCCGCGAATCATGACGAGGCCGTTCTCCGGCGCACGCAAGTCGTCAAAGGCCGGCAGCGGCGCAAGCCGCTCCAAGAGATGCGCGATCTCGGCGGTCCTGCTCTCGGCGAGCACCGCCATCGCGGCACGGCGTTTCTTCTGCGTCTCGTCCAACGACCTGCTCACGTAGAAAATTTCAACCCCATGGCCTTGTCGGTTTCGGCTAAATCGCGCAAATATTCTTGCCCGACATAGTTGTCTATGTTACTAGACAACTATCAACATGTCTACCGTCCGATGATGAAGCTTTGCTGACACCACCGTGACAATGGCGAGAGATGACACACCGTAGTGCCGATGCTGTGAATCGCGCCGAGGGGAAGCCCGCAACGGGCGGCGTCGCGCTATGGCGGCGTATCGCCGACGCGCTCGAGCAATCGATTGCGCAGGGAACTTTCAAGGCGGGAACCAAATTGCCGGCGGAGACTGAAATCGCCGAGCGCTTTGGTGTCAACCGCCACACTGTGCGGCGCGCCATAGCGGCGCTGACTGAACGCGGGCTGTTGCGCGCCGAGCGCGGTAGCGGAACCTACGTTGAGTCCGATCGTATCGCCTACCCGATCCGCCGCCGCACCCGGTTTTCCGAGATCATCGGCGGCGCCGGGCATGCGGTCGGCGGGCGGCTTGTGGCAAGCAGCATCGAAAACGCCGATTCCAAAATCGCCAGGCGTCTGAGAATCAAGCTGGGAACGCCGGTAATCCGTATGGAGCGCGTGCGTCAAGCCGACGGTGTTCCGATCGTGGCTTCGACCACCTGGCTGCCGGCCGATCGTTTCCCGAATGCGGCGCGCGTCTATGGCATGTCGTCCAATTCGATGACCCGCATGCTGGCGAATTTCGACGTCCGCGACTACACCCGCGAAAGCACGCGCGTCACCGCGGCGATCGCGGAAGCCGCGGATGCCGAGAGCTTGAAACTCGCGCTTGGCCGCCCCTTATTGGTCGTCGAGAGTATCGACGCCGATACCGACGGCGTGCCCATTCTCACGACGCGCTCGCGCTTTGTCTCGGATCGCGTCGCACTGGTACTGGAAACATGAAGAAAGTTTTGTCCGAACAGCCGCTGGTCCATCCCACTGCCGAGGTGCGCGACTGCACGCTTGGCCGCTATACGGATATCGGCGCGCGCTCGGTCTTGCTGGAAACGGACGTCGGCGATTATTCCTATATCGTCAATGACAGCAATGTCGCCTACACGAAGTTTGGCAAGTTTTGTTCGGTCGCGGCGATGACACGGATCAATCCGGGCAATCACCCGATGCATCGCGCGAGTCAGGCGCATTTCACCTATCGCGCCGCCAGTTATTTTCCCGGCGAAGCCGACGACGCCGAATTCTTCGACTGGCGGCGCGCGCATCGCGTCGTCATCGGCCACGACGCCTGGATCGGCCACGGCGCCATCGTGCTGCCGGGACGGACGATCGGCGATGGCGCGGTGATCGCGGCCGGCGCCATCGTCACCAAAGATGTCGCGCCCTACACCATTGTCGCCGGCAATCCGGCGCGTCCCATTCGCCCGCGATTTTCGAGCCACATTGCGGCGCGCTTGGAACGGCTGGCGTGGTGGCACTGGTCGCACGAGCGTCTTCGGCTGGCGCTACCGGATTTCAGGCGCCTGAACGTGGAAGAGTTTCTTGAGCGCTACGAAGCTCACAGCAGCTCTTCCGAAGTGGAAATTGCAAGTCACTGAGCAAGCAAAATGGACATTCGAATTACCGGCGCGAAGGTTCTGACCGACGGCACGCTGCAAGATACCTGCGTTCACACAAGTGACGGCGTCATCGCCGAGATCGGGTCGGATTGCGGCGCCGCGCGCAGCATCGACGCCTCTGACCTCGTTGTGCTTCCGGGCATTGTCGACATTCACGGCGACGCTTTCGAACGCCAGATGATGCCGCGGCCGGGTGTCGATTTTGCGCTCGATATCGCGTTGCTCGACACCGATCGGCAGGTCATCGCCAACGGCATCACGACCGTCTTCCACGGCGTCACCTGGTCCTGGGAGCCCGGTCTGCGTGGGCCGCAAAATGCCCGCAGTCTGCTCGCGGCGATCGAAACGCTAAAGCCGCAGCTTGCCGCGGACACGCGCTATCATTTGCGCTTCGAGACCTACAATTTCGACGCCGAGCCCGAAGCGTGCGGCTGGCTCGACGAACGAAAAATCGACGCGCTCGCTTTCAACGACCACATGCTCGCGCCCGATTACGCGAAACGGCCGCCGTCCAAAATCAGCACCATGGTCGACCGCACCGGCTTGAGCCGCGAGGATTTCTTCAAGCTCGTGGAGTCTCTGCAGAGCCGCGCCGACGAGGTGCCGGATCTGATCGTGCGCATGGCCAAAAGCGCTAACGCGACCGGCGTCCCGATGCTGTCTCACGACGATTCCTCGCCGGAGCAGCGACGCTGGTTCCGTTCGCTCGGCTGCCGGGTGTGCGAATTCCCGATGAATATGGAGACCGCGCAGGACGCCGCGAATGGCGGCGACGAGATCGTATTCGGCTCGCCCAATATCGTGCGGGGCGGGAGCCATGTCGGCTGGGTCAAGGCCAGCGATATGGTGGCGCACGGCCTATGCTCGATCCTGGCTTCCGACTATTTCTATCCCGCGCTATTGGTCGCCGCATTCAAGCTTGCAGAGACAGACGTATTGCCGTTCGCCAAGGCCTGGGACCTCGTCAGCGGCACACCGGCGCGCGCGATGAACCTCGCTGATCGCGGCAGCGTCGCGCCGAACAAGCGCGCCGATCTGATCTTGGTCGATGCTGCGGTGCCGGGGCGGCCGCGCGTCGTCGCTGTGCTTGTCGCCGGGCAAGTCGTTTACATCACCGAGCCGCGGCGGCTTTCTTCTTGAGCATGATCTTGTCCGAAAACCGGCTTCCGCCCTCGGATCAAGTCCAAGGGCATGCTTTTCGGGATCACGCTCTACACGCCAAGATAGCGATGCTGAATGTCGGGTGCTGCGGCTAGTGACTGCGAGCTTCCGCTCCACACCACCCGTCCGCGCTCGATGATGTAATGGCGATCCGCGATCCGCATCAGCGCATCGACATTCTTGTCGATGACGAGGATGGATTGTCCGGCGGCACGCAGGCTGTGCAGGCAGCGCCAGATCTCGTCGCGAATGGCCGGCGCCAAGCCCTCGGTCGCCTCGTCGAGAATCAAAAGGCGCGGATTGGTCATCAGCGCGCGGCCGATGGCGAGCATCTGCTGCTCGCCGCCGGAGAGCAGGTTCGCCATGCTGCGCGCACGCTCGGCGAGCCGCGGAAACAGTGCGCTGACTCTTTCGAGTGTCCACGGATCGCGCGCGCCGCCGCGATTGGCCGCCGTCGCAATGAGATTTTCGCGTGTCGTCAAATTGGGAAATACCTGCCGCCCTTCAGGGACGAGACCGATGCCGAGCTTGGCGACGCGATAGGCCGGGAGCGTACGGATGTCCGCACCGCCGAAATGGATCGAACCCGAAGCCGCGGGCGTCAGGCCCATGATCGATCGGACGGTCGTGGTCTTGCCCATGCCGTTGCGGCCCAGGAGCGAGACCATTTCGCCGCTGCCCAGCGCGAGCGAGACACCAAACAGCACGCGGCTCAAGCCGTAGCTCGTCTCGACCCCGGACAATTCAAGCAGCGGGGCTGCACCGGCTGGCGATGTTTCAGCCATGGCCCGCCCCCTCCCCACCTTCTCCGAGATAGGCTTGGCGCACAACCGGGTCGGCGCGGATCGCCGCCGGGTTGCCCGACGCAATGATGCGGCCATAGACCAGAACGCTGATGCGATCGGCCAGCGCAAACACCGCGTCCATATCATGCTCGATCAGCAGAATAGTCACGCCGCCCTTGAGCTCGCGCAAAATCCCGATCAGCCGCGCGGATTCTTCCGGCCCCATGCCGGCCATCGGCTCGTCCAGCAGCAGCATGCGCGGCTTGGTCGCAAGCGCCATTGCGATCTCGAGCTGGCGGCATTCGCCGTGGCTGAGGTCGGCGACGAGCATGTTGGCCCGCTCGGCAAGGCCGACGCCGGCAAGCGCCGTACGTGCCGGCTCGCGCAATTCATCGTCGCGACGCGCATCGCGCCAGAAGCGGAAGGAATGCCCGGCATGGGCCTGCACGGCGAGGGCAACATTGTCGAGCGCTGTGAAGTCCCGAAATAGCGACGTGATCTGGAACGAGCGCGCAAGCCCAATGGCGCTGCGCTGGTAGACCGGAAGTTCGGTGATGTCGTGGCCGTCGAAGCGGACACTGCCGCCATCAGGCGTGATCTCGCCGGTCAATTGCCCGATCAAAGTTGTCTTGCCGGCGCCGTTGGGACCGATGATTGCGTGCAACTCGCCGCGATCGAGCGTCAGCGACACCCGATCGGACGCGACAACGCCGCCGAAGCGCTTGGTGAGGCCGACGATTTCGAGCAGGGCTTCAGCCACGGCGCGCCCTCCCCAGCAATCCGTCGATGCCGCCATTGACATAGATGGCCACGATCAGGAGGAGCGGCCCGATGATCAGGTTTGGATAATCCGTCGCCCGTGTGAGCAACTCTTCAAGAACGAGGAACGACATGGCGCCGATCAGCGGCCCGAACGGTGCGCGCATGCCGCCGAGCACGGCCATCACGATCAGATCGCCCGAGCGCGTCCAGCTCATCATCGCCGGGCTGATGTAATTGGTTTGATTGGCGAGCAACGCGCCGGCCAGTCCGCACATCGCGCCAGCGATGACAAAACATGCGAGCTTGTAGCGGAAGGTCGGAAAGCCGATAGCGCGCATACGCCGCTCGTTCGAACGCGCGCCTTGAATGACCAGGCCGAAGCGCGAATTGACGATGCGCCAGACCATGTAGATCGCCGCTAACAGCAGCACAAAGCAGAGATAATAAAATACGGTCTTGTTGCCGATATCGATCAGCCCGCCGAACTGGCTGTTACGGTAGATGGTCAAGCCATCGTCGCCGCCATAGCGATCGAGCCCGATCGCGACGTAATAGATCATTTGCGCGAAGGCGAGCGTGATCATGATGAAATAGACGCCGCGGGTGCGCAGACTCAGCGCGCCGACGACGAGCGCATAAAGAGCGGAGGCTCCAACCGCGGCCGGCCACTGCACAAAACCGGAATTGATGCCCTCCTTCGCCAGGATGCCCACGGCATAGCCGCCGATGCCGAGGTAAGCGGCATGGCCGAAGCTGACCATGCCGCCATAGCCCATGATCAGATTGAGGCTCAGCGCCGCCAGCGCCATGATCATAATGCGAGAGAACAGCGTCATGGCGAAGGTGCTGCCGCTCAGCGCCGCATAGACCGGCACCGAAGCGAGCAGCAGAACGAGAAAGATATTCACCGCGACCCGCGGCGTGAGCGACTTGCTCATCTTGTCGCCGCCGGAAACAGGCCCGCAGGACGCACGATCAGAACCAGCGCCATCACAAGATAGATCGACATCGACGACAGCGCGCGGCCGAGGCTCGAGGCGGCGGCTTCGCCCACATAAGCGTGCAGCAGGTCGGGCACGAAAGCACGCCCGATCGTATCGACGATGCCGACCAGCATGGCGGCGACAAAGGCGCCGCGGATCGAGCCGATGCCGCCGATGGTGACAACGACAAAGGCAGCAATGAGAATGTTCTCGCCCATGCCGATCTGCACCGTGAGGATCGGCGCCTGCATCATGCCGGCAAAGCCCGCGAGCGTCGCACCAAGCCCAAACACCAATGTGTAGAGCAGCTTGATATTGATGCCGAGCGCACCGACCATTTCGCGATTGGAGGCGCCGGCGCGGATCAGCATGCCGAGCCGGCTGCGCATCACCAGTACATAAAGCGCGGCGCCGACCGCCAGCGTCACGCAGATAATGACCAGGCGATAGATCGGATAGTAGAGTCCCGGCAGCACCTCCACCGCATTGAGCATCTCGCTCGGCAGCGACAACGTGAGACCGGCCGGCCCCCAGATCAGCCGCACCAGTTCGTTGAAGAACAGCAGCAGGCCAAAGGTCGCGAGCACATGATCCAGATGATCGCGCCCATACAAGCGACGAATCGCAACCACTTCGAGCACCATGCCAACGACCAGCGTCGCCAAGAGTGCAAGGATCGCGCCAAGCACGAAACTGTTGGTCCAGTCGGCAAAAGTGGCGGCAAAATAAGCGCCGATCATGTAGAGCGAGCCGTGCGCCAGGTTGACCAGATCCATGATGCCGAAGATCAGCGTCAAGCCTGCGGCCAATAGAAAGAGCAGCATTCCGAGCTGAATGCCGTTGAGCAGCTGTTCGATGAAATAGAGCATATGGGCCTATTAAGCGCTCACCATATTGGCCGTCATGCCCGCACCTGTTGCGGGCATCCACGTCTTAACTCTCGGCCCAGAAAAGACGTGGATGGCCGGGACGAGCCCGGCCATGACGACGTCGAGTTGTTCAGCACAAGTAAATCACTTCATCGGACATTTGTCGTGGAATTTGTCCTGGTCATTCGACACGATGGTCGCCACCGTGTGCAGCGAGTAGCTCCCGTCGGCGTTCTTCACCGCATCCTGAAGATAGAAGTTCTGGATCGGGATGTGGTTGTTGCCGAACTTGAACGGCCCGCGCACCGACTTGAAATCGGCTTTTTCCATCTCCTTGCGCATGCCTTCCTTGTCGGCGAGGTTGCCTTTGACCACGGTGATCGCACTATCGATCAATCCCACCGCATCATAGGTCTGCGCGCCGTAGAAGGATGGGGTGGCATTGTATTTCGCCTTGTAGTCGGCGACGTATTTCTTGTTGGCGTCATTGGGCAGATCGGCCACCCATTCCTGCGCGCCTGGAACGCCGATAGCGAGATCTTTCAGCCGCGGCAGCGATAGATCGTCCACTGTGAACGCGGTATAGAGCGGAATCTGACCTTTCAGACCGGATTGCGCATATTGGGTGACGAATTGCACACCGGCGCCGCCCGGATAGAAGGCAAAGATCGCGTCCGGCTTGGCCGCGCGCGCCTTCGACAATTCTGCGGAGAAGTCGAGCTGGTCGGGCCAGCGGGTCAATTCCTGACCGACGATCTGGCCTTTGAAGGTCGACTGCACGCCGGCGAGCATGTCCTTGCCCGCCGCATAGTTCGGCCCGATCAGGAAAGCGGTCTTGACGCCTTTCTGATTCATATAGAGGCCCACCGCGGCCGGCGTCTGGTCGTTATTCCAGGACGTCGAAAACACATAAGGCGAGCACAATTCACCGGCGATCTGCGACGCGCCGGCATTGGTGATGACCGTCATGGTCTTGGAGTCGACGAGCGGCTTCAGCGACGCCAGCGCCACGTTCGACCAGATATAGCCAACGATGAAATCGACCTTGTCCGACTCGATCAGCTTCTGCGTTTTTTGCACACCGACTTCCGGCTTGATCTGATCATCCTCATAGATGACTTCGACCGGCAGCCCGCCAAGCTTGCGGCCATGATGATCGAGCGCCAGCTCGAAGGAATTCTTCATGTCGTTGCCGATGGCGGCAGCGGGACCGCTGAAGGTCGAAATGAAGCCGATCTTCACCGTCTTGTCCTGCGCCAGCGCCGGCTGTGCTGCGAGCGCGAGCAGCGCCGCCGAGAGAACTCCCGTCCTCCACGTCAGCTGCCGGTGCATTGAAGCTTGCGAGATACTGGTCATGGCCTTCCCCTCTGATTTCCCCGCGGACAGAATAATGATGTTCTTGAGCGCGACAGTCGAGCGCGACGACGCGTCGCTGTGCACTTTCGTCTAGGTCGCGCGTATGAACTATATTACACATCGCCTCTCGATCAATATCCATTGAATTATGGGCGTTTACGCGCCCGCAGGGACAATTGCCGTCAGTAGGTGCCGACCAGGCGCACAGGCTTTCGGCAATATACATCCGACTGGTTCTCCGGCTCGGGGCTCTAATATGTCTCGACGTGGAAGCGGCCTTCGTCGCGCATACGGGCGCGGCAGTCTTGCCAGGACTGCGCATGCTCGCCGCAGATCGCCTCGAAGCTTGCTTCGACTCCCGCTTCCATCCCGCGCAGTCCGCAAACATAGACATGCGTCGTGTCGCGCCGCAGCAACGCCGCCAGATCAGCGGCCCGCGCGCGCATCCGATCTTGGACATATTCCTTGGGTCTTTCGGCAAGACGCGAAAAAACCAGCTCCTGGTCCAGCAATGTCTTCGGCACCTTCTGCAAGGGACCAAAATAAGGAAGCTCCTTGGGATTGCGCGCACCGAAGAACAGATAAAGCTTGCCTTTCGCGCCCGGCATCGTGCGCCGGCGCCGCTCGGTGAAGCCGCGAAACGGCGCGGAGCCGGTGCCGGTGCAAATCATCACAATGTCGGCCTGCGGATCGTCCGGCATCAGGAAGGTCGAACCGAAAGGACCGACGACCTGAATCTTCGCGCCCTGCTTAAGGTCGCACACATAATTCGACGCCAAGCCGCAAAACACGCTGCCGTCGGCGCGCGTCTCGACCACGCGTTTGACGGTGAGCGCAAGATTGTTGGTGTCGGGCCGCTCGCCGTCGCGCGAGCTGGCGACAGAATAGAGCCGCATCTTGTGCGGCCGGCCCTGTGGATCAGTACCAGGAACGATAATGCCGATGCTCTGGCCCTCCAGTACGGGAAAAGCCGTCGCGCCCAAATCAAGAATGATGTGACGGATATCGGCGCTGGCGTCCTCGGCCGTGAGCCGGAAGTTTCCGGCGACGGTAGCTTCCGCCGGATTGTCGCGGCCGAACAGATTGACGCGCGGCGCGCTGGCCGACGCCGGCGCCCGCATCCGGCCATGCGCGCCCTTATGGGCCTCTTCAAGAAGATCGGCGATTTCAGGGTCGATCGCCTCTACGGTCCCCTGGATATTGGCGTCGTCGGCCTCCGCAAGCGCCTCCGGAAGCTCGGTCCACGAAAACTGGTCCTCGAGAGAGAACGGCGCCGCGACCGCGACGAAGTGATTTATCGATCCAGTCGGACAGGGCGACACGCACGCCATGCAGAAATTACAGGTGGCGGCATCAACGACATAGTTGTTGTCATCATGCGTGACAGCGCCAGTCGGGCACGTGGCTTCGCACGTGTTGCAGCGGATACAGACCGCCGGATCGATCAGATGTTGGCGCACCGTCGCCGTCATTAAGCGGCCTTCCCGGGACTGGCACTGTTCGCCGCACTCTCTTCGCGGAGCTTGAAACGTTGAATCTTGCCGGTGGCGGTCTTTGGCAGCTCCGCCCTAAACTCGATCCAGCGCGGATATTTCCACAAGCCCGCCGACGCCTTCACATGCATTTTGAGCGATTCAATCAACCGCTCGTCGGCAACACATCCGGGCTTGAGCACCACATAGGCCTTCGGCTTGACGAGCTTGTCGTCGTCGGTCTCGCCGATGACGGCAGCTTCAAGCACCGCCTCATGCGAGGCCAGCGCGGCCTCAACTTCGAACGGCGAAACCCAGATGCCGCTGACCTTGAACATATCATCGGTGCGCCCGCAATATTGGTAATAACCCTGCGCGTCCCGCACATATTTGTCACCGGTATAAGTCCAGTGGCCGGCGAAGGTTCGCCTGCTCTTCTGGCGCTGGTTCCAATAGCCTTCGGCAGCTGACGGTCCACGGACCACCAATTCTCCGATCGCATCGGCGCCAAGTTCGTGTCCATCCTCGTCGACGATCTTGGCGTCATAGCCCGGCACCGGTTTTCCGGACGTGCCGTAGCGAACGTCCTCCGGACGATTGCTGAGAAAAATGTGCAGCATTTCGGTCGAGCCGATACCGTCAAGAATATCGACGCCGACCGTCTCCTTCCAGCGTCGGCCCATCTCGCTCGGCAAGGCTTCGCCGGCCGAGACGCATTGGCGCAAACGACCGGAGCCCGCGCCGCGGCCGATCTCCTGATGCGCCAGCATGGCGGCATACAGTGTCGGCACCCCGTAGAAGATCGTCGGCTGCTCGCGCTTCATCAGGGCGAAAGCCGAATCCGGAGTCGGACGCTCGGGCAGCAAGGCTGTCGTTGCGCCAACGGACATCGGAAACGACATGGCATTGCCGAGCCCATAAGCGAAGAACAGCTTGGCCGCAGAGAACACGATATCGCTCTCGCGGATGCCGAGAACCTGGTGCCCGTAAAGCTTCGCGGTCGCCATCAAGCTCGAATGAACATGTTTCACGCCTTTCGGCTCACCGGTCGAGCCTGATGAGTAGAGCCAAAAGGCCACTTCATCCGAGACCGTTGGAGCGGTTGAGAAAGCGCTTGGATCGCAGGCGGTGAATTCTTCGAAAGAAACTACAGTCCGCGCCTCACCTTGGACGCCCGGCGAAGCGCCGCCTGCGACAATGATCGAGCGCAAACAACGCAACTTGCCCAATATCGGCGCGACGACGTTCAACAGAGGCGCCGAGACAATGACAGCTTCGGCTCGGCTGTCCTCGAGCATGAATTCGTATTGTTCGGCCGTAAGGAGCGTGTTGAGCGGAATGCAGATCACGCCGGCCCGGATCGCGCCCCAGAACGCGATAGGAAAATCGACAGTGTCATGCATCAGCAAAGCAATGCGCGACTCCTGCATCAGGCCACAATCGCACAGAGCTGCGGCGAAGCTGAAGGTCCGCTGTTGCAATTCCCTGTATGTGAGGCTGCGCGTGCCGTCGCGAAACGCGACCTTGTCACCTAACCCGCGCGCGACATTGGCGTCGACAAAATCCGAAGCCGCGTTGTACGGGCAGCGCTGCGCAAAATCCTCGATCGGCATGCGTGATTTCCTCCCAGGATTTATTGTGTGCCGCTGGCCGTGGACGCCCTGGCCTTTGTGGCCCCTTCAATCCGTCAACAACCGCCGCTTGTCCGAGCATGCATTATAGTGCGCACGCTTCGGTCCTGGCTAGCTTTCGATTATGAAAAATAATGCATGTCCCAGTGCCGCAAGTGGCTCAGTTCCGCGGGTAAGAAGCCGCCGTAGTCCTTTGACGAAGCAAGCGAAGTTTTGCGCGCCGCGACGGAACCGGCGCTTCAGAGAGTGTCGAAATATTCGCGGTGTTCCCACTCGCTCACGTCGGCCTCCTCCGCCGGACTGTCCTTCCGGCACCGCGCAATCTCGGCCTCTTTGAGCTTGACGTAATAGTCGACAAAACCGTTACCGAACCCGGCCCGGAAGCAGGCATTCTGACGGAGCGCGGCAAGCGCCTCTTCCAGTGTCGCCGGCAGAGCCTCGGCTGAGATCCGGTACGGCGCATCGGCGGATGGCCCCGGATCGAGGCGGCGGCTGATGCCGTCTAGTCCGGCATAGATCTGCGACGCCATGTAGAGATACGGATTGGCGAGCGGCTCGCCGCAGCGGTTTTCCAGACGGGTGGCGGCATCCCCTGCCTCGCCCATGACGCGCACCATCACGCCGAGATTGTCCTGCGCCCACACCGCCTGGATCGGCGCCATCGTGTTGGCACCGCGATAGCGCTTATAGCCGTTGAGCGTCGGCGTCGAAAAAACGCTGGCCGCGCGCGCATTCGCAAGCAGGCCGCCGAGAAAGCTGCGGCCGATCGGCGACAACGCTTCTTTGTCGTCCTGCGACATGAATGCATTCGTGTTGGTCTTGTTGTCGCGCAGCGACTGATGCAGATGCCAACCGCTGGCGAGTGTATTTGGCAGCCGCAGCCGGCACATGAAGCTGACCAGATAACCGTTCCGGCGCGCCACCTGTTTGAGCGTGCTGCGAAACAGCACCATGGCGTCCGCCGGCGCCATACCGGTCTCTGGCGCAAAAGTGAATTCGTATTGGCTCGGGCCGAATTCGACTTCGAGCGATTGCAGCGGCAGGCCGAGCGCCGCGATAGCTTTGCGTAAGACATCCAAAATCGGCGCGACCTGATCGTACCGGCCTTCGGTGAGATACTGGAAACCATGCGTGGTGTGGCTCACGCGTGGCGGATCGGCTGGCCACGTCAGCGTCTCGGGCGCCAACTGGAAATCCTCGATCTTGAACAGATGAAATTCGACCTCGAGGCCGGCCAGATAGTCGAAGCCCGCCGCAGCGAGCTTGGCCAGCGCATCGCAATAAAGCCGCCGCGTCGCAATCGGTACTTTTTTGCCGTTGGCAAAAAAGCAGTCGCACAACACCCAGCCGGTCTTGTCCGCCCAGGGCAGAATGCGAAAGGTTTGCGGATCTGCCACCATGACGAAATTGCCGGCGCCGCCCATCTCCGGCAGCCCCATGCCGGCACCGGCTTCAAAGACCGGAAACACCGTGCGATGCGACGTATCCTTGGCGAACAACGTGCTCGTCATCGACACGCCGGAGCGAAGTGAGCGCACGGCCTCGGACGCGACCAGCGTCTTGCCGCGCAAGATGCCGTGCTGATCTGGAAATGAAAAACGGACGAGTTCCAGATTTTGCTGGCTGATGGTCTTTTCCACGTCAGCGGCCGCCCGCGCCTGCGCGTCGTTCCACAGGCCGTGCCGGTCGACAAAGTTCAGAGCGAGCGCGCGGCGTATATGAGACGACATCTGATCCGCTGCCCCCTGCCCGCCTCAGCTCAATGCTGCTCGTCCAACCTCAACTGACATTCGCCCAGCTCGCGGCGCTGCGTTTGCTGGCGTCGGTGCGCTGCCAATAGCCCTGCCAGTCGTCGGTCGGGCCGATACCGTCGATGGCCGCGGGGCCGGTGACTGTTTTAGCCGAAGCCGCATCAAAGATCATCGGCGGCTTGTCGCCTTTCTCGAGCGCGTCGAGCGCCTGCCGCAGCAGGCGGCGATAGGCGGCGATCGCCTTGTCGGACTGGCCGAGATGCTCCTGCGTGCGGTCGGCGATCGCGCCCATCGATTCGCACGCCCATTGGTCGTGCACATTGATGTCGGCACCCATGCCCGTATAGGTATCGTGCTCCTGCTCGTGCGGGTCGTAGCCGTAATTGTTGCTTTTGTTCTTGCGCGGGATGTAGTTCGGCAATTCGTAGAGCGCGAGCCGCTGCCGCCGCATCTCGTCTTTGTTCACCGGCGCGCCGAAGCTGGTGAAGATCGCGTACCAATAGTGCCTGGTGTCATCGATCGGCACGTGCCATTGCGTAATTGTCATCTCCCGGCTCATCGGAATGATGAACGCATTGGGAAACATCAGGTTAGTCACGCGGACATGGGTGTTTTTGGCGCTGATCTCGCGCAGCGTCAGGATACGCAGGCCGAAATCGGTCGGCTCGACTTCGATGCGCGGCCGCGGAAAGTCGCGCATGATCTTGGTCATCGGCATTTCGGAGTCGATCGAGGTGTCGCGGAATAGCTTGCCGTAGCCTTGCTTGGGATCCTCGTCGTGGAAGAAACGATGCAGGAACGACGTATGCGCCGGATCGATGCCGACTTCCAATGACTGCAGCCAGTTGCAATCGATCATGCCTTTGAAGGCGAAGGTGTGGGAATCCGGCGCGACAAAGCAGTCGAAATGCGGAAATTCCGGCGGCGCGCCACTGCCCATATACGCAAACAAAATGCCATTGTGCTCGACCACGGGATAAGCCTTCTGCCGGATATTGCGGCATAGATTGCTGCCCTCCGGCTCCGCCGGCGTCTCCAGGCATTTGCCGTCGACATCGAACAGCCAGCCATGGAAGGCGCAGCGCAAGCCGCCGCCCTCGAGGCGTCCATACGCAAGATCGGTGCCGCGATGCGGACAGCTGCGGCCGAGCAGGCCGTAACGGCCCTTGTCGTCGCGGTAGATCACGAGGTCTTCGCCCAGGAGCCGGATCGCTTTGATCTGCCGCTCGCCATTGAGCTCGTCGGCCAGAGCCGCCGGCTGCCAATAGCGCCGCAGCAATTCGCCCGCCGGTTTGTCGGGGCCGGTCCGAGTGATGCGATCGTTCTGTTCTGCACTGAGCATGGCGATCCTCCGAAACTCCGCTTTACCGCTGAAGCGAAGCAAGATAGCTTGTTCGCTGACCGAACATATGTTCGAAATTAGACCAGATAAAAAGAACCTTGGCAAGCGCGGGAGCTTTGCAGATGCCGGCCATCACCAGATCCGCGTCCCAGCAGGCACTGATCGAGACATCCGGACCGGAATTTCTCGAGGCGCTGGCGCGCGGATTGCGCGTCATTGAGGCCTTCAATCAGGACCACCGCCAGCTCACGCTCAGCGATATCGCCAAGCTCGTCGATCTGCCCCGCGCCTCGGTACGCCGCACGCTGCACACACTGGTGCAGCTCGGCTATGCCGAGATGGACGACCGGATGTTCCGCCTGCGTCCGCGTGTTCTCAATCTCGCGCGTGCGTATCTGCAGTCCAACGCCGTGACCGACATCGTGCAGCCCGCGCTCGAAGGCTTGAGTCAACAGACTGGCGAGTCATGCTCCGCCGCCGTTCTCGACGGCGAAGACGTCATCATGATCGCGCATGCTTCGCCCAAGCGGGTTCTTCCGGTCAGCGCGCAGATCGGCTTTCGGTTGCCGGCCGTTGCAACAGCGCTCGGCCGAGTTCTGCTCGCCGCGCTCGACGATCGCGAACTCGATAAATTTCTCGCGCAGCTCAAGCCCGAAAAAATCACCAAGCTCACGGTCACCGACAAGACGCGCTTACGCAAAATCATCCTTGAAGTCCGCAAGTCCGGCTATGCGGTTGCCGATCAGGAGGTCGAGATCGGTTTCCGCTCGCTTGCCATCCCGCTCAAGAAGCGTGACGACCGGGTCATTGCCGCCTTGAATATCGGCGTTCACAGCGAGCGCACGCCGCTTAAAGCGATGCACGGCCAGTTCTTTCAGAGCCTGCAGGCCATGGCCGACGAATTGCAGCAGCTGTTGATCTGAGAACGCCAAAGCCCCACATAGGGGACGATACGCCGGCTTCGCTCCTCCCCGACAACCAGATCATCCGCCCCAATAGGCAAAACGGGCGCAAGTTTGTGAGACGCTTTTTTATGGCCCAGCACCTCGAACTTGGCGTCGACACCTTCGGCGACATCACCGCAGGCCCTGACGACAAGCCTCTTCCTGCCGCGCAGGTCATCCGCAACATCGTCGACGAGGCGATCCTGGCTGACGAAATGGGCGTCGATTTCATCGGCGTCGGAGAACATCACCGCCCTGATTTCGCGGTATCGGCGCCTGAGGTGGTACTGGCCGGCATCGCGACGCGAACCAAGCGTATCCATCTCGGCACAGCGGTCACCGTGCTCTCGTCCGACGACCCCATTCGCGTATTTCAACGGTTCTCGACGGTCAACGCGCTGTCCAACGGACGCGCCGAAGTCATCCTCGGCCGCGGCTCGTTCACGGAATCCTTCCCGCTGTTCGGCTTTCAGTTGTCGCAATACGAGGAGCTGTTCGAGGAAAAACTCGATGTCTTTGCCAAGCTCCTCACCAACGAGCCGGTGACCTGGCAGGGCAAGACCCGCCCGCCGCTGACCAATCAGCGCGTCTATCCGCCGATCGAGACTGGCCGGCTGAAGACCTGGATCGGCGTCGGCGGCAGTCCGGAATCCGTCGTCCGCGCCGCGCATTACGATCTGCCGCTGATGCTCGCCGTCATCGGCGGCGATCCCAAGCGCTTTGCGCCCTATGTCGATCTCTATCACCGCGCCTTTGCGCAATTCGGCCGCCCGGTGCGCGAGATCGGCGTGCATTCGCCGGGCTTTGTCTGCGACACCGACGAAATGGCGCGCGAACAGCTCTTTCCGGTCTACAAAATCTTCCGCGATCGCATCGGCGCCGAGCGCGGCTGGCCGCCGATGGGCCGCGATGAATTCGTCCGCGAGATCGAGCACGGCGCGCTCTTTGTCGGCTCGCCGGAAACGGTTGCGCGGAAGATCGCGTCCACCGCCAAGGCGCTCGGCCTGTCACGCTTCGATCTGAAATATTCCGCCGGCGCCCTGTCGCACGAGAAGATCATGCACTGTATCGAGCTTTACGGACGCAAGGTGATCCCGATGGTGCGGGAGATGATGGCTGAGGCCAAGGTTTAAGTCCCCACGAGCCCGAATTGCGGGCTCGACGGTTCTGCGCGCATGCGCTTGGCGATGCGGCCGGCGAGGCGCGACAGGCGGCCGGCTTCGACGGCGGCGCGCATGCTCTTGGCCATCAGCACCGGATTCTGCGCCTTCGAGACCGCGGTGTTGATGAGCACCGCGGCGCAGCCGAGTTCGAACGCAAGCGTCGCGTCAGAGGCGGTGCCGATGCCGGCATCGAGCACTACAGGCACCGGCGAGCGGGCACAGACAAGCTCGATCAGATGCGGATTGGAAATGCCCAGCCCTGAGCCGATTAGCGAACCGAGCGGCATGACAGCAGCCGCGCCCGCGTCGGCAAGCTTGCGGCAGGTCACAGGATCTTCGGTGCAATAGGGCAGAACAACGAAGCCCTTTCTGACCAGTTCTTCTGTCGCACGTACGAGTTCTTCAACGTCCGGATAGAGCAATTCACGGTCGCCAATCACTTCAAGCTTGATCCAATTGGTGTCGAGCGCCTCGCGCGCAAGCTCCGCGGTAAGGACTGCGTCCTTCGCCGTCTGACAGCCGGCCGTGTTGGGCAGGAATTTCACGCGTCCGCCGAGAACATCGATCAGGCTTTCATCATCGCCAGCGAGACTGATGCGGCGGATCGAAGCGGTGACCATTGCGGTGCCGCTCGCCGCAACCGCGTCCAACATCACTTTGCGATTGGGATAGCCGGCGGTGCCAAGAAATAGCCGCGAGGAGAATTCATGGCCGGCAATGATGAGGGGATCGGACATTGTCGTTGTCTCCTTTAGCCGCCCTGCCGTGCACGCACGATCTCGACGCTGTCGCCGGCGCGCAGCACGGTCTCACGCCACGCCGCGCGCGGCACGACTGAGCCGTTGAGCGCAACCGCAATGCCGCGCTGCTGCGTATCGGCAGTCTTCTCCGCGAGCAAAGCGTCGAGCGTGCGCTGCGCGCCGAGCGGCTCGCTTTCTCCGTTCACACGGATCATCTCTTCCGTCATCAGCAACTCCCCTACTCGGCCGCACGCGCTGGCAGAAACCGCTCGAGCCCGAACGGACGGATCGCCGGCTCGACCACATCATCAAGTATGAGCCTGGCCATAGCGTCCGCCGTCAGCGGCGCGAGGAGTATGCCGTTGCGGTGATGGCCGGTGGCGTAAAACAGATTTTCCAGCGGCGCGCGGCCAAGGATCGGCGCGTCGTCGCGGCTCCCCGGCCGATGGCCGGCCCAGATTTCGTCGATCGGCAATTCCTCGATCGCAGGGATCGCGCGCCAAGCGGCTTCCAGCAGCGTCAACAAGCCGCCGGCAGTGATGGTCTCGTCAAAGCCTCTTTCTTCGACCGTCGCACCAACGATCAAACGGCCGTCGAGCCGCGGCACCAGGTAGGCGCCAGGCGCCCATAAGACATGATTGAGCAGCGGTGCCGACGGATCCATGCGCAAAGCCAGCATCTGACCTTTCACCGGGCGCACCGGCGGACGCCGATCCGGCGGCAGTCCGGCAATACCGCGCGACCACGCGCCGGCAGCGAGTACGACAAGATCGGCCGCAACGCGCGAGCCGTCTTCAAGGACGACGCCGTCTGCTCGGCCGTTGTGAACCGAGATCTCCTTGACCGGCTTATGCTCGTGAATTGCAACGCCGGCGCGCTCAGCGGCAATACGAATCGCGGCAACAACTTTGCGATTCTCGACCTGATGATCCTGCGGGCTGAACACGGCGCCCGCGATCTTTCCAGCAAGATGCGGCTCGCGCCGGCGCGTGTCCGCAGCAGACAGCCACTCGAGCGGCAGGCCAAGTTTCTTCTGAAAGTCCAGGCGATGCGCGGCTTCGGCCTGATCGTCAGCGGTCAGTGCGAGAACCAGCGTGCCTTCCTGGCGCAATTCGACATTCACGCCGCTCGCCTCTGCGAGCTCTCGCGCGAAGGCCGGCCAGCGGGCCTGGCTCTCCCGGCAAAGCGCCAGTAGCGCCTCTTCGCCGGGCTCGGCTTCGGAACATGCCGCCAGCATGCCGGCCGCAGCATGGCTTGCGCCCATGCCGGCGGTGCCGCGGTCGAACACCGAGACCTCGGCGCGTCCGGCAAGTCGCCAGGCGATGCCAAGCCCGACAATCCCCGCGCCGATAATCGCGACGCGCGGCCGTTTGGCGATAGATGGAAAAGACGTGACCGTTTCGTTCAACGCGGCTCCCTTCGCTGGCATGACCCAGACAGAAGTACCCCAATCAAGTGATATCAAGGGCTTCCATTGTCAAAGTGCCATATCGGCACGCATTGGGGCTAAAGGGTTTTTCGACAGAGTGTCAAACCGTAACGGTTCAGTCCCGGAGCGCCGTCGAGCGGTGCCGCAGTGTACCGACATTGGTACACTCCCGCCGCCATGGCCGCCACGGTCGGCACCTGGCCAAAGTCCGCGACGTCGCGAGATTGCCGGGCCGGAGCTGTCGGCGCACCGGAGTCAAGTGTGCGGCGTAGCGCGCATCGGCGCGATTTTCCCTTTGTCGTACAAAGTGTTGACACTTGACTCAAGCGGCCCATGGTACAAATTTGTACTTTTCCTAAATGAAGTCAAGTAGTTAGCCCCTTGACCTTTTTAGGCAGCCCCATTATTTGCATAGAACAGAACGTGAATACTGAGCTGAAAAGGGGTTACGAAATGGGGACTAACGGGATTGATGACGACGATGCGCGCCGCATAGGCGATGCGCTGCGCATGGCCCTTCGGCGCAAGCCGATCGGGCGCGAGGCCGTATTGGCGGTCATCGGCGTAATGCTCGACATCGAGCACCGTGAAGCGATGCAGAAGCAAGCCGATCTCGCTGCAACGGGACCACGACCGGCCAAGCCGTCATGGACGGGCCAGGCCGTGCATACGGTCGACGAACACCTTGAAGCATCCAAGCAGCGCGTCGTGGATTTCTGGGAGGGCAGCGAGGCGCACCGTCGCCGTATCCTTGGGCTACCGTTGATCACCGAGGCCGAGTCCGCATTGGCGCGGTCGATCGAGACCGTGTTCACTGCGCTGTTGCCGGAGCAGTACCGCATCAAGGACTGGAC
>DATAQN010000152.1:0-10777 GCA_036264635.1 Xanthobacteraceae bacterium | reverse complement strand
TCCGACACCGGCTTGTTCTTCTTCTTCACCACGGCGAGGAGCTGCAGCGCGGCGATGAAGCCGTCGCCGGTCGTCGTGTAGTTCGACAGGATAATGTGGCCGGATTGCTCGCCGCCGAGATTGTAACCCTGCTCGCGCATGCGCTCGAGCACATAGCGGTCGCCGACCGGCGTGCGGACGAGCGACAGTTTGAGCGACTGCAGGTACCGCTCGAGCCCGAGATTGCTCATCACCGTCGCGACGATGCCCGGCTTGGTGAGCAGGCGGTCTTCGTTCCAGCTTTCCGCGATCACCGCGAGCAGCTGGTCGCCGTCGACCAGGTGGCCGTGTTCGTCGGCGATCACGACGCGGTCGGCGTCGCCGTCAAGCGCGATGCCGATATCGGCGCGCATTTCGCGCACCTTGCGGCACAGCGCGTCGGGCGCGGTCGAGCCGCATTCACGGTTGATGTTGAAGCCGTCAGGCTCGACGCCGATGGCGACGACGTCGGCGCCCAGCTCCCACAGCGCCTCGGGCGCCACACGATAGGCGGCGCCATTGGCGCAATCGATCACGACGCGCAAGCCGTCGAGCGAAAGATTGCGCGGCATGGTGCGCTTGGCGAATTCGATATAGCGGTCGTGAACGCCGTCGATGCGTTTGGCGCGGCCGAGCTCGGCGCTCTTGGCCAATTGCTTGACCTTGTCGGCGTCGATCAGTGCTTCGATCTTGTGCTCGACCTCGTCGGACAGTTTGTAACCGTCCGGGCCGAACAGCTTGATGCCGTTGTCGTCGTAGGGATTGTGCGAGGCGGAAATCATCACGCCGAGGTCGGCGCGCATCGAGCGCGTCAGCATGGCGACCGCGGGGGTGGGGATCGGGCCGAGCAGCAGCACGTCCATGCCCACCGAGGTGAAGCCCGCAACCAGCGCGGTCTCGATCATATAGCCGGACAGCCGCGTGTCCTTGCCGATGACGACGCGGTGGCGATGTTCGCCACGGCGGAAAATCAGCCCGGTCGCCTGGCCCACGCGCAACGCCAATTCCGGCGTGATCACGCCATTCGCGCGCCCGCGGATGCCGTCCGTCCCGAAATACTTGCGAACCATTAGCTGGGCCCCAACGCCTACCTCACCGGCTGGCGATATTAGCCCGTTCTCAGTCTGCATCGCTTCAAATAATATTGGGTAATCTTACTTTTCCAGGTAATAGTTTTTTCAGCGTAAGCGCTACTGAGTCAATGGCTTACGACACAATTGCAGAACTTTGCGGGAACCGGCTTGGCGGCTCAGCGACTTGCACTCACAGCAACTTGCGCGCTCAGCGCATCGTCTTGTCGTAGTTGGTCGGCGCCGGCTGGACCACGGAAATAGGGTCCGAGCCGGGAAAAGTCTCCTCAAGCCCAAGTTCCAATGCCTCCTCAAGCTCGGCCTGAATTCTGGCTTCTCTCGCCTGGCGCTCCTCGCGCTGCCGGCGCTTGGCCTCCTGCTCGGCGCGCCCGGTATCCTCGAAGCCGGCATAAGCAATCTGGCGGAAGCGGGGCTTAGTCCATTGGTCCATTGTCGGCGTGTCCCGAATGAGAGCTTCTGATAGAACTCGGGCCGGCGCGAACCCCCCGCCAGCCTGGAAAACGTACACAAAGACAACGCGCAGCCCTCGCCGCCGTTCCATTGCAACTTTTCTGCCGCAACTTTGGCACTGCAACATTGAATTTCGGCCCGCAGCTTGGCGGAACCAGGCAGGCGGTGTGCTAGAACCCGGCTGTAAGCTGGGACCTTCACGATGCGAACCATGACCTGCATTGAGGACTTGCGGCGGGCCGCCCACCGCAAGGTGCCTCGCGCTTTTATCGACTATGCCGAATCCGGCTCCTACACCGAGCAGACGCTTGCCGCCAACCGTGCCGACCTCGAGCGCATCAAGCTGCGGCAGCGCATTCTGCGTGATGTTTCCAATCGGTCCACCGCCACGACGATACTCGGTGAGCCGGTATCGCTGCCGCTGGCGCTGGCGCCGATCGGGCTTTGCGGCATGCAGCATGGCGACGGCGAGATCCTTGCGTGCCGGGCGGCGCAGGCGGCCGGCATTCCCTTCACGCTGTCGACCATGTCGATCTGCTCCATCGAGGATGTCGCTGCGGCGGTCGACAAGCCGTTCTGGTTTCAGCTCTATGTGATGCGCGACCGCGGCTATATCCGCGCACTGATCGAGCGCGCCGCCAAAGCCAAATGCAGCGCGCTGGTGCTCACCGTCGACCTCCAGGTCATCGGCCAGCGCCACAGAGACATCAAGAACGGCATGACCGTTCCGCCGGAGATTCGTCTGGCGAATGTGCTCGACATCGCCACCAAGCCTGCCTGGGCGCTCAGTGTGCTGCGCGCCAAGCGCAAGACCTTCGGCAATATCGCCGGTCACTATCCCGGCATGGAAAGCGTCACCGTGCTGTCGAAGTGGATCAGCGAGCAATTCGATCCGACGCTGAGCTGGAAAGACGTCGAATGGATCAAGAGCCTGTGGCCCGGCAAGCTCATCCTCAAAGGCATTCTCGACGTCGAGGACGCGCGCATTGCGGCAAAGACCGGAGCCGCGGCAATCGTCGTGTCAAATCACGGCGGCCGTCAGCTCGATGGCGCGTCGTCGTCGATCTCGGTGCTGCCGTCGGTCGCTGAAGCGGTCGGTTCCGACATCGAGGTGATGTTCGATGGTGGGATTCGTTCAGGCCAGGACATTGCGCGGGCGCTCGCGTTCGGCGCGCGCTCCTGCATGAGCGGGCGGGCTTACATTTATGGGCTTGGTGCCGGCGGGCAGGCGGGCGTCGCGCGCGCCATCGAGATCATGCGCAATGAGCTTCTCACCACCATGGCGCTGATGGGGGTCACAAACGTCAAAGACATCGACCGGCAGGTGATTGCGGCGATGTGAAGCGGGCGATGAAGTAAGCAGCGGTTAAGGTTTCCGCAGCGTCAACCTTATGAAAAGGTATCGCTGATAGGAACCATTTGCGTCGAGCGCCTTTGTCACAGCGTTATGACGGGTGGAAGGGGTAGCATCATGCGTAAGCTTTTGATGGCCACGGCGATTTTCGCTGCTGCCAGCTTTTTTGGTTCAATGGCGGCTTCGAGCGCCCGCGCCGACATGGTAGGCGCCGCGGCAGGTGCCGGAACCGGCCTGATCGTGGCCGGTCCGCCCGGCGCGGTGGTCGGTGGCGTCGTCGGCGCCGTGTGGGGCAAGCCGTTCTGGGGCCCCTCGATCAGCAAGGGCCATTGCTGGACCGACAACAGCTTCCGCCGTCACTGCAGCCGCCATTGGAACTGACAGGCGCGCTCGAAAAGGGCGCATTCAAATCACGATCAGCCGGTTCGCGAGAAAGTCGACGAACGCTCTGACCCGCACCGGAACCAACCGTGACGTCATCACGCCATGGACCGGCATGGGCGGAAAGCTCCACTCCGGTAAGACTTGGCGGACCGAGCCGCGATCACATGCGTGCCGCGCGATCGGCGGCGAGAGCGCGGCGATGCCGTGACCCTGTTCTGCGAATGCCAAAGTCATGGACACGTTGTTGGTCGACAAGCGGCCGTGAACACTTACGTCGACGGCTCTCTTGCCCGAGATCAAGCGCCACGTGTTTGGCTCCGCCATATACGATTGCGGAATGCATTCATGTTTGCTCAGCTCTTTCGGATGCTCGGGCAATCCGCAGCGCGCCACGTAAGACGGTGAGGCATAGAGCAGCCGCGCTGCGTTGCCGAGGCGCCGAACGATCAGCGCAGAATCCTTGACCTCACCCAGCCGAATGCTCACGTCGATATTCTCATCGAAAAAATCCGCCGGGCGCGACGACAGATCGGCATTGATGGTGATCTCCGGATAGTGCCGGGCGAACTCATCGATGATCGGCGCAATCAGCGTCAGACCGAACTCGACAGGCATCGACAGGCGAAGATGCCCGGTCAGTCGTTCGGCCGCTTCCTTGAGGACCTCTTGGGCCGCGGCGGCGTCCTGCATGATGCGCTCGCAGCGCTCGAGATAGCGCCGGCCCGGCTCGGTCAAGGCGAGGCGCCTCGTGGTTCGTTCCACGAGCCGCACGCCGACGCGCTTTTCCATTGACGCGATGCGCCGCGACAGCGTGGCCATGGGTATGCCCGAGGCCTGGCTCGCCCTGGTGAAGCTCAACGCGCGCGCGACCCGCACGAAGAAGGCCATGTCCTGCAAATCCAGCGGCGCCAGGGGCTCGAGCGGCACGATCTTCATATTTCCAATATTGGAATAGTGATTTCAAAAATAGCCGATTTATCCATTTTGTAAAAGAGCCAATTCTCCGGTCCAACGGCACCGCTACGCCGAAGTGGCGTGTGCGGCAAAGCCGTTGGAGGAGGTTGAACAATGTCGACGCAACAGCTTGCAGCGCTTCTCAGCGTCATCGCGCGAAATCCACCACCGGCAACGGCCACGCCGGAATCGGCGCGCGCCTGGGCTGAGCAAATCACCGGCCAGACCCCGCTGGCATCGAATGTGGAGATCGAACGCGTCAGGGTTGCCGATATGGAGGCCGATCTGCTCGTGCCTGCCGGCAGCGACCCGTCGCGTCTGATCATTTACTACCACGGCGGCGGCTTCTTTTTCTTTTCGAGCCGCGTCTATCGTGTGATCACGACGAACCTCGCACGCGCGGCGGGATGCACCGTGCTGGCGCCGGATTATCGGTTGGCTCCCGAGCATCCCGCACCGGCGGCGCACGATGACGCGTTCGTCGCGTATTGTTGGGCGCTCAAGCAGGGTTTCACGCCGGCAAAGATCGCATTGAGCGGCGATTCGGCGGGGGGCAATCTCGCATTGGCCACCGTTGTGCGCGCCAGAGACGCGGGCATGCCGGTGCCCGGCGCTTTGGCTCTGTTCTCGCCGTGGCTGGATTTCGCAGAAGACGGCGCCTCGTACCGCGCGATCGCGAACGATCCAATCCTGCTGAAGCCGATGCTGGATGGGTTCAAGTTCGCCTATCTGGGCGACGGCGACCGCAAATCTCCAACGGTGACGCCCTTCTACGCGAACTTCGCGGACCTGCCGGCGACGTTGGTTCATGTCGGAACGTGGGAGCGTCTGCGCGATGACTCCGTCACGCTGACCGAGCGTCTGCGATCTGCCGGTGTCGCGGTTGAGCTGAAGATTTTCGACGGCATGTGCCACGGCTGGCAGCTGTTTGCGCCGATGCTCGAAGAGGGCATGGCCTCCATCGAAGAAACCGCAGCTTTCATCAAATCTCATCAGGCTTGAAAAAAATGAACAACCTCTCTTGGATTCAAATTCTCACGTGGGCGGTCGCCGCCTTCTTTGTTCTCGGCTTCGTGATCAACACTTTCGCGACGAAACTGGTCAAACCCGAATACCGGCGTTGGGGCTATCCGGACTGGTTTCATCTGGTGTCTGGCGGGCTGGAGCTTGTGGTGGCGCTCCTGTTGCTGACGGCGGCAACGCGTTTGTTCGGTGTCGCGCTCGGATGCAGCATTATGTTGGCGGCTATTGCTACGGTCGTTTACCATCGCGAATATCGCCGCGCGGTGCCGCCCCTGATCGTGTTTGTCCTGCTGTCCATTGTCGGGCGGGCGATGCTGTAGAATCGAAGGGCCGGGTGTTATTGACCCGGCCCTCCGACTAATCCGATTTTGGTAACTAAACGGTCCGCTTTTGTCCGCGCCTTATTGCGGCACGACTCCGTCGCGGCCGACATTGACCCGGCCCGTTGACAGCGTTCCGTCGGCCGCTTTGTCAGCGCGTACGATGGCGATGTGCGCGCCGGGCTTCAACTCGGACTTGTCTCCGATCACATAGGCGCGGATCGTTGCATCCGGCGCGACAGTGATCTTCTGTTGGCCGTCTTTGTATTTGACGGTGAGCGTCTGGCCGTCGACGCTCGCGGCCGTGGTGTTCACCGTGCCGTTGGTCATGGTCGTGCCGGGACGATCCCAGGGGCGGAAGCCTTCGCCGGTGCCGCGCTGCGACTCGGCGAAGATCATCACTTGGATCGCCTTCTGCGAACCGTCGGGCTGCGGCATAGCGCCGACGCCGACATAGTCGCCGGATTTGATGTCGGTGAGCTTTGCCGCCACGACGCCGAACACCTGGACATTGTCGGCGAGCTTCACCGTCACGTCCGCGCCTTCAGCCTGTTTGACGGTGATCGAGGAGCCATCGGCGCTCCCAATCGTGCCGCGGACACGTTGCGACTGCTGCGCCAAGACCGGTGTTGCCACCAACACAAAAGCTGCGGCGATGCCGGCAAACAACTGTCTAGTTTTCATATCGGGCTCCCGGTTTCTCCCTAAGATTATGCTTTTCGCCCAGGCGATTCCAAGAGCCTCGCTGGCCGCAATCGTTCATGCGCGCATCGCGCTTGCAGACGGGCTTACATCGGTGGATTGACGCCGTCGCGGCCCACCGTGATGTTTGCCGCACTGAGCGTGCCATCGGGCTGCTTGGCGGCGATGGTGAAGACCTTCGTGCCCGGTTTGACGTCGGCCATGGTGGCTGGCGCGTAAGTGACGATGGCGGCATCCGGCGGCACAATGAATGTCTTTTCGCCGTCCTTGTATTTCAGCACGAGCTTCTGGCCGTCGCTGACGGCCACTTCGTTGTCGATGGCCCCATTTGTCATGGTGCTGTTGGGGGCGAGATCCCAGGGGCGATGGCCGTCACCAGTGCCGCGCATGGCTTCAGGGAAAATGTGAATTTCGAGCGCCTTCTGCGTGCCGTCGGGCTGCGGTATGCCGGCGACGCCGACATAACCGCCCGGCTTCACGTCGGCGAGCGATGCCTTGACCACGGCGCGCACCGGCGCGTTGTCAGCAAGTTTCAGCGTCACCGTCGTGCCGTCGCGCGACTTCACGTCGAGGACCTGACCATTGACGCTTTCGATCGTGCCGCGCACGCGCACTTGAGCCGGCGTTTGCGCAACCGCGGCCGACAGCAAAATCGAAGTGATAAAGGACATGCCAAGGCCGGCGGCTGCAATCGTCCCACGTTTTGTCATTGAATTCTCCCGATGTCCCAACGCGTATCGCCCCGCTTTGAAACCCCGATCATGTCCGATCTATTCCGGCAGTTTTGCGGATTAAGCGGCAAGATCGGCTTCGACCAGTGTTCGCAGTTCGGCAGTCACTTCGGGCTTTTGCCCGAACCACAGCGAGAAGCCGCGGACCGCCTGGTGCAAGAGCATGCTAAGCCCGTCGGCGGTACGCAGGTCTCGCCGTGCTGCCGCTTGCAAAAGTGGTGTCAGGAGCGGCACATAAACAAGGTCGCTCACGATGGCGTGAGCGGGCAGCCGCTCCACCGCGATTGCAAGCTCCGGTTGGCCGTCCATGCCGAGCGTTGTCGTGTTGATCAGAAGGCCGGCGTCGCCGAGCCGCTCATTGCGTTGGTCCCAAGGCAGGACGCAGATGCCGCCGCCCAGCCGTTGCCGCAAAGCCTCCGCGCGTTCGCGGCTGCGGTTGCTGACAAAAATCTCCGGAACACCGCGCTCGATGAGCGCATAAACAACCGCCCGCGCGGCGCCGCCCGCGCCGAGTACAACCGCTTTGTTCAGGCCCAAAGTCTTTAAGTGTTGGTCCCAAGCCGGTACGCAGGCGTCGAGATTGCCCAGGAAGCCTTCGACATCGGTATTGGTCGAGCGCAACTCGCCGGCGGCATCGAGCCATAATGTATTTGCTGCGCCGACCGCACGCGCGCGATCGTCGGGCGTAGAGCAGGCCAGCGCCGCTTCCTTGTGCGGCACCGTGACATTGGCGCCGGCATAGCCGTGCGCCCCGAGCGATTGGACAAAGTCCTTGAATTTCTCGGGCCGCACCGCCTCGCTGCGATAGGCGCCGGCGATGCCATAATGTTTCAGCCAGTAATTGTGGATCAGCGGCGAACGCGAATGCCCGATCGGCCAGCCGATGACACAGGCCGCATGCGGGCTCGCGCTCACGTTTCTGACGCCACGGAATTACGCAGCGTGCCGATTTCCGGGCACTCCACTTCGATCACGTCGCCGGCCTTCAGCCAGATCGGAGGATCGGTTTTGACCTTTTTGACCGGCGTGCCGGTGCAGATCACGTCGCCGGGCCGCAGCGTCATGAATGTCGTCACGTAAGCGATGATGTCGCTGAACGAGAAGATCATGTTCGTCGTTGAATCTTCCTGGGTCACTTCACCGTTCTTGCGCGTGAGCAGATGCAGGGGCTTCGACAGATCGACGCCGGTGACGATCCAGGGCCCGATGCTGCCGGAGGCGTCGAAATTCTTGCCTTGGGTGACGTTGAACTGGCCGTGACGCGTCCAGTCGCGGATGGTGCCTTCGTTGCACAGCGTGACGCCGGCGATCACGTTGAGCGCTCTCTCCTTTGACACATGCTTGCAGTCGCGGCCGATGACGATGGCGATCTCGCCCTCGTAATCAAGCTGCTCGGAGACTTTCGGCACGATCAGATCCTGCCCCGAGCCGACCAGAGACGTCGGCGCCCGGAAGAACATGCTCGGATATTTCGGATTGTTGGTGACGTTATAATCCTGGGTGCGATTGGCATAATTGATGCCGATGCACAGAATTTTTTCCGGCGCCAACAGTGGTGGCAGCAGCTCGACCTCGCTCAGCGGCACGTCGGGGCGCACACCGTCCGAAGCGGCCCGGGCGTCGTCGAGCGCCAGCGAGCGGAACACTTCGAAGAGGTTGTGGAACTTGTGCAGCCGGGGCCGCAGGTCCACGATACCTTCGCCGCTCACCACTCCGAAACTCCGCCGGCCACGCAGCGCGTAGCTTGCTAGACGCATATCAAAACCTCTCTACGCGAAATCGCTCGCCGAGCCGTCTTCGGCGCCAGGCCATCTTCCGCGATTCGGGCGGTGTGTTAAAAGTCGCCACATGGACCGTCAACGTCTGCCCTTCTCCGTGTTGCATAGGGAGACAGGGTGGGGAAGATCATGAAATCTCTCTTTATTGACTGCAATGACCAACTCGGGCCGGTATGGGACAGCGTCATCCGGCCGGACGACCCGCCGATCGAGGTCAATCGCAAGCCCTATGCGCTGCCCGATCTGCCGGCGGTGCTCAAAGGTTACGACATCTGCGTCGACGACCATTCTTATCTGCCGACCGAACTGGTCGGCAAATGCGATGCGCTCAAACACGTCGTATTTCTAGGCACCGGCGCGGCAAGCTACATGAATATTGCCGAACTCACGCAGCGCGGCATCAAGGTCCATACCATCCGCAATTACGGCGATACGGCGGTTGCCGAGCATACGGTCGCGCTGATGTTTGCCGCCGCCCGCGATGTCGCCGCCATGGACCGAGAGGTGCGCGGGGGAACTTGGGTGCCGCATGGCGGCATACAGCTTCTCGGCAAGACGCTGGGCGTGATCGGGCTGGGCGGCATCGGGGGCGAGGTTTTGCGGATCGGGCAGGGCCTCGGCATGAAGGCGATCGCCTGGAACCGCTCGCCGCGGCCGGGCGTGCCGCTGGTGCCGCTCGACGAGCTTCTCGAACGCTCCGACGTGATTTCGATGAATCTCACGCTCAACGACGAGACCCGCGGCGTCCTGGGGCCGGCGCAGTTCGCCCGCATGAAGCGCGGCGTTATCTTCGTCAACACGGCGCGCGCGGCTTTGGTCGATGAAGCAGCGCTCATTGAGGCCCTGCGCAGCGGCCATATTCGTCATGCCGGGCTCGATGTATTCCATTCAGAACCACTGAAGCCGGATCATCCGCTGGCGCAGTTGGAGAACGTGACGCTGACGGCCCATGCCGCCTTTCGCACGCTCGAAGCCTCGCAGACGCTGCTGCGGCGGGCGATCGATATTGTGCGCGGCATTGTGGCCGGGCAGGTTGCCTAACGCGCCGTTGTTGTGATGCTATAAGGCACTAGAACAACAAACGGCTCAAGCGGTCATGGGAGAGCGCCAGCTCGACATCAGCATTCGCGTGAATGGCGAAGACGTGCGCGAGCGCGTCGAAGCGCGCAAGACGCTGGTGGATTTCCTGCGCGAAGACCTCGGCTTGACCGGCAGCCATATCGGCTGCGAGCACGGCGTCTGCGGCGCCTGTACCGTGCTCCTCGACGGTGAGGTGGTGCGCGGCTGCCTGCTGCTCGCGGTGCAATGCGACGGCGCCGAAATCGAGACCATCGAAGGTGTTTCCGATTCCGGCCTCATCGCCGACCTGCAGGAGGCCTTCCAGAAACGTAACGCGCTGCAATGCGGCTTCTGCACTCCCGGTATGTTGATCGGGGCACAGGAGCTTTTGTCGCGCGGCGGCGTGCCGTCTCGTGATATGATCCGCGAACATCTGTCCGGCAATTACTGCCGCTGTACCGGGTACCAGGCGATCGTCGATGCAATCGAATCCGTAGCCCTGACGAGGGCGGAAAAGGCAGGTTCTCCATGAATGAACATGCAAAGCCAGATGTGATGACGCTGTCGGAGCGCGCCGACGAGCTCGAAGAGAAGATGATGAACGAGCTCAACGAGCGCATCGCGACCAAGTCGTCGTTGTTCTATCTGGCCGACGGCAAGGTCGAAATGCCGGCAGGCCCGGCGCTGAAAGCGGCCAATCCGGACAAATATTTTTTGATGGGCGCCGATCCGCGGCTGCCGCCGATGCCGGACAAGCCGACGCTGATCGATTTCATGAAGCTGCGCTTCGCCTCGACCAATCATCTGCTGCAGAGCGCGGCGCTCGCTTTGAAGAGCGGCCATAACGAGAAGGTCGTTCTCTCCTGCCTGCTCCACGACATCGGCGTCGTCGGCTTCATCCGCTGCGACCACG
>DATAQN010000159.1:0-6916 GCA_036264635.1 Xanthobacteraceae bacterium | reverse complement strand
ACTGAACGTCGCGCCGATGTGTACGGTCTAATCACAAGCCGTGATCCAACGACCTGCAAAAGAGGCGTCCAATCGACGGAAAGGGCCCCGGCAGCGGGGGGCGGGTCGCTGCTTACGGAATGCGTGTACATGTTGCGAGTGTGTCGCGCGGAGTTGCCGGAATTTTCCGGGAAGCCTCGAAACGCCCGGAAATAAACGCGAACAAAGCGCAACATGTCGCGGCACGAAGTGTCCGAGCTAATGACGATAAATGATTGGATTTATTGGCGCGCTCGGAGAGATTCGAACTCCCGACCCTCAGATTCGAAGTCTGATGCTCTATCCAGCTGAGCTACGAGCGCGAGGGGTCACAGACGACGGGCGCACAATAATGGCTTTGGCGCAAAAGTCACTCGCCGCGGTGCAAGCGCTTTCGGCGAACGGAAGCCTGCTGGTATAAGGACATTGTAGCGTAAACTTGTAGCGTAAATCTGCCTTGCCTGCCCGAACGGGCAGGCGGATGCGTATAGGTTAAGCCTTCCGGCTTGCGGTCAAGCCGGCATTTTTCGAGAGAAAATTCTTGCAGGAGGCAAGGATGGCGAAAGCCAAGAAGGGGCTCGACGGCCGTCATCGCGACAAGAGCGGCAGGATCGAGCGCAAGCACGGCAATGCCCGGGTTGCTGCGTTGCGCAAGGAATATGGCGAAAGCTTTGCCGAGGGGCGCCGCAAGGACATGATGCTGAAAACTCTGCTCAAAGAGACGGGCAGCGACTCGCTTCACGAGTATTTGCGGCATCATCACAGGTAGCGGCTCAAGCCGCCAGCCTAAACGGCATGAAGGGCGGCGGCCTTTGCTCCGCCGCCCCGTCGTGACGTCTTTCGAAAGCTACCTGATCAATTCGGAGTTGCGCACCGCCGCATCGGAATCCGCCATGGCGTCTTCCGCTGTCTGCGTCTTGCGGTGATCGTGCGGCATAGCTGGCAGCTGCAGCACGGTCGCCGTTTGTCCGGGCAAGAGCCGCGTGACCATCACGATCTGGCCGCCGGGAAATTCCAGCGCGTCGTGATGCACATGCGGATCGTCCATATTGACCTGACGGAAGCGGGCGACGCGGTGTTCGATCCGTGCTTTGCCGAACATGCTGAAAGCGCGGTCGTAGACGACGACGCTGTCGAACGCGATTTCGGTGCCGGGAAGCAGGCAGACCGCAACATTGGGCTGTCCGATCTCGGTGAAGCCGCGTGTGATCGATGCCGGGAAGTCCGTCGAAACCAGCCTGTCGGCGACCTTCGCCGGCCTCGAGGCGATCAGATGGAGACTATAATCGCACATCGTAGAGGCCCTCCTGTGCAGAAGCCGGCAATACGGCTTCTTGACTCCTGAACCCGGGCATTGGCGAAATGTTCCGGCAGCGCGGCCGACGCAAATCAGCGGCAAATTCTGCGCAAATTTCCGTCATGCGCGAACGCCTCTGCCGCCATGCGGGGCTCCCATTTGCCAAAGGCCAGCTAGCGGCCTAGACCCGCATAAACGCCGCATAATCGATTAGCGCGGGCGGGGATGGACGACGTCACCAAGAAGAGTACCCTTGCGCGCGAGCCGCTCAGGGAAGAGGCCGAGCGCGGCAAAGTCGAACCCGGGCAGGCCAAGCATGCCGCGGGGCGCGCCGACAACGTGCCGGCGGGCATCGTGATGATGATCCTCGCCACCATGCTGTTTGCCGGTGCCTCGGCTGCGAGCAAATGGCTGGTGGCCGAATACCCGGTCGGCGAAGTGCTGTTTTTGCGTTCGCTCGCCTCCTTGATCGGTGGCGCCGCGGTGATCCTCCCGGTGACGGGTTTTGCGGTTTTTGCAACGCGGCGGCCGCGCGATCATCTGGCGCGCGGGCTGTCGCAATCGATCTCGCAGTTTGCGCTTCTGCTCGCTTTCAGCCTGATGCCGCTTGCTGGCGCGGTGGCCATCAATTTTTCCGCGCCTTTGTTTGCTGCTGTGGTGTCAATCGTCTGGCTCAAGGAGCCCGCCGGCTGGGTGCGCGGCACGGCGCTCGTGGTCGGCTTCTTCGGCGTTCTGATCGTCACCAATCCCGGGGCCAATTCGCTGACGCTCGGCGCGCTGTTCGCGCTGATCAATGCCGTCATGTACGGCACCGTGACGGTTGCGGTGCGCGGCATGACGCGGACGGAATCGCCCAATACGCTCGTGATGTGGATGCTGACGGTGCTCGCGTTCTTTCACAGCTTCCTGTTGTTCTTCGGCTGGCGCACGCCGTCGCTGCTTGACGCCGTGCTGTTGTTCGGCACCGGCTTCGTCAATGCGGTCGGGCAATGGTTCTGGACCAAATCGCTGCAGCTGGCGCCGGCGCCGGCGGTGACGCCGTTCTATTATCTGATGCTGGTCTGGGCGGTGGGCTTCGGCTTTCTGCTCTGGGGCGACGTTCCTTCGGTCAGTCTGTTGATCGGTTCGGGGATCGTGGTTGCCACCGGCCTGTTCTTGTTTCTGCGCGAGGCGCGGCTGCAGCAATCGCTCTCGGCTGCTGCGCGCGCCAGATGATCTGGAATAGATGATCCGGAAAAGGCGACCAGGAATAGGCGAGCCGCCGGCTGGCGCGGCGCTTTCCGCGGTAATCGGCGTCAAGACGCCACAGGGCCTCCCCGGGCGATTGGCCCTCGGCAACACAAAAGCGGCGCGCTAAGATTGGGCCAATTCGCCGAAACAGGCGGAGCTCTGACTGAGCCAGCTTATAAAAGCAGCGGCTCATAAAAATTGGGGGAGGGCGTGGAGCGCCGCGATTTTCTCAAATTCGCGCTGGCGGGTGCGGTTGCGCCTGTCGCGTTGTCGATCTCGGTGCGGCGGGCGAGCGCGCTCGATTATCCGACGCGGCCGGTCCACGTGCTGGTCGGGCAGGCGGCCGGCAGCTCGTCCGATCTCAGCGCGCGGCTGATCGGGCAATATTTGAGCGATCATCTCGGCCAGCAATTCGTCATCGACATCCGCCCGGGCGCCACCGGCAATATCGCCACCGAAGCAGTCGCGCATGCTCCGCCTGACGGCTACACGCTGCTCCTGGTCAATTCGCAGAACACCATCAATCAGGCGATGTTTCCCGACCTGCCTTTCGACTTCATGCGCGACATCGCGCCGATCGCGATCACCCATCGCGTCGCGCTGGTCATGGAAGTGCTGCCGAGCTTTCCGGCCAAGACCGTTCCGGAATTCATTGCCTATGCCAAGGCCAATCCGGGCAAGATCAATATGGCCTCGGCCGGCGTCGGCGGCCCGCAACACGTCGCCGGCGAATTGTTCAAATACATGGCCGGCGTTAATCTCGTGCATGTGCCCTATCACGGCACCACGCCGGCGCTGGTCGACCTCCTGGCCGGACAGGTGCAGGTGATGTTCGACGTGACGCCGACATCGCTGCCGCACATCAGAGAGGGCAAGCTCAAGCCACTCGCGGTGACCACGCCCGAACGCGTCGACTTTCTGCCGGGCGTGCCGACGGTGGCGGAGTTCCTGCCGGGCTATGAAGCTTTCGGCTGGATCGGCTTTGGTGCGCCCAGAGGCACACCGAGCCCGGTCATCGACCTCCTCAACAGAACCATCAATGCCGCCGTCGCCGATCCCGCCATCAAAGGACGCCTGATGGATCTCGGCGGTCTCATCATGCCGCCGAACACGCCTGCGGAATTCGCCAAGTTCATCGCCGCCGACACTGAGAAATGGGTCAAGGTGGTGAAGTTCGCGAACCTCAAGCCGGAATGAGAGAGCGATCGATGAGAGCGCGATCATGAAGTGCCGCCGTCGTGCTTTTCTGCGTCTGGCGGCAGGCGGCGTCGCGTTGCCCGCAATCGCGCGCGTGGCGCGTGCGCAGAGCTTTCCGTCGCGGCCGGTGACTATGGTCGTGCCGTTCGCCGCTGGTGGCGGCACTGATATTTTCGCGCGCATCCTGGCCGAAGGAATGCGCGGGCCGCTGGGTCAGACAGTCGTTATCGAAAATGTCGCCGGCGCCGGCGGGAGTATTGGGGTCGCGCGCGTCGTGCATGCCGCGCCCGACGGCTATACGCTCAGCATCGGCACGCTGACGACGCATGTTCTTTCCGGCGCGCTTTATCCGCTGCAATTCGATCTGCTCAGCGATTTGGCGCCGATCGCCGAGCTTGGCTACGAGCCGCTCCTGATCGCAGTGAAAAACGCACTGCCGGTGAAGAACCTGAAAGACCTGATCCTCTGGCTGAAGGCCAATCCCGACAAAGCCACGGCGGGAATTCCCGGCGCCGGCTCGACCGGGAATCTTGCCGATCTGTCGTTTCAGAAGACCACCGGCACCAGTTTCCAGTTCGTGCCGTATCGCGGTGACGGGCCCGCGGTACAGGATCTGGTCGCCGGCCAGATCGACATGATGATCGAGCCGTCGTCGAACTTCGTCGCGCAAGTCGAAGCTAAGACGGTCAATGCGCTCGCGGTGACGTCCAAGACGCGCCATCCCGGCATGCCGAATGTGCCGACCGTGGACGAAGCCGGTCTGCCCGGGTTCTATGTGTCGATCTGGTTTGGGCTCTGGGCGCCGAAAGGCACGCCGAAGGACATTATCGGCAAGCTCAATGCCGCGACCGTCGCGGCGCTCGCCGATCCGGATGTGAAGGCGAAGCTCGGCAAGCTCGGGCAGCAGGTGTCGGTGCGTGAACAGCAAACGCCGGACGTGCTCGGCGCCTTGCAGAAGTCCGAGGCCGACAAATGGTGGCCGATCATCAAGGCCGCCAATATCAAAGGCGGGTAACACCATCATACGCCGGGGACGGAGGTTCCACGGCTTGCCAGGGCCAATTGACGAATCGGCGCGCGCTGCTTGTTAATGGAGGAGCAATTGGCATCGGCTTCATGAAACCGGCGGTACAGGCTCCTTCGCAACCCGCATCAGACGAGGTGCCGCCGGCGCAAAACCCGCCTTTGGCGGACGTGACTGCGCTTGTTTCCGAAGGGCTTAAACTGTAAAACGCCGGCCAATTCGAGGTGGCGGCAAGGATTTATCGACAGGCGCTGGCGATCAAGTCGGACCATTTTGACGCCCTGCATTTGCTCGGCGTCATCTTTCATCAATGCGGTCACCAGGTGCAGGCGGCGCAGCAGATCGAGATTGCTCTGGCGGTCAGCCCCGATAACGTTTTCGGGCTGAACAATTACGGCATTGTGCTTGAATCGTTGCAGCGCTCAGATGAAGCGCTCGCAAGCCTCGACCGTGCGGTAACGCTGAACCCTGATTATGCCGAGGCGTGGCTCAATCGCGGCAACACGCTGCAGAACCTCAAACGCCTTCCGGAGGCGCTCGCCAGCTACGATCGGGCGCTGGCGCTCCGGCCGGATTATGCCGAGGCGCTGTCGAACCGCAGCAATGTGTTGAACGCGCTCAACCGTTCCGATGAAGCGCTTGCAAGCTGCGATCGCGCGCTTGCGCTGCGGCCGAATTATCCGCAAGCGCTGCTGAATCGCGGCAACACGCTGAAGGACCTGAAGCGATATGCCGAAGCGGTGCAGAGCTACGACCGCGCGCTCACTCTGTGGGCCGACTACGTCGAAGCGCTGTCCAATCGCGGCGCCGTTTTGTGCGAGCTCATGCGCTTCGAGGAGGCGCTCGCGAGCTGCGACCGTGCGCTGGTGTTGCGGCCCGACTTTGCCGAGGCCCATTCCAACCGCGGCAATGCGCTGCACGCGCTCCGGCGTTTCGAGGAGGCGCTTGCAAGCTACGACCGCGCGGTGGAGCTCAAGCCGAGTTTTGCCGAATCGCATGCCAATCGGGGCGGTGCGCTCCATGCTCTCAAGCGGTTCGACGAAGCGCTGGCCGTGTATGATCGTGCGGTCGCTCTGATGCCGAACCGTGCCGAGACGCATTACAATCGCGCCAATGTCCTTTATTCGCTCAAGCGCTTTGACGATGCGCTCGCGAGCTACGACCGCGCGCTGGCGTTGCGGCCGAATTACGTCGAGCCGCTCGCTAATCGCGGCGTCGCTCTGCACGATTTGAAGCGCTTCGATGAGGCGCTCGTTTGCTATGACCGTGTTCGCATCGTGCAGTCGGACTTTGAGGATGCTCATTACAATGAGGCCTTGTGCCGGCTGCTGACGGGCGATTTCAAGCTTGGCTTCGAGCAATTCGAGTGGCGATGGGAGATCGACCAGCATCGCCACGCCAAGCGGAATTTTCCGCAGCCGCTGTGGACCGGTGCGCAAGAGCTGGATGGCAAGACCATTCTGCTGCACGCCGAACAGGGCTTTGGCGATACGATTCAGTTTTGCCGCTATGCGCCGCTGGTGGCGGCCCGCGGGGCGCGCGTCATTCTTGAAGTGCAGGAGCCGCTGCGCGCGTTGGCGGCGACGCTTCCCGGTGTCGCGCAGCTTCTGTCGCGCGGCGAGGCGCTGCCGGATTTCGATCTGCAGTGTCCTTTGCTGAGCTTGCCGCGAAGTTTGGGAACTGAGCTTCCCACGATTCCAAGTGCTGTGCCTTACCTGCATGCGTCGCCGGAGACCGTGGCGAAATGGCAGGCGCGGCTTGGCGCCGGCGGGGGCCCACGCATCGGCATCGCCTGGTCAGGGCGTCCGACGCACAAGAATGATCACAACAGGTCGATCGCGCTCGCCGCGTTCTTGCAAATTTTCGCTGGATTGGACGCGACCATCGTCAGCATGCAACGCGAGGTGCGCGAAGCTGACGCCGTGACGTTGCGTAATCGCGGCGATGTCGTCCATTTCGGCGAGGAGCTCGGAGATTTCTCCGACACCGCGGCGCTGGCCGCCAGTCTCGACCTCGTCATTGCGGTGGATACGAGCGTCGCCCATCTTGCCGGTGCGCTGGCCAGGCCGGTCTGGGTGCTGCTGCCGTTCGTCCCGGATTGGCGCTGGCTTTTGGATCGCGACGACAGTCCCTGGTATCCGACGGCGCGC
>DATAQN010000153.1:0-34527 GCA_036264635.1 Xanthobacteraceae bacterium | reverse complement strand
CCGCGTCACCGGCATCGTCTCGCGCGGCGGCTCGATCATGGCCAAGTGGTGCCTGGCGCATCACAAGGAGAGCTTCCTCTACGAGCGCTTCGGCGAGATTTGCGACATCATGCGCAAATACGACGTCTCGTTCTCGCTCGGTGACGGCCTGCGCCCGGGCTCGATCCGCGACGCTAATGACCGCGCGCAATTCGCCGAGCTCGAGACGCTGGGCGAGCTCACCAAGGTGGCCTGGAACAAAGGCTGCCAGGTGATGATCGAAGGCCCCGGCCACGTGCCGCTGCACAAGATCAAGATCAATGTCGACAAGCAGCTCAAGGAATGCGGCGAGGCGCCGTTTTATACGCTCGGCCCGCTGGTCACCGACATCGCGCCGGCCTACGACCACATCACCTCGGCGATCGGCGCCGCGATGATCGGCTGGTTCGGTACCGCCATGCTCTGCTACGTCACGCCGAAAGAGCATCTCGGCCTGCCCGACCGCAACGACGTCAAGGACGGCGTCATTGCCTACAAGATCGCGGCCCATGCCGCGGACCTAGCGAAGGGCCATCCGGCGGCGCAATTGCGCGACGATGCGCTCTCACGCGCGCGCTTCGACTTCCGCTGGATCGACCAGTTCCACCTCTCGCTCGATCCCGACACGGCGCTGAAATATCACGACGAGACGCTGCCCAAGGAAGCGCACAAAGTGGCGCATTTCTGCTCCATGTGCGGCCCAAAATTCTGCTCGATGAAGATCACCCAGGACGTGCGCGACTACGCGGCGACCCTCAACGACAAAGAGCAGGGCATGGCCCAGATGTCGCAGAAGTTCTTGGACCTCGGCGCCGAGGTTTATGTCGAGAAGGACAAGGTCGCGAAGGAAGCGAACAAGGCGCTCTGATTGTAGGGTGGGTTAGCCGAAGGCGTAACCCACCTTACGAAGCAATGGCGGATTACGCTTCGCTAATCCGCCCTACGCTTGCTTGAACGACAAAGAGCAGGGCATGGCGCAGATGTCGCAGAAGTTCTTGGACTTGGGCGCCGAGGTCTATGTCGAGAAGGAAAAGGCGGCGAAGGAAGCCAATAAAGCGCTGTAGCGCCGTCGCTTTCTCAATCGTTATGCCGGGAGAAACCGGACATCAATCTGGAAACGCAAAAGGCCGGGTGAAAGCCCGGCTTTTCGTTTGCTTGGTTGGTTGTATTAAAGTTAAAATAAACCACCAGTAGATCGGCAGAGGGGTGACGTGTGGAGGCGTTGGCCAAGCTTCTGACGGGTGTTGCTGCACTGCTTGGAGCTGTGGCTTGGCCCGTAGCCTTCGTCGTTGTTGTTTTTATTTTTCGAAATGAGCTGAGATCGGCTTTGAATAAGATTCCGATTATGCTCGACAGACTCAAAAAGGCTTCTTTGGGTAGTGTCGCTTTAGAACTCGAGAAAGTTGCTGACGCAGAGGCCGAAAATCAAACCGATAAGAGCGGAAAAATAACACCTAGGCAGCTCGAAGCTGCGAACCGAATAGCGATCGAGACGCGCGATGTTGGTTCGGACGCACTACTTCATGAGTTAGACAGACTTTGCCTCGAATACGATGCGCTTAGGCAAACGCTACCACCGGGAAGAGATCGCACCAGAGCGATGACTCGCGTGCTTGTTAAGATGCGATCTCTCGCGCCCAGCCTTGTGGAGCATTTGGATGTTTACAAAAGCTCAGGTTCACCTGGAAGTCGGTTGGCAGCCATCGCGATGATGCAAATGGTTCCGCGCGTTGCTGATCTTGCTTGGCTCGGAGACCGCTTTTCGTCCGACCAGCCATTTAGTTTCTACCATGCGGCACTTGCTCTCCAGAATATTGCAAACATTTGTAATACGGCTGAAGAGAAGGAACGCTTGCGTAGAGTGGCGCAGCAAGCATTGGATACAGTCAAAGGCTTTGCTGGAACTCCAGATCAAAATACTGTGGAGGTTCTTGAGGCGCTGATTGCCAGCTTAGCTAAGCAATGAAGTGAGCAATATCCTTCGTCCTATCAAGAAACTGCAGTAACGCCACGCGAAATGCACTCATGCTGCGGTAGCGCGCGACGTCGTCGGGCATAGTCTGCACCGCCAGCGCCAAGTCTTGCGCGCTCTTGGCATCACAGATCGCTTCGCCGAGCCGCGTCACATGCGTCCTGATCGTGAACAGCACGGCGCCGCTTTGCGGCAGGCGGCGTAGCGTTTGTCGCTCGACGCGCAGCCAGAGTTTTTCGCCAGCATTGGCGGGGGTGATCGCGGCGGCGGTGGCGGCATCGAGCTTGTGGCCCGCCTGAAACAGGTCGGGCGTGGCGTGGATCAGCCAATTGGCGCGCCACATGATCGTGCCGGCGGCGAGGTTCTTGAAAAACCGGCCGACCGGACCGCTAAGCTTTTCGGCGTAGCCCGGCACCGGGCCGTGCACGTCGGCGAGCGCGCGGCCGATCTTGTCGGCGAGCCGCCAGTTCGAGGGAAAGCAGACGGCGCCCGCGGTCAGCCGGTAAGTGTCGCCCGAAGTCGCGTCATCCGATTGCAGGATGCAGAAATCTTCCTGCACCAGCCGGCCGGCCTGTTCGAGCGGGTGTAGCGAATGCGCGAGGTCCCACACTTCGCTAGTCGCGACATTGCGCAGCTTTCCGCCGTCGAAGGCAAAGCGGTCGGCGTGATAGGCGCGCAAGTGATCGAGCAGAAGCGCAAGCGCTTCCGCGGCGGCAGGCTTTGCCTCGGGCAGTGCGGCAAACACGTCGCCGTGGCGCGTCGCGAGCAGATCGCGCTTGGCCGCAAGCTGCGCGGCATAAGCGTCGTCGATCTCGATCCACTGTGCGGCCGGCAGCGGCTGCAGCCCCATACGGAGCGCAAACGGCTTCCCGTCGGCGAACGGAAGATATGGCGCGGCTGTCGTCATCGGAGCCGGGATCGTACATTTCGGCGCGCGAGGCAAGCGCCGCAAATGTAGGCTTACGCTCAGTCGTCATTGCCGGGCTTGACCCGGCAATCCATGCGGTGGAGTCGCGTGTAAATTGCGCCGCCTTTTGTGCGGCCTGTCGGCATGGATGCCCGGGTCAAGCCCGGGCATGACGAATAAAAGGTGTGGCAGGGGCAGGCGCGCGCTGTCTTTGCCCGAAGCTCCTGTCCTCGTGCTACACTTGCGGCGAAAAGCGAGGGAGCCGGATGATGAGTGAGCGTGCGCTTGGATTTGTCGAAGAGTGGGTGTCCGAGAATGTGACCGCCGCCGATGCGGCGGACGACGCCCAGGCGCGGGCGAAGGCGCTCGCCGACCGCTGCCTGGCCGATGCGAGCGCCGAGGGCATTCCGGCGTCCGAGATCGGGGAGGCGATCGACGACCTCACCGCCTTCATCGCCGGCGCCATCGAAGAGGCGAACGAGCGCAAAGCCCACGCCTCGGAATTCGAGACCGACAAGGAAATCGAACTGCTGGTCAACCCGGACAGCTTCGAGAACGTGGAAGAAGACGCCGCGGAGGACGAGGACGACCAGAAGCAGTAGTCCTCTATTCCATTTCGCGACGAGCGTCATGGCCGGACTTGTTCCGGCCACCCCGGTTTTTTGAGCACATAGACGAGTTCGTCATGCCCAGGACCAGCGCGGCATTGTCGCCATGGACTGCGGCGCTCCATCAACCGCGTGCTGCGGCGCTTGCTCAGCGCGGCGCAGGGTACAACCGCGCGGTCTCCCGATCTGTCTTGAGCGGAATCCGCAACGTTTCTGCCGCTGCAAAGAAGGCCTCGGCGCGGACAAAGACAACGACGCCGGCTACGTCGCCAATCTCGATATGGATGAAGCGCTCGGCGAAATCGAGACGTTCGAGAACGCCGTTCAGGCCAGCAAGGACATCGTCAAGGTTGATATAACGGCCGTGGTCGCGCAGCGAAAACATGTAACCGGCGCCGTTGTGGATGAATCGAATGCGCAGCTCGTCCTCTGACTCCACTGTCTGTACCACGTCTTCAACCACAAAACGGTGCTCGGTGATCTCGGCAAGCTCGGTGACGACTTCGGCATGGTCGACAGTGCTGTCGACAGTCTTGAAAATAAAGACGGCCAGGCGATCGAGAATCGCAAAGGCCGCATTTAAGGCGTTCGGCCTATCTGTCCATTCAGCCTCGAGCTCGTTCAGTTTTTCTTCCGTCGGTCCGCGACCCACAATGCCGGGGCGCAGGCATTTGGCGGCTTTTCTTGGCGTGAGGCCGTTGCGCAGCCAGTGAATTGTAACAGCGATATCGGGCTCGACTCTTGACGCAATGCTATCGAGAACTTCGATTGCTCGTCCACCAGCGGCGAGATAGGCCGTCACAAGCTTCGAAATGTCTTCGCTGCTCTCGCGCGAGATTTCCTCACCAAGGGTCTCCATGACCTGAGGATCGCTCGACTTGAGCATCAGAGCGGTCAAGCCTTCCAACGCCGCCTCACGCAATTCGGGATCGGGCATGGCGGAAAGAAGCAGCTTTATGCCGTCTTTTCCGCTTAGCTCAGCCAAGCGTTCCAGCGCTACGCCGCGCACCCAGTGGTCCATTTTCGAGGTGAGAACTTCACGCAAAAGCTCGAGCTCGTAAGAGGCTTGGGCCGCCGAAATGCCGCGGAGCAAATTCCAGACGTGATTGGCAATTTCGTTGCCCCCGGTCAGATTGCCACGTACGAAACGAGTTGCGACCTCCGCAGCACGCGTGCTGACGTCGGGATCGATGCTGCTGCACAGCCGTTCTATCGCCTTTACGAACATGTGGCGTCTGAGATGGCCCTGTAACGGCAGGGGGGCGGCCGACTGATGCAGGAGTTCGTCGAGGATAGCCAAAGCGCCTCGGTCGAGACCGGCCAGTCCAAGGCAAATCGCGGCCTCCGTTCGAACAACCCAATCTGCAGCGCCGAGAAGCTGCGTCAGAAGGTCGAGGGCCGGAGGCGTCGAGATTTGAGACATCAGCTCCACGGCTCGCTGACGTATCCGTGGATTGGGATCGGTGAGGCAAGTCGCAAGTCCCACAAGAATCGTGTTGGAACCGGTGGCCGAAGGCAAGTTTTGCTCGCGCTCGTAATTTCTTAGACCGAGCCACCAGAGGCGCTCAAGCGCGCCTTTGCGCAGCTCCGTCTGCGGCTCCTTAAGGCAGGCGACGATGACATCGCGTCCGGCTGGGTCGTTCAGTTGAAGCAGGGCATAGGCCGCATTGAGGCGAACCGTCCCATCGCGCTCGCGCGCCATAGCTCTCAAGGGCGGGAGCAGAATGTCGCGCTGCGACGGGGGTAGGCGCCAAATTTCGTAATCGTAGTAGGCGCCCCGATCCAATATCGCGAGGAAACGCTCCGGACTGTACGACCTTTCCTCCGCAAGGCGGTGCGCTTCCGCGGCGATCTCGTCCTCTTCGCTCATCGCGGCTACTCCTCAGTAACGATGAGATCGACGCCTAAATTCTTCGCTCGCGCTCGCGCCGCTTCGATGGCGGCGAGTTGTTCAGGCGTGCCGCTGCCTTTCGGAATGACGATGTTGAGTGCACGGCGGTCGACGGCTTGCGGTGTCTCGCGGGAGCCCTTTGGCCGAAAGTCGTCCCACACCGGAAACCTTGCGAATGGTTGCGGCGGGATGTCGCCGCCGACCGGATCGCCCCAGATGAATTTGAAGCCGATATGGCGGCAGAGCGGCCGCCAATACCCTTCGGTCGCTGACGCGTCTGCTATTGGGTTGCCGAAGCAATCGTAGAATTCGTTATCATCGCCCTGGACCTTGGCTTTGAGGACCTGAGCGACCCGCCACATCTTGCGGCGGATTTCTCGATCCGGATTTTTGACGGCAACATTTCCGCCGCTCAATGCAAACCAGGCCATGTCTCCGGCCTGCCCGTGCCCCGACCATCTCGTCCACACGGCGATGCTCGGGTTGGTGCAGCGAAACATGCGCCCTTCGGGGGTCTGGATTTCGCAGAAACCGTCGAGGCGAAATTCCGGATCGTCGTTTACAACCTGCTTCCAATCTTCGAGCGAGATTTCCGGCCCGTGCTCGTCTTCGAAGCCATCCCAATTCCTTTTGCGTGTAATGTGCAGGTCATAGCCCATCCAACTCTACCCCTTCGTTCAACGCCGCGATCTGCGATGCAGATTGAGCTTGACGGAACAAAACAAGAACATACAATGCGATCAACTGCAAGTAGAAATGAATCGCGCGGCATGAGAGCAAAGCGGCGTGAAAGTGTGTGGGTCGCCAAGGGCTAAAAAGGTGAAGTCATGAGTTGGGACGTCTTCGTGCTGAATCTACCGCCCGGAATAAAATCGCTTGATGACATTCCCAAAGATTACGTGCCGCCTCCGCTCGGGACACGCGCCGATATCATCGCAAAAATAAAGGCGATCTATCCGCAGACGGACTTCAGCGATCCATCATGGGGCACGCTCCAACTGCCTGAGTGCTGGATCGAGTTTGCGCTGGGATCGGAGGAGCAAGTCACAAGCTTCTCGATGCTCGTGCGCGGCGGCGAACACGCGCCGGAGATTGTTGCGCACATCCTCGATACGCTTGGCATGCATGCGATCGATCCGGATTCGAAGACCGGTATTTTCGCTGACGAGGACGACTTGCGCGAATCCTTTGCGCGCTGGGGCGGTTTTCGCTCCCACGTTGACAAGACGATCAATGGCGGGCGCTGAACAGGCCGGCACCGGCGGTTCTAGAGCGAAATCGTTTTATGTTGAACCGATTGTCGCTCTAGCATTTTGATGGAGCATGATCTTTTCGGAAAACCGGTGTTCACTTTTCCGGATCATGCTCTAGCAGAGCGAAACCCGGCTCTGTCGGTTCTGCACTACCGCGCCGCGGCCGCGGTGACTGCGGGTGAGGACGGCTATCGCCCTCCACCGCCAACGATCCAAGATGAAGAGGTCGGCGCCTTACTGCCCGACATCCGCGGGTGGGCGCGGGGCTTGATCGGAGGGCAGCGGCTTGTCGTCGCGCAACCGTTGCGGCAGGTGGCGGAAGGCAGAGAACAGACCGCTGTCATCCGGTCGGACTTGCGCGTCAGTTTGTGCCGCTGGTTGCGGCGCGGAGTCGACGCCCGCAACCGGCATGGATTTGATCTCGACGGCCGCGGGTGGTGGCGGCGCGATCTGCATCGGCGGCTGCGACACCGGCTGGGCGACGGGTTGTGGCGCAAGTCGCGGCTGCGGCTCAGGTTGCGGCGCCGACGGAGGAGCGATGTCGGCGGTTCGCGGCGGGGTGTCGAACCGCGGCGCGTTGGCGATTGCGCCGGTGGGCGCGTCCGACGACCGCTGCTTGCTGTCGGCCGCGGGCGTGCGCGCGGCAATGTCGGGCGATGTCTCGGCGCGGCGCGGCGTCGCCTCAGGTTTCGCTTCGGCTTTGATCTCGGCCTTTGCGTCGGGCTTGCCTGGATGTGCGGCATCGACCTTGGAAAGGGCGGCGCGCACTTCGGCTTCGATCGATTCGGGGCTGCGCGGCTTGGTGTCGGTCACGTCACGCACCTTGCCTTCCGGCGCGCTGGCTGCGTTGGCGGTATCCGCGGGTTTGTCGTTCGGCAGCGATTTACGCAACGGTGCCGCGGGTAGCGTCGTGACGGCCGTACGCGCGGGCTGCTGCGCGGCGGCGGGAGGCGCCGCCGGTGCCGACGCCGTTGCCTGCGGCTTCGCGGCCGGCGCTTGCGGAACCGCAACCTGCGCTGGAGCCGGGTTTCCGGCCGGAACCTGTATCGCGGCGGGTGCTTGGATCGCAGCCGGTGGCGCGTTCAGGTAGCCAGAGAGATGCGCGAGTACATAGCCGCTGACGGCAGTGGCGACGCCGGCAGCCGAAATCTCGATGAATTTCACGAAGAATCGCGAAAAGTAAGTTTCCCCGTTCGCCACGAAAAGCTCCCAGCAAATGGCTCGTCAATCACCCGTTCCCACTACGGACCAAACGGCCGTTATGGGGCGAAATTGAGATCATCGAAGTAAAGAATCATCGTCAACAATTGTTGAATTCGTGATGAATGATCCGCGCCAGGAATCGGCTCATCGGAATCGGCTCATCAGGAATCGGCTCATGGCGCGGGTTTGGATCCAGGAGGGGAGCCGTGCGCTCGGGCCATGACGCCCGGCGGCCGCGGTGTGATCCGCCAATTTACTTTCATCACTCTGTGACAATACTTCCCTAGCCCGCCAAATTCGTCAGCGGGTGCGGGACATTCCGCAGCAGGCTCGCGGCGCCGCGACATGTCACGCGCAGCCGTCCGGACAAACAAGGCGGCGATTTTGCACGGCCATTTCGCGCGCCGGGAGGAGACAAGGCATGCTCAAGCGACAGAAATCGGAACTACGCAGCTCTTATCGCTCGTGGACGAATCTCTCTTTCGCAATCGCGTTTGCGTCCATTACGACCGCGGCGGTAGCGGCCGAAGTCTCGCCGCCGGACGTTCGCGGCACCTGGAAAGGCGACAGCGAGACAATCCTTCTCGGCACCGGCAATCCGCACCATGCCGAGGGTCAGCAAGCTGGTCCCGAGCTGCGCAGCGTGCCTTTCACGATGGTGATCGATCAGCAGGACGGCCGCCGCTTCTCCGGCACGTTCAGCTCGCCGCGCAGCAGCGAGAAGATCGTCGCGGTGTTCTCGCGCGACGGCACGCTCTATCTGGTCGACGACGAAGGTTATACGCGCGGAACCATGCTGGCGCCGGACCGCATGGAGCTTTGCTACATGTATGTCGCTCCGGGCGGCGCCTCGCGCATTGCCTCCTGCGCCGAGATGAAGAAGCAGCAATAGCCCCACTGCGGCGCGCGCGTGTGCGCGGCGCCGGCTGCTTCGTGGGAGAGATGCCGAACTACGCCGGCTGAATTGCTGCTTGCAAGCTTGGTGCCGCGGCGGGACAGGCCGTGCAATTCGCGTTAGGCTGGCACCGGACAGCTGCATAACAAAAACATCGCGACAAAGACATCGCGACAAAGACATAAGGGGAGGGAGCGGATGGCCGGACTTCTGCACAATCAAATTGCCGTCGTTACCGGCGCCGGCTCCGGGATCGGCCGCGCCATTGCGCTCGGCTTTGCCCGCGAGGGCGCGCAACTCGCGGTTCTCGACATCAACGGCGAGACAGCGGCGAAGGCCGTTGCGGAGATCGCTGAAGCCGGAGGCAAGGCGAAAGCCTTCACGCTCGATGTTACCGACCGCGGCGCCTGCCGTGAGGTGGCGGCGAAAGTGGCAAGCGACGTCGGCGCTGTCTCGATCCTGGTCAACAATGCCGGCATCAATCGCCGCAACGCCTTTGCCGGCGATCCCGATGCTGTGATCAAGGACTGGCAGGACATCATGGCGGTGAATCTCAACGGCATGTTTAATGTCACGCATGCCTTCCTGGCGCCGCTGCGCGCCAATAGGGGCAGCATCGTCAATATCGCGTCGATCCAATCCTTCGTGCATGTGCGCACGCCGAATTCGCCGGCCTACACCACGTCGAAACACGGCGTACTCGGCTTCACCCGTGCGCTGGCCGCCGAGCTCGGCAAGGACGGCGTGCGCGTCAATGCCATCGGCCCCGGCCTGATCGAGACGCCGTTGAACGCGCAAGTGCGCGCCAACAATCCGGACCTCGTGAAGATCTTCCTCGACCACACCCCGCTCGGCCGCGCCGGCAAGCCGGAAGATATCGTCGGGCCCGCGCTGTTCCTGGCCTCGGATATGTCGTCCTACGTCACCGGCGCGATCGTCATGGCCGACGGCGGCTATCGGGCGATTTGAATTTTCCCAGAGATTATCGCAAGCGGCACAGCAGTGACGCCGCGCTGCTGACCAATGAAGGCACGAGACGGATGCCATTCTAGCACTAGTCGGCCATGGCAATCGATGTAACTTCTCGTTTCTGCAAGTCGCACTGAAAGATAATTGTCACGTTGTGCCAATCACCCCAGAACGACAACCCTATTGTTGCCGGCTCTGGCACGCACACGATGAGCTCTGCCGACTCATCTGGTATGTCCGAGAAGCGCGCAGCAAATTCCTCGTATGTTGCGTCTCGAGGAGAATTCCTAAGCCGAAGGGGTACATGGGGAATGAGTGGCGGGAAATTTTTATAAGGCCAATCGTCCAACGATGCTGTCGGCGTGATCTGCAGGATGTCGATTTCATCCCCGCTTTTGACACGGTAGCACAGCTGGCAGCCATCGAAGTGCATACCAAAGACAAGCGGCAACTCGCGCACATTTGCGGCGCTCAGTGCCCCGATATCCAAGCCGTGCAGGCAGGCGATCCTATGCAGTGGTTTAGGTCCGAACGCCTGCCCAGAGATTTTTCGCGGCATTGGACCGCCAAATACCGATGCCGTGTGCTGATCAGCCCGCTCGAACTCATAGAGCTTGCTGTTGTGAAAAACGTAAACCAGACTTTCGCGGCTCATGACGGTCCAAAATTTTCTGACGGTTACTTCGTCTTGAGCTGGCTGGCCGATTTCAGAACGATCTCGGGCTTGCCCTGATACATCTGCACCGTGCCGGTGATGGTCACGGTCTTGCCTTCCAGAGAGCTTGCATTCGGAAATTTCGCCGCGTCGTCGGCGAAGATCACGGCAACGAATTCATTGTCAGGAAATTCACCGCCCATGTCGATAAACGTCGCGCCCGAACGCGCGGTGTGGACATCGGTGATGGCGGCCTCAACCGTAACGGGCTTTCCGACATAGGCCTTGGTCTCCGCAGGCCCGATCGTCTGGGCGTACACGGGCAGCGCGAGCAGACTGCCGGCACCGGCGACTGCAATACCAAGCCCAACACCTCCAAAACGCGTTCGCATTGTCATTTCTCCTCATGCCACAAAGGCGCTTGACGAAGAGAACATAACATGAACATATGCAACGTGCAATGGAGAAACGAGAAATAACACTAGAAAACGGCGAAGGCAAAGTAAGAAAGGCGGCGTGACTGATGAGTATCTACGTCTACGTCACTCGAAGAGCGGATCCCCTTGACGATACCGGCCCCAAAATAACGCGCGATGAGTGGCTTCAGCTTATCGCCGAGGATCCTGAACTATCACTTGAAGACCCAGCGGATCGTTTCCCTGGATACAAGGATGCGATCTATGCCGCGTGGAAAAACTATCCCGGTGGTTATACGGCGTGGTTTGTTTGGTTTGGCGGCAATATCGAGATTAAGGGACTTGATGAAGCACTACTCGGCAAGCTCCGCGCATTCGCCGCACCGCTCAATGCACGGATAGTCTCCGAAGAGGGCGAGGAATTTAGCTAGTCTCGTCACCAATGATATATTCCTGTGACGGCGCAAGAAGTGTTCCCTGAGCGGCCCGATATTGATGCGCACCGCGCATCCGCTCCAAAACGGCTTTCAATCTTATCCGTCGTCACGCGCGGCGAATTTCTTATCCGCGTGCTTCAGAGTTTGCGCGCAGCGACTAGCTCCGCCGGCCCTCTTTGGCCTGTTCGTCGAGCCAGTCGGCTAGGTTGCCGGAGGCTTGGGCCCCGGATTTGCCCTTCTTGCCGGCAGCGGATTTGCTTTTTTTTGCCGAGGCTTGCGACGGGTTGGCGGCATCGCGCGCCAGCCGCAGGGCCCGCAGCCGTTCGGTCTTGGCGCGGATCGCTTCAGCAGCGGCCTCATATTCGGCCACGGCCTTTTTGGCGTCGTCCACGCGCTGGGCACCTGCAGATTGGGCGTTCGCCTCATTTTTCTCCGAACTGTCGTCCATCGTCGATTCCTGTGTGCGGCCATCCGGGTAAATCGGAGCGGGTGTAGGTAGCGGCATCTGGCGCGTGGGACAAGCCGAAAAGGCTCAAGCGCCGGTCGGACGACGGGGGAAATGATGCGGCTTGCGGGGAGGTCGGGTCTTGCCGTCGGGCTGACAACGGCATGTCTTTTTACATCGCTGGTTGCGCTGCCGGTTCCGCTGCTGCTTGCATGTTTGTCGTCATCGCCGGCGGCGGCTGCGGAAAAACCAGGCATCGCCGCGATCTGCACACAGACGGGCATGACTGCAAGCGGCGAGAGGTTCGCGCCGGAAAAGCTCACAGCGGCACATCGCTCCTTGCCGTTCGGAACGTTTGTGCGGGTGACCAATATCCGTAATGGGCGCAGCGTCATCGTCCGCATCAATGATCGCGGCCCGTTCAACAAGGGCCGTGTCATCGACGTGTCGCCGGCGGCGGCGCGGCTCTTGCAGTTTTCCGGTCTGACCTTGGTGACGCTGGACGTCGTGCCGGCGCAGCATTGAGCCAGCGGCACTTTGATTTTGCTCTTGTGGACAGAGATCGTGGCGCGCTTGGAACTCTACTTGCCGGCGGCTTTACGCAGCGCGGCGTTGATGCGGTCCTGCCAGCCGGGTCCGCCTTCCTGGAAGAAGTCGAGCACGTCGCGATCGATGCGCAGCGTGACTTGCTCTTTAACGCCGGGAACTGCGGGCGGAGCTTTCGGCGGTCCTTCGATGGGCTTTGTCGTCGCCGCTTTGAAGGCTTGCTCGGCGGCGGTGCGGGGATCAGAGGGGCGTCGTGCCATGTCGATATCCTCGTCAAGGTGCCCGTAGCCATAACACGCACTTCCGATTCCAGAAATCGGGTGGGTTCGGGAGGGCGTTTCGCTCATGTGTTCTCCACGAAAACCGTGGAGGACGATTCATGCACTTTCGCGTTCAAGGCCTGCCGGCCGAACAATTCACGCCGCTGTTTGCGCTTTCAGACCACGAGCTCGCCGAACGCGGCGCGGTGCGGCAGATCGCGGATGGACCCAAGCCGTGCCGCATCAGCCTCACCGACGCCAAGGCGGGTGATGAGCTGATCCTGGTCAATTATGAGCATCACTCCGTCGCATCGCCGTATCGGATGCGCTTTGCGATCTATGTGCGGGCCGACGAAAAGACCTTCGACGCTGTCGATGTCGTGCCGGAGCAGTTACGTAAGCGCATACTTGCAGTGCGCGGCTTCGACGCCAATGCCATGATGACCGGATGCGAACTGACCGAGGGCGCGGCGCTCGAAGGCGTGATCAAGAGACTGTTCGCCGATCCGCGCACGGCCTATTTGCACGTGCATTTCGCTGCGCCGGGCTGTTACGCCGCGCGTATCGAGCGGGTTGAGGCCTATCCATTCTTCGGGGTTATGCTCTGAGCCGCGGCCGCGTCGTTAACTGGGCGCAGCAGCGTTAGCAGCGCGCGATTGATCGGCGTTGCGATGCCGTGGCGTTGCCCGGCGGCGACGATCGCGCCGGTCAGCGCCTCGATTTCCATCTTCCGTCCGGCGAGACGGTCGAAATACATCGAGGTGCCGAGTTCACCGGAAAACGTCATCAGTGTTGCCATGGCTCGCGCGGGCTCGTCGTCGGCAAGCCGCGCCCCTTCGGCGCGCGCGACAGCGACCGCCTCGCCGAGCACGGCATGGCAGAGTTCCTGGATATCCGGGCGCCGCAATACCGCCTGTCGCTGCAGCGTCAGCGCCGTAATCGGATTGGCCACCGCATTGATCAGGAGCTTGCGCCAAAGCAGCGTAACAAAGTCGGCGGTGAGGTGCGTCTGGAGACCCGTGCCTTCGAGAAGCTGAACGAAGGCCCGGCCGGCGTCATCATCCGGCACGACGATATCGTTGGCGCTGGCGCGGCGCATGCGGACATGATCCGGAGCGAGCCGCTCGCCGTTGTAATAGACGATGATAGGCAGCACCGCGGCGCCATTGGCAAGCGGCGCGACGCGGGCGACGTGGTCGATGCCGTTCTGCAGAACCGCGACACGTGTTTGCGGCGTGCACAGGCGCGCCAGCCACGGCGCCGCCGTTTCCGTTTGATGTGTCTTGGTGCAGAGCAGCACCCAGTCGGCGGCTTCGGCGCGCGCGGGATCGGTAAGACTCTTGAGCGGGACGTCGGCGGTGCCCTCCGGCCGGTCGAGCGTGAGGCGGTCGAGCGGCCGACGCAAACAGGCGACGACATCGTGGCGTCCTGCCGCAGCGAGGCAGGCGGCGGCGACGCCGCCGATACTGCCAAGTCCGATGATTGCGACACGCGAACGATGCTGACCGGGAGTGAAAGCGGACATGCAGACCCTAAAAAACGAGCAATTGAACCGGCGCCGATCAGTCTCGGCCAAATAGTTGACAAAGTCAAATATCGACGCCGTCGCGTTCGTCGTGACCGCCAAGCGCTCGTCATGATGTTGTCACGACTTGTGCGTGCGGCAAACCGCCACCGCGCGCCAGATCAAAGTTCCGAGATGATTTTACCTCTCGACAAAGCTTTGCTATGGTTTCGTAACTCGGTGATCGAAGGTGAACACGCTACGTCGCCGATGACGCCACTAAGTTGTTCGCATTGTTCGAAAATCGTGGGAGGGCCGGCCTTGGCCGGGCCTCCGCCGGGGTTAGTAATTGCCGAAATGACACGTGAAATTGCCGGACCGAACGTGCGTCCGCTGAAACCCCATGAGCGAAGGCGAAAGAGCCGGGCGCTCCTCGTCGCCACGCTTGGCAATCTGTCGATTATTGCCGCGCTGACTTTCTGCGTGGCCCTTATCGCCGGCACCGTACCGTCCGCCGCCGTGCTCGCGCTCTATTTCATTCCGGTTTTGGTGGCGACGCTGTTGTGGAATTTCGAGCAGGGCATGATCGCGGCTTTCGCTAGCGCGTTCGCTGCGGAGTTCTTCTGCTTCGCGCCGGCTTTCAGCTTTCGCATCGACCATTGGCGCGATGTTCTGGCGCTTCTGATCTTTCTCGCTGCAGCTTTGCTGTCTGGATATCTGGTGGACGGTATTCGCCGCCTGCGCCATGCCGCCTCTGCGCCGCCGGCACAGGGCGATTCTATGGCTGAAAGCACGCCGCCGGATCGCCCGGTGCTTCGTTTCGCCGGGGCGACACGAACCGTGCCGGAACGGATCGCCGAATTCCTTGTCGGCCACGAGCGCGCAATGTATTGCGATCAATGCATTCAGGATCAGCTCGGACTGAAATGGCGTCAGCAGGTGCAACTCGTCACCGCGACGCTCGCGGTGACGAATTTGTTTCAGCGCGATTCCGGGCAGTGTCAGAACTGTAATCAACTCAAGCACGTCATCCGGCACGTCAAGCCGCAGTGACGCCGGAACAGGATCAGCGGACCGCCTCGATCGTCGAACGCGGGTTCGGCTGCCGTACGCTGTTACCGGATATATCATTGGCACCGTATGGGCGGTACCAGACACTTGGCGCGTAGTAGACGGGAGGAGGAGGGGCGTACGCCGGCACGTAGGTATAAGCATACGGTGCGGCGTAATAGGGCATGCCGTAATAAACATAGCCCTGCGTCAGCGCCGCCGACGTTCCGGCCATGACGAACGCGGCCGCGATGAGAAGCTTTTTCATGATCCGATCTCCGAATCTCAATTTCATCGGCAATAAACCGTTGGCGTCGTATTCGGTTCATTGAGGCGATCTGCGAAAGCCTTCATTCACGAGAAATTGCTTGGCCGTGCCCCCCCGATGAATACGTTCGATGCCGTTGTTGCCGTCGTCACGCTGCTCGCTATCGCCATCGGCTTTACGGCGGGCCTGTTGCGAAGCCTCGCCGCCATACTGGCCTATCTGATTGCCGCGCCAATCGCCGTCGCGCTGACGCCGCGCTTGACGCCTCTGGTTTTAGGACAGGTTAATCCATCGTCCGACGAGACCTGGATCGCGCTGTTTGTCGTCTTCCTCGGGCTCGGCCTGCTCATCAGCGCCCTGTTGCGGGCTCTGATCAACGAGCTGGCCGGCGATGATATCGGTGTCTTCGACAGGCTTGCGGGCGCGGTGCTCGGCGCCGCACGCATCTTTCTCGTCGCTGTGCTGATCGTTGTCGTCTTCGACCGCCTCATTCCGGACGATCGGCAGCCGGGCTTTCTCGTCGGCTCGAAGCTGCGGCCCTATTTGTCGGCTGCCGGGCGGACGGGGCTGCAATCCCTGCCGCCCGACATTGCGGATTATATCGATCGCATCAAACGCGACAGGGGCCTGTGAGAATTGGGCCTGTGAGAATTGCCATCACCAGACGTGGTGGCAGACGTAGCGGCCGACGACGAATTCCCGATAACACTTCACGAGACCGTGGCGCGTGTGCCGTTCGTAAAATTGCACATGCTGGATAGGCGATGCGCCGGATACAGATTGTTCAATCGCGCCGGCAGCGGCGGGAAGCGCTGACGCGCTCTGGCAAAGCATAAGGCCGATGCCGGCGGCAAGGCTCAAAGCGGTTAATACCGTTCGCATGACTTCCTCCATTTTCAATGAAAATTCAACGATTTCGCGCGGTCGCGGTTCCGCCAATAAAATGCGGCGAATTCGCTTCAGGCCTTCTTGAAGGTCTCGAGCCGAAGCGGCAGCACCGCGCCGAACCAGGCCGCGTGCGCAGTGTGGTCGGTCAGATCGTCCCCGGTCTCGGGGTGAAGCAGCACGGTCAATCCGTCACGGTTGAGCATCAGCCACGGCACGAAGGACGACAGCACCTCGGTGGGAAATGCGATCTGATACATGGATTGCGGGTGCGGTCCTACGAGTTCGTCGTGCCAGCGCCCGAGCCTGGCCGCAGGAAACAATTCAGCGACGCGAAGGCGCAGCCGCTCGGCGCGGTGGCGGCTGGTCGTAGGGTCGTAATAGATGTGGGCGTGATAGTCTTTGATATCGGAAGGGTCGGGCATCGCAGTCAGTCTCTAACGGTGGCATCCGTCGCATCAGACGTCTTTGCCGGCCGTCTTGCAAGTTGCCGGCCGGCCGTACATTGTCTCACAATTCATTCTCGCAGAAGCTTGCGGCAACCCCGTGTGCGCCATGCTGACGCTCTATTCCTATCCCGAACTGTTCGGTGTTGCGGACAATAACGGCTACGGGCTGAAAGTGTTTGCATTCTTGCGCTTGTGCGGCGTGCCGTTCAAGCATGAACACATCGTCGATGCGTCCGCTGCGCCGCGCGGCCAGCTGCCTTATATCGTCGATGACGGCGAAACCGTCGGCGACAGCGACACGATCATCGCTTTCCTCACCCGCAAATATCGTCTGGCCATCGATGACGCTCTGACCATGGCGCAGCGCGACACTAATCTTATGCTCACGCGCATGCTCGACGATCTCTATTGGGTCATGTCCTATTCGCGCTGGAAGGACGATCGCTACTGGCCGGCATTTCATGATGCGCTCTTGCGGCAACATCCGAGCCTCACCGCGGCCGTGTTGCAAAAGGCGCGCGAGTTCAATGCGCAGCGTTATCATTTTCAGGGCATCGGCCGTTACGCGCCGGATGCCGCCTTGGCCCGCGGACTTGCCGATTTACAGGTGCTGGCAAATCTCATCCCGCCATCGGGATATCTTCATGGGCCGCATCCGACCAGCATTGACGCCGGCATCTACGGCTTCATCGCCAATATTTATTTCTACTCGATCGACACGCCGCTCAAGCAATTCGTCGAGGCGCACGACAATATCGCGCGTCACTGCAAGGCCATTCATGCTGCCGTGATGGCGCAGGCTTAGAGCATGATCCCGAAAAGTGGAAACCGGTTTTCGGAAAAGATCATGCTCAAACTAAGAATCTAGACCTTGATCCGGTTCAATTGAACCGGATCAAGGTCTAGGCCCGCGCGCCGTTACTGCCACTGCGGCTGCCGCGGATGCGGAAACAGGCAGGCGATCAACACGGCAAGAATCCCGGTGAGGAAGATGCCGTCGAACGTGCCGGCGCCGCCAATGGAGGCGACCGGCGCACCCAGGCCACGCACCTTGTCGAGGTTCGAAAGATCGGCGCCGATCAAAGTGCCGAGGCTGCCGGAAATATAAGCCAGGGGGGCTGCCTCTCTGCGCGTCAGCAACAGCGCGACCGCCGCTGTGACCACGACCGGCACGAAGACCGGCACGGCGATGCCGAGGCCGGGCACCGGATCGGCGAGCAAATGCAGCACCACGGCAACGATCACGGTCGCGATCAGGCCCTTGGCCCAAAGGTTGTGCGTGGCGAGAAGATAGAGCGACATCAGTGTCGGGATCACGGCACCGCCGACATTGACTGCGATCACCGTGCCGGCGAGATCGTTGACGACCGGAACCTCATATTGCATGCCGAAGAAATTGACGATCTGGTCGGACATCACCCGCTCCGGCGGCAATTGGGCGATGGGGATATTGAAGATGCTGCCGACGAGCGAGGCGAATAACAGCCACATGGCGGTGCCCGAACTCACGCCCAGGCTTTCATAGGCAAAGCGCACCGAGCGCAGCACCAGCACGATGACAAAAAGGCCGATCAGGATGGCGAAAAAGCCGGGGGCCAGCGGCAGGTAATGGTATTGGCTCATCTGCATCGGGATGTGGCTCCGAATGTCCTGCTGTTCAATGTAGTGGCCCGTCCTTGCTAGTGGCCCCACCTTGGTAGTGGCCCCGTCTTGGTAGTAGGCCTGCTTGCGCCATCTTAACCAAATGACTGGTGACATCATCATAGCCGCCTTGTAACGCCAAGGCGCGGGCCTATAATCCGGCGCTTCCTTCGCGCAGGGGACCTTTCGCGTGGCGCCGCCGGAAGCAAAAGAAGCAAAATCAGTTGCCATCATCATGGGCAGCCAGTCCGACTGGGCGACCATGAAACATGCCGCCGAAACGCTCGACGCGCTCGGCGTGGCTTATGACGCGCGCATCGTGTCTGCGCACCGTACGCCTGAGCGGCTTTATGCATTCGCCAAAGGCGCGAAGGCCGAAGGGTTCAAGGTCATCATCGCGGGAGCGGGCGGCGCCGCGCATCTGCCGGGAATGACAGCATCGCTGACGAGCCTTCCGGTGTTCGGCGTGCCGGTGGAATCCAAGGCGCTGTCGGGACAAGATTCGCTCTATTCCATCGTGCAGATGCCGCCCGGTATCCCGGTCGGCACGCTTGCCATCGGCCAAGCGGGGGCGATCAATGCCGCGCTGCTTGCGGCCAGCGTCCTGGCGCTGAGCGATCCGGCTTTGGGCGGCCGGCTCGAAGCGTGGCGGGCGCGGCAGACTTCCTCTGTTGCCGAGAAACCGAAGGACGGAGCGTGAGCACGGCGCCTTCCGCACTCGAGGCCGGGGCCACGATTGGCATCCTCGGCGGCGGTCAGCTCGGCCGGATGTTGGCGCTCGCCGCGGCGCGCCTCGGCTTCAAGTGCCATATCTTTTCGCCGAGCCCGGATTCGCCGGCGTTCGACGTCGTGCATCGCGTCACCTGCGCGGACTATACCGACACCGAAGCGCTCGACCGTTTCGCCACCGATGTCGACGTCGTCACTTACGAGTTTGAGAACGTGCCGGCGGAGACCGCAACCTTCCTCGCGGCCCGCGTGCCGGTTTTGCCCGATCCGAAGATTCTCGCGATCACGCAGGACCGTCTTGCCGAGAAGAAATTTGTCACCAGCCTTGGTATCGGTACCGCGCCCTTCGCCGATGTCGGCGAGGCCGCGGCACTCAAGCACGCGCTGGAGCGCGTCGGCCGGCCGGCTGTGCTGAAGACCCGGCGCTTCGGCTATGACGGTAAGGGCCAGCTCACGATCAAAAACGGCACTGATCCGGAGGTTGCCTGGCGCGACGTCGGCGGCCAGCCCTGTATTCTGGAAGCTTTCGTCCCGTTCGAGCGCGAAGTCTCTGTCGTGGCGGCGCGCGGGCAGGACGGTGCGATCGAGTGCTACGATGTCACCGAGAATGAGCACCGCGATCACATTCTAAAGGTGTCGCGCGTTCCGGCGGCGGTCTCGGAGGCGGGGGCGCGGGAAGCGCTGCGCATTGCCGGAACCATCGCGGAGAAATTCGGCTATGTCGGCGTGCTCGCGGTCGAGATGTTCGTGCTGCGCGACGGCGGTATTCTGGTCAATGAAATTGCGCCCAGGGTGCACAATTCCGGCCATTGGACGCTGGACGGCGCTTCGATCTCGCAATTCGAGCAGCATATCCGGGCGGTCGCCGGCTGGGCGCTGGCCAAGCCGGTCCGGTATGGCCGGGTGGAAATGATCAATCTGATCGGGGCCGAGGTCGAAGACTATGTAAAATGGCTCGCCGTGCCGGGGGCAGCGGTGCACCTTTACGGCAAGGGCGCGGTCCGGCCCGGGCGCAAAATGGGCCATGTCACCAGGGTCTTTTGAAGGCTCTCTTGACCCCGGAAGAGCGCCTGTGGCGCGGGCTTATGGACTTTGTTGCCTTATTCTGCTACACGCCCCGCCAACGTGGTTCGGGCGTAGCGCCCCAACCCCGCTCAGCAATCCCACGAACCGACTGCAAAAGGAGCACGCGTGCAGGTTCTTGTCCGTGACAACAATGTCGACCAGGCCCTCAAGGCGCTGAAGAAAAAGATGCAGCGCGAGGGCATTTTCCGCGAGATGAAGCTCCGCGGCCATTACGAAAAACCCTCTGAAAAGAAAGCGCGCGAGAAGGCGGAAGCAATCCGCCGGGCGCGCAAGCTGGCCCGCAAGCGGCTGCAGCGCGAAGGCCTCTTGCCGATGAAGCCGAAGCCCACCGTGGGTGGTCCCGGCGCTGGCGGCCGTTCGGGCGGCCCGGCGCGGACACCGCGTTTCGGCTGATCTTCGACTTTAAGATTTTCGGTCGCGCGGCCAGAGCCTTACCGGTTCTCCTGACGGGATGAACCGGTAAGGCTCTGGCTTTTTGCCGCCTCAGCATCGAGCCCGCGGTCGGGCCGATTGCCGATCGCCGTTTCGGCTGGCGCCGTTTTTTTGGCGCCGTGGGCTATTATCGGTTTTCCGCCATGCACGAAAACGTGACCATGAGCAGAGAGGCGTGATGCCGCGGGGCATCAGATGACACGAGCAGCTGGCGCTGAGAAAAACACAGTCGGCCGCATTCCGTCGCGATTGCAGGCGCGTGCAGCCTTCATCGTGACGGCGCTCGTGGGCGCGGCGGTGTTGGCACTTGCCGGCTGTACCACGCTCGGCAATCCGTCCGGCGTCGATAATGACACCGGCCCCTATGTCGGATCGCAATCGAACCTGGAATCGCTGAGCGAAGTCATCGAGAAGCATCCGGCGGATCCGCAGGCCTACAATATGCGCGGCACCGTCTATGGCGAGACCGGCCGCAATGACCAGGCGCTTGCCGATTTCACCAAAGCGGTGAGCCTCGATCCCAATTACGCGCAAGCCTACGCCAACCGCGCTCTCATTTATCGCAAGACCAACCGCCTCGACCTTGCGCTCGCCGACGACAACAAGGCGCTCGCGATCGATGCCTCCTATTCGCCGGCTTATCTCGGCCGCGGCATCGTCTATCGCGAACAGGGCAAATCGAGCCTAGCGCTCGGCGACTTCAACAAGGCGATCGCGCTGAAGCCGGACAATGCCGAGTCCTATTACAATCGCGGGCTGCTCTACCAGAGTCAGAACCAGCACTCATTCGCCATCGACGATTTCTCGACGGCGATCGCGCTCAACGGCCAGAAGGCGGATCCCTTCGTCGCGCGCGGGCTGAGCTATCTCGCCATCGGCGACAACAAGTCGGCCACCGACGATCTCGATCAGGCGGTGCAGCTCAGTCCGACCGATATGCACGCCTGGGCCAGCCGCGGCCTTGCTTATGAGCGGATCGGCGCCAAGGACAAGGCGGCGGGCTCTTATGCCAAGGCGCTCAATATCAACAATAAATATGAGCCGGCGCAGACCGGCTTCGCGCGCGTCGGCGGCAAGATCGGCCAGAGCTATCCGACATTTTAGGCATCCGTCACCCTGAGGCGCGAGCGCAGTGAGCCTCGAAGGATGCAGCTGTTAATCCAAATCACCGGCGAGAAAGCGCGCGACGGCATCTAGCGCCCCGTGGGAGTCGAGATCCTCATGGTCGCCGTCGAGAAAACGCGCGATGTGTTTGGGCTTGTTGGCAAGCTCGAACAACTGCTCGCCCATGTCATAAGGCACTGTACGATCGAGCGCGCCGTGCAAGATCAACAACGGCGCTTTCACTTTGCCGATGCGCTCGTCGGAACGAAACTGATCCTTCATCAAAAAGCGCACCGGCAGATACCAATAACGCCGCGCGCCGACCGCTTCCGCCGACGTGAACGGCGCTTCCAGGATGAGGCGGCCGACGGGCTTTTCGGCGGCCAGAGCCACCGCGACGCCGCTCCCAAGCGAGCCGCCCCAGACGGCGATTTGCTGCACGGGGTAATGCGCCGTGGCGAACGCATAGGCCGCCTCCGCGTCTTCGATCAGACCCTCTTCGGTCGGCGAACCTTCGTTGCCGCCGTAGCCGCGATATTCGACGCCGACGAGGCCGATGCCGTCACTGGTCAGCCGGCGGAAGCGATCGACTTCGCCCGCGAGCGATCCGCCATTGCCGTGGAAGAACAGGATGACCGGTTTGTTGTCGCGCGGCGGAACGTGCCAGACGTGAATGTGCGTGCCGTCCGCCGTCGTGAGCGGCGCTTCTTCGGCTTGCGGCAATCCGGCCGCGGCCGGCGTCACGTGCGCCGTGTCGGGAAAATACATCAGCGAGCGCTGCGCGAGATACACCGTTGCCGAAAGCGCGACGTAAAGGACAAGCGCGATCGCGGCAATCCAACCGAGCATGGTCTTGCCTCCACGCGTGCGCAGGCTTGGCACGATGAAGGAGGCACGTGCCGCCAGCGCGGCCAGGATCGTGCGCATATGATCGGCAAGGCGCTGCATTGGTCCTGCGCCGGCCGCCGCCGTACCTCGTGGAGCCCCGACTGTCATCGCGGAATGGATAGGCCGAATTGGTGCGCGCGGATAGCCATACTGGCGAGGTCACCAATCAATCGTGAAGGCCCAAAAACAAACCGGCCGGCTGTGGCAGCCGACCGGTTGGAATTCAGGTTCATCACGAGGGCCGTGTCAGAGCAGATCTGCCGCGGACAAATCCGTCGCGGTCAGATCCGAGTTACTGGCAAACCTGCACGGTGCGCCAACGATAGCCAGCGCCTTCAACCCAGACTTTGCGGTGGCCCCAGTAGCAGCCGGGGGCGAGTTGCGCATAGCCCGGGCCGGGCGGCGGTCCGTAGGCGCCCGGAGGCGGTGGGCCGTAAGCGCCCGGGGGCGGGCCGTAAGCCGCCGGCGGCGGCCCGTAATAGGGCGGCGGCGGCGGGGGCGGGCTGTTGGCAATGGCGCTGCCGATGATCGCGCCCGCGGCAAGGCCGCCGACAACTCCGGCGCCTACGGCGCAGCCATAGCAGCCCGCATTCGCGGGGCTCGGGCCGGCCAAAGTGGCGAGCCCCACGGCACCGGCCGCGGCGAGCCCTAAGAGCGACTTATGCATGATTTTCCTCTTGCGACCGGCCGGGCGCCGATCCGGAACGTGGATAAGCGGGAAGTCCCCGTAAACCCCCGACTGATGGTGTCACCCACTCTCTTCATTGGACTGCGACTATTTGGCGGAAGTTAGGTGCCGAAGGCGCATTCTACATGGTATGGTAACGACTTACGGCGTCTCGCGACAGAGACGCCGCAAGTTCTGTGCAAAAGCCCCACGCAACTGCGACTGCGCCTTAGGCCCTGCGGTCTCAGATGCAGGCGCGGACCCAGGTGTAGCCATTCCAAACACTGCGCCACGCGCAGGTGGGCCCACCGTAATAGGGATACGGCGCAGCATAACCGTAATAGCCGCCGCCATATGGATAACCGTAGCCACCCGCGTAGTAAGGCGCCGCCAAAGCGCTGCCGACAAGAGCGCCGGCAGCAAAGCCGAGTGCTGGACCACCCCAGCCCCAGCCGCCGCCATGCCAGCCACCCCAGCCGCCGCGCCAAGCGAGCGCCGGAGCTGAGGTTGCCACTGTCGCCACGGCAAGACTTCCCGCCACCGCAAGAGCAGTCAGAACCTTTCTCATGACATCACCTCGATAATGGGTCTTCCCAAACTTAACCGCCCCTAAACCGCCCCTGGACCGGTAAAGTTCCCACTTACGTGTGAACACAGACTGAACAAAAACGCCTGAATCCCGCCATTTTTCATGGCGCGCCGCTGCGATCATTCAGTTAGGCGTCGTCCACGCAGGCGCTAAAGTGGGCGCTGAACCGGAACAGGCCAAAGGCTATGCTCGCTTCGCGATTCGCGCGGTGGGGAACGCCCTTTCATGAAGTCCAGCAAAACGGCGAAGCCCGGCCGTAAGCCGATTGCCGCCGGCCGCACGAAGCCGAGATCGCGCAGCGCGCAATCGTCCAAGCTCGGTACTTCCCAGCGGTCTGCAGGACACGAGCTGAAACGGCGTGAGCCGAAACCGCGCGAGGCGAAGCGGCAAGGAGTACGAGCAAAGGCGCCGTCCGTCGCCATGCAGCTTGCAGCGGAGGTCGATGCGCTGGCGACCGAGCTTGAAGCTTCGCGCGCGCGAATTGTCGAGCTCGAAGCGCGGGTCGACATCGATCCCTTGACGGAGATCCGCAACCGGCGCGGTTTCGAGCGGGAGCTCGAACGTTCGCTGGCTTACGTCAAACGTTACGGCACGAGCGCGGCGTTGATCTATATCGATCTCGATAGCTTTAAGCCGGTGAACGATCGGCACGGCCATGCGGCCGGCGATGCCGTTCTCAAAGCGCTCGCCACAGCGCTCGTCCGCCATGTCAGAACATCCGATATCGTCGCGCGCGTGGGCGGCGACGAATTCGCCGTGCTGTTGTGGAACGTCAACGGCGTGGCCGCTGCTGCCAAGGCGGACGCGCTCGAAGCTGCAATCTATGCCACGCCGGTGCGCTGGAATAGCTCGACCCTGGTCGTCGGCGCCTCGGCGGGAATGACGCTGCTCGGCGCGCTCGATACGCCGGCCGAGGTGCTGGCGCGGGCAGATGCCTCGATGTATGCGCGCAAGGCGCAGCGCCGAGAGGGCGGATCCCACGCTAGACCTTGATCCAATTCAATTGAGTTGGATCAAGGTCTAGATTTTTCGTTTGCGCATGATCTTTTCCGAAAGCCGGTTTCCACCCTCGGATCACGCCCGAAGGCAAGCTTTTGGGGATCATGGCCCTAGGCAATGATGTCCGGCGTGAGCTGATCTTCGATGAAGGTGATGCGATCGCGCAGCTGCAGCTTCTTTTTTTTCAGCCGCTGCACCTGGAGAAGATCAGAGCCCGGCGCATCCTGCAGCGCAGCAATCGCGGCATCGAGGTCGCGATGTTCCTGATTCAGGCGCCCAAGCTGAGCCCGTAGCTCGTTTTCTTCCTCTTGGGTCATGCCTATTCGGCCGTGCCTATTCGGCCATGCCTATGTGGGACTTGCCTATGTGGGACTTGCCGCAATCCTCGCGCGATCGGAACCGGCGGGCTTCCGACCGGTTGATAAGCCAGTGAGTTCCTTGCGGATTATCGCCTTTTAGTTGGTCCCCACAAGCCCGGCCGGAGATATTCCACCATAAGTGTTGCCGGATGTATCGGCCCCAAGTTTAAAATCAAAGGGTTGCGCAAATTTATGATTCCAGTGCGGTTTTTGGATTTGGGGCGGCTTATGGGAATGTGCGCCGGGGCCTTGGGAATTCGATTGCACCAAACTGATGCACAGTGGGGATTTCCGTAACGCTAAAGCCGTACTAGGCTTGCCTGTTGTGGCGTGGAGTAGGATGATCTTACCCGGAAATTACTGACGCAAGGAGGCAGGAGACATGGCGATTGAGTCGCATCTTGCAGAACTTGAGAAACGTCACGAAGCGCTCGAACAACAAATCTCAGAAGCGCTGGCCCACCCCTCCACAGACGACCTCCAACTCTTAGAATTGAAACGAAGGAAATTATACGTGAAGGACGAGATCGCTCGCCTTCGGCACGAAGCTCTCGTTCATTGATCTAACGTCCAGTCACGCGGCGAATTCTCTTTCGCTCGCTCCCACAGGATATTGTTCTTCGCCCCGGGCGAAGAGTGGAGGCGACGAGGCTGTTCTTATTTTTCTGTTTATCGGAGTGATGCCAACGCGCGCTGATCGAGCCGGCCGGCGCGAAGCGCACTTCACAACCCCTTCGCCATCTCGCGCAGCTTGAATTTCTGAATCTTGCCGGTCGAGGTTTTTGGAATCTCGGCAAACACTACGTGCCGCGGGCATTTATAGGCGGCGAGGTGGTTGCGGCACCAGGCGATCAAATCCTCGGCGCTTGCCGTGGCGCCGGGCTTGAGTTCCACGAACACGCAAGGCGTTTCGCCCCATTTGTCATCGGGCTTGGCCACCACGGCGACGATCTCGATGGCAGGGTGCTTGTACAGCGCATCCTCGACCTCGATCGAGGAAATGTTCTCGCCGCCGGAGATGATGATGTCCTTGGAGCGGTCTTTCAGCTGAATGTAGCCGTCCGGATGGATGACACCGAGATCGCCGGAATGAAACCAGCCGCCCTCGAAGGCCTTTGCAGTCGAAGCCGGGTTTTTGAGATAGCCCTTCATCACCACATTGCCGCGGAACATGACTTCCCCGAGCGTCTCGCCGTCGCGCGGCACCGGCTGCATGGTTTGCGGGTCGAGCACGTCGAGTGCCTCGAGCACCGGATAGCGCACGCCCTGGCGCGCTTTCTTTGCCGCCTGTTCGGTCGGATCGAGCGCGTTCCACTGGTGGTGCCAATCGTTGACGCTGGCCGGCCCGTAGGTTTCGGTCAGGCCATAAACATGCGTCACGTTGAAGCCCGCGGCCTTCATTTCCGCCAGCACCGCTTCCGGCGGTGGCGCCGCCGCGGTGACGAACTCGACCTGATGCGGCAGCGGTTTGCGCTCCTGCGGCGCGGCATTGAGCAGCGTCGACATCACGATCGGAGCGCCGCACAGATGCGTGACCTTGTGCTGAGCGATCGAATCGAAGATCGGCGCGGCGCGCACCGCGCGCAGGCACACATGCGTGCCCGCGACCACCGATACTGTCCACGGAAAGCACCAGCCGTTGCAGTGGAACATCGGCAGCGTCCACAGATAGACCGGATGCTTGCCCATGCTGCAAGTGATGACATTGGCCATGGCGAGCAGGTAGGCGCCGCGATGGTGATAGACGACGCCTTTCGGATCGCCGGTCGTGCCTGACGTATAATTGAGCGCAATGGCGTCCCACTCGTCTTGCGGCATCAGCCAGGCGAAATCGGCATCGCCTTCGGCAAGGAATTCCTCGTATTCGAGCGTGCCGAGCCGTTCGCCGGCGCCGGTGAATTCCGGATCGTCATAGTCGATGACAAGCGGCTTAACCTTGCACAGCGACAGCGCGGCTTTCACCACCTTGGAATATTCGCGGTCGGTGATGACGATTTTGGCTTCGCCGTGGTCGAGTTGAAACGCGATGATCGCAGCGTCGAGCCGGGTGTTGATGGAATTAAGCACTGCGCCGGCCATGGCCACACCGTAATGCGCTTCGAGCATCGCCGGCACATTGGGCAATACGACCGACACCGTATCGCCGCGCTTGATGCCGCATTTTGCAAGCGCCGAGGCGAGCTTTTTGGTGCGGGCGAAGAATTCGTCATAGGTCCAGGAGCGCGCGCCGTGGATGATGGCGGTCTGATCCGGATAAACTTCCGCCGCGCGCTCCAGAAACGACAGCGGCGTCAGCGGCTGAAAATTCGCCGCATTGCGATCGAGGCCGATGTCGTAGGGCGTCGTCATGATTGTCCTCCCTACTTTTCGGCAAGCTTAGCAAATCCCGCGGAAAGCGAATAGCGAGCGGCAGTCGGCAACTATTCCAGGCTTCGCCAGCCCTGCCACAGCAGGCCGAGAGAAATGAGAAACATCAGCATATAAGAGATCTGATAGAACCGCTCTTGCGGCGTTTTGCGTACCAGCCAGATGCCCAAGAAATTGGCCACAACCGCGAGCGGCAACAGCGCGAGCGAGGTGGCAAAGTTGCGCGGCGAGAACTGTCCGAGAAAGAAATAGGGCAGCACCTTCATCCAGTTCACGAAGGCGAAAAAGATGACGCTGGTGCCCACGAGTGTCAGCTTGTCGAGCCGCTGCGGCAGGATATGGATCTGGAACGGAGGCGCCCCGACCTGAATCAGAACCGACATGAAGGCGGACAACGCGCCCCACAGCATGCCGAGCGGCACCGGCGGCCGGTGCGGCTTGTCCGCGACCCGGCGCTGCGAAGGCCACAGCCACGGCCCGAACCAGGTATAGAACACGAAGGCAAGACCGATGACGCCGATCGTCACCTCGATAGCGGCGTTCGACACTGAACTGGCGAACAGGGTCGCGGCGCCGACGCCGAACAGCGAGCCGGCCATCAGCACTTTCAGATTCCAGGCGCTCCAGCGGTGGCGATAGGTCCAGATCGAGATGATGTCCTGGCACATCAGGATCGGCAGCAGGATCGCTGCCCCCTGCAGCGGCGGCACCGCGAGCGCCAGAAGCGGGGTCGCGATCATGCCGACACCGACAAAGCCGCCTTTGCCGAGGCCGAGCAGGATCACGGCCGGAATTGCCAGAAGATAGAAAAACGGGTCGGTGATCACGGGTCGAATTGAACCAATGGCGGAAGGTGAGGGCTGGCATAGATCAAAGCGCGGCGGTTGGGCCAGCGGCGAGGTGCAAATCTTCGCCCCTAGGATGCTTCCCTGCATCGCCGCTTGCAATGACGCGCGTGCGGTTCAGAATAGGCTCTTCAGAATGCAGAAGCCTGCGATCCGTCATCCTGAGGTCCGAGCGAAGCGGGCCTCGAAGGTTGGACGGCCCGGGCCCAGACCCTTCGAGGGCCGCGCTATGCGCGGCCACCTCAGGGTGACGAAAAATGTGCCGGGAGGCAGCGGAGGCAGTCACATGGACGCCCGAACCAGCCACTATCAGGAAGTCTATGCCCGATGGCAACGTGATCCGCAGGCGTTCTGGGGCGAGGCAGCCGCCGACATCGCCTGGTATGAAAAGCCGAAAACGGTGTTCGATCCCAAGGCCGGAATTTACGGCCGCTGGTTTCCCGACGGCGTCTGCAACACCTGCTTTAATGCGGTGGACCGTCAGGTCGATGCCGGGCGCGGCGAGCAGGCGGCCATCATCTACGATTCGCCGCTCGCCGGCGTAAAGCGCACCATCACCTATCACCGCCTTCTCACCGAAACGCAGGTGCTCGGCGGCATGTTGCGCGATCTCGGCGTCGAAACAGGCGATCGCGTCATTCTCTATATGCCGATGGTGCCGGAAGCGGTGATCGCGATGCTCGCTTGCGCGCGCATCGGCGCCATCCACTCGGTGGTGTTCGGCGGCTTCGCCGCGCGCGAGCTCGCCACCCGCATCGACGACGCCACGCCGAAAGTGATCTTGTCGGCGAGCTGCGGCCTCGAGCCGGGCCGCATCGTGCACTATAAGCCGCTGCTCGATGAATCGATCGCACTCGCCAAGCACAAGCCGCAGACCTGTCTCATCCTGCAGCGGCCGCAAGCCGAAGCCGCGCTGATCGAAGGCCGCGATCGCGATTGGGCGGCGATGCGCGACTACGCGCTCGTTCACGCCCGCTCGGCCTGGGATTGCGTGCCGGTCAAGGCGACCGATCCGCTCTACATTCTCTACACGTCGGGTACGACCGGACGGCCGAAAGGCGTGATGCGCGACAATGGCGGGCATATGGTCGCGCTGAAATGGTCGATGAAAAATCTCTACGGCGTCGCGCCCGGCGAGGTGTGGTGGACAGCATCCGATATCGGCTGGGTGGTGGGCCATTCCTATATCGTCTATGCGCCGCTTCTGCATGGCGCGACCTCGATCCTTTACGAAGGCAAGCCGGTCGGCACGCCGGATGCCGGCGCTTTCTGGCGCGTGATCGCCGAACATGGCGCGGTGTCTCTGTTCACTGCGCCGACCGCATTTCGCGCCATCAAGAAGGAAGATCCGCGGGGCAAGCTCCTGGCGCAGCATGATCTCAAAAAATTCCGCACGCTGTTTCTCGCCGGCGAGCGCGCCGATCCGCCGACCCTTGACTGGGCCGAGCAGCTTCTGAAAGTGCCGGTGATCGATCACTGGTGGCAGACCGAGACCGGCTGGTGCATCGCCGGCAATCCGATAGGACTTGGCCAATTGCCGGTGAAGCACGGCTCACCCACGGTGGCGATGCCAGGCTACGACATCCGCGTCGTCGACGAAGGCAATCACGAGCAACCAGCCAACAAGATGGGCTCAATTGTGCTGAAACTGCCGCTGCCACCCGGCTGCCTGCCGACGCTGTGGCAGGCGGAGGCCCGCATGCGCGAGAGTTATCTCGAGGAATTTCCCGGCTATTACAAAACCGCCGATGCCGGCTTCAAAGACGAGGACGGCTATGTTTTCGTCATGGGCCGCACCGACGACATCATCAATGTCGCCGGTCACAGATTGTCGACGGGTGGCATGGAAGAAGTTCTGGCCGCGCATCCGGACGTCGCCGAATGCGCCGTGCTCGGCATCAAGGACGAGCTCAAGGGCGAAGTGCCATGCGGCTTCATCGTCCTGAAATCCGGCGTCAATCGGCCGCCGACGGACGTCGAAAGAGAATGCGTGGCGCTGATCCGCGACAGGATCGGCCCGGTGGCGGCATTCAAGCTCGCGATCACGGTTGGGCGGCTGCCAAAGACGCGCTCGGGCAAGATCCTGCGCGGCACGATCAAGAAAATCGCTGACGGTGACGCGTGGCAAATGCCCGCGACCATCGACGACCCGGCAATCCTGGATGAGATCGGGACGGCCCTGAAAGGCAAGGGAGTCGGATCGTAATTGGATTTTAGCTTTGTTTGAAGGTGAAGCGAGATCCGAGGCGGCTTTGGCGCTTGTTACGGTGTCACAGCAGGCACAAATTTTAGTTTTAGACGTTAGCGGGCATGATGCGTATCGCCGCACCAGGGCTTATCTTATGCGCCGCGGCGCTGCTGAGCGCGGCGAATGCCCAAGCGCCTCCGAACGCGCCGGCAGCGCCATCCGCAGATTCTGCAAGTCCGGCCCCCGTCGAGAGCGCCTCTCCGCCGGCGACAGAGAAGTCCGCAACAACAAACGACAAGCCTGAGAATACTCCCGCCGCCGGCGCTAAACCTGAGGCGCAGAACCCACCTGCCGCCGGCGACAAACCCGCAGCGCCGAATCCGCCGGCCGCAGCCGATAAGCCGGATCCAAACAACACCGCTTCGCCGCCGGCACAGGCCGATCAACCGACGGCGCAACCTCCCGCGCAGGCCTTCACGCCGCATAAGCCGCCGACGGCCGACGATATTTGCCGCGAGCTCGAACAAGACGCAGCCGAGAACGGCTTGCCGGTGGAGTTCTTCGCGCGCGTGATCTGGCAGGAGAGCCGCTTCAATGCCATGGCGGTGAGCTCAAAGGGCGCGCGCGGCATCGCGCAATTCATGCCGGCGACGGCCGATTATCGCGGACTCATCGATCCGTTCGATCCGATCGAGGCCTTGAAGAATTCAGCGAGCTATCTGCACGATCTGAAAGCGCAGTTCGGCAATCTCGGCCTCGCCGCGGCCGGCTATAATGCCGGACCGGGACGCGTCGCCGCCTGGCTTGCCGGCCGCCGTGCGCTGCCGGCCGAGACGCGCAACTACGTTGCCATCATCACCGGCTGGACCGCTGACGACTGGGCTTCGCCCAAGCCGCCGGAGACCGCGGAGACCACGATTCCGCAAGGGATCCCGTGCACGCGGCTCGCCAATCTCATCCTCGCGCCGAAGGAGCAAGCGCAGCGCATCGCCGCCTATGTGCCACGGTGGGGCATGCAACTCGCGGCCAGTTGGGCAGAGGGCACGGCCTGGGCGATCTATCGCACGATCCAGAAGAGATATGCGGCGGTGATCGGCGATCGCGAGCCGATCGTTATCAGAAGCCGCGGCATCGGGCTTGGCAACGCGATGCGCTACAACATCCGCATCGGCGACGACGATCGCGCGTTTCTCGAAAGATTCTGCAACAAGCTGATGGCCGCCGGCGGCGCCTGCGTCGTGCTCAGGAACGATCGGGGATAGACTTCCGCCCCGCGCTAGCGGGGGCGGAATATTACTCGTTCTTGCCGCCGATCTGCTTGAGCTTGGCGAAGACCGCCTCGACATTGAGATCGTCGCCCTGTTTCGGCTTGACCAGATCGGGCTCCGGCTCGTCCTTCGGCGCGGTGGTGACGGAGGCGGGCAGGAGGGTCGCGCCCTGCGACTCGATCGGAACCGGCTTCTCTTTTGCCGCCCTCTGGACTTCAAGATCGAGATCGATCTGCGAGCAAAGGCCGAGCGTCACCGGATCGAGCGGCGTGAGATTGGCGGAATTCCAATGCGTGCGCTCGCGGATCGACTGGATCGTCGATTTGGTGGTGCCGACGAGCCGCATGATCTGGCTGTCCTTGAGCTCAGGGTGATTGCGCACCAGCCAAAGGATGGCGTTCGGCCGATCCTGGCGGCGCGACACCGGCGTATAGCGCGGGCCCTTCTTGGGCTTGGCTTCGGGCAGGCGCACTTTCGGCTCGGCGATGTGCAGCTGGTGATTGGGGTCAGCCTCGGCGGCGGCGATCTCCTCGCGCGTCAATTGGCCGGTGAGGATCGGATCGAGGCCCTTGATGCCTTGGGCGGCGTCGCCGTCAGCGATCGCCTTCACCTCCAGCGGATGCAAATGACAGAGCTGGGCGATCTGGTCGAACGACAGTGACGTATTCTCGACCAACCACACGGCCGTGGCTTTCGGCATCAGGGGGGCGGTGACCATGGGTAAATCTCCTCTGTGCTTCGCCCGCCCGGCGGGGGCGAAGCCACTGACGTCATCGACGATGACAGGAAAGTCCCGGCCAATATAAGCGGCGGGGCGCGCCCACGCAACAAGCACAATGGCGGCCCGGCCTTCGCGCCCGGAACCAAAACGGCTACAAAAGACCCATAAAACGGGCTTTCCGAGGAGCTTTCTTTCCCAGGGGCTTTCCATGGATCAGACGGAAACCGATCTGCGCGAAATCGAAGCCGTTCGCGCGCTTTTGGGTTCCAAGCCCCGGCCGGTCGGCTGGGCTGAGCGGCGGGCGCGGATCGAGGAGGTCGGTTCGGTCTGGCCGGTCGCCGGCGACGTCGCGCTGACGCCGGTCGAGGCCGGTGGCGTGCCCGCCGAGTGGTCGATCATTCCGGGCAGCGATCCTTCGCGCGTGCTCATGTTCTTCCATGGCGGCGGCTATTGCTCGGGGTCGATCGTCAGCCATCGCCGCATGGTGACCGAAGCGGGACGCGCGGCAAAAATCCGCACGCTTGCCGTCGCCTACCGCTTGGCGCCCGAACATCCGTTTCCCGCAGCGTTCGACGATGCTTTGTCCGCCTGGGGCTTTCTACGCGCGAAAGGGATTGCCGCGCAGCATATCGCCGTCGGCGGCGACAGCGCCGGTGGCGGACTCACCATCGCGCTGATCAATCGGCTGCGCGAGCAGGGCGAGGATCCACCTGGATGCGCCTGGCTTTGCTCGCCATGGACCGATCTCACAATGTCGGGCGCGACGCTTGCGACCAAGGACGCCGTCGATCCTTTGATCCATAAGGGTTATCTGGAAGAACTCGCCGCGGCCTATGTACCTGCCGGGATGGACCGGAAAGACCCGCGCATTTCGCCGTTGTTTTCTGATCTTGAAGGATTTCCTCCAGTCCTCATTCAGGTCGGCTCGGCGGAGACGCTGCTTGCCGATGCAACGCGCTTTGCCGCGGCTGCCGGCGCTGCTGACGTCGCTGTCACATTGGAGATTTGGCCGCATATGACGCATGCTTGGCATATGTGGAACGCGCATCTCGACGCCGGACGGCGCGCGCTTGCCAGTGCGGGCGCGTTTTTCCGTCGTCACCTTTATCCGTATTAAATCTAATCTCGCTGTCGGGGCGTGGAGAAGCTAAAACGCTTCCCCCACATATGTGGTTGGGGCGCATTGGGTTGGGGCTATCAAAATGGTTGGAGCGCTTGACGGAAAGGTTGCCATCATCACCGGCGCAGGCCGCGGACTAGGCCGCGTCATGTCGCTCGGATTGCTCGCGGCCGGAGCCTGCGTCGCCGGCGTCGAGCTCGACGGAACGGTTCTGGAAGAAACGCAGGGTCTCGCAGAAGACCGTGACGTAGGCGAGCGCTTCCTCGGCATCGTTGCCGATATTTCCTGGGACGAAAGCGGCCCGAAGATCGTGCGCGCTTGCGCCGAGCGTTTCAGCCGTCTCGACGTTCTGATCAACAATGCCGGCATCAGCACCGGAATCTTGCGCGGCGAAGGGCGGCCGGTCGGCAGATTATGGGAAACGACGCCGGAGGAATTTCGCCGCGTCATCGAGGTCAATGTCATCGGCACCTTTTTGATGACGCGCGCGGTGCTGCCGACGCTGATCGCCCAGCATTGGGGCCGCATTATCAACGTGACGACGAGCCTCGATACGATGTGGCGGAGCTTCATGCAGCCTTACGGCGGCTCCAAAGCCGCCAACGAGGCGCATCTCCTCGCTATGGCACAGGAGCTCGACGGCACCGGTGTCACCGCCAATGTGCTGGTGCCGGGCGGCGCCGCCGACACGCGGCTCGTGTCACATACAGCTTCGCCGGACCGTTCCAAGCTGATTTCCCCGGACGTCATGGTGGCGCCTTTACTCTGGCTCTGCTCGAACGCGTCCGACGGCATCACCGGCCAGCGCTTCATCGGCGCCAACTGGGACAGAACGCTCGCGCCCGAAGCTGCGGCGCAAAAGGCCGGAGCGCCGATGTGCTGGCAGCAGCTAG
>DATAQN010000091.1:0-56940 GCA_036264635.1 Xanthobacteraceae bacterium | reverse complement strand
CGCCGGCAGCAGCGTTGAATTCGCGCGCCGCATACATGATCGCCATGGCAAAGCGCACCGCGGCATCGTGGTGCTTTTCGGCAAAGTCCTTGCGCACGGCATAGGCTGCGACCTGGCCGTCCTTGTTCAGCGTACCGGCATTCATGATCAGCGGCCCGAGCTTCTGATCTTGCGCCATGCTGCCGAATTGCCAGGCGAGGTCGGCGGCATCGACCAGATCGCGGCCGAGCATCTTCACGAGATCTGGCTGCGACGCGCCGCTGATCCATTGCACGTCGGTGCGCGGATCGAGGCCGGCCTTCTGCAAAGCGAGCGCCGCCTCGTATTGATTGATGCTGCCGAGCGCCGTGATGCCGAACTTTTTGCCTTTCAGCTTGGCCAGATCGGCCGGTCCGGTGACGCCCGCCGCATACATTGTATTGCTGACATTGATGGCGCTGCCGCCGCGGCCGGTGCGGTTGTTGCCACGATCGAGGAAGATCACCATCGGCGCGCCTTTGGCGATGCTGTTGAAGAGGCCCGCCGACAAGGTCACCAGCGTGACATCGAGCTCGCCGGAGACCATAGCGGGGACGGCCAGGGCGCCATCCATGAAGATGCGGGTGTCGACGTCGAGGCCAAGCTTGGCGAAGTAACCCTTGTCGCGGGCGATGAAATAGGGACCGCCGGAGATGAACGGTCCTTCTCCGACATGAAGTGTGTCGTTGGCGGCCGCTGGCGACGCATATAGCGCCGCAAGAAGCAAAGCCGCCGCAGTGAACGTTCTGAACATGAGGCCCTCCGGGTTTAATCCTGACGCGGTCCGGCATGGACGGCCCACGGCGCCGCCTTCCGATCGATAAAGCGCTGCAGCTTCATGATGACGGCCCCGACTACCGCCATGACGGCGAGGCTCGCGAACACCTTGTCGGTATCCATGACCTGTCCGGCATTGATCAGGAGGTAACCCATGCCGGTCTGGTCCGAGCCGCCGATCATCTCCGCCGCGACGACGAGGATGATGGTGACGCCCATGCCGAGTTGCAGGCCGTTGAAAATGTGCGGTACCGCGGCCGGCAGGATCACTTTGGTCTGGATTTGCCGCGGACTGGCGCCCAGATCGCGCGCCGCCAGCACCGGGCCGTGGTCGACCTGCTGTACGCCGGCATAGGTGCTCAGCACGATCGGGAAGAAGGCGCTGATCGCGCTCATGACGATGTTGTAGGTCTCGCCGGTGCCAAGCCAGATGATCATCAGGGGGATCAAGGAGATTTTCGGCAGCGGATAGAGCGCGGCGAGCCACGGATCGGCGATCTGCGCGACGATTCGCGACCTGCCCATGAGCAGGCCGAGCGCGACGCCGCCTAGTGCGGCAACCGCGAAGCCGGCGAAGATGCGCAATATCGTGGCGGCAAGGTTCGTCCACAGGCTGCCGTCGCGCGCCATCTGTACGAGCGCCGCAGCGATAGCGCTCGGCGCCGGCAGATAAATCGGCGGGATACCGCGCAACACGACGACGGCCTGCCACAGCGCGACAAAACCGATGATGCTCAAAGCCGGCAGGACGAGTTCGGCGAGGCGGCGGCGCGTCGTCATGACTGCTCCGTCATGCGGCGTGCTCCGCGGTGGCTTCCCTCATGGCCTTGGTTACCTCGTCGCGGATGAGATGGAAGACGTGCTGGAACAGCGCGCCGAACTCTTTGGTGTTCACGAGCTCGAACGAGCGCGGGCGCGGCAGCTCGATCGGGATTACCTCCTTGATGCGGCCGGGGCGCGCGGTCATGACCACGATCTCGTCGCCGAGCAGGATCGCCTCGTCGATGGCGTGGGTGACGAACAGCACGGTCTTGCGCGACGCCTCGAAAATGCGCAGCAACTCCTCCTGCATCACGATCTTGGTCTGCGCGTCGAGCGCGGCGAACGGTTCGTCCATCAACAGGATCGGGCGCTCCATGATGAGAGCGCGGGCCAGCGCGACACGCTGGCGCATGCCGCCGGAGAGTTGTCGCGGCAGATGCTTGTCGAATCCGTTCAGGCCGACGGTCGCCAGCATCGCGCGGGCGCGTTCATGGCGTTCGGCGCGGCCGATGCCGGCCACTTCGAGGCCAAAGGCGACATTGTCGATCACGCTGCGCCACGGAAACAGGTTGAGCCCCTGCCACATCATGATTGATGCCGCCCCGGGCGCCGCGCCGCGCCCATTCACGGGATCGAAAATCGAGATGCGTCCGGTGCTCGGCGTCTCCAGCCCGCCGACGATCTGGGCCAATGTGCTCTTGCCGCAGCCGCTCGGACCAAGAAGGCAGGAGAAGCGTCCGGAGGGGAAGCGATGGTGAACCGTGTCCAGCGCCGTGACCGGGGCCGCGCCCGCGACGTTCCAGACCTTGCTGACGGCTTCAACCCGAACTTCCATCGGACCTGATAAACCAGCTAGAGCATGATCCGGAAAAGTGGGTACCGGTTTTCCGAAAAGATCATGCTCAAACAAAAAGCTAGAGCGGGATTGTGATTCAACCAAAAAATCATCCCGCTCTAGTCAGCAGCATGCGCGAACAGATATCTTAACGTCAAGATACTTTCGCGAGGAGAATTCGGCGATGCGATCTGAGGAAAACAAGAAGAGTTCGGCGCCGTCGCGCGGCACGGGCGATTCCGTGGACGCTCTGGTCGCGGAATGGCGGCGGGAGCGGCCTGATCTTGATCCGTCGCCGGTGGCGATCCTCGGGCGGCTGCATCGCATTTCGGCGCGGCTGCAGCGCCGTATCGAGACCTGGCTCGAACCGCTCGATCTGACCTGGGAGAGCTTCAGCTTGATCTTGACGCTGCGGCGTTCGGGCGCGCCTTTCGCGCTGCGTCCGACCGATCTCTATCGCGAATCATTGCTCACCTCCGGCGCCATCACCAACCGTATCGACCGGGTCGAGAGGCAGGGCCTGGTGCGCCGACGGCAGGATCCGAACGATGGACGGGTGATGGTCGTGCAGCTCACTGCGGCAGGTCGTCGCTTGGCGGACAAGGCGGCGGCGATCCATTTCCGCGCGCTCGCCGAAACCTTCAGCGGCCTCTCGCGGCGGGAATGCGCACAGCTCAACGAGTCGCTGGCAAGGCTGATGTCGGTCTTAGAGATGGAAAGGAGCTAGCGCCTCGAATTCTCGCCAGGCGCCTGCGCGTGGATCGCAAGGGCATGTACGCGGCCCTTCATCTCGTTGGCCAGCGCCGCATTGATCATGCGATGGCGTTCCAGCCGGCTCTTTCCCTTGAACGCGCTCGCTACAATATAAAGACGGAAATGGCTCTCGCCGCCCGGCCTGTGGCCCGCGTGGCCCTGGTGCAGATGCGATTCATCCTCGACATGCAGGCTCTCCGGGGCGAAAGCCGCCATCAATTTCGTGGTGATGATGTCCTGCATGCCCATGGTTATCGGCACTTAGCCATGTTGTGAGATCCGCCCATTCCCTTAGGACATAGTCATCGCGCGCGGAGACTTAAACGCCGGTCCCTCGAAAGCCTCTGTGGCGCAGCGCAAAACTGAACGTGGTCATATCGAGGTCAACGATCGCGCAAGCTTAAATTGCGTAATATCGAATTGGTGCCTGTCAAGTCTTGAAGGTGCCATGGATGCACCCGCATAATCGTCACGATGAATAGCGACTCGCCATTGTTCGATCGGATTCGGGTCAAGCCCGATCAAGATCGCCGCCTGCGTGCCGAGCTTCCCGCTTGCCAGTGGCCGGGATGCGCCGGCGCTGCAACGCATCGCGCGCCGAAGGGCCGCGAGCACGCCAACGAATATTGGCAGTTCTGCCTCGACCATGTGCGCGAATACAACAGCTCGTACAATTTCTTCGCCGGCATGACCGACGACGCGGTCGCGAAATACCAGAAGGATGCACTGACCGGCCACCGGCCGACCTGGAAGATGGGCTCGATCGGCGGCAAACGGGCGGCGCGGCGGGCCGCGAGGGATTTCCGCGGCGCCGGCTTTACCGGGGACGATCCGTTCTCGTTGTTCGGCGAGAATGGCGCACGGGCCAATGGCGGTCATGCAAAGACGGCGGCCGAGGGCCGCAAGATTTTCAATGCGCAACGCCGCGCCCTGGAAACGCTCGGCCTTGAAGAGGACGCGAGCCGCGCCGATATCAAGTCTAAGTTCAAGACCTTGGTAAAGCGGCACCATCCGGACGCCAATGGCGGGGATCGGGGCACTGAGGCGCGTTTGCGCGAGATTATCCAGGCCTATAATTACCTGAAGTCAGCGGGTTTCTGCTAATACCGAGGGGTGGGCGCCGAGGCGGGCAGGCATTTTGAGCTTCCCACACGGGTGCTTTTGCCACCACTTTCGCCACCTTAGGCCTTTCTGCTAGACCTAGTCCGACAATCGGACCGCTGGTGAGAGCCGATTAGCGCCTCGGAATCGCCCAAGGCCAGCGACCCAAGGTTGCCTCGCCGACCTGCTTGCCAAGCCGCCTTGCCCAGGTCTTTGCAAGCATCCCTCGCCGAGGTCACGGAGGAGCAATGAGTCTCGCAACTGACAGTACGTCCGGCTTGCCGGATATGAAGGTTTCCGTCCGCCAAGTCTTCGGAATCGATAGCGATCTCGAAGTGCCGGCCTATTCGGAGCCGGATGAATATGTGCCGGAACCCGATCCGGATTATCGGTTTGATCGCCCGACGACGCTCGCCATTCTAGCCGGCTTCGCTCGCAATCGGCGCGTGATCGTCACCGGTTATCACGGCACTGGCAAATCGACCCATATCGAGCAGGTGGCCTCGCGGCTGAACTGGCCGTGCGTCCGCGTCAACCTTGACAGCCATATCAGCCGCGTCGATCTCATCGGCAAAGACGCCATCGTGATCCGCGAAGGTATGCAAGTGACCGAATTCCGCGACGGCATCTTGCCGTGGGCGCTGCAGAACAACGTGGCTCTGTGCTTCGACGAATACGATGCCGGTCGCCCGGACGTGATGTTCGTCATTCAGCGCGTCTTGGAATCGTCCGGCCGGCTGACGCTCCTTGATCAGAATAAAGTGATCAAGCCGCATCCGGCGTTCCGGCTGTTCGCGACCGCCAACACCGTCGGTCTTGGCGATACGTCGGGCCTTTATCACGGCACGCAGCAGATCAATCAGGGCCAGATGGACCGCTGGTCCATTGTGACCACGCTGAACTATCTGCCGCACGACAACGAGGTCGACATCGTTCTCTCCAAGGCGAAGCACTATCGCACCGCCGAGGGTCGCGAGATCGTCTCGAAAATGGTGCGGGTGGCCGATCTTACGCGCAACGCCTTCATGAACGGCGACATCTCGACGGTGATGAGCCCGCGCACGGTGATCACCTGGGCAGAGAATGCCGAGATTTTCGGCGATATTGGCTTCGCGTTCCGGCTCACCTTCGTCAATAAATGCGACGAGCTCGAGCGGCCGCTGGTGGCGGAATTCTATCAGCGCTGCTTCGGCCAGGAACTGCCGGAGAGCTCAGTCAACGTCGCCCTCTCTTAAGGGGCGTTCTCGCGCAGCGGTCGGAAATGTCCTCGAACATCAAGCCGAAGAGCCCCGCTAAGGAAGCGCCGACCGAGCCGTTCAAGCGCGCGGTCGGGGTGTGCCTGCGCGCTATCTCCGGCAAAGGCGATCTCGAAGTCAGCTTCGCATCGGAACGGCCGGGCGTTGCCGCCGGCAAGGTGCGGCTGCCGGAGCCGCCGCGCCGCCTGAATGAGCGTGAGGCCGCGATCGTGCGCGGGCACGCCGATTCGCTGGCGCTGCGGCTCGCCTGTCACGATCCGGCCGTGCACCGCAAGCTTGCGCCTGGCGGTCAGCAGGCGCGCGCGGTATTCGAGGCGGTCGAACAGGCTCGTGTCGAGGCTATCGGCTCGCGCCGCATGGGCGGCGTGGCCAAGAACCTCGCCGCCATGCTCGACGACCGCTTTCATCGCGGCAAATTTGACGACATCACCGATCGTGCCGACGCTCCGATCGAAGAGGCGCTGGCGATGATGGTGCGCGAGCGGCTCACCGGCCAAGCGCCGCCTCCCGCGGCGCGCAAGCTCGTCGATCTGTGGCGGCCGCTCATTGAAGAGCGCGCCGGCCGCAATCTCGACCGGCTCGAACGCGTGCTCAACAATCAGCGTCAGTTCGGCGACGTCGTCCACGATCTCCTCGACTCGCTCGATATGGGTGAGGACCGTTCGAGCGAATCCGACGAGGAAGAAGGCGAAGAGGGCGAGGACGAAAGCCAAAAAGACGAATCCGGCGAGGACGGCGAGGCGACCGATACCGCCGAGAGCGACAAGGCGGCGAGCGAGGCAGAAGCTTCCGCCGAGGAAATGCCCGACAATTCCTCCGAAGCCGTCGATGCGCCGGCGGCGGAAATGGCCGACGACGCCGAGATGGGCGATTCGGAGACTGCGGCGGAGCCGTGGCGCCCGCGGCAGCCGCGCAACGAACCGCGTGGGCCGGATTACAAGCCTTTTACGACGAAATTCGACGAGGTCGTCGGTGCCGAGGAATTGTGCGAACCGGAAGAGCTCGACCGGCTGCGCGGCTATCTCGACAAGCAGCTCTCGCATTTGCAGGGCGTGGTCGCGCGGCTGGCGAATCGCCTGCAGAGGCTCTTGTTGGCGCAGCAAAACCGCGCCTGGGAATTCGATCTCGAAGAGGGCCTGCTCGATGCATCGCGGCTCACCCGCGTCATCATCGATCCGATGCATCCGCTGTCATTCAAGCGCGAGAAGGATACGAATTTCCGCGATACGGTGGTGACGCTGCTCCTCGATAATTCCGGCTCGATGCGCGGCCGTCCGATTACGGTGGCGGCGACTTGCGCCGATATTCTCGCCCGCACGCTCGAGCGCTGCGGCGTGAAAGTCGAGATTCTCGGTTTCACGACGCGGGCCTGGAAAGGCGGGCAGTCGCGCGAGAGCTGGCTGGCGCAAGGCAAGCCGCCGAATCCCGGCCGGCTCAACGATCTGCGCCACATCATCTACAAGTCGGCCGATGCGCCGTGGCGCCGTGCACGCAAGAATCTCGGCTTGATGATGCGCGAGGGCCTGCTCAAGGAGAATATCGACGGCGAGGCCCTTGATTGGGCGCATAAGCGGCTTTTGGCGCGGTCGGAGACGCGCAAGATCCTGATGATGATTTCCGACGGTGCGCCGGTCGACGATTCAACGCTTTCCGTCAATCCCGGCAATTATCTCGAGCGCCATCTGCGCTGGATCATCGAGGACATCGAGACCCGCTCGCCGGTCGAACTGATCGCGATCGGCATCGGCCACGACGTCACGCGCTATTACCGGCGCGCCGTGACTATTGTCGACGCCGAGGAGCTTGGCGGCGTGATGACGGAAAAGCTCGCCGAACTGTTCGAGGAACACGCGGAGGCGGAACCGATGCGTCCGCCGCGGCCGCGCCGCGCGAGCGCATGATCAGGCCTTTCGCACGCTGAATACGTACATGTAACGAAACGCCAGCGGGTTCGCGGCTTCAAAAGCGCTCCACGCCCCGAGATCCGTCAGCGCCGCAGCCCCGAATTGCTCCTGAAATTTTTGCGCGACGCGCGGCTCAGTCTCAAAGCCGAGAAACGACAGGCTTTGCTCGTCGAGGAATGCCTTGATTCGCGGGATCGTAAATCTGTGCTCCATGACGTTGAACAAAAGGTCGCGGCATCCGCTCGTGTTGTAGAAGTCGGCCGATTCGATGACCTTCATCCAGCCGCGCTCTTCGCAGTTGCGGATAATGTCTTGGCGGCATCGCCGGATATCCTCAACCGTCGGCTTATAATCGCGCTCGGCGATAAAAGTGCGCACGCTGACAATGCTGCGACGCGCTGTTTCGCTGTAAAGACCGACCCGCATCGTCCCATGCGGCTCCAGCAAGGAAAGAAGCGCGCGCCAGCCTTGCTCGGGGTCGGCAAGGTGATGCAGGACGCCGACGACTTCGATACGATCGAAGCTGCCAGATGTTGAATTTCGCGCATGTCCTTGTCGGAAAACCGGTGCCCACTTTTCCGGGACATGCGCTAGCGTCGCTAGCTTGAGAATATCGGCCTTGGCATATTCGACATTGCCTAAGCCCGCCTCGCGGGTTTTTCTTCGCGCGTAAGCAAGACTGGGCAGGCTGATATCGATCGCCAAGACCTGCGCTTTGGCAAAACGCCGCGCGATATCGAAGGCATGCTGCCCCGAGCCACAGCCAGCGATTAGGATATTTCGGCAGGCCTGCAAAGAATCGTCCACGCCTGCTTTGTTTTCGGTCTCCTCACCGAATGCGCCCAAAGGATCGATCATCCAGCGCGGATACGGGTTTTCTTCATATTGCTGCATAACTTCAAGCGACACGCGGTCGTCTACAGCGGATAAAGTGGCAATTGACTTGCGGTCCGCCATCTCCTGAAGCGGCTCGCGCAGCGCATGGCGGACGAGATCGTTCGAAATTTGTGGCCATGGCCGGGCCGCAAGCGCCTGGACGTGCGGCAGCAAATGCAACGGGACATAGGCGGCAACAGACGCCAGGAGTAGCGGCGAGATCGCCTCGCCGTCAGCGAATTTGCGCAAAAGCAGATCACGCAACGCCAGCGATTGCCGTGTCTCCGTGTCGCTTTGGGCGAACACGTATTCATTGATGAAACATTGCTGCGCCACGGCCGTGAACAGCGGCACAAGATCGTCGTCGAACGATGCTGCGTTGAAGAAATGCGCGTGAGCAAGGTCGAGCAGCGCCGCGCGGATGAATGTGAAAAGTCGTTCGAGCGCGACGCCGCGGAGCGGAACGGTGGTCAAGGCGCAGCGAAGGAAAATGTCATTTGCCAGCGCTTGTAGTGTGGAACGCGAAAGGATTTCTTCGCGGGTCGCCGGCAACGGTCCCGGTGCATCGATGCGTTCGACGCAGGCTGCGATAATGGGACTTTGCAGGATCAGCTTTTCAGTATTGTTTTGCCGCGCGCCGAGCGTGATGGCCTTGGTAAAGTGAGCTGCGGCATCGCCGTGCTGATCAAGCGCTTGATAGGAATTGGCGAGATTATAGTGACACGCGGCGTTGTAGGGATCGGAAGCAACCGCTCGCTCCAGCGCCTTCGCCGCAGCCTTGTGACGGCCCGCGCCTTGCAAAATCAAGCCGAGCAAGTTCAAGGCGTGAACATGGCCCGGTTCGCGAGCGAGAATCTGCTGGCAGATTGTCTCTGCCGCTGCGGAGCCATCGTGCTGATGCTGCCAGTTCGCCTGCACCATCAGGTCGGGAATGGAAAACGGTCTGCTCCGGCTGGATGCCGATGCAGAATTTATTTGAGAACCACCTGACTTTGCCCCTGCGCGCCGAGCTTTTCGGTTCATCAGGCCGAATAGCGCATAAGTTTTCCGAAAACAACGTACGGCAACGTTGCGGTGGCCGACTGTCCCGCTTCGGCGCCGGGGCTGCGGGTACAAATGCGCAAAAAGCGCCCCGTCGGTGAGGACGAGACGCCGTGTCTGCAGGGCGGATTTGAAAGTTGCGTGCGGCGCTAGGCGCCGACGGCGCTACTACGCCGCGGCGGCTTCGCGCTTCTTTGCGACTTGGCGCTTGAGTTCGAGCGCACGCGGCGAAAGTTCGACGTCCTTGGCCTTGAGCAGGAAGGCATCGAGGCCACCGCGGTGGTCGACGGTCTTGAGCGCGTTGGCGGAAATCCGCAGGCGCACGCTACGGCCGAGCACATCCGACATCAACGTGACGTTGAGCAGATTGGGCTTGAATTGCCGCTTGGTCTTGCGGTTGGAATGGCTCACTTTATTGCCGATTTGCCGGTCCTTGCCGGTGAGCTCGCAACGCCATGCCATGGTTCAAAATCCTTGCATATTATCCTGGCACAAAATGCCGTGTTGCTCCCGCGCAGCCAGGGCCGCCTACCGGACGATGTGGGGAGATGGCGGCGGACCTATAGTCAGATGCCCGTAAAGCGTCAAGCACAGCCTAGCCTTTTGCCGATTTTTCATGCCGTTCCTGGCAGACAGCCTGACTGAATTCCCAACAGGTTCCCCTGCCTCGGCGCTAAGGTTAAAACCACACAAACGACGTATTCTCCGCGAAAACAATGCAGTCGGTTCCACGTCCGGCTGCTCAAGGAAAAAGCATTGTCTGCCTTCGTGTTACCGACACTGAGAGGCCATCGAGACGCCGCCGCGTTGACCGCGGCGTTTTTCGTGTGGGTCAAGCGCTGTGTGTGGTCGTTGGGCCTCGCCGCGGCGGCCACGACGGGCGCCATGGTGACTGCGATGGCGGCCGAGGCGAACCATCCGGCGGCCGTACAAGGCCGGCTTGAGGCGGAATATGTTGCGAGCCTTGCCGGAATTCCGATCGGCCATGGCAACTGGGTCATCGAGATTTCCAACGATCAATACACGGCGGCCGCGAGCGGGGCGACTACGGGCCTTGTCCATTTCTTCACCGGTGCGCATGGCACCGGCGCGGCGCATGGCGTCGTTTTGGGCGGCCAGCCGGTCCCGGCCAGTTACGGTGCGACCATCAACTATGATCGCAAAGTCGACGATGTGCGGCTGACGCTCGTCGGCGGCAATGTCACGGAATATGCGGTCGAGCCGCCGCTACCCCCGGTTCCCAACCGCGTCCCCGTCACCGAAGCGGATCGTCACGGCGTGTTCGATCCGATGACATCGATGCTCAATCGCGTTGGCGGCAACGGTGATCCGGTTTCACCAGAAGCCTGCAATCGCAAAGTGCCCGTCTTCGATGGACGCGTCCGCTACGATTTGCGCAGCGAATTCAGGCGGATCGAAAACGTCAAAGCAGAGCATGGCTACGAGGGGCGAGCCGTCGTTTGCGCCGTCTATTTCACGCCGATCGCGGGTTATGTGCCGGATCGGCCGGCGATCAAATATCTCATTGAGCTGCGCGACGCCGAAGTGTGGCTGGCACCGATTTTCGGCACACGCGTCCTGGTGCCGTTCCGCTTCTCGATGCCGACGCCGCTTGGCACGGGTCTCTTGCAGGCGACCTCGTTCGTATCGGTCGCGCAACCGTCGCATTCGGCTGCCAAGACACAATGAACCGTTATGGGAAGCTGCGCGGTGAAATCTGCGTGCGGGCAAGGCGCAGCTACGCCCTGGCGACAGGGTGTGAGCCTGGATGCGGAGCAAGGTATCCCCATTATCCACAGAGGTTGAGGCCTTGACTCCTTAGGGAATCTTGATCGTGCGACACGTTAACGTTTTTGACGCCAAGGCGGCCGGCTCAAACCGCAGATTCTACCCGATTTGGTGTTCACATGTAATAACGGTGCCATATATCGCAGTGAACGGAATCGAACAGCCTTGGAGTCGCCGATTCGGCCGCGATTCGTTCCAGACTCGTTCCACATCTTAAGCACAGAGATATTGCGCGTCACATTGTGATACAGAAGCGCTCTCCAAAATGCGCAATGCCGCGCAAATGCCGGGACCTTGATGCCAATTTCGTTTTCGCCGCCTGCAGACCGTGACCTGCGTGCCCGTGGTACCGGCGTCACCGCTGTGCTTGGGCCAACCAATACCGGAAAGACCCACCTCGCGATCGAGCGGATGCTGGCGCATTCGTCGGGCCTCATCGGCCTGCCGCTGCGGCTTCTGGCGCGCGAGGTCTATAACCGCGCAGTCGAGCGTGTCGGCGCCGATTCCGTCGCGCTGATCACCGGCGAAGAGAAGATCAAACCGCCGAATCCGCGTTTCTGGGTTGCCACCGTCGAGGCGATGCCGCGCGATCTCGACGTGGCGTTCGTCGCCGTCGATGAAATCCAGCTCGCAGCCGATTTCGAGCGTGGCCATGTCTTCACCGACCGCATGCTGCACCGGCGCGGCCGCGAAGAAACGCTGGTGCTCGGCGCCGCCACGATGCGGCCGATCGTTGAACGGATTTTGCCCGGCGCCAGCATTGTCAGCCGGCCGCGGCTGTCGCAGCTCACTTTTTCCGGCGAGAAGAAGTTCACGCGCCTGCCGCGCCGTTCGGCTGTCGTCGCATTCTCCGCCGACGAGGTCTATGCCATCGCGGAATTGATCCGGCGCCAGCGCGGCGGCGCCGCCGTCGTACTCGGGGCGCTATCGCCGCGGACGCGCAATGCGCAGGTCGAGCTCTATCAATCCGGCGAGGTCGATTATCTGGTGGCGACCGACGCCATCGGCATGGGGCTCAATCTCGACGTCGATCACATCGCTTTCGCATCGGACCGCAAGTTCGACGGTTATCAGTACCGCAAGCTCAATCCGTCCGAACTCGCCCAGATTGCCGGCCGTGCCGGCCGCGCCACGCGCGATGGCACGTTCGGCACCAGCGGGCGCTGCCCGCCCTTTGAGCCGGAGCTCGTCCAGGCGCTGGAATCGCACAACTTCGAACCGGTGAAGCTTGTGCAGTGGCGCAATTCCGACCTTGATTTCTCCTCAGTCGGTGCGCTGCAAGCGACGTTAGCTGAGGCTCCGACCGAAAGTGCGCTCGCCCGCGCACCTGTCGCCGAGGATATCCTGGTGCTCGATCATGCCGCGCGCGACGAAAACGTCCGCAACATGATCGGCACGTCGGCCGATGTCGAACGTCTGTGGGACGTCTGCCAGCTGCCGGATTATCGCAAGATTGCGCCTGCCAACCATGCTGAGCTTGTAGTCACGCTGTTCGGTTATCTGCAGCGCGAAGGCAAGATCGCGACCGATTGGTTTGCCGAGCAAATCGCCATGGCCGATCGCACCGACGGCGACATCGACACGTTGTCGACCCGCATCGCGCATATCCGCACCTGGACCTTCGCGGCCAACCGGCCGGACTGGCTGGCCGATCCCGAACATTGGCAGGGCGTCGCCCGCGCCGTCGAAGACAAGCTGTCCGACGCGCTGCACGAGCGCTTGACTGAGCGTTTCGTCGATCGCCGCACCAGCGCCTTGATGCGGCGGATGCGCGACAGCGGCGCGCTCGATCCGCAATTCAACAAGACCGGCGAGGTCGTGATCGAAGGTCACGTCATCGGCCGGCTCGACGGCTTTGTATTCGTGCCGGAGTCGTCGGCCGGTGGCTCGGAAGCCAAAGCTTTGCAAAACGCGGCACAGAAGGCGCTGGCCGGCGAGATCGCGGCGCGCGCCACGCGGCTCGCCGAGGCTCCGGACGACCAATTCGTGCTGGCCCCTGACGGCACGTTGCGGTGGACCGGTTCACCGGTCGGCAAACTTATCGCCGGCGATGAAATCTTGCGTCCGCGGGTGCGTGTCATCGCCGACGAGCATCTGACCGGAGCGCCGCGCGACGCTGTCGAGGCGCGGCTCGATGCCTTCGTCAAGGCGCATATCGAAAAACTGCTCGGGCCCTTGTCGCAGCTCGCCGCAGCTTCAGACGTGAGCGGCATCGCCCGCGGGGTCGCCTATCAGTTGGTTGAGGCGCTTGGTGTGCTCGAGCGCCAGCGTGTCGCAGAAGAAGTGAAGGGCCTGGATCAGCCCGCGCGCGCGACCTTGCGCAAATATGGTGTGCGCTTCGGCGCCTATCACATCTATCTGCCAAATCTCCTCAAGCCGGCTCCGCGCACGCTCGCGGTGCAATTGTGGGCGCTGAAAAATGAGAGCGCGCAAATCAAGGGCGTCGAGGATCTGTTGCATCTCGCCGGCTCCGGCCGCACCTCGATCCCGATCGATCGCGAGATCGATCCTACGCTCTATCGCACCGCCGGCTATCGTGCCTGCGGCGAGCGCGCGGTGCGCGTCGATATTCTCGAACGGCTCGCGGATTTGATTCGTCCGGCACTGTCCTGGCGCGAAGGTGCATCTGGGCCGAAACCGCCGGGTGCTGTTGTCGGCGGCGGCTTTACCGTTTTCAACGGCATGACGTCTTTGACGGGCGCATCGGGTGAGGATTTCGCGTCGATCCTGCGCGCGCTCGGCTACCGCATGGATCGTCGCCCGAAGCCTCCGGAACCGCCGCCTGCGCCGGTAACGGCACTGGCGCCGGAGGGCGTCGTCGCTGTCGAGACGTCACCCGCCGCGCCAGAATCGAGTGATGGCGTGCCCGAGGTCGATGCGGCTGCCGCTACGGCTTTGGACGCTGTGGGGCAGGTTGCTCCGGCCGTCGAGGGTGCGTTGCCGGAAGCGCAGGCTCCGGTCGACGAAGCCGATGAGATCGAGCCTGTCGTCGCTCCCGAAGCGTCTGAGGTGCCAGTCGTGGCGGTCAGCGAGCCACAGCCCGATCTGGAGGCTATTCCTACAAACGGCGACGAAACGGCCAATGCCCAAGAGGTCAAAACCGAAGAGCTCAAAACCGAAGAGCTCACCGGCGACCTGTCGACGGGGCCGGCCGAACCGGTTCTCATTGAAGTTTGGCTGCCGGGTCGAGCGGTGCGTCCGGAAGGGGCACGGCGGCGCCCGCGGCAGCGACGTGAAGCCCGCGGGGACGCAGCACATGTGGCGCAGCAACCGCAAAGCGGCGACAGCACCGGAACGCCTGCCGTTGCCGGTACTGACGGCGCCACGTCGCCCGCGCAGAGCGCGGATGACGCGCCTGCCCGGGAGGGTCGCCACTCGCGGCATCGGCGCCGCGGCGGTCGCGACCATGCCGGGGAGCAGCGGCATGCCGGCGAGCGCCATGGTGCCGAAAGACACGGTGGCGAACGACATGGCACCGAGCAGCGGCAGGATCGCTCAGCGCGCGACCGTGATCGCGGGCACGACCGAGCGCATGGCAAACGCTTCGACCGGCGCGAGCGCGACAAGGCTCCCGATCCGAATTCACCCTTTGCCAAGCTCGCTGCCCTCAAAGCTCAGCTTGAGGCCAACTCAAAGGAGCGCCGCTGAGTGGCCGGCGAGGTTGACCGGCAACGTGTCGATCGCTGGCTTTGGCACGCACGCCTGGTACGCACCCGCGACGCTGCAGCCAGCCTTGCTGGCAGCGGCTATGTCCGCATCAACGGCGCGCGAATCGATGCCCCCGGCCGCATGGTGCGAGCCGGCGATGTGATCACGGTCGCGCTGGACCGCGGCGTTCGGGTGCTCAAAGTGACCGGTTTTGTGGAACGACGGGGTCCCGGCGGCACTGGGGCCGCCCTATATGAGGAACTCGGTTAGGGGCGGTTTCACGGGTTCGGCTTCCGCTTGGTTCGCAAGCCAGCTGCGGCTTGCCTCCTGCTTGCGTGCACCGGACCCATGCGATAGGAGCAAGGCTTCAAAAAGCCCGTTCAGAGTGTCCAGATGACCTATCTCGTCAACGACAATTGCATCAAATGCAAATACATGGACTGCGTCGAAGTTTGCCCCGTTGATTGCTTTTACGAGGGCGAAAACATGCTGGTCATCCATCCCGATGAATGCATCGATTGCGGCGTCTGCGAGCCGGAATGCCCGGTCGAGGCGATCAAGCCGGACACTGAGCCCGGCGTCGAGAAGTGGTTGGGCGTAAACGCCGAATACGCAAAGCTCTGGCCCAATATCACAGCCAAAAAATCCCCTCCGGCCGATGCCAAGGAGTGGGAAGGCAAGCCCAATAAGTTCGAGGAGCAGTTTTCCCCAAATCCGGGTAGTGGCGACTAGCGCACGTAGCGGTTGCTGATTTTAACCACTGTTAACGCATTGACGGGAGTTCCCCTGTTGCGACGCTTTCGCGACACGTTAAGGCTTTGATTTTGGCCGAAAATGTGCTATAAGGCTGCAACATAAAGAAGAACGCCCCCGAGACACCGCTTTCCCGCATTGGGGAGCATCCTTTTTCGGGGGAACTTTCGAGGAACCGTCAATAGAGGCGTGAGACCCACGCGAGAGCAGTGGCTGATAAAACTCGTCGTCGTTCAAAGAAAAGTGCCACCGGCATGAGCCGGAAGACAACCAAACCCCCCTCCCGCGCGAGCCGGAGGCCCACACAGTCCACGCGCACTGTGGCCCGATCGAGGGTCAGCGTGGCTAAGCCCGCCCAGCGGCCTAAGCCCGAGGCGGAAGGAGCATCTTTGGGAATGAATGCGAAGAAGACTACCCAACGACAAGGTTTTAAGACTCAAGAATTCATCGTTTATCCGGCTCACGGCGTGGGTCAGATCGTAGCGATCGAAGAGCAAGAGGTCGCCGGCGCCCGGCTTGAGCTGTTCGTCATCAGCTTCGTCAAAGACAAAATGACGTTGCGGGTGCCGACCTCGAAGGTCGCGTCGGTCGGCATGCGTAAGCTCGCCGAGACGCCGATGGTGAAGAAGGCGCTCGAGACGCTCAAGGGCCGCGCGCGCATCAAGCGCACCATGTGGTCGCGCCGCGCTCAGGAATATGAGGCGAAGATCAATTCGGGCGATATTGTCGCCATTGCCGAGGTCGTGCGCGATCTCTATCGCTCGGAGTCGCAGCCGGAACAGTCTTATTCCGAACGCCAGCTCTATGAGGCGGCTCTTGATCGGCTGTCGCGCGAGGTCGCTGTGGTGCAGCGGGTGACCGAGACCGAAGCGATCAAGGAGATCGAGGCGGCGCTGGCTAAGGGTCCGCGCCGCGGGCCCAAGCCTGAGGCCACGGATGACGACTCGGTGGTCGAGGAAGAGGCGGCCTAAGGCTCGATCCACAAACCCAAATTCGGTTCTACCCAACGAAGGCCCGGCAGCGATGCCGGGCCTTTCTCGTTCTATTGTGGCTGTGGCGCCGGCGGGGGAGCGGAAAGCCTCGGTTAGAGCATGATCCCGAAAAGTGGAAACCGGCTTTCGGAAAAGATCATGCTCAAACCAAAAGCTAGGCCCGAATTCGCGCCGAGCCGGCAAAACTCCACCAGTTAGCCCTAAATTAAGCTTCATTTGAAAGGAAACAGAAGTCACAGCGCACACTCGGGGGAGGCGCCGATCATGCGGCGAAGTAAAGCGCCTGGGGGCGATCGAGTTTTGAGTGGCCCAAAGCGGGTGGTTCGGATTGCGCCAATTCTCTTGGCCGGTTGCGTCGGCTATCTGCTCGGCAGTGCCCATTTCGATATCTTCCGCGCCACGGACCTATCGGCTGCGGAGGCCATCGCACAGCGCTTTCCGCAAGATTGGAGAAGCGCTTCGCTGGCCGCCGCCGCGGGCCTTCGCCCCACAGCGATCAAGCTCCAGACGCCGAAATCGGCGAATGCCGCAGACACCTCTGCCGCGAACACGCTGGCAATGGCCACGGATGGGCCGAGCGGGTTCCTCAATCCCGAACCGGACGCTGCTGCACCGGCGACGATCCAGACCGCCTCTGCTGACGACACGGCGACACTTCCCGCCCCCGTTGGCAGCGCTGTTGCTCAGAGCGTCCTTTCGCAGCCGCTTGCGCCGACCACGTTGAAATCTGCACAAAATCCGCCGATTGCTGTCTCACAGCCCCAGCCGACAACAAAGCTTGCCGCCGTCACGCCACATCATCCTGTGAACGAGCGTCCAGGTTATCTGCTCAATGATGCCCAGATTGCCAGCATCAAGCAGCGGCTGCATCTGACGCCGGATCAAGAGCAGATGTGGCCTGCCGTCGAAGCCGCATTACGCAACATGGCCTACACGCACACCCAGCCGGCGCGCCGCACCGCGCAAACGGCGGAAGTCGATCCGAACGCGGTGCAAGGTCTCAAATCCGCGGCAGTGCCGCTGATTTTGAGTTTCAACGCCGAACAAAAAGACGAAGTGCGCAACCTCGTCCACGTTATGGGACTCGATCAACTCGCCTCGCAGTTCTAATCAGGCGTCTGATCTGGGGAGTTGGCGCGCGGCGGCTCCGCGTCGCAAATAGACGGCCGGTCGCATCAGATCGGCCGTGCATTTCGCACCGATCAACGCCAAACCGGTAAAGCAAATCAGTTCGCCAAAATCCTGCGGATCCCCGACGTAGAAGCTATAAACCGGGTCGTAAAGAAAAAACGCCGCGCACGTGCTCGCCGCGACGACGCAGATCATCGCCGACGGGCCGCCGTAGAGGATCGCGACCAGCGCCATTGGCAGCAGATAGAAAAATATCAGATGTTGTTCCCCACCCGGGCTCTGCTTCACCAGCCAGAGCACTGTCGTGGCTAACGAAACCGCAGCAAGCGCCACAATAACGGGCTCCAGCCGCTTCAAGATCCACATGCGCATTCCCTCACGGTCCATTGGCCTCTTTTCGGGCCGCTTTCAATCATCTCCCGTAAGCGCGATTCCGCTCTGGGGTCTAGGTCATTGGCCTTTCCGGCTTTATGCCTGGAAGATACGCGATCGCGTGGCGGGATGACAGTCGGAAATCGCGCAGGCGGAGCCCAAGCTCTTATTCAACAACGACTTTCACCTGACTGCCCGGCTTGAGCCGGTCACCGGGATCGAGCCCGTTCAAGGCGCGAAACCGCTCGACCGCATGGTCGGAGACGACCATTTTGCCCGCGAGCTTCTCCACGGTATCGCCCGGTGCCACGGTCACGAGCTGCAGGCGAAGGGGTTTTGCATCCTCGATTTCGGCGAGGCTCATGCGCCGGAACGTACCGACCGATTCGCGGAAGGCGCGATCGGTGTCGACGGTGCGGTGCTTGGCGGCGAAGATGAAACGGTAGACATCGCTGCCGAACCGGAGGGCGTAAAGGCGGAAATCCCATTGGTCGCCCTTGGCGGCCGCGGTAGCGCCGGCAAAGCCGTTGATGGTGACATCCTCCACGGTCGCCGGATCGATATTCTCGATCCAGCCGGAGGTGAGATATTCAGCGAGCGTTTGCTCCGTTGGCACGCGCACGACGTCGAGCCGCAAGGCCTGGCCGCCGCCGCGTTTGATGCCGAGAACCGCCTGTGCCGTGTTGTCGAGGGTGAAGCCATCCGGCGCGGTGAAAGTGAAGCCGAGCGTTGGATGCAAGAAGCGTCGGCCGCGAACATAGCCTTGGCTCGGATCTTCGCCATAAACGATGCCGTCGATGTCGGAGAGATAGGCGGCTTTGGCTTGGACAAAATCCTGGCCGTTGTCGGTTGCCGGCGCGCGATACTGCCGGGCATTCGCCAGCGCATTGGTGATGCGTTCAGGCGTCGCAGGATGCGAAGACAGAAAGTCGGGCGCGGCCGGGTTAATGGCGCCGGTCTGTTCCTGCTTGAGATCGGAATTGTGCTCCATCGAGCTGAGGAAGCGCACTGCGCCATAGGGATCGTAGCCCGCACGCGCCGCGATGCCGATGCCAATGGCGTCGGCCTCAAATTCCTGCGAACGCGAGAAGCTCGCGAGCGCAAGTTTCGATTTGGCGAGCGCCAATGCGCCCGCCTGTGGATCGCTCACCACATCGGTCACGACGCGGCTGACAAGGTCCGCCTGGCGCGCCTGTTCCTCGCGGATCTCAGCGTGACGCGCAATCACATGCCCCATTTCATGGGCCAGCACCGAGGCAAGCTCGGAGTCGTCGTTGGCGAGCGCGATCAGGCCGCGCGTGACGTAAAGTTGGCCGGTCGGCAGCGCAAATGCATTGACCGACGGTGAGTTCAGCATGGTCACTTTGTAGTGCAGGTCGGGACGCTCCGACGCGGCGACCAGCCGCTCGACCGTCTTCTCGATCACGGCCTGCAGTCGGGGGTCGTTGTAAACGCCGCCATAGGTGGCAAGAATACGCTGATGCTCGCGCTGCACTGCGGGCGGCACCCCGGAATCGGTCTGTTTGGCAGGGGTGGTGACCGATGCCTGTGGGGCGATAGGCGCTGGCGACGCCGTGCAGGCAGCAAGCATCAGCGCCGCGATTGCGACGCCCGCATGCTTGAACCGGAAGCCTTTCCGTAGTCCCCGTTGCACCGCGTTACCCTAAAGTCCTTCGCGTCAGTCGCCCCCACGCGCATACGCAAAGTCAGTTTCGATCAGCGATCTCGATCTGCTCCGGCCGGGCCGCTTCCATCCAAGGAATATTACTGTCGGCGCCATGGGCCTCGATCCAACCACGGACCCTGACGCGCCGGCCGGCAAGACGCATCACATCAAGACCCGCTGCGGCAAAGTTACGCTCGTTTCGCTTCGAGATGGTAACCGCGAAACTCTCGGACCAGCGTTGTCCGAAATTCACATAGAACGTGGGCCCGCTTTCACGCACGGACACCACCTGGCCCTCGACCAGCGCAAAACGGCCCCGCTGCGCCAGCACATCTACAGGGGCCTCGGCGTTGAGGATTTCATAATATGGTTCGCCCCAAAGGCCAAGTTTAGCCGTCCGGGCGGTCCTTTCCTGGGCAAGAAGTTCCTCGGCGCAGCCCTTGCTGTCGACGCGGTCGGCAACGCGGGCGAGGCCCGACTCGACCATTGCATCTTGCGCAAATAGTTCCACGCCGTCACGCAACGCATAGGCATAAGCGACCATGCGGCCGTAGCGATCCAGATCGTGGTCCAAGCCGAGATCCGCGTGACGCAGCAATATGTCATCGCCGCCTATGAGCGCATCAAGCGCCGCCTTTGCGGCTACCCCCTCACGTGTGGAGGTTCCAGTCGCGGACGGCGATTGGCTGGGCAAGGGAAGGGGCGGTACCTCGATCGCGGCGAGCCGGACCTCATGTCCATCGCTCAAAACGAACGTGCGGCCATCGATGACACGGTTGACAGTTGCGTGTGCGACTATCTCGCCCCCACACGCAACGCCGCCGCCGATGTCCTGCGCGGCAGCGCAGCAACAATCACCCGCTGCTGCGATTGCAGCGCCTAAAATGCCGACCCAACACCCCTTCATCAGTGTTGAGTGAAAGGCCCCAATGCGGCGTGGCTGCGGCAGTGCGCCTGTCGTCACGTCGAATTTTGGCTCCCAATCCTTTGATCGCCACCTGTTTATAAGCCGTTGAGCTTTCATACCTTTCGCCCCCATGCCGACAAAATCATATTAATATTCGGAGTTAGGATGGGGACTTGGCCTCTGAATAACAGGCCGGTAGGTTTGAGCTGCGACAAAACAGGTCGAGTTGGGGAGTTCAGAAACGAACAACGGGACGACTATATGAGGGCGGCATGACAAATCCTGTTCGTAAATCGGCCACTGGCGCTGATGAAGTTGCGCCGGACGGCTCGCAGTCGCCGGTCACCTCTAACGCCAACCCTGCGGCCGCGGATATCGGCGCGAGCTTTCCCGAAGCCGCGACCGAGACAATTGCAGCGCTCCTTCATCTCATCAAGCTGATGGGCGGCGAACTCGTCCTCAATGTTGCTGGCGCTGACACCGAGCGCTTTGAACGCGCGGTGCGCGCCAAGATCGAGCAATTTACCAGTCCCACCACGAACCCGGCCGCCCGCAAGGCGGGGCTGGCCTTTGCGTCGCACCTCGTCGAACAAGTACTGACGCAATTGCGCGCGCAGGCGGAAGTGAAGCGGAGCCTCGGCAAGGCGCCAAGCCCTCAACGCCAAGGGGGAGGCGCAGACAAGGTCAGCGCCACGCCGATCTCGTCGAAATTCCTCAATTGACGCGGGAACGCTGTCACGCAAAAAGAGGCCTGCCAAAGAGGCCCGCGGTCCCGTAGCTCAGCCGGATAGAGCAGCGGTTTCCTAAACCGAAGGTCAGAGGTTCGAGTCCTCTCGGGACCGCCACTCTTTTCCTGCCTCCCTTGTCAGATGCGGCCTTTGCCGCCTGCCGCGCTTGGCGCCGGGACCGACGAAAAGCCCAATTCGTGCACGCGTTTCCCGCACTTCTTGAACCGGCATTTTCCGCCCTGTAGGCTTGCTGGCTCTGCACTCTTCCGCCCAAGGTGGCGGGCTCAAGAGCATGGGCCCGCTAGCTCAATCGCGACATACAAACCAGAACACGCGTCAAGCAAACGGATCGAGCAAAATGGCAAATCTTCACCAGGCAAGTCTTCACCAGGCAAGTCTGAATCAGGATGAATCGAGAGCCGCGGCGAATGCCGCGGCGGCGAGCGAATTTTACAATCTGCACGAGCTCGTCGCCAAAGCGCGGGCCAATCTCAACCAGAACGATTGGGACTATATCGTCGGCGGCACCGAGACCGAGACGACGCTGCGGCGCAATCGCATGGCGCTCGATTCCATCGCCTTCCGGCCGCGGGTGCTGCGTGACGTCAGCAAGGTTGATGCCTCCACCGAAGTGCTCGGCCGTAAGCTGCGACTACCGATCGTGTTGTGCCCTGTCGGCTCGCTCGAGAGCTTTCATCCAGGCGGCGCCGAGCCGGTGGTGAAGGCCGCCGGCGAATTCGGCGTGGCGCATATGCTGAGTTCGGTGTGCGATCCCGGTCTCGAAGAGGTGGCGCAGGCGGCGCCGGACGCGCTGCGCATGTTTCAGCTTTACGTACGCGGCGACGCCGACTGGGCCGATGCTCATGTCGAGCGCGCGATCAAGAGCGGCTACTCCGCGTTCTGCATCACCGTGGACACCGCCCATTACAGCCGGCGCGAGCGCGATCTCGCCAAGCGGCACGTCACTGCCGGACGCCGCCGCGTTCAGGGCCGCGAGCACCAAGCCTCGCTCGATTGGCGCACCGTCGAGCGCATGAAGAAAAAGTTCAACATTCCCTTCGGCATCAAAGGCGTCGGCACCGCCGAGGACGCCAAGATCGCGCTCGATCACGGAGTCGAGATCATCTACGTCTCCAACCACGGCGGCCGGCAACTCGATCACGGCCGCGGCTCGTTCGATGTCCTGCCCGAAGTCGTCGAGGCGGTGGCGGGCCGCGCGATCGTCATCGTCGACGGCGGTTTTTATCGCGGCACTGACATTGTCAAGGCGCTTGCCTTGGGTGCCAATCTGGTCGGTCTCGGCCGGATGCAGTGTTACGCGCTGGCGGCCGCCGGACAGGCCGGCATCGTGCGCATGCTGGAGATCTTGGAGGACGAGGTGATCCGCACACTCGGCCTTCTCGGCGTTACGAGCTACGGCAAGCTTGATCGTTCTTATCTGGCTCCGGCGGCCCCGGCCAATGCGCCGCATGTGTTCTCGGCCTTCCCGCTCTGGGAGCACACGTCGTATCGTTATTGAGCGGAGCATCCATTTGCCACGGGGCGTCATGCCCGGCGGTAGCCGTTCGAAGAACGGTGTCGCTTCGCTGGCCTATGGTGCCGGGCATCCCGTTTTGGCGGGCACTGCATTTTTCTTAACGAGATGGCCGGAACAGGTTCGGCCATGACGGAATGGGATAAAACGAAATGAATCTCCAACTCAGCATAGGCATCACCAATAATCCGCGCACCTGGCCAATCATCGATGGCACGGTAAAGCCCGACGGTATCGACCTCATTCCAACAGTGCTGCATCCGTCCGAATTGTTCTGGCGGCAGCTGCATTTTTCCGAATTCGCTGTATCGGAGATGTCGTGCTCGTCCTTCCTCATCGCGGTGGCGCGGGGCGACGAGCGCTTTGTCGGCCTGCCGATCTTCACCACGCGACGCTTCTTTCACACCAGCATCCTGGTACGGCGCAAGGCTGGCATCGAGACGCCGGCCGACCTCAAAGGCAAACGCGTGGGCGTGCCGGAATATCAGCAGACCGCGGCACTGTGGGCGCGCGGCGTGCTGCAGCACGAATTCGACGTCGCGCCAAAAGACATGGAATTCTGGATGGAGCGCACGCCGGAAATGAGCCACGGCGGCGCGACCGGCTTCAAGGCGCCGCCGGGCGTCACCGTGCATCAGATTCCGGCCGACAAGAGCATTGGCTCGATGATGCTCGCGGGCGAGCTGGATGCCGTGCTGCATTATCTCAGCGACCGTAATCTGGTCGACCGCAGCCGCGCCGATCTCGCGAGCCATCCCGATTTCAAATATCTGTTTCTGGATCCGATCGCTGAAGGCGTGCGCTTCTACAAGAAGACCGGCCTATTGCCGATCAATCACCAGACCGTGGTGCGGCGCGATATTTTCGAGAAAGAGCCATGGGTTGTGCTTAATCTGATCAAGGCTTTCAACAAGGCCAATGAGATCGCCGATGCGCAGCGCATCGCGCATGTGCAGGATCATCTGGCCGCGGGTCTGCTGACCGGCGATCCGAAACCGCGGCTCCTGCAGCACGGCGTCAGGGCCAATCGCAAGGTCATCGAGACCATCGCGCAGTATTCGCTGGAGCAAAATCTCACGCCGCGCCTGGTCAAGATCGAGGAACTCTACGCGCTGAGCGCGCTCGATACGTAATTTTCGTCATTGCGAGCGAAGCAATCCGGAAGGCGTGGCGACGGCTGGATTGCTTCGTCGCGGAGCCTGTCGTGGGGCCGGCCACTTCGGGCCGGACCCGTTGGCTCCTCGCAATGACGACGGCGCATCAAAAATGCGCATCGATGCGGTGCGCGGCAACGAGTTCGGCGACTTGCTCACCGCGCATGCCATGGGCGCGAAGAACCTCGCCGATATCGCGCTCAAGCGCGCCGGCGCCGCGTTCCGCTTTTGGCTTGATCTGCGCCGAGAGGTAGGCGCCTTCCTGCCGCGATAGTTCGACCAGTGCTCGGCCGAAAAGGCGCTGTGCGTGGTCGTAGCGGGCGAGCCCAGCCTCGATGTCACCGCCGGCGTCTTGCAAGCAGTGGGCGAGCGTCGCCGCGTCGACCGCTGCTTTGGTCGTGCCGGCGCCGGCATGCGGGCGCGCGACGAAGGCTGCGTCGCCGGCTAGCGCTACGCGGCCGAAAACGATCTGCGGCGATTCGAGATCGTAGATCGGCTGAAAGAACGGCGCGGCGCGAACGAAGATTCCTGCGATCTGGGGAGCCAGGAGCCGCATGGCATCTGCCTTCACACGCGCGATGACCTCGGGCCGAATCAATGGCGGCGGGATGCCGGCGCCGTGATGTCGTCCTGATGCGTCGGTGCAGATGTCGATCAGCGACGCAGCATCGGTCGGCCGGTACCAGACGATATTGTAAGCGCGATGGCCGGCGCGCGTGTCGTGATCGCGCCCCGGCACCGGATAGCCGAGCAACTGCTCGCCGTCCGGCAGACAGAACGCGTAGAGCTCAAAAATATGGTGGTGAATGTCCGGTGGTATCCGCGCTTCGTCGAGCACCGCGCGCCAGGCGACATAGCCGGCATAGACCGGCTCCACCTGCGGGAGAAATTGTGCGCGTACGGTCGAGCGGACACCGTCGGCGCCAACCAATAGATCGCCACGCTCCTGCGTGCCGTCGGCAAAGATTCCCGAAACCGTCTCGCCACTCTGTTCGACACGCAGCAAGGCCCTGCTGAGTCTATACTTTTCCGTGGGCAACGCGTCGCGCAATGCGCGGTAGAGGCGGGCCCAGCCGCTCATGGTCCGTGCCGAAGGCTGTGCGACAATGGTCTTGCCAGCGCTGTCGAGGCAGACGAATTTCGGGACCGGTATGCCCATCGTCTCGTCGAAAGCGATACCGGCGCTGCGCAGGATAGTGATGAGTTGCGGATGCGTGCCAAGGCCAACGCCCCGGCTCGCCAATTCTTCGCTGTTGCGTTCGAAGACGGTAGCGTCCCAGCCAATGCCGCGAAGCAGATGCGCCGTGATCAGCCCGCCCAGCGAGCCACCGATCACCAGCGCGCGGCGCATTTTCCGCGGGCCCGCTGCTTGTGGTGCCTGAGTTACGACAATGCCCAGGACATGCTGTCGTGGCCGGCCTTGTAATCCATGTTGGTCGCCGCCGGATTACGATTGACCAGCGGCCGGCCATACATCGGGTTGGTCATGCTGCGCGTCTCGTGCTCGACACGGAACAGCGGTTCGCGCGTATCCAGATCGACCAGATCGAGGAAGCGATACTCGTAGTCGTTGGTCTCCATGCTGATCAGACCCAGCTCCTTGAGCCGGCGATACGGACCGGAGAAATCCGCGAGATAGATCTGCACGTGATGATTGTCATAAGCCGCTTCCGGCGAGTCGGTCTCGCGGAAATAAAAATACTGCTTGTCGCCGACCTGCACGCGCGCCTCCGTTCCGGCGCCGTTCTTGACGATATCGGCATTGGTGTTCAGCACCTCGCGATAAAATCGCACAATGCGCTCGGTGGTGCCGGGGCGGACGTCGAAGCGCACATAGGCCATGCCAAGCGCGACGCGGCCGAAGCGCTCTTCGTCCGGCGTATGGACGTTGATGCGATTACCCCAGGGACAAACCGTCTCGACACAATCATTGCTCTCGCGAAATTCGAATTTCGTATCGGCAAGAAGCTTTCGTACTTGCGTGAGCCGATTGAGCAGGGCTTGCCGGTCTGGAATGACCAGGCCAGTGACACCGCGCAGCACTTCGGGCTTGCCGATCGGCAGATGGAATTGGCTCATGCCGGCATTGATCCACATATTGCCGGAGCCGGTCATCAGAAATGGATCGCGGGTCAGGCCGAGCCCGGTGACATAATAATTGGTCGCGACATGCTGATCGCTGATCGCGACGTTGACGTGGCCGAGATTGACGATATTGCCGATGTCCTGCGCGGCGCGCTCGTAATGTCGTTCCAGCATGGCCGATTCCACTTCCCTGGCGTGTTTGTTTCCCTGTGCGAGTGTAGGCCCCGGACGATGCGCGCTCAACCGCCCGCCGGCGGGACTGTTTCAGCGCTGGCAAAAAACCTTCTGGGCCCATTCATGGCGGCAGCTTTTGCAATTCGGGGAATGGCGCATAGGTCACGCCGGTACATGTATCTTTGGTCTCTTTTGTTATCTCGATGAACCGGTCAAATCGGCCGACCTGGAATACGGCCACGATGTCCTTGCTGCCGGCATAATCGTTGCCACCGTTCTTCTTGGCATTGAATCTCAGGCACGCCGTGTAACGCGTCGTGTTGCCGATGGTCTTGAGCGCCGGCTCAGAAATCGCGGCGTCGCGAATTCCGGTCGGATTGTCGAGATAGGCATGCATGGCGCCGAGAATGTCGGCCTTATAGTTCGCCGGATAAGTATTGATGGCGCTCGTGCTGTCGCTATCGGGATCATGGTGGCCGCAGCCGTCAAACAGTGCGGCAACGAGCATCATGCCGAGGAACACGCCACATTTCGCCCAGGCCCGCGCGGGCCGAGCTGCGATGCCCCGCATCTCTAAGTCTTTAGCCCCCGGTCACCTGCCCGACGGTCACCGTAATCCCATTTCGGCGGCGGCGCCACCTTCGGCTTGCTCGCCCGCCTCGTGAGCGTAATTCCGTACCTTCGTGTTGACGAGTTGCGGCGGCGCGGCCTGGAGCATGCCTTGGTCTTGCCTCAACCGGATGTGACCTAGGCGTTTGTCACATAGCTGGCGCAACTCTCCTGGAATGATTTGCGAATGAAACTCGGTGTCGACCTTATTCAGAGTGCTTTTTTTGCACTGCACCCGGCTGAACTCCGTTGTCACATGCGGCGACAAAGTCAAGCCGTTACCTTTATTCCTGAATATGTATAAGTAACAGTCGATCCGCTGCGCAGCCCGGTAATGCATTTCGTTCAACATCTCATTCACGCCTATGGCCTCGTGACGGTCGCTCTTATCGTCGGCCTGGAATGCGTTGGCGTTCCGTTGCCCGGCGAAACGGCGCTTCTGGGCGCCGCGATCTATGCCGGCACCAAACACGATCTGAACATCGTTGCAGTGATCGTGACCGCGGCCGCTGCCGCGATCGTTGGTCGTATTATCGGCTATGTGCTGGGGCGCGTGTACGGTTACTGGCTGTTGCTGCGCTATGGCGGCTACGTACGAATGACCGAGGCGCGGATCAAGCTTGGCCAATATCTGTTTCTCCGCCATGGTGGCAAGATCGTCTTCCTAGCGCAGTTCATACCGGTGCTGCGGACCTTCGCGGGGATCTTTGCCGGCGCCAACATGATGCCGTGGCGCGATTTTTTGTACTCCAATGTGATGGGTTCGATTATTTGGTCGGTGAGCTATGGCTACGCCGCCTATGCCCTCGGGAGGCAGTTTGAACGGCTGCAAGGACCGGTCGTCATCTTCCTCGTCGTGGCCGCCGTGGTGAGCTTCATTGTCGGCGGCATTTTCGTTAATCGGCACGAGGCCCAGCTTTTGGCTGAAGCCGAGCGGGCGATGCCCGGGCCGCTGAAAATGCCCTAGCGACAGGCCGTTTTGGCGGTCGTCGGCCCGGCTTGAACCCCTTGATCCGCATAGCCATATTCGCTGGGATCGTGCGGTGATCCGCCCGATCAAATGGGGTGCCGTAAAGGGCCCCGCCAAAGTCGCTTAACCAAGGGCTTTGAAACCATGTCCAGGGTTTCGTCGCTTTCGAGTCCGTTTTTGCTTGGTTTCGACGAGATCGAGCGCGTGCTTGATCGGGTCGGGAAGGCTGCGGACGGCTATCCTCCCTACAATATCGAGCGTATTCCGCGTGATGGAAACAGCCCGGAACGCTTGCGTATCACGCTTGCGGTCGCGGGCTTTACCCGCGCCGAGCTCGATGTGAGCGTGGAGGAAAGCCAGCTCGTGATCCGTGGCCGCCAGCAGGACGACAAAAGCCGGCAATACATCCACCGCGGCATCGCCGCGCGCCAATTCCAGCGCGTCTTCGTGCTGGCGGATGGCATGGAGGTATTGGGGGCGGACTTGAAGAACGGATTGCTTTCGATTGATTTGGCGCGCCCGCAACCCGAGCGCATTGTTAAATCGATCTCAATCAAAGAGTGCGATTAAGAAACCGATAGGACTCGACCGCGACAGAGAAAGGAGTCGAGGGCCATGAACGAGATGAACCGTAACGGTGCAGCTGACACCGGGACCAAGATAGAGTTTTCGCCGGAAGCGCTGGCGCAGCTTGGCGACGGCCACATTGCCTATGTGAAAGCCGTGCGCGTCGAGGACTTCCGCAAGATGTTTCCACAAGCCGATGTGCCGCAGCTTGAGCCCGATCAGCTTCTGTTTGCGTTGCACGCTGCCGATGGCACGCCGATCATGCTGACCGACACCCGTGAGGCCGCTATCGCCAATGCCTGGAGCCAGGAGCTCGAGACGGTCAGCGTCCACTGACCAGAGCGAAATCGTTTCACGTTGAATCGGTTGTCGCTCTAGCATTTTGATGGAGCATGATCTTTTCGGAAAACCGGTATCCACTTTTCCGGATCATGCTCTAGCAAAAGGATGCGGAATTTAATCATCGGAACGGGGTCGCGCCTGTCGCGGCCCCGTTTTGTTTTTTGATTTGAATTGTCACGATTACGGGCTTGTGCTTCCTCGCGCCTCTACGCGGCGGAAGCGGACGGCATCGCCAGCACGGCATAGAGCGCCTCGGCATCATGCGAACCACGCAGCTTATGCGTGATTGCCGGATCGCGGAGCAGCCTGGCGATGCGTGCCAGTGCCTTGAGATGATCGGCGCCGGCGCCTTCCGGTGCGAGCAACAGGAACACGAGATCGACCGGCTGATTGTCGAGCGCTTCGAAGTCAACCGGGCGATCGAGCCGCGCGAACAATCCGAACAGCCGCGTCAATGTCGGCAGCTTGCCGTGCGGGATGGCGATGCCATTGCCGACGGCCGTCGAGCCGAGCTTCTCGCGCTGCATCAGAATGTCGAAGATCGCACGCTCATTCTGTCCCGTGAGGATCGCCGCGCGCGCGGCAATCTCATGCAGCACCTGCTTCTTGCTGTTGACCTTGAGCGCCGGGATGATCGCATTCGGCGCGACGAGATCGTTAAGCGGCATGATTGGAAACCTGAAAAGTGGGTGTCGGGACCTTGAAAAAAAACGGGGGCGGCGCGAAAGCCTCAGTGACTCTCAGTGACTATTGGTCGCGGCGGAACCGGGCCTCATCTTCGCATCGGAGCATGAACTTTTCCCGAAAGCCACTGCCCGATCCATGCCAACCGTATTGCTGGCCGTTTTGGCACCCTGCGAAAGGCGGCGGACCATAAGGAGGCGCCGCCACCGCGTCAATGGGCATCGGAGGCATTCAGGACTGGGGGATCGATCCAGCCAAAATGACCATCGGCGCGGCGGTAAACGATATTAACACCGCCATGAGCCGCGTGGCGGAACACCAGAACAGGGGCTCCCGTTAAATCCAGTTCGGCCACGGCATCGCTGACTGAGAGCTGCTTAAGCGTGGTTGTCGATTCGGCGATAATGACCGGGGTGAAGCTTTCGGCATCCGTCTCGTCCAGCTCATCCGGCGCGGCAATGATATAGCTTGCGGCATCGATCGCCGCCCAGTTGGCCGCGCGCGTTTCATTGCGCTCGGAGCGGTGCTCCTTCAGCCGCCGGTGATAGCGGCGCAACCGCTTTTCAATCCGCAAGGCAGCCTGGTCGGCGCTTGCATAGGCGTCGGGCGCCATGCCGTCGGCGTGCAACGTGATTTTCGAATCAAGATGGATCGCGCATTCGCTGCGGAACCCGAAACCATCGCGCGCCAAAGTGAGGTGCCCCGAATAGCCTCCATCAAAATACTTATTCACAGTCTCGGCGATCCGATCGCTGATGCGGTCGCGCAGTGCGTCGCCAATATCGAGATTCTTCCCCGAGACACGAAATGTCATGACAGCCTCCGCAATGTGATTGATGCCCCGCGCGGGATGATTTTTGCCGGATCATGATCTCCGCGTTTCTGGACCATGTTCTCGATCGGACGCTTTCGGTCGCCAGACCATGATCCGATCAAGTTGAATCGGATCATGGTCTGGTTTGTTCGTTGGAGCATGATCTTTTCGGAAAACCGGTTTCCACTTTTCCGGATCATGCTCTAGTCTAACACTTTGACTCGACGTAGGTATCGGCGATCGCGGTGTCAACGCGACACTGCGGCCGGACGATCGGCGTTGCTGGACTTGGATGGCACATCAGCGGTGCAGTCAATGCAAGCGTGGCGGCGCAATTTTTAATCTAGTTGGCGGCGGCTTGCTTCTCGCGGCGTCGTTGGACGGATGACGGAATGCGCATGGCCTCGCGATATTTTGCAACGGTGCGACGTGCGATATCGACGCCGGCCCCGCGCAATTTCTCGACGATCGTATCGTCGGAAAAAACATCGGCGGCGGTTTCGCCATCGATCAATTGCTTGATACGGTGACGGACCGCCTCGGCAGAGTGCGCTTCGCCGCCATGCGCCGCGGCGATTGCCGACGTGAAGAAATATTTCAATTCGAAGATGCCGCGGCTCGTCGCCATGTATTTGTTGGCGGTAACGCGCGACACCGTCGATTCATGCATGCTGATAGCTTCGGCCACGGTCTTCAAGTTGAGCGGCCGCAGATGCTCGACGCCGCGGGCAAAAAACCCATCCTGTTGGCGCACGATCTCGTTGGCGACTTTGAGGATGGTGCGGGCGCGCTGATCGAGTGCGCGGACGAGCCATGTCGCGCTTTGCAGGCACTCGGAGAGATAAGACTTGTCGGTATCGCGGCGCGCCGTGGCGGATACTTCCGAATAATAACTCTGATTGACCAGAACCTTCGGCAGCGTGTCGGAATTCAGCTCGACGATCCACCCGCCATCGGGCGACGGCCGCACGAATACATCCGGCACAATCGGCTGCACGACGGCTGAGCCAAAGGCGTGCCCGGGTTTCGGATTGAGCCGCCGCACTTCGGCAATCATGTCGACGAGATCTTCGTCGCCGACACCACAGACCTTTTTCAAGGCAGCGAAATCACGCTTGGCCAGCAAATCGAGCCGCGCGATCAGCGCCGCCATGGCCGGATCGTAGCGATCGTTTTCCTTAAGCTGGATCGCGAGACATTCGGCGAGATCGCGCGCGCAGATCCCCGGTGGATCGAATGTCTGCAGAATGGCCAGCACGGCTTCGACTTCGGCAACGCCGGTGCCGAGCTTCTCCGCCGCCGCGGCAAGGTCGCCGGTCAAATATCCGGAATCGTCGACCAGATCGATCAGATATTGACCGATCATGCGCTGTACCGGGTCGGCAATCGCAAGCGCAAGTTGTTCGCGCAGCCAATCCGCCAGCGTGGTTTCGCTGGAGACAAAGGCTTCGAGATTATACTCGCTGTCATCGCGCCCGCCCGGACCAGTACCTGCCCATTCCGAATATCCGGCCGGGCCATCCGCGGCGCGTGCGGGCGCGGGATGATCGACGTCCTCATTGTAGTTTTCGCCGGGTCCGATGCCGGGCGTATCGTCGTGGACGTGGCCGTTCAGTTCGATCTCGCGGCCGAATTCGCCGCCAAAGCCGCCGTCGGTTTCGCCTTCCGGTCCGCCGCCAAAATCGCTGCTCGAGCTGCCGCTGAATTCGCTGCCAGATTCGCTGTCGTTATACGTCTCGCCGTCCGTTGCCGCCTGGTCGGGCGATGGGGCGCCGTCGGCCTCCCCGCCGGCCTCGTTCTCGGCGCTGCGATCGAGCAGCGGGTTGCGCTCGAGTTCCGCCTCGACATAGGCGACCAAGTCCAAATTGGAGAGTTGCAGCAGCTTGATGGCCTGCATCAGCTGCGGCGTCATGACCAGCGCTTGGCTTTGCCGTATCTGTAACCGCTGCGAGAGCGCCATGTGGACCCGGACGTTAGGGACTTTCAGCTTGTCGGACCAATAAGTTGGTCCGATTCTTGCTTATCCCTTATCGTATATCTTTGACTGTGTCGCTAGACTCTTTTCGTCAGCCTTAAGGCCGTTTTTCCCACCATATATTACCGTTCTGCGACCGTATTTGGCACGGCGTCATACCTTGCCTATGATTTAGGCAGTATGCTTCTCCCGACTGCAGCCGCAGCAGCACGCCCGACAGGGCACGCGGTCGGTGAGTTGGTTGGTACCTGCTGACAGCCCTGCTATGAGTGAGCCCCAGGCTGGGGGATTGGACTTGCGCGCTTGGACTGCCGGCGCGGAATTCGGTGTGGGTTGGGGGTCTTTGGTGGCTTCGTTCAGTGTTACGGCGGTGCCGGAGCGGCGCTACCAGTCGGTAGTGCTAGGGACAATTCTGACCCTTGTTGCGGTCCGCCTGGTCTTTGCCGGCTTGGCGCCATTGAGCTTCGATGAGAGCCTTTATTGGCTCTGGTCCAAGAACATTGTCGGCGGCTATCTCGATCACCCGCCGGTCAATCCCATTCTCATCAGGGTCGGTACTACGCTTTTCGGTAACACCGAATTCGGTGTACGCGCGATCGGCGTGTTGCTTGCGCTGCCGGCAAGTTGGGCGGTCTGGCGGTCCGGGACGATCTTGTTCAATGACGACCGCGTCGGCGCCACGGCCGCGCTCTATTTTAACTTGACGATCGCGATGGTCGCCGGCTCAGCGCTGGCGACGCCGGACAACGCGGTTGTGGTCGCTACCGCGTTCCTGCTGCTCATGCTGGTCAAGCTTCTGGAAACCGGCCGCGGCGAATGGTGGCTTGCGATCGGTGTCGTGTTCGGCATCGGCCTGTTGTCGAAATACACGACTGTCTTCTTTGCCGTCAGCATTCTGGTCTGGCTGCTTATCGTGCCGCAGCAGCGCAAATGGCTGTTCACGCCCTGGCCGTGGATTTCCGGCCTCATCGCCGCCGCGGTATTTTCACCGACGCTGATCTGGAACGCGGAGCACGGCTGGGCCTCCTATCATTATCAGTTCAACCGGCTGGTCGTCCACGAATGGTCGCTGCGCTACTTGGGCGAGTTCTTCGTTACGCAGATTGGGATGGCGACACCGCCGATTTTTGTTCTCGGCTCTCTCGGCCTTGCCGGCATGCTCAAAGGTGAGGGCGGCCCGCAGCCGGCGCGCGTTCTCATCAATGCGATGCTGTGGCCGATCGTGCTCTATTTCGTCTGGCACACTTTTCATGGCCGCGTCGAAGGCAATTGGCCGGAGCCGGTCTACGTGCCGTTCGTTATTGCCGCGGCCGTTGCCGCCGAGCGCATCAAATGGAATGCGACCTGGGCGCCGGTCGTGTCATGGTCGCAACGGCTTGCCGTGCCAGTCGGCCTTGGCATCGCCGCGTGCCTTTATCTGCAAGCGGTGTTCGGAGTTGTGCCGCTCGGCCGCGCCGATCCGACTGCGCGGGCTCTTGGCGCTGGCTGGAATGAGCTTGGGGCCAAGATCGATAGTCTGCGGATGCAGATCGGAGCGCCCATCGTGCTGACGACGGATTACGGCATGGCGGGGTGGCTGTCGTTCTATCTGCCGTCACATCCGTTTGTGGCGCAGATCAATGAACGCATGCGTTATGTCGATCTGCCGCAGCCCGATCCGGCCCTCCTTGCGGGAACCAGCATGTATGTCTGCCAGACGCCATGCGGTGCGGTTTGGATGCTCAAGGAAAGATTCAGCCACGTGGACCTCCTTGCGACTTTGCCGCGGAGCCGTCACGGCGTTACTATTCGCGATCATTTGGTCTACAGCCTGTCCGGTCCGATCGGGCAGGTATTCGATCCGCCGTTAGCGGTGCAGCCCTAACGAGGCATAGGTGAACGAACAACTTCGCGTGTCGATGGCCCTGCCGCAGCAAGCGCGTCCGCGCCCGCGGCTGTCCATCGTCGCGCCTTGCTACAATGAAGAATCCGGCATCGAGGAATTCCATCGACGCATGACGGCCACCGCCAAGGAGACCGCCGGCACCGATTACGAGCTAATTCTGATCAATGACGGTTCGAGCGATCGCACTTGGCAGATCATGCTCGATCTCGCCGAGAGCGATCCGCAATTGGTCGCGATCAATCTGTCGCGTCGCCACGGCCATCAGCGGGCGATGACGGCCGGACTGCATTCCTGCCGCGGCGATCGCGTACTCACCATCGATTCCGATCTTCAGGACCCGCCCGAGCTTCTCGGCGAGATGTGGCGCCTGATGGACCGCGTCGAGGCCGACGTCGTCTATGGTCAGCGGCGCGAGCGGCATGGCGAAACCATGCTCAAGCGCGGCACGGCGGCTTTGTTCTATCGGCTGCTGCGCCAGCTTGCCGACAGCGACATGCAGGTTGACAGCGGCGACTTCCGCCTGATGAGCCGCAAGGTCACCGATATTCTCAACGCCATGCCGGAGCAGCAGCGGTTCATTCGCGGCATGGTCAGCTGGATCGGCCTGCGCCAGGTGGCGCTCGCCTATGACCGCGCCGCGCGCACCACCGGCACCAGCAATTATTCACTGGGCCGAATGTTCGGGCTCGCCTTCGATGCGCTGACGTCGTTCTCGATCATGCCGCTGCGGCTCGCGTCCTATCTCGGAATGATCCTGGGCTTTCTGAGCCTGCTGATGCTCGGCTACACACTCGGCAGCTGGGCCTTCGGCCATGTTGTCGAAGGCTGGACCAGTCTGTCGACGCTGATCCTGGTGCTCGGCAGTATGCAGCTCATTCTATTCGGCCTGCTCGGCGAATATGTCGGCCGGCTTTATCTGGAGTCGAAGCGCCGTCCGCTGTTCGTCATCGACGAAATCCGCACTGGCGAGAACGTGTCGATGCCTCCCGCGGCCTATATCAGCGGCGAACGCCACGACGCCTCAGGCGAGGGTCTTAATTAGAGCATGATCCGGAAAAGTGGAAACCGGTTTTCCGAAAAGATCATGCTCCAACGAACAAACTTGACCATGATCCGATTCAACTTGATCGGATCATGGTCTAGAGCTTGAATTCCTCGCCGAGATAGAGCCGGCGCACGTCGGGATTGCTGACGATCTCGTCAGCGCGGCCTTCCATCAGCACTTCGCCGGAATAGATGATATAGGCGCGATCGGTCAGGCCTAGCGTCTCGCGCACATTATGGTCGGTGATGAGCACGCCGATGCCGCGATTGGTGAGATGCCGCACCAGAGACTGAATGTCGCCGACCGCGATCGGATCGATGCCGGCAAACGGCTCGTCGAGCAGCATGTAGTTGGGCCGCGTCGCCAGCGCGCGCGCGATCTCGCAGCGCCGCCGTTCGCCGCCGGACAGCGCGATCGACGGCGTCTTGCGCAGCCGCGCGATGTTGAATTCTTCAAGGAGCGCATCGAGATCGCGGGCGCGCCGCTTCTTGTCGGGCTCGACGACTTCAAGCACCGAGCGGATATTGTCTTCGACAGTGAGGCCGCGAAAGATCGAAGCTTCCTGCGGCAGATAGCCGATGCCGAGCCGCGCGCGCTGATACATCGGCAGCTTGGTGACGTCATGGCCGTCGAGCTCGATGCGGCCTTCGTCGGCCTTGATGAGGCCGGTGACCATATAGAACACCGTGGTCTTGCCGGCGCCGTTGGGACCGAGCAGGCCGACCGCCTCGCCCTTGCGCACATAAAAGCTGACGCCTTTGACGACCTTGCGGCCGACAAAGCTCTTTTCGACACCGTGCACGGCGAGCAGCCCGGAGCGATCGCTCGGGGGTGCGCCATTGGCGTCCGTGCGGCGGCGCGGCCGGGGCGCTGGCCGCTGGCCATTGACCGTTGAAGTGGGCGGACGTTGTTGCGGCCGGGCGGCCGTCCCCGGTGGTGGGGTCGGCGACGGCGGTGGGGCAAAGGCCCGCTGAGGCGGCGAGGCCGGCGGTTGCTGGGCGACGGCTGGCGGCGGGGCCGGGGACTGTGCGGATGCCTGCGGCGGAGGTGCTTCGCGCTGTGGCGGTGGTTCGCGCGGCGGCGGAATTTCGCGTGGCTGCTGGACTTCGCGCGGCTGCTGGGCTTCGCGTGGCTGTTTGACTTCACGTGTCTTGGGACGCGGCTTTTCCACGGGCGCCCCGACACTCGCGATATCGAGGTATGTATTGCTGATCTCGCCGCCCATCGACTCGAGATCGATGGGGTCCTCCGCGACCGGCTTGCGCTTGGCCTTGGCCGGAGCTCGGCGGAAGTATGAAAGGAGATCAGTCACGGTTGTTTAGGAACTCGCCTTCGGTCGCGGTCTGATACCGTCCTAATATACGAGATTTTAGCCGATTTTCCCCGTCGGCACGGCAGGGGACGCTAATTCGGCTGGTTCGGCGTATTTGGCTGGTTCGGCGTAATCGACATGCCTTTGCCGGGCAAGATCACTGCCCGGACCGGGCCCTTGCCCGGACCGGGCGCACTGGCGCCGGCATTGCTGGATGCCGATTCGACCCGCGCATTGCCAGTCACGGTATCGACCACGACCCTGTCACCGCTAATGACATTCTGCCCTTGGCTTATAGTCACGTGGCCGCTGAGTATGATGGTCTTTGTCCTCAAGTCGTAAATGGCTTCATCACCGCGGGCATTCTGGTCCTTGGTGATGACGGTGACGCCGCCCTGCGCCTCGATCTTCTGGATATTCTGCTGCGCACTTTGCGGCATGCCGGGCGTCGACTTTGAGGTCGATACGGGAGTGGTTGCAGCCGGTTTGTCGCCGTTTGCGGCAATGCCCATCTCCTCACCATAGAAAACGACCAGGCGCTGGCATTTCATGGTGGTATCGCCTTGCACCACCTGCACATTGCCGGAAAAGGTCGCGGTCTTTTTCTTGTAGCGCACTTCAAGGGTCGCCGCTTCGATCTGAACCGGCTCGTCCTTTTTCTGATCGCCAGCTATCCCTTGGAACGGGCCTGATGGAGCATTGGTCTTCGAAGGCTGTGCGGCAACCGGGAATGCAGAAAGACTAGCCGTCAGGGCGAGGCTCGCCCACACGGCAAAAAGCTTTTGCTTGTGCCGGTTCATTGGTCGCTGGCCTTTGCTGTTTGGCTGTTTTTGTCGGGTAGCAAAGTCATCTGGACGTCGTTGAAGCGAAGCACGCTGCCGTTCTCGGAAATGTCGAGGTGTTTTGCGTTAAGAATGGAGCCGTTGAGCATCGTTACCTGCACCGGCTTATCCGAAACCACGGTGCCCTTTTGGACGTTGATGATGGCTTCGATGAGGTGGCCCGTATAGCCGGTCGACGACTGCAGATCGATTTTCTCGTTGAGCGTCAGGATTTCGGTCTTCACGTTGTAAAGGCCCGAGACCGCCGCCATTTGCACCGTGCTCTTGTCCGACATCTCCATCTTGGCGTGAAGCTTCTGCAATTCGACAAGGTCCGGCTTGGTCATGTCTTGCGCCGCTGCGTCGGCGGAGAATTCGTAGGCGCGTGAATCATTGGTGAAGCCGGTCAGCCGCGGTGCCTGCATGGTGATCTTAGTGCCGTGAATGACGAGATTGCCGAGTTCGCCCGGCAATCGGAGGCCGCCGATCGGCGGGATGTAATTCATCGCCGCCACGGTCAGCAGAAGCCCGGCGATGCCGACCGGGACGCTGATACGCAAGAGCCGGACGTGCCGGCTGTGCTGCAACGCAGCCCGGTAGCCACGTTCGAAGTCGCTGCGCGACTTCGCGGCGTGCCCCTTGGCCACATTCTCCGGGTAGGCGGCGGCCACGCGGCTATCCTTCCAATATTGGCCCGAATCGGGGCTTGAACCGTGCTTTTAGCGGTCTTGCCCGGCCAAAGTCGCGGGCGAATATGTCCCAGGCAGGGCCGCTCTTGGGCGCCGGCTCCGGAGGGCGTCCTCGGGGCGCCCATCTTCCACCCCTTTAGACCTTGATCCAATTCGCTTGAATCGGATCAAGATCTAACATTTTGTTTGATCATGATCTTTTCCGAAACCGGTTTCCACTTTTCGGGATCATGCTCTAGGAATGGGCAAATATGTCGTCTGCGGCAAAGCCCGCAAGGTCCAGCCGGACCCGCACCGGCAGGAAACGGAAACAGGCCTCCGCCAGTTCTTCGCGGCCTTCCCGCACCAGCATGGCCGAAAGTCTTTCCCTGAGCGCGTGCAAATAGATGACATCGGAGGCGGCGTAGGACACTTGCGCCTCGCTGAGCGAGGAAGCACCCCAATCCGACGATTGTTGCTGCTTGGAAATCTCCTGACCGAGCACCTCGCGCACAAGATCCTTGAGCCCGTGCCGGTCAGTGTAGGTGCGCGTCAGACGTGAGGCGATCTTGGTGCAGAAAATCGGCTCCGCCATCACGTCAAAGGTCTTGCACAGCGTGCCGAGGTCGAACCGCGCGAAGTGAAAAATCTTGAGCAGCTTGCTGTCGGTGAGCAGACGCTTGAGATTGGGCGCCGAATCTGCGCCGGCATGCGGTGCGATCTGCACGACGTCCGCCGACCCATCGCCTGGCGAGAGTTGTACGACACAAAGCCGGTCGCGACTGAGATCGAGACCCATGGTCTCGGTGTCGATCGCGACCGCACCAGTATAGCGCGAAATGTCCGGCAGATCGCCGCGATGCAGACGGATGGTCATAGGGGACTGGCTATAGAGGAATTCGTATTCGGCCTAAAGAGCGAATTATAGGGACCAGCGCGGTGGCGCAATGCATAGCTGGGCTTTTCATACCGCGCAATCTGGGATTGCATTCGGCTCCCGTGGACTTGGTGCACTTCACGAATGAGCGGGCGTGCGGCGCTAGTGTTGCCTGAAGTATTTGCTCAACGCCTGGAGTTGCCGGCTCGATCCCCCAGACTCGTTGTCGTCGTGGTCGTGCTGGACGGTGACCACGCAAGGTCCTGACGTCGGGATCGTCTCGCTCGTTTTATTGTCGTACTTATACGCGCGACACTGCCCGGTGGGGCCCTTCAAAACAAACGTGCCAATCTGCGTCTGAATGAACTCGGCATCTTTGCTTTCCGATTCAGACAACGAATTGGGATGCCACAATTGCCAATGCCCGTAATATCGCGACATGAAGATAGCTGCGATGAGAAAGCAGCCGCAGGCCGTGAAAAATATCCCCTGGCTGGTCCTAAGTGTTGTTTGCTTTGGTTTTGCTCGAGCGATCATCGAAACGCGCCGGATTATATCGTTATCCTTCTCGTGGCTTCAGATGGTTCGAATGCCTTTTAAGCCTGGCTATTGAATGGACTTTCCGTTGCGATAGCTTTCTTCCAATAGCTGCAAATTGGCTTGAATATATGGATTTCTGGGGTCCTTGGCCTGGGCTTCTTCAAGCGTCTTGTGGGCCCGCGCGTAGTCGCCGCGCAACATGAGCGAGAAGCCTTGGTCGTTGAGAACCTCCGGTGTCCGTCCTATCAGACGGATGACCTGACTATAGGCGCGGTCAGCCAAATCAAAGCGGCGCAAACGGTCATAGGAGGCCGCAAGACCTACCCATGCCTCGGCATCGGTGGGGTGCTTCTCGACCGCACTCTGAAAGCTGCGCTGGGCGAGCCCAAAATTGTTGCTTCGGAAATATTTCTTGCCGAGCTGGAGATCGTCGTTAGGGTCGTCGCCGAGATGTCCGGGTATTGCGAGCGGCGCAACCGGCTCTCCGCTCGGTCCAGGTTCTGCCGGTTGGGTGACGATCGAATTGGTGACGTCGCCGCTATCGGCGCTGGTATTGGTGACTGCGGCGTTATCGTTTGGCTTGCCGAGGTCGCTGAGTTTGGCTGATGACGTGCAGCCGGCGAGTGTCGCCGCGCCCGCAACGCAGGCGACGGCAAGAAGCCGGATTTCAAGCTTCGGCCGGTATCTGACGCCTGAAACGACGCGACGCACCCCAGCCATCTCCTCTGCTCGGAGGGGCAGGACTGCCTCCCAAGGCTGACGATGCCTAAGGCCAAATTCTATATGGTGGATCGTTAACGAATTGCCCTGCGCAGGGAGTGCGAACGCCGCGCGGAAGCCGCCCCGTGGATCAAACAACGATCACCAGTTGTGGGTGACCAGTCTGACAATGACCGGACAGAGAATGACGATGAAGAGTACGGGAAAGACGCAAACCATCATCGGTATGGTGAGCTTGGCCGGCAGGCTGTGCGCTTTCTCCTCGGCGCGCGACAAACGCTTGTGGCGCATGTCGTCGCTATAGACCCGCAACGTATCGCCGATGCTCGAGCCGAGCTCGTCGGATTGTTTGATGAGCGTTGCGAAGGAATGCGCTTCGTCCAGGCCCAATCGGTCGGCGAATTGCTCGAGTGCGTCTGTCAGTCCCCGTCCGGCCCGGATCTCGAGGTTCGTCATGTGAATATTGGTCGCAAAGGACGGATAGGGGTCGCTCAGCTCGCCCCGCACTCTGTCCAGCGCGGCTTCGATGCTGAGCCCCGCGTCGGACGAGACCACCAACAAGTCCATGAAATCCGGAAAGCCCAGGCGATACTCCGTCCGCAGCGCCTTGGTGCGCTTGTCCAGATAGAGGCCGGGCGCCAAATACCCGGCCACGCCGCCGCAAATCAGCGAAAGCCAGAAGTTCGTACCCCCGGAAATTCCGACGAGGGGGACGACAAAAAATGCGACCGCGGCCAAGGTCATCGCGCAAAGGGCGCGGGCCAGAAAAAAATATGTGGCGGCCTGCGGGTTATAGATGCCGGCATTGAGAAGCCGCTTCCGCAATACCTTGACGTCTTCGGTTGCAAGAGACGCATAATGCTTGTTGGCGTAGTCGACGACGCGTTGCGCGGCGTTCAGGCCCGTCTGCTGCAATCCGAAACCTTGGCCGGTCTCGTCGCCGTTGATGCGCGCTGCGCGTCTGCGCACCGCCTCGCGTGCGCGCACGGCGATCATCACGGCGAAGACCAGCGTCGCCGCTGCAAGAAAGATCAGCGCCTTCAACAGCAAAAGCGGGTCGTCACTGAGGCTTTCCAGCATGCGGCGCGCACTCGCTCAGATTTTGAAGTTCACCATTTTGTGCATGATAAAGTCGCCCAGGCTCATCCAGACCAGCGCGCCGCCGAGCAGCTCCTTGGTCAGCGACTCATGCCAAACGGCGGAGTAAAACTCCGGCGAAATAAATTGAATGACGAAAAAAACCCCGATAGGCAGTGCGGTCAAAATCAGCGCCGAAGCGCGGCCTTCGGACGCCAAAGCCCGGATCTTGCGCCGCATCTTGAAGCGCTGGCGGATCACGTCGGAAAGGTTTTGCAGAATCTCGCCGAGATTGCCGCCGGTGGAGCTTTGGATTGCAACCGCCGTGACGAAGAGCGGCAAGTCGTCCGAGCCGATACGTCCGTAGAGATTGCGCATTGCCGTCTCAAGGTCGGCGCCGTAGGTGATCTCATCGGACACGATGCCGAATTCGCTGCCGATGGGATCTTTCATCTCCTGGCCGACCATCGCGACCGCAATCGGCACCGGGTGACCCGCGCGAAGGCTGCGAATGATGATATCGAGAGCATCCGGAAATTGTGCCTCGAATTTCTTCAAACGCCGTCCTCGCAGCATGCGCAGCGTCAAATAGGGTAGTACGGTCGCGCTCAGGAGTCCGGCGATGGCGGCTTCGACGAAGCTTTCGCGGAAGAAAAGCGTGGCCAGAAACGCGGCGATCGAAACGGCGCCTATGATGGCGAAGAGGGTGGTCAATCCAATCGTCAGGCCGGACTGGACAATCAGCTTGTTGAGAGCGACCAAGCCGAGACGATAATCGCCGTGGCGGGTCAATCCGCGCTGACGGCGCAGCTCGATATAGACCGCCTCCCGATCGGGATGGTCTTGCAGCATGAGCAGCCGATGATTGATGCGGCTGCGGTAGTTCGTTGCCGATGCACAGACGATATAGATGGCTTCCGCCGCGAGTCCCGCCGAGAGCGCGACCATCAGCCAGACCAGATAGATGGGATCGAAATCAAGCGACATGGTCAAAGGGGCTGTGATGGATCGAAGTGGGTGCCGGGCAGCTTTATGCCCATCGCGGCGAGTTCGTGCAGGAAGCGCGGGCGCACGCCGGTGGCCTGGAAGTTGCCCTGCACGGTGCCGTCCGGCGCTATGCCGGTTCGAACGAACTTGAAGATCTCCTGCATCTGAATGATATCGCCTTCCAGGCCGGTGATTTCGGCGATGCTCATGACGCGCCGTTTGCCGTCGGACAGCCGTGACAGCTGAACGATGACGCGAATGGCGGCGGCGATCTGGCTGCGAATGCTCGCGATCGTCATCGGCAGACCCGCCATGCCGATCATCTGTTCGAGGCGAGAAATGGCGTCCCGCGGCGTATTGGCGTGAACGGTGGCCATCGAGCCTTCGTGGCCGGTATTCATCGCCTGCAGCATGTCGAAGGCTTCTTCGCCGCGGCACTCGCCCAGGATCACACGGTCGGGGCGCATGCGCAGCGCGTTCTTGACCAGGTCGCGTTGGCGGATTTCACCACGGCCTTCGACGCTGGGCGGCCGGGTTTCCATGCGGCCGACATGCGGCTGTTGCAATTGCAATTCGGCGGCGTCTTCGATGGTGATCAGGCGCTCGGTTTGCGAAATGAAAGCCGACAGCGCATTGAGCATCGTCGTCTTGCCCGAACCGGTGCCTCCGGAAATGATCAAGGTGACGCGTGCGCGCACGGCCGCCGCTAAAAGCTCCGCCATCGGCGGCCGCAATGCGCCGACTTCGACGAGCTTGTTCAAGTTGTACGGCTTCTTCGAGAATTTTCGAATCGACATCAGCGGCCCGTCGATGGCGACCGGCCGTACTGCGACGTTGACGCGCGAGCCGTCGGCGAGGCGCGCGTCACACATCGGGTGGGATTCGTCGACGCGCCGGCCCACGGCCGAAACGATCTTGTTGATGATGCGCAGGAGATGGCTCTCATCCTTGAAGCGCACCAAGGTGGGCTCGAGAATGCCGGCGCGCTCCACATAGACGCTTTCGTGGCCGTTAATCAGAATGTCGTTGACGGCGGGGTCCTTCAGCAACGGTTCGAGCGGACCAAGTCCGGTCATCTCATCGAGAATTTCCGAAACGAAGTCGCTGAGCTCCTGGGTGTTCAACGCCAGCCTTTCGGCAAGGACATACTGGGTGACCAGTTCCAGCACGTGATTGCGTACGCTCTCTTCCGGCAATTTCTCGAGCGCCGACAGATTTATGTCCTCGAGCAGCCTGCGGTGCAGACGCACCTTGGCGTCTAGCAGCTTCTCTGCGAGCAACGCGTTCTGCGACGGGATTGCGGGTGCGGGCTCCGGAGCCGACATGCTTTCCAAGCTATGCGGCGCCTCCGGCGCGATCGGAATCTCCTCCTGCGGCGGCGGTTCAGGAGGTTCGGCGGCGCGGATCGAGAAACGGCCAAGCATGATGTCGCTCGACTATGTGACCTGTTACGTAACCTGCCGCGGCGCCAGGACGGCGCCCGGGTTGCGTTCGATTTGTCTGGGCTCAGTTTGCTTTCGCCCGAAAAGAGACATGCGACCACGTTCGCGGATTTCCTCGGGGAAAATCAGCTTTCTCAGCTGTGTCGTGATCTTGTTGCCCGGCTTCACCTCTTCGAGCGTCACACCCCGGTCGATAGCTTCGCGGACCAGCGCGTAGTCGTTGGGGATGCACGACACAAGCGGCTCACCGATCGCTTTTTCGATGTCGCCCTGGCGCAGGCCGGGCCCAAACAGCCTCTGCGCAAAACGATTGATGATGACGCGCGGTTTCACCGTGTCGCCGAGGCGATCGCGTATGGCGGTGACGAGTTGCTTGGTCTGGCGCAGCCCCGGTACGGTGGGCTGGCCGACAATAAACAGCTTGTTGCTGCCGAGCAGTACGTTGTCGGTCCAGCTGAACCATGTTCTCGGCATATCGAATACGACGTATTCGAAATTGGCTGATACGAGATCAAGCAATCGCGTCACGACTGTCGGGTCGAACGAGCGCATTTCGGCCGGAGAATTCGGTGCGGCGATGACGGCAAGGCCGGACGAGTGGTAGGAGAGCATGACCTCGAGCAATTGGCGGTCGAGGCGCTCGGGACGCGGTTCGATTTCGCCGAGATTGAGCCGCGGCTCGATGTCGAGATAATCCGCGCAGGCGCCGTGCTGAAAATCAAGGTCGACAAGGCACGTCGCCGCCTTGGCCTTCTTCGTGCTGTTGAGCAGGATCATCGCGGTTTGTACGGCAAGCGTCGTCACCCCGGCGCCGCCGACCGCCGGCAGAAAGGCGAAGATCTGCGCTTCCTCCGCCGCGGCCACCGCCTTTTGGTTGCGCGCCGCCCGCGCGCAGGCGCGAGCCAGTTCGGCCGGGGAGATCGGCTTTTGCAGGCAGTCCGCGACGCGCATGTGCATAAATCGGCGCGCCAGCGCATGGTCGAAGCGGTCGGTCAGCACAATGACCGGAGGGCAATCGGCCGGGCCGGCCATCAGCCGTTCCAAGGCCAGAAGCTCGTCGGGCTTCTGAAGATCCACATCGATCACAGTCACGGTTACGCTGGCAAGCCGCAACGCATCGAGGCCGGCTGGTAGGGGACCGGCGACGATCTCCAAATCAACGTGTTCGCCGCCGCCGAACGCCGCTTCGACGGAGCGCGCAAGCTCTTTGTCGCCTGTCACAAGCAGAACGGCCGCTCGATTTGTACGTTTTGGGGCCAGCATGGGGACTTGCCACTGCTCTATCGATTGAACGGCTGCTTGATCATCTGGATGCACTGGAAGACGTGCCGCTGAGCGCGCTGCCCAACACACCGGCAGCACCGCCACCCGGCCCGTTGTTCCATTGATTGTTGTTGCTGCTACTCGCCGCCGACAGGGCGGAATCGCATGTCGCCGGCTGCGGTGGCGGGATCAGAGAGGCGCCTTCAATCGAAGGATCGATGTCCGCCGGAGGCGTGACTTTATTGTAGCGGTAGCATTCGACGGCACGCTGCATGCGTTGACCGTTAAAGGTGAGATGATTGTTATTGCTATTGCGGGGCCACGGATCGACCGTTTGTTCGGCAGCATTGGCCGCGACGGAGTCGCCGCCGCCAAACGCGATGGTTTCGCGCCGATCGAAGTAGAGATCCGAGCAGCCCGCAAGCAGTGACGCCAGCAGAACCGCAATCGAAACCGCGCGGTTAGTGCGCTTAGTCCCTGACCGAAACATAGAAGCCCCCCTTCTTCGGCAGATCGAGTACGTGACCAACATAAGGCCGGTTGAGCGCGCCAACCGCGAGCCGGGCGAGCGCCGGGCTGACCTCCGCATTCCCCATCAGGAAGAAATCGACGTCGTTGCCGGGAAGCGTGCTGTCGAGTGGCGTATGGATTGGATCCGATGGCCGCAGCGGATGCACGACACGCGGCGTTACCACGATGACGAGGTCGGTCTCGTTTTTCTGATAGGCGGCGCTGCGGAACAGCGCGCCGAGAACAGGGACGTCGCCAAGCCACGGCAGCTGGTTCTGATTGGTTTGGCTGATGTTTTGCAACAGGCCACCGAGCATGAAGCTCTGGCCGTCTCTGAGCTCGACGGTCGTCGAGGCTTCGCGCACGGTCAACGCCGGAATGGATATGCCGGCGATGGTGACGGAGTGGCTCGGATCAATCTGGCTCACATTGGGCTTGATGACCAGATTGATTTGCCCGGAATTGAGGACCGTCGGCGTGAAGGCCAGCCCGACGCCGTATTTCTTATACTCGATGGCGATAGAGCCGAACGTTCCCTGCGGAACCGGGATCGGATATTCGCCACCGGCCAGGAAGCTTGCGGTGTCGCCCGACAGCGCCGTCAAATTAGGCTGTGCCAATTCGCGGATGAGACCGCGCTGCTCGAGTGCATTGAGCTCGATGTCCAACGGGTTGTTGCCGCCCACAAGCTGGGCGATCAAGAAACCAAAGGGTGTGGAGCCCGACAGAACACCTGCCGCGACGGCTGGAGAAATGGTGAGCGCGTTCGTTCCGACATTCTGGCCGCCAATTCCAGCGCCGTTGAGCGCGGCCTGCTGAAACGAACCGTTCGGCGAAGTGATCGGCAGCTGCGAGGCCTGAACGTTATTGCCGACATTGGCCAGCACGCTGTGGCCGAAGGCGTTCCATTGTACGCCGAGCTCCCGGCTTGCTTCCCGCGACGCTTCGATGAAGCGCACCTCCAGCATGACCTGCTGCGCTTGCGTCACCTCGACGGTGTTGATGACATCTGGCCCGAACTGCTTGGCGAGCATGACCACCCTGTCGAGAGTCACTGCGTCGGGAGAGGTGCCGCTCAACATGATCCGGCCGTCGACCGATGAGACCCTGATGCCGCCGTGGCTCACACGCGCGATTTCGACCGACAGGCGCGCGATGTCGTACGAGACCTCGACGTCGAAGATTCCGACCGGCTTCTTGTCCTGGTCGTAGACCGACACGCGCGTCGTGCCGGCTTTCTTGCCGAGAATGGAAATCGAATGATCGGTCAGCGGGCTTGCGTCGGCGACGTCCGAATTGCCCACCGTGATGTCGGCATAGGCCCGATCCGTGCGCACGTCCTCCGATTTGCCGATGATCACGTTTACGGTCGCGGTGTGCAGCGGCGCGACCAGCGACGCGGTCTCCTGCGCCCAGCTCCCCTGGCTCATCGAAGCGCCGCAGGTTACGGCAATCATGAAACCGATGGTCAAGCGCCGCGCCGCGGCACCCAAGCTCCTGCTGCCCACGCATGTCAGCGCGGCTTGTCTAATGAAATAAAATATTGACACGCTACTCTCCCCGCCTGTTCAGGCCCGCCTGTTTTCGAACGGGCTCTGCCCCAGTCCCCAACTCAGTCCCCAACTGACGATCTGCTCCTGCCGGAAGAACGGCCGCGTGCGGCGCGGCGTTTTCGACTGGAACGGAATATTCAATGTGCTCTTGCTTTGCTGGCCGGTTGACTTCGATGTTGACGAACCGGCTGTCTTGCGCAGCGACTACGGGCCGTCCGATGTCAACCAGCGTCACGCGCTGCGACGCTTGGTCGGTCATCTCGCCCGCTTTGCGCAGCAACAAGGACAGCGTGCCTGCCGTGGCTGCCAGGGCGAGCTTCTCACCGTCGACGACGCTGACTTCCAGCGTAACCGCTTTCACGACCGACGGCTTGTCGGCCCGTTCGTCCGCCAATTGGTCGATCGCCAGTACACGCACATTCTGCGTGACCACGTCAGTGAGGCTGTTGCCTTTGTCGGTTCGTGTCAGCAAGACATCAACGTGGTCGCCCGGCAGGACGAAGCCTGCGACGCCGTCGACGTCGTTGACGCGCACGGTGACAGCTTTCATGCCCTCGTCGAGCATGGCTGAAAGCGTCGCGCGCTGTCCGGGACCGGTGATCTTGTTTTTCAAAATTGCTTCGTTCGGGTCGATCGCGGCCAGAGCGATCCGCTTCCCGACCAAGAGGTCGGCGATCTTGGGAAAAGCGCCCGCAGGCAATGCATCGTCAGGCCATGCGACTTCGCGCAGTGACGATGCACTGAGCTCGTCGCCGAAGCGGAGCGGCTTCGCCGCAACGACAACAGTGCGCGCCGCCGGCGCGGCTTTGCGTTGCGCCTCGATGCTCTTGAGCCGTTGATCGGCGGCGTTGTTCAGCCACACTTGCGCAAGAAAAACCGCAAGCACGCCGAATACGGCCGCGAAACCGATCATGATCAACGTGCTGAGTCGCACAGACGCCCCCTGCCGGCGCACCAAAGAAACTTTTGTTGTTTGGAGTGTGGAGCGACGATGGTTTTAAATGAATGAAATGAGCGTGTGTTTTAGGTCTATGCTGAAGATTGCTTGAAGCCGTATCATTTACGCGATGTGTATTGGCCCAATAGAGACGAAGATAAAATCTTCACTATTGCGGATGCAGAGATTTCATTAAGAACGTTGCGCGTCTGTACTAGTGATCTGGCTCGGTCCAAGCGCGCGTTATTGAGACGATAGCCGGCGGCAATTTCTCATAAACGTTCGCGCTCTGCTCATGCGTCCGTTGCATCGGTGCAAAGCCGCGCAGTAATGTGATGGTCATTCAGCGCAAATTGCCGAAACATGTCCCGTATTACGTAATCGGCTCCTCATCGAGTCCGGCTATATGAGCGTGACGAGGATTGTCATCAAAAGCTTCCGCGCAGAATCGCCTCGGTTAATGGAATGCCGTCGATGCCGGTATTGGTGACGGGCATTCGAGCCGCGATCGGCGCCTCAAGCATTAGCAGCTGGTTAAGTGCGCCAATAAAGGGTGAGCTCGCGCCTTAACAACGACGAGCTCTGCTGCGCATGGATGAAGATTGGGAGCCTGTGCAATAGCAGCTGTTCGCTGCTGAGCTATCGAATCCAGATTGAGCACAATTAATACTGCGCATCACGGATCAAGTCGGTGAGGTGCGCGAGCGCGTTTCCTAAAAGCAGGCGCAGTATCTGCCGCCGAGACCGTCGGAGCGGCAGGAAAAATGGTAGCCGTAGGGGCAGGCGGGATGATCACCGCCTAGCCAGCAACCGCAATATCTGCCGCCATAGGCTCCGTACCAGCAAGCATAATGTGAGCCGAACGAGCAGGCGGCAGCTCCGCCCCAATATCCGGCCGAGCTATAGCCGGCGTGTATCGGGCGAGGGGACGACACGAGGCCGGTAACGGAGAGCGGATCGGCTTTTGCCTGCAGCTGAACTCCGCCCAATACGATCGCAATCGTTGTGATGAACGCGGTTAAGTAATTGGCAGCTCTGACCATGGGCGGGCCTTTTATAAAACGGGGAATTCCAGATCGCAGTGTTGCGTTGGATCACGCACGACTCAATTTTGAACCGCCTATTTAAGCGCGTTTTTAGTCGAGCGCCCGTAGAATTTATCAAAAGGCGTGAGAATAGGTCGATGTCGGAAGAGCGGCGGTCGATACGCGTGGAGCCAAGAGGCTTGGTGCCGCGGACTGGAAAATTACTGCTCGGGCCGGCGGCGCCGATTGATTGCCAGGTTGTTAATCTGTCGGCAGGCGGCGCCTGCCTGCGATTGCCGGTGCTGCAGCGATTGCCGAAGCGGTTTGAGTTTCTCCACGGCACGACGCGAAAGCTCTGCCAACTGGTCTGGCAGCGCGGTTATCTGATCGGAATTTGCTACGAGGCCTCGGCGAGCAAGTCTCTGCTCGGCGGCAAGTCGAGCGGTGAAGGGGCGAAGCAGAGCATTCTTTCCCGCCGCCGCTCTTAAGCAATCGTTCACCGACATTCGTGCGCGGTGCGTAAAGCCCTATATTGCGGCTCACGGTCGCTAAATCGATCCCGCCCGAAAAATATATTTGTTTCAGCTACTTAGAAGATGGCCTCGGGCAAAGTCCCCGAAGGCGGAGGTCGCGGCGTCAGTCCGGCTGACGACGAAAAATCGCTCAATCTTAATTCAATTTTAGAATTGCAATTTCATCTTTGGCTGAGTGGAAGTTGTGCGGTGCGAATACGCTCCGCATGGACATGCACCCTTGCGATCAGGCGAAGCGATGATGAACCGAGGCGTGACCACGGTCAGTAAGTCGCAGTCGACAGGCGCGAAGACCCTGCGTGGCGTGTCACGTCATAAGGGGTACCGAAGCGCATTCGCCGTGGGGTTCTGGGTTGTGGTGCCGGCCCTGCTTCTGGCGACGACGGCGGGTCTATTCATCCTGTTCGGACCGGCGCCTGCGGCGAATAAGAACACGGCCGCAATGGCCGACGCGCACCGGCTCGGAACGATAATCCGCGACAACGGAAGCGTCAGGTGCGTGCACGGCACTTTCGACAATGTCACCGGAAGCATTTCCGAGAACACACCGTCGTGTGAAACGACAATGATTGTCGAGGGGGGTCAAGCTCCTTCGCCGCTCGGGACGATTCACACCCTCAACGCAATAAGCAATTCCTTTAAGAAATAAACAGCCGTGGAGCCGCAGCTTGCGTATCGAAAACCAACGCGTGCTTCCAGGGAGCGCTCCGCGGGCGCTACAACAAGGTCTGTTGGCCTCTACCGGCCGTTCAGCGAGCGGCCTCGGTCAGCGGATTGAGCGCAACGCCATGTCGGATACAAATAAATCGACAGACTCGAGCGTTGTGCCCCCCGCATCCGCCAACCCCTTATGTTTCATCATTGATAAGGATTTCGTCGTCCGTCAGGGTCTCGCCGCGGAATTGCGTCGGTCGGGGATTGACGTCGTCGAATTGTCTAGTGTCTCGCGCCTATTGGAAATGGTCGAGAACCAGAATCCCGATATGGTCTTGGTCAGTGTCGAGCGCTTGGTGCCGCACGAAACCGTCAGAGCGCTTTTGGTGCTCAAAGATTGCGGTTACAGGGGCGTGGTCCAGCTGTTCGGTAATGCCGACTTGACGGCGCTCGATTCGCTGAACGTGGTCGGGAAAGACTGCGCACTCACGATGCTCGAGCCGCTGCAGAAGCCGATCAAGGCGACAACGCTCCAGCGGATCATTCGCGAGAGCAAATTGGGTTCAGGTCCGCCGCAGCCGCGGGGGATCACTCTTGCCGAGGCGCTGGCGAGGGATCTCCTCACATTCCTTTATCAGCCGAAATTCGATCTGAAGGCCGAGAATCTCGTTGTCGGCGCCGAAGTCATGGCGCGGGTCAATCACCCCAAGCTCGGTCTGCTGACGCCCGACAGCTTTCTGAAGGGCGCCGATCAGGACGATCTTCTCAACCTGGCAAATCAGGCGCTCGTGAATGCCGCGAAATCGAGCCTGCATTTCCAAGAACTGGGCCTGGCAATGCAGATCTCCATCAATGTCAGCGTGGAGAATCTTGTATCGCTTCCGATCGTCGATGTTGTTTCGCGCCACCGGCCGGACAGCAACGATTGGGGCGGCGTTCTGTTGGAAGTCACCAGCCGGCAGCTGGTAAACAAGAGCGACGCTTTGAAGAACTTTGCCGCTAAACTGTCAGAGGCCGGCGTTCCTATCGCCATCGACAACTTTGGCGTTGGCGCCATTCATTTCGATGTCCTCAATCGCATCAAATGTGCGGAGGTCAAAATCGATCGTTCGCTGATCGAAGGATGCGCGAACGACGGTAACAAGAAGCGAATCTGCAAGAGCCTTATTCAAGTGGCCCACAACTTCGGTGCGCGGGCCGTGGCGGTTGGGGTATCGAACGGAGCCGATCTCGAGACGCTCGTCCAGCTCGATTGCGATTTGGCCCAGGGGTTTCTTTTTGGCAAGCCAATGTCGATCGAGCAGATAGACGGTGCAATCGCCAAGTCGAATCTCGGACCGCGGGGTAGTGCTTAGCGCCAGCCGCTGGCCAAATTTGCCGGGGACTCAACACTAGCTTCAATCCAACGACCGCGCGCGATGCTCTCTTTTGGGGTGCCTTTGGCAGCCGAAATTATCGCTGCTCGTTTCCGGCGTGGGCCTGAGCGGTCACAGGCGCCCATCCCTAAGATGCGCCGGCGCGCACGCATTCGCGCGTAAATTCGGGCGGAAACTCCCTGATTAGGCGATAAAATTCGCGTTGGGTTCGTTTCGCCAAAGTGCTTCGAATCTGAGTAAGAACAAAAAGAGAACATAAAATCAATGACATTGTTTCTGCGTCTTTCGTGGGCGCTCGGGCGCGCGGCGAGGAGAACATCATATGCGCCCACCCCATAGCGGGTGGCTCGCACCGAGCGGATCAAACGGCGGCCTGCGGGGTGTTGGACACGTGATGGCGCCGCCCCTTTGGCGCCGCCATCCGGCGGCGGAAAACCGGAGGCTCATCATGTCACACTCAATCAGGCCAGATGGCGAAATTCACCTGCCGACACCGGAGGTCAAGGAGCGGCCGAGCGCACCGGCGGCGACAGTTTTTATGCCAAGGGAAGCGCCCTCGCAAAACGGGCTTGATGATCGATCGGCGGTCGCAGCCGACGCTTTCGCGGCGTCGAGCGCTTCCGGCATCGAAGCGCTGCTCGACTCGCCGGCGCACGCAATGCTTCCAGCGAACCCCAACGACGCGCTGGCCAAGCTGCCACACACGCCTAGTCTCCCCGCGGAAGGCGCCGCCGCTCAGCATGCCAAAGCACAGAAAGTAGACTTCCTATCCCTTTCGACGGCGAGCAACATCGACTCCTCGCTCCACCAGGCTTTCACCGCGGCGCCACTACAAAAGCAAGTCGAGACGCTGGACAGGCTTGCCGATACAATTTCGCCGCGCATTGGTCGGATGATCCGAGGCGCCTTTCGCCATCCCCCCGTCATCGTCGGCCAAGCGGTCGAGGACTACTATGAACTCGCAAACGCGGCCATCGACGAATTCATTCCGCACGGTCTTCCGGAAGTTCTGCTGCTCAAGGCCATTGTCGATGACGAATGGCTGATCACGACTTTCAGCCAAGTCCGAAGATCGCTGCTGAACGCCGCGATTGCGGCGGCCCTCGTCGACCGGCTTCGCGATCGGGATGGCGACGCTGATGGGCAGTCCAGCGAGGGAGGTAAATCTCAATCACAGCGCCAATGGCGCAGGACCGTCTTTGCTGCGGTCTCGGGAGACGAAGCCATGCGCTCGCTTGTCGAAGAGCACGTTGGAAGAATTGGCTTTGACGCTTTTGCGGCGAAGCGCCTGCTCGAAGACATTCGCACGCACATTTTCGCCGACAACGTCATCAACGCCGCGCTCAAGAGGCGCAACAGCGCGATTCGTCAGCTCGGTCAAATGCAAGAGGCGCGGTATAAAAACGTGATCATTCGAGCGGAGAAGCTCAAGACAATGGCTTCTGCGGAGAAGTGGCAGTCGCATCTCAAAAGTCTCACTGACCTTAACAAGGACAGGTCCTCTACCGAGCTTGCAGGCATGAATCAATCGAGCCTTGAGCAGGCATCGGTCGGCGGTTCTAACGAACTTTCTGAGCGACAATTTGAGGAGAGCCGAGAATGACGTCGGACGCAAAAATAAGAGCAAATCGCCGCAACGCGTTGCGCAGCTCCGGGCCCAGGACAGCCGAGGGAAAAGCGCGCTCGCGTCAAAACGCGCGGAAGCATGGCCTCTCGGTCCCGCTCGGTACCGATGACCCCGAAGTCCGAGAGTTGACCGAGGTCTATGCACAAACCGAGCTGGGCGGGTCTGGGCGCGACATGATCCGCTCAACCGCGAAGGCGCAATGCGAGGTCGTGCGCGTTCAACAGACCCGCGTCAACATCATCAACCGCCAGATCGAAAGGATGACTGACGACGGAGATCAAGCCATCACTTCTGGGGAGCGCATAGCTAAAGCGATTGTTGCGATTGTTCCTGATCTCGAGGCGCTTGGTCGCTATGAACGGCGGGCTCAATCCAGGTTGAGGAGGAAGCTTCCTAAGCTTCATGAGGAATGAACGGGCTCGCTGTGCGTGATGTATGCATCCGGCGAAATTTTCGCCGGATGCGTGCTCCACTGCACCCGGTAACAGTGCGTCGCCTACGCTGCTTCTGCGATTCGCAGTCAACGATATCGCGAAGCCACGCAAATCATCTTCGCTCCGGGCAGCGTCAATCAGTCTCGCAACGCCGCCGGTCGGGGATCGAGCGCGGCGCCACAGCTGGGCGCGCCGGGGTCTGTGCGGGAGCATGCGCAATCAGGACAATAAAAGGGAATGCCCGGATTGTCTCTCACATCGCGGTGCGCGGCTACCTTTGTCAGCCGTTGACTGTTTGCATCAACAAGGCGAGCCTTCCGTCAAAGGGGCTGCTATGAACAAATCACCAAATCAGATCGACATTCACATTGGCACGCGCATTCGGATGCGCCGGATGATGCTCAATATGTCACAGAGCGCTCTCGGTCAGCCGTGCGGCATCACGTTCCAGCAAATTCAGAAATATGAGAAGGGTGCAAATCGAGTCGGAGCCAGTCGGCTGCAGGAGTTTTCAAAGCTTCTCGGCGTGCCGGTGGCGTTCTTCTTCGAGGGTCTGACTCCCACTGGGGCGAGCCAAAAGAACGCGAAGCAAGACTTAGCTCAAGAATTGCTGGCCACGCGGCACGGCATCGAGCTGATCAAGGCTTTCATGTCGATCCGCAGTAAGTCGCTGCGCAGAGCGATCATTGCGGTGGTCGAGGAGATCGCAAAGCAATAGCCGGCTCAGACCATTTCCGGCGTCCAGGACAGATCATTGAGGTCCCGCGCAAACCCGTTGGAGCCCCGATCAGGTCCGTTCTAAGAGTAAGATTGCGGACGTAAATTCGCACACGTTGTTCTTCGCCGACGCGTCAGACCCGGCATTGGCGACCAAATTTTCCAAGTCCAGCGAGGCTCGCGTCGGTGGCAAAGTGGTGGGTAATTTACAGCGATTTAACTGACCCAGCCTACAATCTGCGGTTCTAGGCGGCGATAGCATCTACTGTTTGTGCACTATGCAACATCTCTCATTGATCGATGAGTTGGAAAGCGCTGTTCGACAGGGGTCTCCCGAAGGCCGAGTGTCAACGCTGCGCCGGATCACCGACCTTTTCCTTCATGATGCCGGTCGGCTGAATGACGAGCAAATTCGCGTGTTTGATGACGTTCTTTGCCTTTTGGTCGAAAAGATCGAGAAAACCGCTCTGGCCGAACTTGGCACACGCCTCGCTCCGGTCAACATGGCTCCGTTGCAACTGGTCAAACGTCTGGCGCGCGACGAGGAAATTACCGTGGCCGCTCCGGTCTTGAAGGATTCAAAACGACTGAGCGCGGCAGATCTCGTCGACATCGCTCAAACGCGGAGCCAGGCTCATCTCTTGGCGATTTCGGAGCGCGTGGTCGTGGACTCGAAGGTGACGGATGTCCTTGTGGTTCGGGGAGATCAAAAGGTCCTGTCCAGCTTGGCAAAGAACACCGGGGCGCAGTTTTCGGAGAGCGGATTTGACCGGCTGGTCAAACGGGCGGAAGGCGATAACGAACTTTGCGAACTGGTGGGCTTGCGAAGGGACCTGCCCAAGAACCTTCTGCAGGAGCTTTTGCGACGCGCCGCGGATACCGTGCTTGCAAAAATTCTGGCTCTGCTGCCCCCCGAACGGCGTAAGGAAATCGAAAACATAATCATCAAGATCGGAAGAACGATCAGCAAAATCACCGAAAAAGACTATAGCGACGCCCAGAACACCGTGGCGGCGCTTGCCGCGTCGGGTAGATTAAACGATGACGCGCTGCTGCGGTTCGCGCAGAAGCGGCAAAGCGACGAAATGATCGTTGCTCTCGCGCGGCTAAGCGCGACATCGATCAAAATAATCGCACAGCTGATCAATGGGCATCGCAACGACGCGTTTCTATTGCCCTGCAAGGTCGCAGACCTGCGGTGGCCGACCGTAGAGCTCATTTTGCGCGATCGTTTGCTTGGGCAAGCCGCTGTCGACAGCATTATCGAGATCGCGCGAAAGGACTACGCCAAGTTGACACCAAGTACCGCGCAACGCGCGTTACGATTCATGAGTGTGCGCGAAACGGTAAGCTAGGCGGTACATCCGGAAAAATGCCGCCGTCATGCGGCTTTTAGCACCGAACGAGAAAGGCCGCCGAACTCACGGACCAGGTCCTGATCGAGTCGCGATCCCATATTCACCAGAACCTGGTATGCGGCGCGAAACGGCAACGCCGATTTATACGCGCGATTCTCGATCAACGCGCCGAAAATATCCGCGATCGTGAGTGTCCGCATCAGATCGGAGAGCTGGCTCGCCGATAATCCATGAGGATAGCCTGATCCGTCGAGGTATTCATGATGGTGAAGCACGACATCCATCATTTCAGCGGGCAGATCGGAGACGGAAGCGAGGGCTTCGCCGCCAAACAACGGGTGCCGTCTCATGAGATTGGTTTCTTTTTCATCCAGGGCCGCTGGCTTTTCCAGGATTGCGATCGGCACCCGCGCCTTTCCGACGTCGTGCAGGATGCCGCCGAAGGAAAGCCGCTTCAGATCACGTGAGGCAAAGCCCAGGTAGTGCCCGAAATCTGTCGCCAGCCCAGTCACCAAAAGCGAGTGCTGGTACGTCTGACTGTGGTGCCTGCGCACCGTCTCTATCCAGGACAGAAGCCCGTTGCCGCCAATTTGCTCGATGATGGCATCGCCCGCCTTGTCGATCACAGCTCGATCAAGCGGTCCGCCGATCAGGGCGACGGCAAAGGCATCGGTCAATGCGCCGAGGGCGGCCGTGACGCCGCGGTGAGCGTCCGAACGAAGATCCGATATGGCGCCGGCAAGTGCAGCAAACTGCTGCATTGGCTTGATCAATGCGGCAGCGATATCGTCGATCCGATGCACGACATGCGTCGCGCCGAGCGCGAAAGCTTGTGCCTCTTGCAGCCGGGAGCCCTTTTCGGTCATGACGATGAGCCGACAGCCCGGTGGTCTGGCTTTAAGCCATTGCCGCAAGCTGAAGATTTGCGCGACGCTTTTGAGATCGACGGCGACAATGCAGAAATGATCGGGCGGCTCGGATTGTTCGATCTTGTCCAGGGAAACAAAGACAGGCTCGAACAAATCCTTCAACTGAACCGATATGAGCCGGTATTTTTCTGATGAATCACAGACTGCCGTGAGCCGGTTCATAGGCTGGCCTTGGAAGATGGTTTATATCCGCCTTGCGAAAGGGGCTTGTTCGCCTCTTTGTTAATCAATCTCGTCGTTATCCGCATCGTCGACGCAGCCGATGGCGCGGTCTTAGGCAAACGGAATTGCGCGTGATCCAAATAGCATCGAACTATTAGGGAGCGGTTGATGCTGACCGTGTGCGCGACGGCTGATGATTGTTAGAAAATTAGCATTGTTAGGAAATTTTACATATTGATCTGCTGCATTGAAGGCGGTCGTCGATTTCCCCG
>DATAQN010000080.1:0-4300 GCA_036264635.1 Xanthobacteraceae bacterium | reverse complement strand
GATAGCTTTCTCGATCCGGACGCTATCGCCGAGAGCTATCTGCATCTATTGCAGCAGCCGCGCAGCGCCTGGGCCTGGGAAATCGAGTTGCGGCCGTGGGTGGAAAAATTCTAATCAGGCGAAAAGCTTTGGCATCCGAATAGTGCCCCGCTTATAAGGGCACATGTCGCAAACAATATCCAAAATGCGAAAATCTACGACGCGGTTGCTGATCACGATCGTCCTACTGGGAGCCACGGTGCTGAGCGCAGCGGTGAGCGCGCAGGCACAATCGCGGCGGCACCGTGAGCGCGGGCCTGGTCAGGAAGCCGACCGTCCGGCCCCCGCCGTCCCGCTCGACAAGCGCGACAGCGTTGTCGCGGCGCCGGGCGCTTATAGCGGCAAGCCTTATTGGCTGGTGCTGGCGCAATGCGGCGGCATCTATTTCAAGCTCAATGTCCTCTACACCGATGTCGCCGTGCATGCGCGGGTGACCAAGCCTGATCCGGTGCTCAACAACGAGGTCACCAGGAAGCTCAACGAGGCGATCCGGCTGACGACAATCTACTATACGGCGGCCGAGCGCTTTCTGATGGCCGACCGCGGCATCGAGCGCACCGACGCCGTGCTCGCCTACTACGAGCAGGCCCGCGCGGCCGGCGATCGGATCAAGGGCAGCGACTCCGCGGCCGCCATCCTCGCGGGGCAGGCTGTGGAGAAAGCCTGCCCGGTCCTCTATCAAGCCTGCCAGGCGGCCTATCCCAAGGCGTGCAGCGATCAGATCACGCCGATCAGCTGAATCTGGAAAGAACCGGCGCGCGCTGCGGAGGAGCACCACGATGAAGTCGATTGCCGTCGCCCTGATTGCCGCTGGCATAATCGCAAATACGGCGGTGCGCGCGGAAGATAAGCCGTCGCCCGCTGCAATGCCGGCGGCAGAGGATCGCGGGCCCGGTCTGGGCGAGATCATGTCGCTGCAGCAGATGCGCCACATCAAGCTGTGGTTTGCCGGCAATGCGGCGAACTGGCCGCTCGCCGACTATGAAATCGGCGAACTCGGCGAGGGCTTTGACGATGTGCGCAAGCTCGTGGGCAATGACATTGTCGACCAGCATGTCGGCAAGCCGATCGAGGCGCTGCAAAAGGCGATCGACGGCAAGGATCGCAAGGCCTTCATTACGGCGTACGACAATCTGAGCGGCGGCTGCAATGCCTGCCACAAGTCGCTTGATCACGGCTTCATTTCGATCCAGCGCCCGGCCATGCTGCCTTATAGCGACCAGAACTTCGTGCCGCAGAAATAGCGAAGCGAAAGATTTAGGGCAGGGGCACGTAGATGCGCTCGTCATAGAGCGCGCCTTGCATCGGCAGCAGCTGTCCACGAAAGGCGCGGGTGTGAGGCGCCGCGGTGTGGTTCGCCTGCGCCCTCCGGTTGATCCACGCTTCGACAACGGTGAAATGATTGGGCCGGTTCTTCTGCTGGAAAACGTCGTAGCGCTCACTGCCGTCGTCCTTCCTGCTTTCGTCGCTCATCGACAGTAGCAATGTTACGGCATCGTCCTTATGGTCGCCGGTCACGTCGACATGGGTGACGACGTAGACTGTACCCGCGCGGAAGTCGCGCGGCTGCGGATCGGCGAACAGCGCGGCATTGGCACGCATGTCGAGTGGCGCGCTTTGGACCTTGTCCATCGTTTGACGAAATTTCGCGGTGCTGTCGGCTTTGTCGTGGGCGTCAGCGCTTGTCGTATTGCGCCAGACTTCGAGGATCACAAAGCGATTGGGCCGTCCCAATTCGGTCAGTACATCGAACCGCGCATTGCCGGCCTCCTTGCGGCTTGCATCACGGTAGTGCTCGAGCTGCAAAGCGACGCCGGATTGCGGCGACAGTGCATCGAACGGCAAGGCTTCGACATAGGTCACCCGGTAAACGCTGTCGTCTTCCGCCTGTGCCCGAACCGTGAGCAGTGACGCGAAAAGCGTCAGGCCGAAAGCAAACCCAAATAATGGACGCATGGCATCCTCCGCGCTTCTCACCACGTTAGGGATGAAGTTCCATTCGCGTCAACTTGCCGCGCGGGGAGCCTGAAATCACACGGAGGGCACATTTGCTCCCGATATCAGGAATTGGGAACAGGGTGGGCTTCGCAAAACGGAGATCTGATCATGACCTACCGCGTCTATTCCGGACCGCGCGGCTCGGAAGCGATCTCGCCGCTTGAGAAAGACCGCTATCTCTACAAAGAATTCAGCATGCTCGACGAAGCGCTCGGCTGGGCGCGGCACCTCAATGCTGGCGGCCGTGTCGCTCTGTTGATCGAAGGCGACGACGGCACGCGACTCAACAAGCAGCAGATCGCAGCGACGCTCACGCATCCCGAGGCCGGCAAGACCACGGAGCATAGCCGCGGTCACGCCGCGTAAGACCTCGTGCCTTAGATTGTCACCACGACATTGCCGAGCACTTTGCCTTGCTCGACAGTCTCATGCGCGGCGATGCTCTCGGCCAGCGGAAAAGTCGCCGCGACATTGTTGATCAACGTTCCAGCTTCGAGTGCGCGTGAAATCGCGCCGAGCGCAGCTTCGCGCTCGGCGGCAGTCAATTCATAGACATAGATGAATTTCAGCGCGATCGCGTTGCGCAGGAAGAAGGCGAGAGGCATTTCGGCGTCCGGTGCGCCGTAGCCATAAACGACGACGGTGCCGCGCGGGCGCAAGACTTGCGGTATCAGCTTGGCATTAGCGGCAATGTCGAGTTCGATCACGGCATCGACCCCCTTCTTACCGGTTAGCGCCACGACCCGCTCGCCGACATTCTCGCGCTTGTAATCGATGGTGTGATCGGCGCCCGCGGCCTTGGCGAGCTTGGCCTTTTCCGGCGAACTGATCGTGGTGATCACGCTGGCGCCCGCCGCCTTGGCGAACTGGATGGCGTAATGGCCTACCGCGCCAGCGCCGCCCGAGACCAAGAGCGTCATGCCGGATTTGGCCTGCGCGACCGCGATGGCGTGATAGGCGGTCATCGCCGGGATGCCGAGACAGGCGCCGGCTTCGAAGCTCGTCTTGTCGGGGAGACGCACCGCCATGTCCGACGGCAGCGTCACATATTCGGCACAAGTGCCGAACGGGCGCAGCCATTGCGCGTTCCAGGTCCAGACCCGCTCGCCGACTCGCGCCGCCGGCACGCCGTCTCCGACCTCGTCGATGACGCCGGCGCCGTCACTGTGCGGGATGACGCGGGGGTAGGCGATCTTGCGCGTCGATCCGATGCGCGCCTTGACGTCGGACGGATTGACCCCGGACGCCTTGAGCTTGACCCGCACCTCGCCCGCACCGGGGCGGGGTGTCTCGACCTCGCCGGTCTTGAGCACTTCTCGAGCCGGACCGTTGTTCTCGTAGAAAGCCGCGCGCATTTTCTCCCCTCCGCATTCATCCCCAAACCGCGGGGCTCGCCGATCGGACCGCGAAGTTAGCGGACGTAAGGTCGCAGGTCAGCCTGTGGGCAACTCTTGGGCAGTACGTCCGGCATTGCCAAACCCGCGACAAGCCGCACCGGTAAAGCTATGTTCGCACGCCCATTTTCGGGTTCCTGCCGGAACCGGAGCGAACAGGCTTTCTCCTTGAATTATCGGGCAATTCAGCCATACTGCATGGCAACATGCGGGTGGGCCCAATCGACCTAGATTGGGGTCCAATAGCGGGGTCGAGGTTTCTTGGAACAGCAGCGTCAAGAAAGCGCCGGCAGCGGCGTGGTCAGTACGTTGAGGTCGAATTCCTGCAACGTGCTCATGATCTATCCGAAGTTCATGGCCGATTCCTTCTGGAATTTTTCGGAGGCCTGCGAACTCGTCGGCGCGAAATATCCGGCCATCCCGCTCGGCCTGATCACGGTCGCGGCTCTGCTGCCGAAATCCTGGAATATCCGGCTCGTCAATCGCAACACCGAAGAGCTGACCGAGGCCGATCTCGCCTGGGCCGAGATGGTGATGACCGGCGGCATGCTGTTCCAGCAGTCGGACACGCTAGAACTCATCGACATGTGCCGTTCGCGCGGCCTGCCAGTCGTGGTCGGCGGCCCCGATGTCAGCTCGAGCGCGCACCGCTACGCCACGGCGAATTTCCGCGTCGTCGGCGAGGCTGAGGACATCATCAAGGAGTTCATCGCCGCCTGGGAGCGGGGCGACCGCGAGGGCGTGTTCGAGGCGCAGAAATTCCAGGTCGACGTCACCAAGACGCCGATCCCGCGTTTCGATCTGCTCAAGTTCGAGCAATATCTCTATATCGGCGTGCAGTTCTCGCGCGGCTGTCCGTTCACCTGCGA
>DATAQN010000047.1:0-17486 GCA_036264635.1 Xanthobacteraceae bacterium | reverse complement strand
ATTCCGTTCGACCCGCGGCGTCTTATCCTTGGCTGTTTTAAGCCGGTCTATACGATGGGCCGCGAGTGAGGTCTCCGCTCGCTCGTGAGTCCATGTCCTAGCTGTGTACTCGTAAATGTCAGCGGTCCCGATGTCCGCTTCCGGAAGATAATCGGACCTCGCAAAGCCACGTTGAGTCGGTCGAAAAATGACCCATCTGCGACATTGGCGGTCGCGTATTTGTGCGGCGCGAGTTGAGCATTGGACCCCCATTTCGCAGCGCGAAAATCCCTGCTGTAATCAGCCATCGTTGGCGTGGTCCTTGGCCTTGGGGTAGGCAGTGCAACGACGCTCCGGAGCGGGCAGCAAGTCGAGTAAATCGCGGCGCCGCAAATCGACGGCTGCGGGACGCCACACTGCGCGGAAGTCCATGCGGCGACGAAGCTCCGTTCGCGCCAGTGAGGAAACGGACGGCGCGCGGCATATCCGTGAGCGTGACGAGGCCTTGGAGCAACTCTCCGCGGCCTCTGAAGTTTTGCGCGTCATCAGTTCATCGCCAAGCGAGCTTGAGCCGGTTTTCAAGGTGGTGCTGGCAAACGCAACGCGCTTGTGCGAGGCCAATTTTGGAATCGTGCAAATTCACGAAAACGGAAACTTCCGCAACGTCGCGATGCACAATGCTCCCCCCGCCCTGGCCGAATACCGAAGCCGCGAACCGGTGATCCATGCGGGTCCGCAATCGGCCATCCGGCGCGTAGCCGCGACACAGCAGTTTCTGCATATCATCGACTACGCAGCGGACCCTGCTTACAAACAGCGCGATCCTGCCGCGGTAAACATGGTTGAGCGGGCCGGGGCGAGAACTCTCCTGCTTTCTCCCATGCTCAAGAACGGCGAGCACATCGGCAACCTCAATATCTATCGCCAAGAAGTGCGCCCCTTCACCGAAAAGCAAATTGCTCTGGTGCAGAACTTTGCCGCGCAGGCCGTCATTGCCATCGATAACTCGCGGCTATTGAACGAACTGCGCCAGCGCTCGGTTGACCTCGCGGAATCTCTGGAGCAGCAGACCGCGACGTCCGAGGTGCTCAAAGTAATCAGCTCGTCGCCGGGCGAGTTGAAACCGGTTTTCGACACAATTCTGGAGAATGCAACTCGCATCTGCGAGGCAAAGTTCGGTATCCTGTGTAGCTATGACGGCAATCTGTTCAAATACGTTGCAGCTTGGAACGCGCCGCCAGCTTTTCTCGAGTTCATCCGGCAACGCGGATCGTTCGTGCCGCGAGCCGGGACGCCGTTGGAACGAATTCTGAAGACAAAAAATATCGTCCACCGCGCCGACGCTTCAATCGACGAGGTGCTGACCGACACTGTCCGACTTGCAGATGCAAAGTCGCATCTGACCGTGCCCATGTTTAAGGACGAGGCGGTTGGGGGCGCTATTATTATCTACCGTCAGGAAGTACGGCCATTCAGCGAAAAGCAGATCGAGTTGGTGAAGAACTTTGCCGTTCAGGCCGTCATCGCCATCGAGAACGCGCGGCTGCTCAATGAACTACGCCAGCGAACGGAAGAGGTCGTTAAGCTCAACGAGCAGCTTGAACAGCGCGTCGCCGATCAAGTTGGCGAGATTGAGCGCATGGGCCGGTTGCGACGCTTTCTTCCGCCACAGGTAGCTGACCTCATCGTCGCCTCAGGGACCGAAAAGCAGCTCGAAAGCCATCGCCGAGAGATTACGGCACTCTTTTGCGATCTTAGGGGTTTTACTGGTTTTTCCGAAAGCGCAGATCCCGAAGACGTAATGACGCTCCTGCGCGAATATCATGCGGCCATTGGCAAGAGCATCATCAAATTTAGCGGCACGCTGGAAAGGTACGCCGGCGACGGCGTGATGGTGGTATTTAACGATCCCGTTCCGGTCGACAATCCGGCGCTTCAAGCCGTGCGGATGGCGCTCGATATGCGCACAGCAATCGGTTCGTTGATCGAGAAGTGGCGTCGGCTTGGCCATGATCTCGGTTTCGGAATCGGTATCGCGCATGGCTTTGCGACACTCGGCACTATCGGCTTCGAGGGTCGTTTCGACTACGCGGCTATCGGGACTGTATCAAACGTCGCTTCCCGACTATGCGATGAAGCAAAGCCTGGGCAAATCCTGATCAGCCCCCGAGTTTTGATGGCAGTCGAGGACACCATAACAGCCGAACCAATCGGCGAGTTTGAGTTGAAGGGTATCCGGAGACCCATGCTGGCCTACAATGTGCTCGCCTCAACACCGCGCAAAGCTCCGAATTGAGCCCTTCGTAGAGGGGCAAAATGCTGCACCGCCGTTCGTCTCTTCATGGCACAAGACGGATATGCCGTGGTCACCCGCCGATGTGCGCTTTTCCGGGGTAAAGCCGTCATGGCGGATTTATGAGTACACGCCCTAGCTCGCGGTAATTCCCAGTTCTTTGATGAGGCCGCCCCATTTCGCGGCATCGCGGCGCGTCAGCGCGCCCAGTTCGTCGGACGACATTTGCGCGACTTCGACGGCGATATTCGCCATCTTGGTCTTTACGTCGGGAAGAAACAAGATGCGGCTGATCTCGGCGTTCAGCTTGTCGACAATGGCTTTCGGCATGCCGGCCGGCCCGAAGGCGCCGTACCAGACCGACATTTCATAGCCCGGCACGGTTTCACCCACAGTCGGCACATCGGGCAGCAGCGCCGAGCGCTTGCCTTCCGTGACGGCCAAGAGCCGCAACTCGCCGGCCTTGACGTGAGGCAGGCTTTGCGTGCCGGCCGTGAAGAACAACTGGCATTCGCCGGCGACTGTGCCGGTGACCGCCGCCGCGCCGCCGCGATAGGGCACATGCACCATGTGCAATCCCGCCATCTTTTCGAACAGCGCCCCGCACAGATGATTGGTCGAGCCGGCGCCGGCCGAGGCATAGGCGATTTTTCCCGGATTGGCCTTGGCGTAATCGATGAACTCGCTCACCGTCTTTGCCGGCACCGACGGATGCACCACCATCGTGTTGGTCACATAAGCAAGCAGCGCGATGGGCGAGAAATCTTTTACCCCGTCGAACGGCATCGCCGCGAAGAGCGCCTGGTTCATCGTGTGCACGCTCATCGTATTGAAGAGGAACGTGTAGCCGTCCGCCGCGGCGCGCGCGACGATCGCCGATCCGATATTGCCGGAAGCGCCGTCGCGGTTTTCGACCACGACCGGCTGGCCGAGCGATTGCTGCAGATAGCCGGCGACAACGCGCGCCAGGATGTCGGTCGAGCCACCCGGGGCGAACGGCACGATCAAGGTGATGTTGTGCGTGGGATACGCCGCGTCTTCCGCCAAGCTTGGGCGTTGCGCCGCCGCAGTGGCGGCAATCCCGGTGAGGCCGCCCAAGACGGCTCTACGGTTCAGCGTGCTCATTGGCCTCTGCGCCCTACTCGCCGGCCTGGGCAGTCTGCCATTAGCGTGGGAACAGGAAAAGTTGATGTCTTGGTTCTGCCTTACGCTATCCGCTAAGATCATTCTCGCGTGCGTCGCCAATGTCGCCAAGCCTTTGGAATTAAAGACGAAGTGGGGCCCGCCTGATGCGGATGGTGAGTCGTCGAAGCCGTTATTTCAGCCACCTGGCCGTAGCCGGCCTCCTGGTCATTGCCTTGGCCGGTTCCAACGCCCATGCGGCGCCGCGGCACCAGCCGCAAGGCCAAGAACCACGCGCGGAAGAACCGCACGGCAGCAAGCAAGCGCACGCCGAACAATCTCATGGGCCACACGCCCACGTTTATCTGTTGCGCGGCCTGTTCAATGTGTTCTCGCTCGGCATGGATACGCTGGCCGAAGAGCTCAGCAAGCGCGGCGTCGATACCTCGGTCAACAATTACGCCGATTGGCAGACGCTGGCCGACCACGCGGCGGCGAAATACAAAGCCGGCAGTGAAGGTCCGATTATCCTCATCGGCCATTCGCTGGGGGCTGACGCCGTCGTCGACATGGCCGCCTATCTCGGCCGCAGGGACGTTCCGGTGGCGCTGGTCATTCCGTTTGACGGCACCCATACGCTGGTTGCACCGGCGAATGTGGCGCGCCTCGTCAACCTGACCCAGCGCAACTATGCCTATGCGCGTCCCGGTCCGGGCTTCAAGGGTTCGCTGGCCAATGTCGATGTGAGCTCGGATGCCAATATCGATCACATCAACATCGACAAAGCCGCGCGCACGCATGCCCGCGCCATCAGTGAAGTTCTCGCCGCCGTCGGGCGTGGGGTCGGCGTACCTAAAGGTCCGCAGTCGCCTGACGCCGCAAAACCGACAGCGGCCGCGCCGGACTCGGCCGATGAGACAACAGGGACGACGACGCCTGCAGAGACTGCCCCGAGTGGGCCGACACCGTCAGCGACCGTAGCTCCGTCTGCGGACGTTGCACCTCCGCCCGCGCCCGAATCGCCTGCGCCCGCTCCACAAGCATCCGCACCGACGCATGCGAGTGACGGGAACGCCGCTCCACCCCCGGTGCATCCGCCGGCACAAGATGCAAGCGCTGGCAGCATGTCATCGGACAAACCTGCGCCAAGCTCTGCTCCGACACCAAGCCCCGCTCCGCAGGCCGCATCGCCCAGCAAGCCGGCTCCGACAAAGCCGGCCGCACACCCGTCGATCGCGGATTGATTGAATCGTCATGCCCGGCCTTGTGCCGGGCATCCACGTCTTAATGCGGCACCGAGATTGAAGACGTGGATGGCCGGAACAAATCCGGCCATGACGATCTGTCGATTCATATTCAAGTTATGCGACTCTGAGCTCCGCAGCGAGCTGCGCGATCACTGAGTCCCAGTCATTAAGCTCTGACTGCCGGAACAACCGCGCAGTCGGATACCACGGCGTGGTTTCGCCCGAGAGCGTCCAGCGCCAATCCGGCGCGAAGGGAACAAGCACCCAGACCGGCCGGCCCATGGCGCCGGCGAGGTGCGCCGCCGCGGTATCCACCGTAATGACGAGATCGCAGAGCGCGAGCACCGCCGCGGTGTCCGCAAAATCCTCGAGCGCTGCGCCAATATGCGTGACGCCGCTGGTCGCGAGAATTTCAGCATCTTCACTGCGCAGTTCGCGCTGAATGCTGATGAAACTTGCCGAGCGAGCGGCGAATAAAGGCGCCAGGCGGCGCAATGCGATCGAGCGATTGCGATCATTGTCGTGGCTCGGATTGCCCGACCACGCGATGGCGATGCGCGGTTGCGGCAATGCGCCGATCTCGGTCGACCATTTGGCCAGGCGGGCGCCATCGGCCGTCAGATAAGGAACATGTGCCGGCACCGTGCCGGGCTCCGTCTTCAGCGCCAGCGGCAGGCTACCGAGCGGACAGTGCACGTCGAAGGCGGGATTCTGCGGACTGGGCGCATCGCCGCGCGCAATGACGCTTGCCACGCCATCAAGCCGCGACATCAAGGCCTTCAGCTCCGGCTGCACCTCCAGTACCACCTTGGCGCCGGCCGCGGCCAGAACCGGCGCATAGCGCGCGAACTGGATCGTATCGCCGAGCCCCTGTTCGGCGTGAAGGAGGATGGTCTTGCGGGCAAGCGGATATTCGCCGAGCCAGAGCGGCTTGCCGCGGCTTTTATGCGGCGGCATGCCGGTGCGCCGCCAGCGCCATTCATAGGCTGCGAAGCCGCGCTGATATTGACCCAGGTTCAGCAGCGCCAGCGCCTGATTGAAATGTGCGTCGGCTTGATCTTTCTTGATCGCCAGAACTCGGCCGTAGCTCGCAAGCGCTTCGTCATGGCGATTGAGCTGCGCCAGCGCCTTGCCGCGATTGAGCAGCGCATTGCTGTGCCCGGGCTCGACCGCGAGCGCGCGGTCATTGGCGGCGACGGCCTCCTCATAACGGCCGAGCTTGATCAGCGCGACACCGCGATTGTAATGCGCGCCCGGGTGGCCCGGCGCGAGCGCCAGTGCCGCATCGAATTCTGCGAGCGCCTGTTCGGAAAGACCGAGCGCGGCTTGCGCGAGGCCGCAATTGACGCGCGCCTCGACGTGCTGCGGCGCCCGCGCCAGCACCGCCTGAAATTCGCTAAGCGCCTCGCTCGGCCGGTCAAGGCTCAGAAGTACATTGGCATGCTGATAAAGGATGTTGATGTCATCGGCCGCGAGCGCACGCGCGCGGTCGAGATATTCGAGCGCCTCCGCGCCGCGCTTGAGCGCGTGCAGCGCCTGGCCGAGATTGCTCAAGCCCTGGGGCGCAGCCGGATTGGCTTTCACCGCGGCGGCGAACAGCCGATGCGCCTCGCCGATATGGCCCTGCTGCGCCTTGATCGTGCCGAGGAGATTCAGCGCATCGTATTGGTTCGGCGCGGCTTTGAGGACGCGCGCATAAAGCTTCTCAGCATCGCGCAACCGTCCCTGCTGATGCGCAGCGACGGCCTCGCGCATCGCTTCGCCGATATTGAAGGGCGCGCTCATAGCCGATTGATCTGGGCAATGCGACGCGTGACGTCTATGGATGTCTCGCTGTCGGATTTGCTCTTGAGCGCAAGCGCCGCCCGCGCCGCGGGCCGATCGAGACACCGCATAAGCCATGCTTTCAGATGCGGCCAGGCCGAAAGATCCATGTCGACGGCGCGGCTGATGACAGCGGCGACATTGAGATCGGCGACGGTGAACGCGGAGCCGAGCAAATAGGGCTCGTCCGCCACAGCGTCGTCGAGCACTCTAAAGGGTGCGGCGATCACTTTCAGCGCCTCCTCGCGCAAGGCGCCGTTGCGCTCGGCGCTCGGCAGACGCACCGCATGCAGCGACCAGATATTGACGCCTCGATCGACTTCGGCGATGGCCCAAAAGCTCCATTGCCAGACGCGGGCCTCGTCTTCGAGCCGTGCCGGATAGAGGCCTCCCAGCGAATATTTCTTGGCGAGATAGAGCGTGATGGCGAGCGATTCCGGCAGCACGAAACCGCCGTCGACGACCACGGGCAGCCGGCCGTTGGGATTGAGCGCTAAAAATTCCGGTGTCCGTGCGCCTCCATCGCCGATTTCCATCGGCCTGTGCTCATAGGCAATGCCGAGCTCTTCAGCGACCCACAGCGCCCGGAATGCGCGGGTGCGGGCGACGCCATAAATTTGCAGACCGGTCATGCACGCTCCCCGGACAGTCTTGGCAGGCCCTGGCACGCTCTTAGCTTGTTGTCACATACGCGTTGTCGCCAATGCGTTGTCAAGGCGCAGCCGGGATCGTAACGTGCAGCCTTTGCCGAGCGGCGATTGCAACAAGCAGGGATTGCCAATGGAATTCGGAATATTTTCGAACGGCTTTCGTCCTCACGCCACGGCTGCTGCGGCTTACCAACAAGACCTGGCAGAAATCGTGCTCGCCGACCAGCTCGGATTTCGCGATGCCTATATCAGCGAGCACCATGGCGAGCCGATCTATGTCGGCAAGGTCGACACGCTGCCGGTGCCGGAGCTTCTGATGTGCAAGGCGGCGGCGCTGACCAAGCGGATCCGCATGGGCGCCGCGGTCAAGCTCATTCACCTCACCCATCCCGTCGATACCGCCATGCAGGCGGCCGTGGCTGATCACGTGATCGGCGATAGCCGTTACATCTTCGGATTTGGCACCGGCTTTCCCAACCCGTTCTTCGCCGAAGAGCGCGGATTGCCCTTCGCCGACCGTCATGAGCGCTTACGCGAGTCGCTCGACTTGATCTTGAAATGCTGGACGGCGCCCGAGCCCTTCGACTGGGACGGCAAGCATTGGCGCGGCAAGGGCATCGTCGTCACGCCGCAGCCACTCGTCGCTCCGCATATGCCGATGGCGACGGCGACCGATACACCAGCCATGATCGAGCTCGCCGCCGCCCGCGGCTATACGCTCCTCTCCGCGCAGCTCGAGACCGCGGCCTCGCTGCGCAAGAAGGCCAATATTTATTTGCGCGCCGCCAATGCCGCCGGCCGCAGCGTGCCGCTGCGAAATATAACCGCGGCGCGCTACGTCTATCTCGCCGACAGCCGCCGCGAAGCGATGGACGATCTGCGCGACGACATCAATTACGAATTGGGTTTTCAGATGAAGCGCGGACTGATCCGCATCGTGACATCGACTTTCGGGCTGAAGCTCAAGGGCGATACCGTGACGTTCGATGAGCTCGCGGAAGCCGGCCTCTACTGTCTCGGTGATCCGGACACGGTGGCGCAGCAGCTTCGCCAGTTCTACGACGAAGCCGGCGGCTTCGGTACGCTGTTGATCGTCGCCGGAAAAAAGTGGGCCACGCCGGAAAAGGTTGAGCGCTCGATGCGTCTGTTCATAGAGCACGTGGCGCCGAAGCTGCGCGACCTGGTTCCAGTGCGCGATCCCGACAGCGTCGCGGTATAAGCGAAACAAACTCGTCTTAACCAAATCGCTGTCCTGGCCGGCCACCGCGAAGGCCTCACGGACGAAGAACAACGATCCTTGCCGACTCGGAACCCGTGCCATCTTCTTTGCGCTGTGCCAAATTACGCCAGCGCCGCGCAGCCTCGGCAAAGCCGCGCCGGATCGACGGTTCCTGGCAGGCCAGAGCTTTTCGCGCGCATTCGGCCGCCCGGTGCCGATAGTCCCACAATTGCCTTTGCTGCTCTCTTTGCATCTGCGCTCCCCTCTTAACCATCAGCTCGGGAAGCCCCACGACGGTCAACAGTCAACGTGGTGAAGCGGGCGATAGTTCCGAGAGCCGCGTTAGGCATACCGCAGCGCGAAGATGCCGGCATTTTACGATTGTCTTGATTCAAATCGGCCCGATACGCCGGCAATGGCCGATGCCGGCTTCAGGCCAGCGCCGCCGTTACCGCCTTGCCGCATTCGATCGTGTTTGCCGCGCCGCCGAGATCGCGCGTGCGCAGTTTTTGCTCGGCGAGCACTTTCTCGATCGCCTTGACGATGGCGCTCGCCGCTTCGGTCTCGCCGAGATGTTCGAGCATCATCGCGCCTGACCAGATTTGCCCGATCGGATTGGCGATGCCCTGCCCGGCGATGTCCGGCGCCGAGCCATGGACCGGCTCGAACACGGACGGAAATTTGCGCTCAGGATTGATATTGCCGGACGGCGCAATGCCGATCGTGCCGGTGCAGGCGGGACCAAGATCGGAGAGGATGTCGCCGAACAGATTCGAGGCCACCACGACGTTGAACTGATCGGGCTTGAGCACGAACAAGGCCGACAGAATATCGATGTGGAATTTGTTCCATTTCACGTCGGGGAAGTTCTTCGCCATTTCCTCCACGCGCTCGTCCCAATACGGCATGGTGATGGCGATGCCGTTGGACTTGGTCGCCGAGGTCAAATGTTTCTTTGGCGTCTTGCGTGCGAGCTCGAAGGCGAATTTGAGCACACGGTCAACGCCGATGCGCGACAGCACGGTCTCTTGCACCACCACTTCGCGCTCAGTGCCGCCGAACATGCGGCCGCCGATCGCGGAATATTCGCCCTCGGTGTTTTCGCGCACCACCCAGAAATCGATGTCGCCGGGCTTGCGATTGGCCAGCGGCGACGGCACGCCGGGCATCAGCCGCACCGGGCGCAAATTCACATACTGGTCGAACTCGCGGCGGAACAGGATGAGCGAGCCCCACAGCGAAATGTGATCGGGAATCTTCGCCGGCCAGCCGACGGCGCCGAAGAAGATCGCATCGTGATGGCCGATCTTCTCCTTCCAGTCCTCCGGCATCATGCGCTGATGCTTGGCGTAATAATCGTAAGAGGCGAAATCGAAATCGTCGTTGCGCAGCTCGAAGCCATATTTCTTGGCAGCCGCTTCCAGGACCCGCACGCCCTCCGGCACCGTCTCCTTGCCGATGCCGTCGCCCGGAATAACGGCGATGCGATAAACGCGATTGGTGGGCTTTTGGCCGTTGCCGGGAGCGGTCATGGCGGGCGGTTTCCTCTTTCAGACACGCGCGAAGCGGCCATACGCGGCTGAGTACGCGATGTTGTCAAGGCGCCGATAAGCAGCTCAGCATTTCACGATGTGAGACACAAACGCTCAATTCAGTTGAAATAGTGCGTCCTCTACGGGAGATTTTTCCTTATATTGGCAACGCCGCAGCCGTTCGCACCGATGCGAGTGTAGCCGGAGGAAACATGCGACTTGGCCTGTTCATGATGCCGGTGCATCCGGCGCACCGCGCTTTTGCCGACACGCTCGCCGAGGACGAGGAGAAGTCGCTCTATGCCGACCAGCTCGGCTTCGACGAATTGTGGCTCGGCGAGCATTTCTCGGCGACCACCGAGCCTATTCCCTCGCCGCTGATGTTCATGGCGAGCCTGCTGCCGCGCACCAAAAACCTCACCTTCGGCACTGCGGTGATCTGCCTGCCGAGCCATCACCCGGTGAAGGTCGCCGCCGAGGTGGCGCAGTTCGACACCATGAGCCGCGGCCGCTTCATGCTCGGCGTCGGCATCGGCGGGCTTTATTCCGACTTCGAATTGTTCGGCAACAGCGACCGCAAGGTGCGCGAGAGAAAGGCGATGGAATCGATCAGCATGATCGAGCGCATCTGGTCACAGGACCCGCCTTACGATCTCGAAGGCGAGTTCTGGAGCGTCAAGCTCAAAGACGCCATCATTCCCGAACTCGGCATCGGCTATATGCCGAAGCCTTATCAGAAGCCGCATCCGCCGATCTCGATGTCGGTCGCAAGCCGCAATTCGCCCACCGCGCGCGTCGCCGCGCAGCGTGGCTACGGCATCATCTCCGCCAACAACGTGCCGACCGAGGCGCTCGGCTCGCATTGGGACATTTACAGCCAAGCCTGCGGCGAAGCCGGCAAACCGGCGCGCGGCGAAAATTGGCGCGTCGGGCGCAACGTGATGATCGCGCCGAGCGAGGCCGAAGCGCGCGACCGCGTCTTCAGCCCGCAAGGCGCCAACCATTATTTCTACTCCTATATGCGCGAAGTGCTGTCGCGCGTCGGGCTGCTCTCCGCACTTAAGCCGCACCCCGACATGACGGACGCGGAAGCAACCGTCGAGGCGATCACCGAAGGCTCGGTCATCTATGGTTCGCCAAAAACATTCCTCGACAAGTTGATCGCCTTCCGCGACAAGGCGGGCCCGTTCGGTACGCTGCTGATGACCGGGCTCGACTGGGGCGGACCGAACCGTGCTTGGGAGCGCGACTCGATGCGGCTTCTCGCCCAAGATGTGATGCCGAAATTCCGTCAGCACACTTTAGCGAAAGTCGCGGTGTGATCGCGGCTTAACGGAATATTAGGCTCAATAGTCTCTTAATGCGCGCATGAAAATGCCCGCCTTGAAGCACGCATCGTCATCGCCCGAGCCTTGCAAGATCTGCGGCCAAGCCGCCCCGCTCTACGGCGTCGTCGATTTCAACAAATCCTGCGAAGAGCATCGCGGGTTGCGGCTGCCACTCGCCGGCGTCCCGGTCTATTACCGCCGCTGCACGGCTTGCGGCTTCCTGTTCACCGACGCCTTCGACGACTGGAGCGTCGATGAGTTCCGCGCGCACATCTACAATGATGGCTATGCGACAGTCGATCCGGACTATCAGACGGCACGGCCCAATGCGAATGCCGAGACGGTCATAAAGTACTGGGGCGAGATCAGGACGCAAATACGTGTGCTTGATTTCGGCGGCGGCAGTGACGCGATGTGCGCAAAGCTGCGCGCCGCGGGTTTCACGACCGCGGTCAGCTACGATCCGATCGTGCCGGAGCTCGCGCAGCGTCCGGACGGCAAATACGATTTGGTCACCTGCATCGAGACGATGGAACATATGCCGGATCCGCTCGCCGGCATTGCCGCGATGATCGACTGCGCCGCCGACCCGGGCCTGGTGTTCTATTCGACGATGCTGGTACCGCAGGACATCGATGCCCGCGGTCTATCCTGGTGGTATGTCGGCCCACGCAATGGCCATGTCTCACTCTTCACCCAGCAAGCGCTCGCGATAGCCTGGGGCCGTCACGGCTACAAGACGGTATCCTTGAATGACGGCGTCCACTTCGCGTTTCGCACGCTGCCGGCTTATCTCAATATTACAGGCGACGCCGCCGCGGCGGCCGCTGCTTAAAACCGCACGTGCTGCAGCTTGTCGGGATTGCGCGTCGCGTAAAAAGCTCGCGCGCTCGAGCGGCGTCAAGCGCTCGAGCACGAGCATCAGCGCGACCGAGATGTCATGCGCCAGATAAAGGGACGCCAGCTCAGCCCATTACAAACACGGTCCGCGTCGCCGTGGTCTCGATCGCCCAATTACCCTCGATCTTGGCGAGCGGAAGAACTTTGGGCGTGATCACGAATCCATGCATTGCAGCGGCTTTGAACACCTGCGCGATGCTCGCGAGGATGCGATCGAAGGCAATGCTGCCCATGCCGCAGCCGATCAGTTCGAGCCCGGAAGAGCGAATGACGGTCGCCGGCAACGAAATATTTGCGCCGCCCGAGGAGCCGATCTGGATGAAGCGGATCGGCTTGGCGTTCTTGCTCGTCTTCGCCGCCGCTGCGAGCAGGCGCTCGGCGCTCGCACCCCAAAGATAATCCAGCACGATATCGACACCGTCGCTGAAATGCCTGGTGAATGCGGCATCGAGCGCGGCGTCATCCTGCAGCAGCGAAATCGTATTGTCAGCGCCGAGCGCAGAGAGCTCCGCAAGCATCGCGCTGTTGCGGCCAGTCGCGATAATCTTGCCGGCGCCAAGGCGCTTCGCGACCTGCACCGCCAGCCGCCCGGAGATTCCCGTCGCGCCATTGACCAGCACCACCTGACCCGGGACGATCTTGCTGCGCTCCTGCAACGCAGCCCAGGACGACATCGCCGGGATGGCGATCGCAGCCGCTGCGGCATCGTCGAGCCCATCCGGCAGCGGCACGAGATGCGAGGCCTGCACCACCGTACGCTCGGCCATGCTGCCGAACGGCGCGCGCGGCAAGATGAAATAGACGCGCTTGCCATCATGGCGCCCTACGCCATCGAGCCCGACGACAAAGGGCAGGCTTCCCGCGGAGCTGTAATGCGTGCCGGAGGCGCGATAGCGCGTGACGTGGCTGAGCGGCGCCGCGGTGACGTCGATCAACGCTTCGCCGTCCGCAGCAGCGGGCTCGGCGAAGTCGGCGAAAATCGGGGGCTTACCCAGTTCGGTGACGATCGCGGCCTTCATGCCGACAGGCTAAGCCGCAACGGCCAGCGCCTCAAGATCATCGAAGGATTCAGCGAGGCGCTGCTGCACGATCTTTGGATCCGTCGCCGTCAGCACGCGTTCGCGATACGTCTTCAGAAGATGCGCCGGCGCAACAGCCAGGCCCGCCGCCGTATCGAGTGCCCAGCCGAGATGTTTGCGCGCGTGACGCAAGCCCACCGCGATGCCGTAATGCGTAAGCATCTCATCGTAGAGGGCGCTCGCCATCGCGAGCTGATCGCGCAGCGCGGGCGCCGCGCGGCGCTCACCGGTCGCGAGATAGTGCGCGAGCTGCCCCGGAAACCACGGCCGGCCCTGCGCGCCGCGGCCGACCATCACTGCGTCGGCGCCGGACGCGGCAAGCGCTGCGTCCGCATCGTCAAAGCTTTCGATATCGCCATTGACCACGACCGGGATCGACACCGCGTCCTTCACGGCGCGCACCGCTGTCCAATCGGCGCTGCCCTTGTAGAACTGGCAGCGCGTGCGGCCATGCACCGTGACAAGCTGCACGCCGGCGGCCTCGGCGCGGCGCGCGAGCTCAGGCGCGTTCCTGGAAACATCGTCCCAGCCGAGCCGCATCTTCAACGTCACCGGCACGCGCACCGCCTGCACGACCACGTCGATCAAGGTCAGCGCATGATCGAGATCGCGCATCAAGGCCGAACCGGATGCGCCATTGGTGACGTGCTTGGCCGGACAGCCCATATTGATGTCGATAATGTCGGCGCCGGCGTCTTGCGCGATACGCGCACCCTCGCCCATCCAGAATGCTTCGCAGCCGGCGATCTGCACCACATGCAGCCCGGCGCCGTGATCGGCCAGACGCTGGTGCGCGATATGCTTGCGCTTGTGGCCGTCTTCAGCAAGCGCCGCGCAAGCCGTCATCTCCGAGATCACGAGGCCTGCGCCCAGGCTCGCGGCAAGCCGCCGGAACGGCGCGTCGGTAACGCCCGACATCGGCGCCAGAAACACCGGATTGGGCAAATTGATCGGCCCAATGGCAATGCTCTGTGAAAGGCTCTCTAAAGAGCCGGGCGAAACGCTCTGCATGGGCGCTTTCATACCGCCTTACGGGCGAAAATCACGCTTAAATTGTTGGCCGGCATCGCCACGGTCTCGACCAGCGTGAAATTGTGGCTCCGTGCCAGCGCCGTCACCTCATCGAGGTCCCTGATACCCCAAGCAGAGTTCCGGCTTCGTAAATTGGCATCGAATTCCTGATTGCTCGGCGCGGTGTGCTGGCCGCCGATCTTATAAGGACCGTAGAGATAAAGAACGCCGCCGACCGGCAGCACGCGCGCCGCGCCGGCCATCAAGCCTTCGCAAGCGGCCCAAGGCGCGATGTGGATCATGTTGCAGCAAATCACCGCATCCGCGCGCTGCACCGGCCAGGCTGCAGCAGTCACATCGAGACGCAGCGGCGCATGCAAATTAGCGAGGCCCGTGTCGCCGCGATGCGCCACGATACTCGCAAGCGCGTCTGCTTCAGGATCGCTCGGCTGCCAGGCGAGGGACGGCAGCGCCTTGGCGAAATAAGCCGCGTGCTCGCCCGAGCCGCTCGCGATTTCGAGCACGAGCCCGCTCTGCGGCAGCACGCGCCTGAGCACGTCCAGGATCGCATCCCGGTTGCGCAGAACATGCGGACGATACTGGCGCGGATCGGAGGTTTCGGACATCATGATGGCGATCAAATATCCTTGGTCGCAGACGGCGTTTTCAAGGCCTGTTTCTTCCCACCCAAGGCTTGTTTCTGCCCACCCAAGGCTTGTTTCTTCCCACCAATAATCATCCCTGCGACAAGCCCAATGATGGCCCCAAGCGGGCCGATCGCAAAGACCGCCATCATGCTGGCCTCGACAGAGCGATCAAACGCATTACCGGAAAAAAGCTCAATGATCCAATAGCCGGCAACGGCAAAGAACGGGTAGCCGACGAGCAATCCGAGCAAGCCCATGAAGGTCCGGCGCATCGATGGTTTCTGCTTCGCCGCACGTCTTTGCATCCAACGGATGGCCGCCGGTGATGGCGTGTTTAAATCGGACATAGCAGAACCTGATCGCCGAGCGGCGTCGGCTCACTGCGCACGATGCGGAAACCGCTGCTTTCCGCGAGCGGGCGGAAACCGTCGAGCCCGCGCGGCACCAATTTGAACCGGGTCCCGGTAATGGACTGCCGGCGAATGGGATCGGCGCCGGTCACCGAACCGACCACTAGTTTGGCGCCGCGGCCGCCGTGGTGCAGCGTGACGAGATTGGCGAGGATCGCATCATCGCTGCCATATTCGAACAATGCGCCCTCAGACGAGGCGGCAAGAATGGCGCCTTGCGCCGCCGCGCGGTGGACCAGGTCGCCGAGTAGCGCCCGCTTATTCCAATCGTAGAATTCGTGGGTGAAGGTGATGCGGAGTCCGGCGAGCGGCTGGCCTTCGGCCGACAGGGCCGCCAAGGCGGCGGCGCCGAAGCGAGGCCCCGCGGCGTCGATATCCAAGACCTGAATCGCGATTGGCCGTTGCAGCAGCGCGCTTTGCGAGCGCTGGAGCAGGATCAGCGCATTGATGCTGTCGATCGCCGGCCCGCCGCCGATATTGATCAGAACGAGCGGCGACGATGGATTACCGGCAAGGAGCGGCTGCAAGCCTTCCGCGATCAGCTTGGCGATCTGCTGCAGCCGCAGCCGCATGGCGATCACCTGCGGCGCGCCGACGATGCGGCGGTCGATATCGGTCGTAAACGGCGGCGGCAGATTCTCCGCGCCAAGCTTCATGATGTAAGTGGTGAGGCCGGCGAGATAGGGCGTGTCCGGATCGAGGATGTCGGCAAGGAGCCGCGACCGCCGCACCGCCGAACGCATCATAAGGTGCATGACGAACCGCGGCACCAGCGCATTGCGCCGCTCAGCCTCACGAAACGCCGCATCCAGCGCGGCCACGGACTGCGGATCGTCAGGCAGAGCGAATTCAGGCCGGGTGACATCGATGATGGGAAGGCGGTGGCCGTCCTCCGTCATGGCATAGACAATCGGGGATTTGGAATCAGCTGAATTCACCACGATCCTCTCTTGCGCCGTTAGACGGCAGCGCGCTCGCTCTGTGCCAGTACGAGCGGTGCGGCAAGGGGTACGTTGCTCCGTTCGTCGAAGAACGGATTCGGCCTGGTGAGCCCGCGCGCCCACCAGCCGAGGAGCTTCGCTGCATGGCCGGCGTAGAGTCGCATCGATAACGGCGGTGGCGCCGTCGGCGGGAGGGCCCCGATGGCGGAGCGACCATAGAGGCGGCAGCGCGGCGGGCCGAGCATTTCATCCCGCGAAGGGCCGTCAGCCCCGTCGCTCATGAAAGGCCGGTCCATGAACGAATGAATCAAGCCGACAACCGGAAAGCGCGAACTCGAGGCGGTGTTGCCGATCGGCGTCCGGCAACAATCGGTGTACCAGCGCAAGACCCGTTTGGAGAAGCACAGGCAGCGCACGGCGTCCGCCCCCGCGGTCAGCGTCACACGACCCGGCGGCAGCTGAAAGATGTCTGTGCCGCCGGCGCTGTCGAGTACGTCCGGCCGGTCAAGGAAACGCGCGAAGGCCTGACAGTCCGTGCAGTAGCAAACGAAGCGGGAGCCGGTTGTTGGCGAAACATCGCACGCCGTGCCGCGCACGCGGCCGCACTCACACTGAAGCGAAAGATCGAAGGGCATGCAGGCCTCGCGTCGCCCGTGATAACGGGTTCACTCCACGTAGTGGAGGCGAGCAAGAAATGCAAAAAAGCCCCGCGGCGAACCGCGGGGCTTTTGCATAACAATCGTGATGAGGAGATGAAGCGTTCCGTTCTTTGCAGACCTGGCAGCGACCTACTCTTCCAAGCCTTGAGACTTAGTACCATTGGCGCAGAGGACTTTGACGGCCGAGTTCGGGATGGGATCGGGTAGAGGCTCCTCGCTATGACCACCAGGTCGGCGAAGAACGGAACGATGAAGCAAACCGAAGCGAATGGAGTGAGCGAAGCCCCCGGACTTGATCCGCGGGTCGCCATCCAACACTTCTTTTCAGGTCTTTCTGGATTGCCATTGGCGCGCACACGAAGTGCACGCGAATGAGCATTGACTAATGAGAGCGTTCAAGCCGATCGAGCGATTAGTACCGGTAAGCTGAACGCGTTGCCGCGCTTACACACCCGGCCTATCAACGTGGTGGTCTACCACGGCTCTCAAGGGAAAACTCGTTTTGAGGTGGGTTTCCCGCTTAGATGCCTTCAGCGGTTATCCCGTCCGTACATAGCTACGCAGCACTGCGGCTGGCGCCACAACTGCTCCACCAGAGGTACGTCCATCCCGGTCCTCTCGTACTAGGGACAGATCCTCTCAATT
>DATAQN010000025.1:0-103971 GCA_036264635.1 Xanthobacteraceae bacterium | reverse complement strand
ATCGATGGACCGGGCGCCTGCGGCATCACCTATCCGCTGCGCGTCTCCGCGCTCGGCGCGAGTTCGGCGCTGGGCTATGATGACGAGTCACTGCGGCCGCCGGGCGCCATTCCGAATGGCTCCGCCCCAAACAGCACGATGCCGCAAAGCTGGCCGGGCCAAAATTCAAGCCAAACCTATTCAAATCAAGGCTACGGGCAAACATACGGCCAGGAAAACGGCGCGCCCACTACGCCGGCGAATCGTTCGCGCGTGATCCAGTCGAGTACGCTGCCGCCGCCGCAACAAAACGGGCCGCAATATAATCCCTATCAACAATCGCCCTATCAACAATCGCCACAATCCTATCCAGCGCAATCTTATCCCGCACAACCTTATCCCGCGCAGCAGCCCTATTCGTCACAGTCATATCCGCAGAACACCCGTGCGCCGCAGACGAGCGCACAAGCCGGCGTGCCGCTATCGCTCAATCCGTCGGGCCTGCCGGAGCCGGACGATGACGAGGACATCGGCATTCCGGGCGGCCCGCCGCATCCGTATTACCGCGGCTCGAATGCCGCGCCCTATTCAACGCGTCCGCCGCAAGCGCCATTGCCGCCGCTTGGGCCGCCCGATCGCGCGATGACCGCATCGATCCAGCCGGTCGCGGTGGAACCGGCGGCAACGCTCGCCTGTCCGATCGTGTCGGCACTCGATCAATGGATCACGGGCGCGGTGCAACCGGCCGCGCTGCGCTGGTTCCGCCAGCCGGTGGTCGAGATCAAACAAATCTCGGCCTATTCCTGCCGCGGCATGAACGGCGATCCGAACGCGCATATTTCCGAACATGCTTTCGGCAACGCGCTCGACGTCGCCGAATTCGATCTTGCCGACGGCCACAAGATCAGCGTGCAATATGGCTGGCACGGCTCGCCGGAAGAGCAAGGCTTCCTGCACGACGTGCAGTCGGCGGCCTGCGATGAATTCACCACGGTGCTGGCGCCGGGCGCCAACGTCTATCACTACAATCACATCCACGTTGATCTGATGCGGCACTATAACGGCCGCCACATCTGCGAGCCGACGGCGATCCCCGGTGAAGTCGCCGCCGCGCGCGTGCGCTCGCAATATGCCGCGCACCACACTGGCGAACATTACGGCGATCCCGGCGTCACCGGCTCGATCAAAGAAAAAGAAAAGCACGAGCGCCCGCTCAGCTATTCGAGCGAAGACGACGATCGTCTGCCGCTCGCAGTGCCGGGCGAGGATTAACTCATTCTCTCCCGTTATCACGGAGGAGGATGAAGTGCGCACGGCGCGAGCCTTCTGATTCAAATGTCAAACAGCGACGTACGCGCGTCGTAGGGTGGGCTAAGGCGCGCCAGCGCCGTGCCCACGCGTCTTGCGTCTCCGCCACCGGTGACGGAGAAGTGCCGGTAGCGGACGCCTGCGTCGCCCCGCGTCTTCGCCTACAGCGTGTATAGGCAGTCATCGCACTGCTGTAACCAGAAGATAAAATCGACTCGCGCGCGTTATCTGGCGTTCCCGGAACGCGGCAGATTGCAAGGTGGACAAGTAAGCGCGACCCTGCCAATGAATATCTGAAAACATCCTCTTGTTCGGCTTGAAAACACCACAGCAAGAACTGGTTCGCGGTCGCCTCCACCCCTTCCTGCTCACGCTGGCGCGATACAATCAGGCCTGATTTGGCTTAGTGATGGATATTGCGACAAAGGCCGATATCTCCTCTCAACCGGTTCCACCCTCGCCTCCCGAGGATCGCAGCGAAACCACTGGGCCGAACCGCCCGATGGTGTTCGTGGCTGCGCTATCGATAATTTTCATGGCAGCTATCGAGGGAACGATTGTCGCCACCGCCATGCCGACAATTGTTGGCGCACTGGGTGATATCGATCTCTTTAGCTGGATTTTTGGCGCTTACCTGTTGACGCAGGCGATCCTGATTCCGATTTATGGGCGTCTGTCCGACCTCTATGGCAGAAAGGCGGTATTGCTGTTCGGGATTGGCGTGTTTCTTGTCGGCTCCGCACTGTGCGGACTGGCGTGGAATATGATCTCACTCATCGCATTTCGCGTCGTCCAAGGCATCGGCGCCGGCGCGCTGGTACCTGTCGCCCAAACCGTAATCGCTGACGTTTATGGCGGCGAAGCTCGCGCCAGAATGCAGGGATATATTTCCAGCACGTTCGGCAGTGCTGCCGTCATCGGACCAATGATTGGAGGACTGATCGCGACCCACATAAGCTGGAAAGCGATTTTCTGGCTCAATATCCCGCTCGGTATCGTGGCTGCCTCGCTGTTGACCATCGCCCTCAAGGAAGAGGTGAGGCAGCGGCACCACCATATCGATTACGTTGGCGCGCTGCTGATGGCGTCGGCGACCACGATCATCATGATGGCGTTGATCCACTCCGATACTTTCAGCGGCGCAGCACTGGCCGGAGCGCTCAGCGTATCCGCAATGCTGGTCGCCGCCCTGATTTTCTACGAGAGCCGGATATCTGAACCGATGATTCAAGTGCGATTGTATCGCAACCGGCTGATCGCCGGCGGCAATTGGATCGGCGTTGCCAATGGCGCGATCTCAATGGCGGTTATCGGGTTCCTGCCGGTGTACATGCAGGGCCTGCTGGGATCCAGCGCGTTGATTTCGGGCGTGGCGCTTGCAGCTATGTCGGTGCTCATGCCGTTTGGCGGCTTTGTCGGCAGCCGACTCGTGTTTCACATGTCCTATCGTCTTTCGTCCACGATTGGCGGCGTCATTCTCGTGGTAGGAAGCGCATTTCTCATATTGCTTCATCCCGGAACAGATCCATTGCAGCCGATCATTGCGGCCGGGATCATGGGCCTGGGGATGGGCATTACGAACGTTTCCTCCGTGGTCGCGATCCAGGCGAATGTCGATTGGTCTCAGCGCGGCGCGGCGACGTCGAGTGTGTTCTTTTCCCGCATTATCGGACAGTCGTTCGGCAGTGCCATATTCGGCGGCATATTCAATTCGGCACTGGCAAGCCGAAGCTCGATCAACGGCAACGAGTTCGTGCACCTGCTCCAGGAAGGGCACGAACAGATCGCCAATATTCCTGGGATTAGCGCCATTCTCGACGCGTTGGCCCACGCGCTGCACAGCATTTATGTGCTCAGCGGCCTGATCGCCGCATTAGTACTGGCGGCGGCTCTTACCTACCCAGCGTCCCTGAGATTGCTCGACGACCGCTGAGCTCTCCGCTCTACTAGACCCTGATCCATTTCGATTGAATCGGATCAGGGTCTAGATTTTGCGTTTGAGCACGATCTTTTCCGAAAACCGGTTTCCACTTTTCGGGATCATGCTCTAGGAGCTGAGTTTCGCGCTTTCGCGGGGACGAGCAGAAAAAATCAGCGCCCACCTGCCTGCATCTGCTGCAGCACTGCGTCGGTCGGCCAGCAGTCGAGCTTGAGCCCGTTCTTCTTTTGATAGGCGCCGAGCGCGGAGCGCGTGAGCATTCCGGCCTTGCCGTCGATCTTGTCGTGGTAATAGCCGCGTGTGGTGAGGACTTGCTGCATGCGCACAAGGTCGGCGGTCGGCAATTGCGCGACCTTGCCCCAGGGGGTTTCAAACGATTTCGTCTCGAACGACACGATTTGCGGCCGCGGATCGGCGATGCGGTCGGCGAGATGGCCGACAAACAGAACATACAAGTCCGAGAAATTATATTCCTTGATGACGAAGTAATTTTTCGTGGCGAGGAATGACGGGCCATAGAGCCCGGCCACTTGCACCAGCGAAGCGGTCGCCGCGCGCTCGTCGGCCGACAATGTACGGCCATAAGCCGGCACGAAGCCGCGCTTGAGCCACTCGCCGATCGGCAGCGCATTGTCGGGCACGCCGATGGTGCAATCGACATCGGCCGGCGGGTGGACCTCGTAAGCCCAGCGCAGCCCAGGCTGCCAACCTTTGTCGCGCAATTGCTTGGCGGCGGAGGCGAGCGCATCCGGCACCGAATTCCAGATGTCGGCCTTGCCGTCGCCGTCGAAATCAACGGCATATTTCACGTAATCCGACGGCAGCAATTGCGTGAGCCCCATCGCGCCGGCCCAGGAGCTTTTCATGTCGGCGAGCTTGATCTGGCCCTGGTCGAGAATCTTGAGCGCGAGGAGAAACTCGTTGAGGAATTGCTCCTTGCGTTTGCCGGTATAGGCCTGCGTTGCGAGTACGCGGATGGCGTTGCGCTTGTCGGCGGCGTGGCCGTAGTCGGTCTCGCGGCCATAGATCGCGAGTAGGACCGCAGGCGGCGTGCCGAATTGGCGCTCGATGGCGGTGAGCGGGGCGCGATATTGCTCGTAGAGCTTGCGGCCTTCGGCGGCGAGCCGGTCGATGGAGGATTCTTTGATGTAATCGGCCGGTGTCTGCACGAATTCCGGCTGGCCGGCGGCCGGCTTTTCCGGGCGGCCGGGCAGAACCAGATCGGGCAGCGTGAAGTCCGGCTCGAGCCCGCGCGTCGCGGTGTCGAAGGTTGCGCGCGAGACGCCGAGCGCCTGCGCCTGCGGCCACAGCGATTGCAGCCAGGTTTGGAAGGCAGGATCGGCTGAGGCTGGAATTGCCGCGAGAACAACAAATAACAAGGTCGCGATGAGGTGGGTGATACGAGTCATCGACGCGTCTCTCTCGGCGTCATGCCGCGCTTGTCGCGGGCATCCCGATGGCCATGCAATGAGGACTTCATCGCACCGCCACGATGAACAGCCGCGGGAAACGCAACAGCACTTTGCCGTCGTAACGCGGCTTGTAAGCTTGCATGATTTTTGCCGTGTAAGCGGCGAGAAATTTTTCGCGGTCCTCGGCACTGAGCGGCGACAGGAACGGCTGCAGCGAGGAGCCCTTGAACCATTCGGTGATCGCGGCCGGCGAGGCCATGACGTGGTTATAGACGATATGCCAGATGTCGAGATGCGAACTCACCGGATTGAGCAAGTCGTAGTATTCCTCGATCGAGGGCAGATCGTCACGCGCCGCGGCTTTGACTTCCGGGTGATCCTTCCAGGGACCGCTCTGCCCGACCTCGGCCTGGAAGCGCAGCGCCGGCTCGCGCGTATTGTCGGGCATCTGAACGGCGAGCACCCCACCCTGCGGCATCTGTTCGATCAGCCGGCGCATGATGGCCGGATGCTCGGGCAGCCACTGCAAGACAGCATTGCCGAAAATGAGATCGGTGCGCGGATCCGGCCTCCAGTCTGCGATATCGGCTTCCACGAAGCTGCAATTGGGCAATCGCTCGCGCGCCTTGCGCAGCATGTCCGGTGAGGAATCAAGCCCCATCACCTGCGAATTCGGGTAGCGCTCGACCAGAAGCTCGGTCGAATTGCCCGGTCCGCAGCCGAGATCGACAACGAGATTAGGCTGTTGCAATGGCACTTGCGCCAGGAGATCGCGCGGGGGGCGGGTACGCTCATCCTCGAATTTCAGGTATTGCCGGGCGCTCCAATCTTCCATGACCGCTCCCCTCTCGGAACTTTTTGCCAGTTTCGGCTATCCTCCTAGAGCATGATCCGGCAAAGTGGAACCCGGTTGTGGGCCGCGGTCGTGCTGCAGCAAAGTTTGGAGTCTCCGCAGGTGTCCTTTCGCAGTGTCGCTGTGGCACTTCTCATCAGTGCAAGCTTTGTCGGACCGGCCGCCGCGCAGTTCAAAAAAGACCTGCCGCCTGTGACCTGTTCGACCGTCGACAGCATCGGCGTTGCAGAGATGGCCGGCGACGGCACTATCACGCTGCACCTCAAATCATTATGGCCGGATGCGCACGAGGACAGCGACCTGACCTATGCGCCCGACGATCCGCAGTACAACGAGATCAAACAGCATCTCGGCGGGATCGAACCGGGCCAATCGAAGCCGATCCCGCCATTTTGTTAGTATGCCGTCATTGCGAGCGAAGCGATCCAGTTGCGGCGCGGCAGCACTAGATTCTTAGTCACTTCGCTCCCCGCAACGACGGTCCCGTTCGTGGAGCTAGCTCCGCTCCGCCGGTGCGCCGGCGTTGAGAAAAGCGACCGACGCAATCTCGCGCGGCTGATTGTGATTTTGATTTGCTTGGCCACGCGCCTGCTGAGCGCGATGACCCTGCCCTTGATGTTGCTGCTGGCGCGGCTTGTCAGTCGGGTGCCAGTGCCGCTGTTTACTCTGCCCGCCGCTACGTGAGTTGTTACGCCGGCCGCCATTTGCGCCGCGGCCATTCTTGCCGTGACTGCCCGGCAGATGCTTGCCGGGTGCGTGCGAGCGGGTTGCGCCGGCCTTTGCCGCCTCCGCGTCACGCTCATTGCCGGAACGGCGATCCGTCATCGGGATCGAGATGCGGATCAGCTTCTCGATGTCGCGCAGAAAGGCTGCCTCCTCCGCATCGCACAGCGAAATAGCAATGCCCTCGGCGCCGGCGCGCGCGGTCCGGCCGATGCGATGGACATAAGTCTCCGGCACATTGGGCAGATCGAAATTCACCACATGACTGATGCCATCGACGTCGATGCCGCGCGCGGCGATATCGGTGGCGACGAGCGTCTTGACCTTGCCGTCGCGGAACGCCGACAGCGCGCGCTCGCGCTGGCCTTGCGATTTGTTGCCGTGGATGGCTTCCGTCGGGATGCCGGACTGGGCGAGCTTGCGCGCGACCTTGTCGGCGCCGTGCTTGGTGCGGGTGAAGACCAGCACGCGGTCGATCGGCTCGCTGCGCAACACTTCGACCAGGATCGTATGCTTGGCGACGCGATCGACCTTGATGACACGCTGGGCGATCCGCTCGGCCGTGCTGGCGACCGGCGTAACCGCGACCTTCTCCGGATCGCGCAACATGTGCTGGGCAAGCTCGGCAATAGCGCGCGGCATGGTGGCTGAGAACATCAGCGTCTGCCGCTCCGCCGGAAGCTTGGCGGCGATTTTGCGGATGTCGTTGATGAAGCCCATGTCGAGCATGCGGTCGGCCTCGTCGAGCACGAAGCATTCGACAGCGTTGAGCCGCAACGCATTGGCCTTGACCAGATCGAGCAAGCGGCCGGGCGTGGCGACAAGAACGTCGACACCGTTGAGCAGCGAGCGCACCTGTCCGCCCATCGACACGCCGCCGATGGCGAGCGCGGTGCGCAGACGCAGATGGCGCCCATAAGCGCGGAAACTGTCGAGGATCTGCCCGGAGAGCTCGCGCGTCGGGCTCAGCACCAGGACGCGGCAGCTTTTACGCTCCGACATCCGCGGGTTCTGTGCGAGGCGATGCAGGATCGGCAGCGCGAAAGCCGCGGTCTTGCCGGTGCCGGTCTGCGCAATGCCGACAACATCGCGTCCGGAGATCGCGATCGGAATGGTCTGCGCTTGGATCGGGGTTGGGGTTTCGTATTTCTCTTCGCTGAGAGCTTTGAGGATGGAGTCGTTGAGACTGAAGTCGCTGAATTTGGTCAACGAATAGTTCTTTCTTTTGTATGCGCTGTATACGCAGCTGTGTGCGATACATGCGCAGCCCTCGGGCCGTCGCGTCAAAGCGTTACGGCCCGCAGAGCGGGATCATAAAAAGACACCCCGCGCGTTCTGGGCTGCCGATGAAAAGGGATTATTGCGAGCTAGAAGCCATTTAACGGACTAGGCCGTTAACAGGGTAGAACCTCGTTCAAACCTGGGTCCTTGGACACGCGGCTCGCGGATCGAATCGATCACGCGCCGTATATGCGCTATCGATGTGTCGGTTTCAAGGCGGAACCTGCAGGCCCGATCTGCGGAGATTTACGTGTGCTTTGTAAGGCACATATTCACCTTGCTGACATCATTGCGAGCGACGCGAAGCAATCCAGTGCGGCGCCTCCGGCCGGGATTGCTTCGTCGCGGAGCCCGTCATCGGGCCGGACCCGTCGGCTCCTCGCAATGACGGTTAACGTCAGCGCGTGAACTTCTTGTATTTGATCCGCTCCGGCACGATCGAGTCGACGCCGAGGCGGCGCATCTTGTCCGTCTCGTAGTCCTGGAAATTGCCCTCGAACCACTCGACATGGCTGTCGCCCTCGAAGGCGAGGATGTGGGTGGCGATGCGGTCGAGGAACCAGCGATCGTGGCTGATGATGACGGCGCAGCCGGCGAAATCTTCCAGCGCTTCTTCGAGCGCGCGCAGCGTGTCGACGTCGAGATCGTTGGTCGGCTCGTCGAGCAAGAGCACATTGGCGCCGGATTTGAGCATCTTGGCGAGATGCACGCGGTTGCGCTCACCGCCCGAGAGCTGGCCGACTTTCTTCTGCTGGTCGGCGCCTTTGAAGTTGAAGGCCGAGCAATAGCCGCGCGAATTCACCTCGCGCTTGCCGAGCTGGATCTGGTCGAGCCCGCCGGAAATCTCCTCCCAGACCGATTTTTTGCCGTCGAGCGAGTCGCGCGACTGGTCGACGTAGCCGAGATGCACCGACTCACCGACCTGGATCGTGCCGGCATCGGGCTTGTCCTGGCCGGTGATCATGCGGAACAGCGTGGTCTTGCCGGCGCCGTTGGGACCGATGACGCCGACAATGCCGCCCGGCGGCAGCTTGAAGGTAAGATCGTCGATGAGAAGATTGTCGCCGAAACCTTTCTTGAGATCGGTGAAGTCGACGACATTCTGGCCGAGCCGCTCAGCCACCGGAATGACGATCTGCGCGGTCTGGGTCTGCTTCTCGCCGGCCTTCTTGAGCAGCTCCTCGTAGCGCTCATAGCGCGCCTTGGACTTGGCCTGCCGTGCGCGCGGCGAGGACGAAATCCATTCCTGCTCACGGGCGAGCGTGCGCTGCCGCGCCTCTTCCTCGCGGCCTTCCTGCGCGAGCCGCTTCTGCTTCTGCACCAGCCACGACGAATAATTGCCTTCGTAGGGAATGCCGCGGCCGCGATCGAGCTCGAGGATCCAGCTCGTCACATTGTCGAGGAAGTAGCGGTCGTGGGTGACGATCAGGATCGCGCCCGGATATTTGCGCAAGTGGCCTTCGAGCCATGACACCGACTCGGCGTCGAGATGGTTGGTCGGCTCGTCGAGCAGAAGAAGCTCGGGCTGCTCCAGAAGCAGCCGGCACAGCGCGATGCGGCGCCGTTCGCCGCCGGAGAGCTGCGAGACATCAGCGCCGTCGGGCGGGCAGCGCAGCGCATCCATCGCCTGATCGACCTTGGAATCGAGATCCCACAGCCCCTTGGCCTCGATCTCGTCCTGCAGCTTGGTCATCTCGTCGGCGGTCTCGTCGGAATAATTCGTCGCGAGCTCGTTGTAGCGCTCGAGGATCGCCTTCTGCGGCGCGACGCCTTCCATGACGTTTTCGCGGACCGACTTGCTCGGATCGAGCTGCGGCTCCTGCGGCAGATAGCCGACGCGGGCGCCTTCGGCCACCCAGCCTTCGCCGGTATATTCGGTGTCGATGCCCGCCATGATACGGAGCAGCGTCGACTTGCCGGCGCCGTTGACACCGAGCACGCCGATCTTGGCGTCCGGATAAAATGACAGGTTGATGTTCTCCAAGACCTTACGGTTGCCCGGATAGGTCTTGGTCAGGCCTTCCATGTGATAGACAAATTGACGGGCCATGCTGCGTTCTGCCCTCGCTAATAAGCGTCAAATACGCGCCATCCGCCGAAAAACGGACCCGATGCCGCGGATGTTGGGAAAGTTGCCGCTGATGTAGCGACTGACTAGCTAAAGGGCAAGTTCTAAAGGGCTTCAGCAACGGTCAATCGCGTGTTCACCGACCCCGACCTCGTTCCCTTCGAGCCGCCGCCGCAACCGCTCGGCCTGCGCGGGCTGCCGGTGATGTGGCGCAACTATATCGAGTCGATCCCCCGCGGCGCCTATGAAGAAGGCGTCGTCCGCATCCGCCATCGCCACGCCGACACGCTCCTGCTCTGCGAGCCCGACATTATCGGCGAGGTGCTGGTCGAAAAGGCCGATAATTTCGAGCGTGACGCCGTGACCCGGCGCGCCTTTGCGCCGACCATCGGCCGCAACTCGCTGTTCCTCGCCGAGGGCGCCGACTGGCGATGGCAGCGCCGGGCGGTGGCGCCGATCTTCCGGCACGAGGCGCTGATGTCTTTCGTGCCGGTTTTCCTTGCCATGGCGGACCGGCAAGTCGAGCAGTGGCGCTCCATCCCGCCTGGTGAGCCGGTCGATGCCGCCGCCGCCATGACGCGGACGACGTTCAACATCATCGTCGAGACCATGCTCGGCGGCTCCGCGAGCCTTGACGCCGACTGCTATAGCGAAGCGATCAAGGTCAGTTTCGCGACCATTCCCTGGCACATTGTCTATGCCCAATTATCGCTGCCGGAATGGATGCCCTATCCGCACCGCCGCCGTGCCGCGCGCGCCCGCAATTTTCTGCATCAGGAAATCGGCCACACGGTCAAGGCGCGGCGCGCCGCCACTCAAGCGTCGCCCGACTTGCTCGATCTACTCCTCAAGGCCCGCGATCCGGAGAGCGGACGCACAATGACCGACGAAGAGGTGGTGAAAAACCTCATCACCTTCATCACCGCCGGCCATGAAACCACCTCCGTCGCACTGACCTGGACGCTCTGGCTCCTGGCCAAAGATCAGGCGACCCAGCAGCGTGTCGCCGACGAGGTCGCGGCTATCGCCGGCAGCGGCACGATCGGACCTGCGGAGATCGATGAATTGTCGTTCTGCCGGCAGGTCATCCAAGAGGCGATGCGGTTATTCCCGCCGGCGCCGGCCATTTCACGCTTTGCCAAGGCGGCAATGACTCTCGGCGGCAAATCTTTGTCGGAAGGCAAATCTTTGTCCGCAGGATTGGATATCGACGCCGGCGCCAGGGTCCATATCCCGGTCTATGCGCTTCATCGCAACACGCGGTTATGGCCGAACCCGAACGCCTTCGATCCAGACCGCTTCGCGCCCGAACTTGCCAAGACCTATTCGCGCTATGCCTTCATGCCGTTTGGAGGCGGCGCGCGAATCTGCATCGGCGCGAGCTTCGCCATGATCGAGGCCACGGCTATTCTCGCGACATTGATCCGCGCGCTGCGGTTTCACCCGGTTCCAGGCCATAAGCCAAAGCCCGTGGCACGGGTGACGCTGCGGCCCAAAGACGGCATGCCGCTCCTGATCACACCTCGCTAAGGCGCAATCGCTTTAAGTTGATCAGGTCTCGCCCGATCAGGGTTTGCCCCTAGATCGCACAGCCGCCGCGTCAGCTATACCGCTAGCGTCGATTCTGCGGTGAATCGCGGTAAACCTTCATAAAGGTTGATCACAGTTACGGCCAAGGGTCGCCGAAATCGCAACAAATTTTAATGGTTCTGGCCCACAATAAATGTCAAACAAACGTTTGAAAATTGAACCTTCTCCGTGGGTCGGCTGACCTATGAAGCAGAAGGCCGAAAATGGGGGAACCGCTCCCCCGGAGGAAACCTCGGAGCGAAACCTCATAGGCAAAAGAACACGGGAGCGTGTCATGTTGCGCCGGTTTACGATGGTTCTTCGCGAGATCTGGGTGGCTTCCGGCGATCCCGTCGGGGCTTACCGCCCTGAGCGGCACTATATGCGCGGCCCCGGCCCGAAATGGCACGCCAAGTACGGCCACCTCTATCCGAAGCCGCAGCCCGTCACCGTGGCCACCAAGTCGAAGCTCCACACCGAGCAGCACGCGTAATTTTCCGACGCCCTATTTTCCGTCACCCTGAGGTGCGAGCGCAGCGAGCCTCGAAGGGCGACGGCCCCAGCGCATCAGCAGCATCCTTCGAGGGCCGCTCCGCGGCCACCTCAGGATGACGAACCTCACCCCGCTTGTCTTCGGCAAGCCGTTATGAGACGGCTACGGCATAAGACGTATTTGCATGGGGTGGATCGGTCATGGCGCTCGCTTGCGCGATTCTCGACGACTATCAAAACATTGTCTTGAGCTCTGCCGACTGGTCGCCAATCAAGGGCGACGTCGACATCAAGGTGTTCAATGCGCATCTCGGCGGTCCCGACAAGGTGATCGCGGCGCTGCAGGATTTCGACATCGTCGTCGCCATGCGCGAGCGCACCGGCTTTCCGAAGCAGGTGATCGACGCGCTGCCCAAGCTCAAGCTCCTCATCACTACCGGCATGCGCAATGCCTCGATCGACACCGAGGCGGCCAAGGCGCGCGGCGTCACGGTTTGCGGCACCGGCGCGTTCGGCAGCCCGACCTCGGGCATCGCCATCGGGCTCATGCTCGAACTCACCCGGCACATCGGTTACGAGAATGCACGAATGCACGCCGGCGCCGCATGGCAGACCACGATCGGGCCTGAACTAGAAGGGCTGACGCTCGGCGTCCTTGGCCTCGGCAAACTTGGCCAGCGCACCGCCGCGATCGCCAAAGCCTTCGGCATGAAGGTCATCGCCTGGAGCCAGAACCTGACGCCGGAAAAGTGCGCCGAAGCCGGCGTCGGCTATGTCAGCAAGGACGATCTGTTCCGCCAGTCCGATTTCATCAGCATCCATGTCGTGCTGTCGCAGCGCTCGCGCGGCCTGGTCGGCGCCAGCGAAATCGGCCTGATGAAACCGTCCGCCTATCTCATCAACACGTCGCGCGGGCCGATCATCGATGAAGCCGCGATGCTTGCGGCGCTCCGCGCCAAGAAGGTCGCCGGCGCCGGCCTCGACGTGTTCGATGTCGAGCCGCTGCCGCTCGATCATCCACTGCGCAAGATGGACAATGTCGTCATCACGCCGCATCTCGGCTATGTCTCGACACAGAACTACAAGCACTATTTCACCGGCGTCGTCGAAGACATCCGCGGCTTTCTCGACGGCAAGCCGGTGCGGGTGATGACTTAGAAGAAATCAATTTCGGGGCAATGCCGGAGGAACACCATGGGCGCCGATACGCTCATCGATCTTTATTGCCACCTTTCGCCGGAGCGCTTTCTCCAGGAGATGAACAAGTCCGCGGCGAAGCTCGGCAATATCGCGGCGCGGCTGCGCGGCGTGACCAAGATCCACGATCTCGATGCGCGCTTTCGCGAGATGGACGAGTTTGGCGACTATAAACAGGTGATCTCGCTGCCCAATCCGCCGATCGAGGATTTTGCCTCTGGCGGCACGGGCCTCACGCTGGCGCGCATCGCCAATGACGCGATGGCCGAGCTGTGCGTCAAGCATCCGGACCGCCTCGCCGGCTTTGTCGCCGCTTTGTCGCTGACCGACGTCATGGGCTCGGTCGAAGAGGCCAAGCGCGCGGTCAATCAGCTCGGCGCTTCAGGCGTACAGATTTTCACGCCGCTCGCCGGCCGGCCGCTGGACGAGCCTGCTTTTGAGCCTCTATTCGCCGCCATGGCACAGATGGACCGGCCGATCTGGCTGCATCCCGCGCGCACCGCGGCAATGCCGGATTATCCGGCCGAGCAGAAATCGCGCTTCGAGATGTGGTGGTGCTTCGGCTGGCCCTACGACACCTCGGTCGCCATGGTGCGGCTAGTATTCTCCGGCCTGTTCGACCGCTATCCAAATCTGAAGATCATCACCCACCATCTCGGCGGCATGATCCCTTATTACGATGGCCGCGTCGGGCCGGGCCTCGATGTGCTCGGCGCCCGCACCTCGGACGAGGACTATTCGAAAATCCTGCCGTCGCTGAAACGGCCACATCTCGACTATATGCGCGACTTCTATGCCGACACCGCCATGTTCGGCGGCGGCGTGCATGCGCTGCGCTGCGGCTATGAATTCTTCGGCGCCGACAAAGTGGTGTTCGCGACCGACACGCCACTGGGCCCGATCCGGCCCGCGATCGAGGCGCTCAAGAAGCTCGAAATGCCGGATGCTGATCGCCGCAAGATCTTTTCCGGCAATGCCGAGAAGCTTCTGCGCAAATCCGTGAGCTGAACTGGCGGAACCGTGGCGCTGCCCCGTTAACCACTCGTTAGGGTTAACGGATTATTGCTGGCAAACCCCCGCTGCGCGGCCTCCCTCGTCGGGCGGGGCGAACTGGCAGCGATCGAGATGATGCGTCCCAACCGATTTGCCCGCCTCCTCGCCTCGGTCACTGTCATCGCCGCCATCGGTGCGATGACTGCCGGCTGCCAGACGACACAAGTCGCCGACTCGACGAATTCCATCTCGCTCGCCCCCGAGCAGCGCTCCGATGCCGATCTGCGGCGTGATATCGTCGTCTATGGCACGCAATACCGCGCCAATCCCTCGGACGTGAACGTGGCGCTGCATTACGCGCAGGCGCTGCGCGGCACCGGCCAGCATGCGCAGGCCGCCGCGGTGCTCGAGCAGATCTCGATGCGAAATCCGCAGAACCGGATCGTGCTCGGAGAGTACGGCCGCGCACTCGCCGAGTCAGGCGATTTTCGGCAGGCGCTGGAGGTGCTCGAGCGCGCCACCACACCGGATCAGCCGGACTGGCGCGTCATCTCCGCGCAAGGCGCCGTGCTCGATCAGATGGGGCAGCACGAGGAAGCGCAGCGCCATTACCTCACCGCGCTCAAGATCGTGCCCGACGAGCCGACCGTTCTGTCCAATCTCGGCCTGTCCTACGCGCTGTCGAAGAAACTCGCGGATGCCGAGACGACACTGCGCCGCGCCGCGGCACACGAGCCGGTCGATCCGCGCGTGCGGCAAAATCTCGCGCTGGTGGTCGGACTGCAGGGCCGCTTCCCCGAAGCCGAGACCATCGCGAAAGCCGATTTGCCGCCCGAAGAAGCCGCGGCCAATGTCGCCTATCTGCAAAAGATGCTGGCAGGCAAAGGCAACGGGCTCGCTGAAAAACGCCCCGCACGGGTCGCCGGCGGATCAAGCTGAGATTTATCCGTCATTGCGAGGATCAAAGCGACGAAGCAATCGAGAACGGTGCTGCCGCGCTAGATTGCTTCGCGGAGCCTGTCATCGGGCCGGCCACTTCGGGCTGGACCCGTTGGCTCACAATGACGAAGATGTCGGTGCCGTCGACTACTGCAGCGCCATCACCTTGATCGCCGCCGGGCCGAGAATGACGACGAACAGCACCGGCAGGAAGAACACGATCATCGGCACAGTGAGCTTCGGCGGCAGGCCGGCCGCCTTCTTTTCGGCTTCAGACATGCGCATATCGCGATTTTCCTGGGCCAGCACACGCAGCGTCGTCGCCAAAGGCGTGCCGTAGCGCTCCGCCTGCTGCAAAGCGAGACACACCGCCTTGACGCCTTCGAGGCCGGTGCGCAGCGCCAGGTTCTCGTAGGCCTGACGGCGGTCCGGCAGATAGGACAATTCCGCGGTGGTCAGCGTGAACTCTTCCGCCAGCGCCACCGATTGCGTGCCGATTTCCTCCGAGACCTTGCGGAACGCGGCCTCGATCGACATGCCGGATTCCACGCAGATCAGCAGCAGGTCGAGCGCATCGGGGAAAGCGCGCTTGACCGAAAGCTGCCGGCGCTGAATTTTGTTCTTGAGGAACAGATTTGGGCTGTGCATGCCCAAATAGGCGCAGCCGATGCAGATCGCGAGTTTCAGCATCGGCGGATAATCGAGATTGAGCACAATGAAAACATAGAACAGCGAGCCGAGCAGCATGACGATCGGCATCGCCATGCGGAAGAACAGATAGGTGACGTAAGGCGCATGGCCGCGGTAGCCGGCTTGCACGAGCTTGCCGCGCGCCGCTTCCTGACCGACCCATTTCGACAGATTGAAATTGTCGACGGCCCGTTTCATATACATGCGCGGCGACTGGCGCAGCGTCACCTTGCTGCCCTGCACCATCCGCTCGCGCTCGCGCTGCCGCATCTTCTCGCGCTCGAGCGCGACCGCCTTCATGCGCTTCTGCAGATTGTCGGTCACAAGAAGCGGCATTGCCAGCGTGAGAACCGTGGCGATCGCCGCAACGGCCGCGAACATCATCGTCAGCATCTGCGGATCGAGATAATGGGCGATGAGCTGAGTCATTGCGGGGTGCCGTTGATTTTTTGTTTGGTCATGCTCTAGAAGTCGAAATTGATCATCTTGCGCATGACGAGGACGCCCATCACCATCCAGGTCGCGCAGGCCGCGAGCATGATGTGGCCCATCGGCTCGGTGAATAACAGCATGATGTAGGCCGGGCTGGTGAGGTAGACGAGCCCCATGACGCAAAGCGGCAGGGCGCCGATGATCGAGGCGGACGCCTTGGCCTCCATCGACATGGCCTGGATCTTCGCTTTCATCTTCTTGCGGTCGCGCAGCACCCGCGACAGGTTGCCGAGCGCTTCCGACAGATTGCCGCCGGCGCGCTGCTGGATCGATACGACGATGCCGAAGAAGTTGGCCTCCGGCAGCGGAATGCTTTCGTAGAGCTTCAGGCAGGCCTCGCCGATCGGCATGCCGATGGTCTGGGTCTCGACGATGGAGCGGAATTCGCTCTTCACCGGCTCCACGGCGTCGTTCGAGATCAGCTTGAGGCTGTCGAGCAGCGGCAGGCCGGCTTTGATGCCGCGAACAATAACGTCAACGGCATCAGGAAATTCGTTGAGGAATTTTGCTTCGCGGCGCTTCTTGAGAAACGACAGCATCCAGAATGGCAGGCCGCAGCCGGCGGCAAAGCCGAATCCGAGCGCCGCGAGCAGGCCGACGCCGAGCAGCGTCATGACGAGAAAGGCCGCCACGCCGACGACGGCGAAGGTCACCATGAAGCGCTGCTTCGTCCAGCTGAGTCCGGCCTGCTTGAGCCGTACCGCAAGCGGCGGCCGCTTCGCCTGCTTGCTCCGCTGCTCGATTTGCTTGAGCGTGCCCTCGACCTGCTCCCGCCGGCTCTTGTTCGAGCCCGATGAACGCTGCGGGCGCGCCGACGGCTCCGTGCGCGCGACACTCGCCACGCGCCGCTCCGCGTGCTTCTCACCCGACAGGATCGGATAGAGAAAGACCCAAGCGACGCCGCCCACCGCGACCGTCACCAGAATGACCAGACCCAAGGTACTCATTACAGGTTCCCAAAGTTCGATCTACAAAGTCCGCAAAACCCGATCCACGAAGCCGGATCCAATTCAATTGTATCGGATCAAGGTCTACATTCTTGCTTTGAGCATGATCTTTTCCGAAAACCGGTTTCCACTTTTCGGGATCATGCTCTAAGTGGTGGAGACTTCCGCCGCATCGAGAGCGGCGGCGAGATGAGCCTCCTCGCCGTAGTAGCGTGCGCGCTCCCAGAACTTCGGACGGCCGATGCCGGTCGAGCGGTGCCGGCCGATCAGATTGCCGTTGGCGTCTTCACCGATCAGGTCGTAGAGGAAAACGTCCTGGGTGATGATGACGTCGCCTTCCAGGCCCATCACCTCGGTGACGTGGGTGATGCGGCGTGAACCGTCGCGCAAGCGCGCCGCCTGCACGACGACGTCGACGGAAGCGCAAATCATCTCGCGAATGGTGCGCGACGGCAGCGAATAGCCGCCCATGGTAATCATCGATTCAAGACGCGACAGCGCCTCACGCGGCGAGTTGGCGTGCAAGGTGCCCATCGAGCCGTCGTGGCCGGTGTTCATGGCCTGCAACAGGTCGAAGGCTTCAGGTCCGCGCACTTCGCCGACGATGATGCGTTCCGGTCGCATACGCAGGCAGTTCTTCACCAGATCGCGCATCGTGATCTGGCCTTCGCCTTCGAGATTCGGCGGCCTCGTTTCCAGCCGCACCACATGCGGCTGCTGCAATTGCAATTCGGCGGCGTCTTCGCAGGTGACGATGCGCTCGTCATCCTCGATATAGCGCGTCACGCAATTGAGCAGCGTGGTCTTGCCCGAACCGGTGCCGCCGGAGATGAGTACATTGGCGCGGCAACGGCCGATGATTTTGAGGATCTCGGCGCCTTCGGGCGAAATCGAGCCGTAGCGCACCAGCTGCTCGAGCGTCAGCTTGTCCTTCTTAAACTTGCGGATGGTGAGCGCCGGCCCGTCGATCGCCAGAGGCGGCACGATGGCGTTGACGCGTGAACCGTCCGGCAGGCGCGCGTCGCAGATCGGCGAGGATTCATCGACGCGGCGGCCGACCTGGCTGACGATGCGCTGGCAGATATTGAGCAGCTGCTGATTGTCGCGGAAGCGGATGCCGGTCTTCTGGATCTTGCCGGCGACTTCGATATAGACCGTGCCCGAGCCGTTGACCATGATGTCGGCGATGTCGTCGCGCGCCAGCAGCGGCTCAAGCGGGCCGTAGCCGAGCACGTCGTTACAGATATCGTCGAGCAGGTCTTCCTGCTCGGCGATCGACATCACGATATTCTTGATCGCGATGATTTCGTTGACGATGTCGCGGATTTCCTCGCGCGCCGAATCCGCGTCGAGCTTGGCAAGCTGCGCCAGATCGATCGCTTCGATCAAGGCGCCGAAAACCGTGCTTTTGGTTTCGTAATAGCTTTCCGAGCGGCGCGAATCGACCGCGCTCGGAACTTGCTGCGGCGGCGGATTGGGCGACCCGCCCACATTGGGCTTGCTGGTCGGCGCCGATACGATCGGCGCGCCGAGCCCCGCGGACGGCATTGGCGCGCGGCCGCCTTCGGACGACGGTCCGGCGGGCTTCGGCGGCGGCGGCGCCGCGGGCGCGGGCGTTGTCGTCCGCGGCTCGACGGCTACCGGAGCACCACCTGCTGGTCGCTTACCAAACACCTACGCAACTCCAACATTCAACACGCTACCCCAGAAGCTTCTCGAGCAGCGGCGACAGAAAACCGGACTTTTGCTTGGTCGTTTCGGCGCGGCCGGTCAGGTCGCGCGCCAGCGCACGAATCATCTCGGTGGTCTTATGGCTCGCCGAAATCTCGGCGATCATCTGTCCGTTATTGGCGGCGGCGCCGAACAGCTGCGGCTCGAACGGAATGATGGCCATCGGTTCGCTGTCGAGCGCCTTGGCAAAATCGGCGGCCTTGATCTCAGGACGCTTCGGCACGCCGACCTGATTGAGGCAGTAGCGCGGAAGCCGGTCGTTCGGCCGCGCCGCTTTGAGGAAATCGTAGATATTCTTGGTGTTGCGCAGGTTCGCAAGGTCCGGCGCCGCGACGATCAAGACATCATCGGCGCCGATGAGCGTCTGCTTGGTCCAGCCGCTCCATTGATGCGGCACGTCAAGCACGACGCACGGCACCGTGGCGCGCAGCGAATCGAAAATCGAATCGAAAGCCTCGGCGCTGAAGTCGTAAACGCGATCAAGCGTCGCCGGCGCCGCCAGCAAATTCAGGTGATCGGTGCATTTCGAGAGCAGGCGGTCGACGAAGGCGGTATCGACGCGATCCGGCGAGAACACGGCTTCGGCGATGCCCTGCGGCGGATCCTGATTGAAATCGAGGCCGGCGGTGCCGAAGGCGAGATCGAGATCGGTCACAACGGCGTCGAGACTGAGGTCGCGCGCGATCGAGAAAGCGATGTTGTGCGCGATGGTCGAAGCGCCGACGCCGCCTTTGGCGCCGACGGCGGCGATGATGCGGCCCACCGGCTTGGCATCCGGCGCCGAGTAGAGTCCGCACACCGCCCGCACTGCCTGCAACGTGCTGACCGGCGAGATGAGGTAGTCGCTCACGCCGCGTTTCACCAATTCGCGATAGAGCGTCACGTCGTTCATGTTGCCGACGACGACGACCCGCGTACCGGCATCGCAGAAATCGGCGAGCTGATCGAGGCCGGACAGGATCTCGTTGTTGCGGCCTTCCGATTCCAGGATGATGACGTTTGGCGTGGGCGCGCTCTGATAGGCTTCGATGGCTGCCGTCATGCCGCCCATCTGGACGCGCAGATGCGCCTTGGCCATGCGGCGGTCCTCGCCGGCCGCCTGGATGGCGGCAGCGGTATCGACATTCTCGCAGAAGGCCTGCACCGACACGCGCGGCGCCGGCGCGATGTGTTCATCGTGCGCGGCGATCTCGGCGGACGCAGCCTCTTGCTGAAGTGTTTGGCTTGCCTGTTTCATCGTGGACCGGCGTTACTCACATCAACTCGCTGATGGCTGGTTCAGTGTTATTTCCCGAGATCCGAGATCTTCGCCGAAGCTGCCGACGTGGCCTCCGTCGTCGAGGGATCTATGCCCAAGCGATATCTCTCCAGCACCGTGGTGCGCCGCATCGCATAGGCCGGCGTCTCGGCGCGCGGCTGCACAAGATCGGCCGGATCGTCGACCATGGCGGCAAGATTGCGCTGGCTGGCGCAGCCGTTGTTCCACATCGGCTGGTTCTCGAAATAATCGCGGTTGGCACTCGGGCCGATGTCTTCAGGCCAGACGCCGCATGGCCCGGCCTGCGCGGTGATCTTGGGATAGCTGAGCCGGACCGTGGCGAGCGCCGGCCCGTTTGCAGGATAGGTGCGCACGCCAATGCTGTTCGGCGGCATGCCGCTGCCCGCGAGAATGGAGGTGATCTCGCGCATCGAGTCGGCGGCCGCCCGCTCGTTGCTGCTGCCGACCGGACGGTCGATGATAATGCCGCCGGTCGCCTCGTGTTTCCACCTCAGGCCGAAGGCGAGAACCTGCGCCCGTTGCGTCGGATTGAGCTCGCCGCGATTGCTGCCGATGAAAACTTCGAGCGTGTGATCGGATTCCTTCATCGTGATCGGATGGCGCATACGATAATCGACCGGCACGTCCGTAACTCCGGCGACCTGGTCGGTGTTGCAGCCGCACACGAACAGCGCGCAGGCCAAAGCCAGCGCGGAGCGCACCGGCAGCGCGGTCGCGGCGCGGCGTCCGGCGATCATTGTGCGGTCGACTTGCATCATCATGTCCTCACGCCGGCTCAATCGAGGATGAATCCGTATTTGCCGCGATACGTGTCAGGCGGATCGGGCATGCCGCCGACGCCATAGATGCGGTTGAAGCGGCCGAGCAGAACGGTTGCGGGATCGCTGGAATCGGCGAAGCCGTCGTCGGGCTGCGACAAATCCTTGCGCGCGACCGCGTGGACGACATACGGCGTCACCAGCACCATCAACTCGGTCTGCTGATTGATGTAATCGCGGCTCTTGAACAAGGCGCCGAGGACCGGCAGTTCGGCCAGACCCGGCAGCCCGTTGATGTTTTGCCTCGTATTGTTCTGGATCATGCCGGCCATGGCGAGCGAGCCACCGGAAGGAATCTCGACCATGGTTTGCGCCCGGCGGGTGCGGATCGACGGCACCGTGACGGTCTGCGTCGTGCCCGGCTCGACGACCTGGATCGAATTGTTGCTCGACAGATCCGACACTTCAGTCATGACCTTGAGGCTGATGCGGCCTTCGCTGAGCACGACTGGTGTGAAATCCAGACTGACACCGAACTTCTTGAACTCAATCGAAGGCTGACAGCTTGCTACCGTGACACCTGCCGCCGTGGTGCAGCTATAGCCGCTGAGCACCGGGAATTCGCCGCCGGCGACAAAGGTCGCCGACTCGCCGGAGATCGCCGTCAGGTTCGGCTCGGCGAGCGTATGAATGACGCCCGCCTGCTCCATTGCCTGCAATGTCGCGGTGACCGATTTGAAGGTCGGCGCGATAAAGGAGCCGCTCAACGACTGCCCGAGCGCCGAGAAAGGGTTGTTGTTGTTGAAGTTGAGCACGGTCGTGCCGTAACCGATGCTGCCGGACAGATTGATGCCGAGCTGCTTGATGATGTCGCGCTCGACCTCGGCGACGACGACTTTGAGCATGACCTGATCGGCGCCGCGCACCACGATGGCGTTGACGACTTTGCTGCCTTGCCCCACCGTAATGGAGGTCCCATCGTTAACGAGATGGACGGCTATGTCGTAAGCCTGCTGCGCCTCGGCGGCGCTCGATGCGCTTCCGGAGAGAACGATGCCGTCGGCGCCGACGCCCTCAACGGTGATATCGGCATCCGGTATGGCCTGTCGGATCGCCTCGCGGATGCCGTTAAGGTCGCGCGTCACCGCAATGTCGTAGCCGGCGATCTGCTGGCCCTGGGCATCGAAGAAATAGACGTTGGTCTGCCCGACCGCACCGCCGATGATGTAGGCGCGGCGCGCCGAGCGCACCACCGCATTGGCGATCTTGGGATCGGCGACCAGCACATCCTTGATGTCGCGCGGCAGATCGACGACGATCGATTTGCTGACGCCAAGCGCGAGCGGCTGCGAACTGACATCGCTCGCGCCAAGGCGCGCCATCTGTGGCGGCGGGCCGGAATATCCGACGTTTCCCGCAAGCGCCCGCGGCGCCGCAATGCCTGCGGCGATCGCTGCGGCCAGTGCTGCGACGCCCAAACCGGCCTTGCGAAGGCCGGATTTGCGTGTCGCCGGAGCAGCTGTTTTTGCAGTCATCGTCAAAGTCCTCCGCCGGCTCAACGGCCGGTTCCAAGCGTGCTTACGCCGAAACGCACCGTACTGATGGCGCCGTTACCGTCTTTGCTGGTATCGCCGACGCCTTCCGCCGACGTCTGCGAGTCGCGAATGCTCCGCAGCGTCAAAGAAATCGTGCCCATCTGATGCGACAGGTTGAGTGTCTCGGCCTGCGGCTCGGTGACTTCGAGTGTCGCGGTCTTGCCGAGCACGGACTTGACGCCATTCTTGTCTTCGATGGTCTGGTCGATCGCCAGCACCCGTATGTTGCGCAGGATCGTGTCGCTGACGAATTTCTCGACGCCGGTCTGCTTCTCCGCGGACTTGTCGCGGCGCGTCAGCACGACGTCGACGCGGTCATCCGGCAAGACGAAGCCGCCGGCGCTGGTTTCCGGCGAAATGTCGATTGCCGCCGCGCGCATGCCCGCCGGCAGCACCGCGGCCAAGAAACCCGAGCCCTTGGCCATCACCACATAGGGGCCGCGGATCGGATCGCCGCTCAGCATGCCGACCCGCACGATCGCGCCGGCGAACTGTTCCGGCGCATTCGGCTGCTCGGACTTTTTGATGAAGCTCGAATTGGCCGCGGCGGCGGGCCATGTCTGCCAGCCGATATCTGTGGCTTCGATCACTTGTCCGCGCGACAGATCCGATTTCGCCACGAGAACATCGACCGTTTCCAGCTTCGCTTGCGGCGGGGGCGGTGGCGGCGCAGCCTCTTTGTTGCTCGCGGCCAAAAAGGCAGCGACGCCGCCGGCGGCGACGGCGACACCGAGTACCACGAGACGCGCGGCTTTCATTAGGCTTTGGCTTTCACCTGACGTCACGACCAAAAACGGCGGTCTAGCTGGATTTCATCAGCTAAACGTCAAGGCATGGTTAATGAGGCGTATCTAAATCGCGTTAATCTTGCGTTGACGAATGCGGCAACGCCGCAGGAACTCGCAGGTCATGCGCTGCGACGGAACTACACGCTCGAGACCGAAACACGCCTAAAGGCTGGGCGCCGCCATCCACTGCGTGTGTGGATAGATCAGGAGCGCGGCCGCGGCGAGCGCGATGCCGTAGGGCACGTCGCCGCCCTCCTTGTGCAGCCGTTCGGCCCAGTCCTGGCCGGCGATAAGTCGCGGCAGCGGAAAGGCACGGAATTGCAGGATCAACACCGTAAGCGCACCGCCGAGGAGCGAGGCATAGACCAGATAGTCGAACAGATGGCCAAAGCCGAGCCAAAGCGCCGTCACCGCGGCGAGCTTGGCGTCGCCGCCGCCGATCCAGCCGCAGGCGAAGCAACCAAACCCGATCGCGAGCACCAGGGCCGCGGCGCCGAGATGGGAGAGCAATTCCATCCCGCTCATGCCGCTGAGCAACGCCAGCACGGCGAAACCCGCGATAAGGATCAACGATACGCGGTTGGCGATCGTCATCGTCAAAAGATCGCTCGACGCGGCAAAAGCCATCATGCCGGGGAACAGCGTCAGTTCGATCGCTTCGGTCAGCATGACATCGCTGCTCTGTGCTTCGATAATTCCGCGGCTTCGATAATCTCGCGGCGCTTCGCTCACAGCCGCACGGCCAAATTACGCCACCGCAGTTGAGAGCCGGTTAGTGCCACTCTGCAAAAAACGCGAAAAGGCCCCGGCGATAGACCGGAGCCCTCTCGTAAATACTGCAACAAACGAATCTTACTTGAGGGCGTTCGAAACGCTGGTGAACGTGGTGTTCAGCTTGCCGCCCAGGCCCTGCACGACGGCAATAATCGCGACCGAGATGCCGGCGGCGATCAGACCATATTCAATGGCCGTCGCGCCCGACTCGTCCTTCACAAAACGTGACAAAATGGTCTTCATAGGTTGGCTCCTTAAGGTCCACACTTGGCTGTCTGAGCCGACCCAACGGCTTCTTTTCTCCGCTTGGATCGTGTTGCGAAGCTATCCCCGAGAAATTTCAACGGGGTTAAATGAATAGATGAAACCCACTATCAATCGGTCTTTGCGCGATGTAGTTAACATCGCGTTGCGTAAAAAGATCGCTCTGGAAAATCGTATCTAACACGCCAATCCGCATTTCGTTTGTTTGTTCCGGACGCAATGTCGCCTTGGTTATTTTACGATCAATACACCAAGCCGGCGTCGTGGGAGATGCGTGGCGACGCCGCGCACTGCAGGCCGCGGCCTTTTTCGAGAAGAAATCCGCCCTATCTGCGCACTACGCAAACGATCCGCCGCAAGCGGCGACGCGTGCGCAACTTGCGTCAAACAAGTTTTAGTTCTTCGACATGAGCGGATTTCAGCGCCGCCGTTCACGGCGTTTTAATCGCCGCTTCGTTACTAAGCGTGACATAATTTAAACGAGCGGCGCGCCGGCCGCGCAGGCACCGACCTTCATGTATCAAGAACTGCTTTCTTTCATCATCGGCTGCGGCCAGACCTTCACCAAGATCCTGCCGATCTCGCTCGGATTGGCGATCGTCTTCACCGTGCTGACGGCGTTCTGGGCGTGCAATCCGGGCAAGCCGTGGTGGCGCAAAAACGATATCGTCACCGACCTGTGCTATTGGTTCTTCGTTCCGGTCATCGCGCGCTATCTGCGCATCGGGCTTTTGATCGTCGGCGCCGCGCTGCTGTTCAACATCACCACCGCCGACGGGCTGATCGCATTTTACGACAACGGCCACGGGCCACTCGCGGCGCTGCCGCTGCCCGCGCAGATGGTCATCTTCTTGATCGGCGAAGATATCATCCTTTATTGGGCGCACCGCTGGTTCCATGGCCGCGGGCTGTGGAAATACCATGCGGTGCATCACTCGAGCGAAGAACTGGAATGGATCTCGGCGGCGCGCTTCCATCCGGTTGAATTGTTTCTGCGCAACGTTTCCGCCGACGTGATCATGTTGCTGATCGGCATTTCGCCGAACGTACTGGTCGTGCTCGGGCCCTTGACGATCGCACACTCGGCTCTCGTGCACGCCAATCTCGACTGGACGCTCGGCCCGTTCAAATATGTGATCGCCGGGCCGGTCTTTCATCGCTGGCATCACACCGCCGCCGATCGCGGCGGCGAGAAGAACTTCGCTTCGACGTTTCCGATCCTGGATATCATCTTCGGCACGTTCTACATGCCCGAGGGCGAGCTTCCCGACCATTATGGCGTCGGCGAGCGCGAATATCCGGTGAGCTTCGGTGCCCAGATCGTGCATCCGTTCACGCAGTAACGGCAGGACGGTGACCGCGGCGCGATTATCGTTAAATAAGCGTCACTAGATCATGATCGGATCAAGTTGAATCGGATCATGGTCTAGTTTTTTTTCGGTTGGCGCATGATCTTCTCGAAAAGCCGGTTTCCACTTTTCCGGATCATGCTCCAGGGCTTTTCGCTGATTTACCGGCGCCAGGCGCCGCCGGTCGATTTGCACTTCATTCACGAATTTGCAGTCAAGTGGACCGGTCTTCTTAGCGCATGTCCCGGAAAAGTGGGGACCGGTTTTCCGACAAGGACATGCGCAAACGGCAAATCTGGCCGTCCATTCGGCGTGTGAATCCGCGTAGCGTTTCGGAGAGTATCGATGACGGCGTTGTGCGTGTCGGGCCGAACGCCCAGGAGCGCGCTGCATTGGTTCGCAGTCGCGGTACTGCTCGCCGCGATGGCCGCGCAAGCTGTACCGAAAGCCGCGGCCCAGCAGCCGGTCAATGAGCCGATCTATACGCGGCTCGATGAGGCGACACTGTTCAAGCTTCCGGATCGCGCCGCGACAGTCGTGATTGGCAATCCGCTGATCGCGGACGTCACCATCCAGTCCGGCGGCATCGGCGTCATCACCGGCAAGGGCTATGGCGGGACCAACGTCGTGGTCCTGGACAATGGCGGAGCCGTGCTTATGGAAAAAGGCATCGTGGTCACCTCGCCGCCCGATCACGTGGTCTATGTGTATCGCGGCCCCGCGCGAACCACCTATAGCTGCAACCCGGACTGCTCGACGCGCGTCAATATCGGCGACGATCCGGACACGTTCGACAAGATCCTTGGCCAAACAGTGAGCCGCACCACACAGGCTATCAGCGCCGGCTCCAACGCGGCGGGCAGCTCGCACTAGACCCTGATCCGCTTCTATTAAGCGGATCAAGGTCTAGATCTCTCTTGTTGGGGCCTGATCTTTTCCGACTTTGCTTCGCGCACGAGCCAGGCTTACGCCGGCGGAATCGGCAAGGCCGTTGTCGATTTGATCTTTTCCATCGCAAAGCGCGACGTGACATTCTTTAGCGGCACTGTCGAAATCAGCCGCTTGTAGAAGGTGTCGTAGCCGGCAATGTCCGGCACCACGACGCGCAGCATGTAATCGACATCGCCGGCCATGCGATAGAACTCCATCACTTCCGGCATGGCGGTGACGGTCTTGGCGAATTTGTCGAGCCAGTCCTGAGAATGGTCACCGGTCTCGATCGACACGAATACGCTGATGCCGAGCCCGATACTGTCCTGATCGATGATCGCCACGCGCTTCTGGATGACGCCGTCGGCCTCCAGCCGCTGGATGCGTTTCCAGCACGGCGTCGACGACAGTCCGACCCGGGACCCGATTTCGGCGACGGAAAGAGCGGCGTTATCCTGCAGAACCGCAAGGATTTTTCGGTCGATTGCGTCCATAGAAATATTCTTCCAATAGATTGCTCGTACAGACATCTATAGAGAAAAATATTCCAAATCAAGCCGCCAAACTCCGGGCCCGGCGCCCGTCGACGGCCGCGCCGGGCCTAGATCCGGGCTCCCGCCGCCGCGGCAGGTACTGGCTGGGCCGCCATCAGCGCTTCGACCTCGGCCCGATTGGGCGCCCCGGCGGAGCCGCCAAGCCGTGCGCACTTGATCCCCGCGACCGCGGCGCCAAAGCGCATGGCGTCGGTGACGCTTTTGCCTTCGGCCAGCGCCAGGAGAAAACCGCCGTGGAAGGCGTCGCCTGCACCGAGCGTATCGACGGCATCGATCTTGAAAACCGGCACGTGCCGGAGTTCGTCGCCATCGAGATAGACAATGTCGTTGGGACCGTTGCTGACCGCAAGAAATGCCGCGGTCTTTTTGGCGATGCGCCTGAGCCCCTCGCCGAGATCGCTCGCGCCGGTGGTCGCGCGCAGGCATTCCGAAGAAAAAATGACATGCGTGCCGAGAGCAAACAGCGGATCGTCCTCGATCGTCGGCCGGTCGCCGTCGATCAGCACCGGCAGACTGCGCTGCCGCGCCGCTTCGCAGATCGGCCGCACGAAATCCGGAAAGCGATTGTCGGCCAGCACCGCATCGGCTTGCGCGACCATGGCCGCGGGATCTTTCGGCTTGGCCGCGGCAATTCTTTGGTCGCGATAGGTGACGATAGTGCGGTCGCCGCGCGCATTCATGAAGATCGCCGACAGTGCCGTGGCCAGGCCATCGACGCGCTGGCAAAAGGTGCAATCCACGTTCTCGCGAAGGAGCGCCTTGAGCACGCGGTCGCCGTTGCCGTCTTCGCCTTCCGGCCCGCCCATCGGTCCGGCCAAGATGGCACGGGCGCCGAGCCGCGCGATTGCGACTGCCGCATTCCCCGCGCATCCGCCATTGACCACAAAGAAGTCCGTGGCCTGCACTTTGCCGTCGGCCTGCGGGAACTCCTCGACGCGAAAGACCTCGTCGAGCACGATGATGCCGGCGCAGAGAATGCGCGGCACAGGCTTAGCCGATGACATCGCTGCCGTTCTCGACAAAATCGCGAATAATGTGATGCGCGATAGCGACCGGCGGCGGCGTCGTCAAACCCTCTTTGTGCTCGCGCCGCAGCATGGTTGCCAATTCGGCACGGTCGAACCAGCGCGCAGCCTCGATCTCGTCGGGGTCGATCACGATCTCGTCCGACAGCGCCTGCGCGTGACAGCCGATCATCAACGACGAGGGAAACGGCCAGGGCTGCGAAGCGAAATACTTCACTTTGCCGCAGATGACGCCGACCTCTTCCTGCACTTCGCGCCGGACTGCTTCTTCGATGGTCTCGCCGGGCTCGATGAAGCCGGCGAGGCACGACCACATGGTCGGCGCGAAACGCGGCGAACGGCCAAGCACGCAGCGCTCGCCGGCAATCACCAGCATGATGACGACCGGATCGGTGCGCGGAAAATGCTGGGCCTTGCAGACCGGACAGTCACGGCGCCAGCCGGCCTGTACCAATTGCGTCGGCGAGCCGCAATTCGAGCAAAAACGATGGCGCGCATGCCACCCGAGCAGCGCCTTGGCCTCGGCGAGCGGCGGCAGATCGTCGGCTCCGACCAGGCCCTGCACCGCAATACTGCGCAGGTCGGTGACTTTCAGATCGTTGCGCGCCTTCAGCGCTTCGACCGCCTGTGGATCGAGACCGAAACCGAAACGCGGCACGTCCTTTAGTGCACCGAGAAAAACGCTCTCGCGCACCGCACCAAGCGCGTGCGCTTCGGCAGGCGAAAATAGCGGATCGCAGCTTTCAGCGCCCGAATCGCCCATGCTCTTGAGCACGATAAGCTCGCCGCCGATCACATGGACGCCAGCCTCGGGGTGGTCGCGCAGTTTCGCGATGGCTGCTTCGTCGTCACGGCGCTGCGCCATGCGATCGAGCAAGCTCGCGGTATAGCCGAGCCGGGATTTGGGGCCGAGTTCGGGGAAATTTGCCACGACGATTCAGGCGGAATGAGACTGGAGCTGGTTCATTCAGTCATTCAGCCGCTTCGCGGATGAGTCCGCCCTTGGGCCGCGGATAGAATGTGTCATATAATTCCGGCCGCTGCCATTGTGGACCAAGCACGCCCTGTTTGGCGCCGGCAACGGCGGACGAGCCGACTTCGTCGCGCGAGGTGCGCAATTCTCGCACCCGGTCGAGACTGAGATCGACGAGGCCCATGCCGGGCGCCGTGCTCTCGAACAAAACTTCCTCGGGCGACGCCACCATGGCGAGGCCGCGCTGGGTCGCGTCGAACAGATTCTGCGTCGTCACAACGATGGCGAGGTTTTCGATGGCACGCGCGAAGATCAGCGTGCGCCAGGTCATCCATAGCCGGTTCTTGTCGACGCCCGCCGGCATGAAGATCAGTTCGGCCCCACGCAGCGCCAGCGCGCGGGTCACTTCCGGCATATAGACCTCGCTGCACATCGCGAGGCCGACCTTGCCATGCGCGGTGTCGAAGACCGGGTAATCGTCGCCCGCGACATATTGGAATTCCCAGGTCCGGCCGCCGGTATAAATCCAGGGTCCGTTCGGATGGGTGCGCCGGTAAAGCGCCGGCGCCCGGCCGTCCGGGAACGCCATGACCACGAGATTGTAGGCCGTCGCCGCCTCGGCATCGATCGGCTCGATGGTTCCGAACACGGCATGAACGCGATGCTTGGCCGCGGCTTCGGCAAGCTCCGGGATCGGGTCGTAAGTTGCAGGCATGCGCCACGGGCCGGGATAATTTTCCGGGAAACAGACGAAGTCCGCGCCCTCGCCGGCCGCACGCTCGATCGCCTTTGCCGCATCCGCGACGTTGTTTTCATCGCCGGGTGGACGATGCGTGATCGGCTGTACGACGGCGATGCGGAAAGTCATCGTTTTCGCTCCTCTGGCGCTTATCGCGCGCCTGCCTTCGCGCCCTTCCTGGCGCCGGATTCAAGCCGCGCCGCAGGGCAAGGTCAAGGCGCGGCATGCTTTTCTGCTCAGCAATGGCCGATTCGCGGCACAGTTTTGCGAAGCTTTTGGTGCGCCTGCTTGGTCGGCTTGGTTGGCTTGGTTGGCTTGCTTTCCTGGGCCAAGCGGCCGATATAGGGGCTGGGAGGTTGGCGGTGGACGAGCCACTCGCCAACCGGGTCAGGTCCGGAAGGAAGCAGCCCTAACGAGCTCCGGTTCGGGTCGCTCGTCAGCCTCCCACCCAATTTCGGCGATTATCGGGGACGCAGACCGGATGCCGCTTCGCCCGTCCGGGCGCGGCATCCTATATTGAGGCGATCCTCTCCCGGGACGGCGGCATCAGGACAAATATTAGGCGTAACGAACAGCGCGCATCATGAGTGAGGCAACATCGACACAAACTGCCTACCGCGTGCTGGCGCGCAAATATCGGCCGTCGACCTTCGACGATCTGATCGGCCAGGACGCCATGGTGCGCACGGTCTCCAACGGTTTTGAGACCGGCCGCATCCCACAGGCTTGGATCCTTACCGGTGTGCGCGGCGTCGGCAAGACAACGACGGCGCGCATTCTGGCGCGCGCGCTGAATTACGAATTGCCCGACGGCTCGATCACCACGCCGACCATCAAAATGCCGGTGCTCGGCGTGCATTGCGAAGCCATCATGGAAAGCCGCCATCTCGACGTCATCGAGATGGACGCGGCCTCCCATAACGGCGTCGACGACGTGCGGCAGATCAATGAAGCGGTGCGTTACGCGCCCGTCTCCGCGCGCTACAAGGTCTATATCCTCGACGAAGTGCACATGTTGACGCCGCAGGCGTTCAACGCGCTGCTAAAGACGCTGGAAGAGCCGCCGCCGCACGCCAAATTCATTTTCGCGACGACTGAGATTCGCCGCGTGCCGATCACCGTCCTATCGCGGTGCCAGCGTTTCGATCTGCGCCGGGTCGATGCGGCGCTTCTGGTCAAGCATCTGCAGAATATTGCGGCGCAGGAGAAGCTCGAGGCCGAACCGGAGGCGCTTGGCCTGATCGCGCGCGCCGCCGAGGGCTCGGTGCGCGATTCGCTGTCGCTGTTCGATCAGGCGATCGCGCATGCTGCCGGGCCCGTGCGCGCCGAAGATGTGCGGCAGATGCTCGGGCTCGCGGATCGTACGCGGGTGATCGATCTGTTCGAGGCGCTGATGCGCGCCGACATTGCCGGCGCGCTGAAGGAATTGCGCGACCAGTATGACGCCGGCGCCGATCCGGCGATGGTGCTCGGCGATCTTGCCGAGTTCACCCATTTCGTCACGCGGGTGAAGATCGTGCCGTCGGTCGCCGACGACGTGTCGCTGACCGAAGCCGAGCGCACCCGCGGCCGCGCCTTCGCCACCAAACTCTCGATGCGCGTTCTGGCGCGGTGCTGGCAAATGCTGCTCAAGGGCATCACCGAGGTGGAGGCCGCCGGACGTCCGGTTGACGCCGCCGAGATGGTGCTGGTGCGCATCGCCTATGCCGCCGATCTGCCGACGCTGGACGAAGCCGTTCGCGCCCTGGGTGATGCCGCCCGCGGCAACGGCGCTGCTGCCAAGACCTTGATGAGTTCTCAGGCAGCTGCACCTTCGGCGTCCGTTACGCCCATAGCTGGGACTATGCCCGCGACCATGGCACGGGTCTCGCGCGGACCTGTCGCTTCGGCCGCGCCGGCGGCTCCGCCGCTCGGCGAAGCTGTCGCGGAAAGCAGCGAGGCGCCGGTGCGCACGGTGCAAAACTTTGCCGCGCTGATCGCACTCGCCGGCGAAAAGCGCGATCTCACGATGAAAAGCGCGCTCGAGCGCGATGTACGGCTGGTTCGTTTCGAAGACGGCAAGCTCGAGCTGGCGCTGGAGCCGAGCGCTCAGCATACGCTGATCGGCGACCTTGCCAAAAAGCTTAGCCAATGGACCGGCCGCCGCTGGATGGTCGCCGTCTCCAAGGAAGCGGGCGCGCCCTCGGTGAAGGCGCAAGCCGATCTGCGCAAGGCCGAGCTTAGGGATAATGTGCGCACCGATCCCCTGGTTCAAGCGGTGCTGGAACGGTTTCCCGGCGCCGAAATCGTCGACGTGCGCGTGCCGGCCGGCGGCTCCAGCCAGGATAATGCGGACGGCGAGACCGCGTCCGAAGACCCACTGAACGAAAGCGACCCCGATGCCTGATTTTCTCGGCCTGATGAAACAGGCCACCGAACTGAAATCGAAAATGGAGGCCATGCAGGCCGAGCTCGACCGCATCGAGGTCGAAGGCGCGGCCGGCGGCGGCCTCGTCGCGTTGACGATCTCCGGCAAAGGCGAGCTGCGCGGCGCGCGCGTCGACGATACGCTGCTCAAGCCCGATCAGAAGGAAATCCTCGAAGACCTGATCGTGGCCGCCCATGCCGATGCCCGGCGCAAGCTCGAAACCATGCTGGCCGAAAAGATGCAGGCCATGACCGGCGGCCTGCCACTGCCGCCGGGGTTGAAGCTGTTTTGATGTTCGCTAGGTGGCGTCGCTGCGCGCAACCAGGTGGCGTCGCCAAAGGAAAATCAGAAGGCCGAGGCCCGCCAATGCCGATGCAAGTCGGACCGGCATGTTGAGGTGATTCCAATAACCCCAATATGCGTCAGCAACTGTGAGGATGCCGCCTAACATCAAGCCCGTACCGACCGAACCAATCCCCAAATAAGAGCCGACAAATATTGCGGCAATTCCAAGGGGCGTTGCGATCCAGATAAGGATGCGAAAAAACGGTTGAGTGGCGATGTCGATCAGATCTTGTTGCCACTGGTATTCAGCTTGGTCCCGTTCCTCCTGCGCTTTCCATTCTTCGGCCGAACTTGGTGCCAGCCGAACGTAAGCGCGAGCCCGTTGATGAAATTCGGGATAGGGATGAATAGCGTTGGCAATATAATGAACGCACATGGGAAAGAGTAACGTGATGCTCAATCCGATCCAAAATTGACGTCCCGGCATTGTTGGATTTACCCCGTCCGTGTTCCAATATCTTCGCGATAAAACTCATAAGTTGCAACTGACGAGCAATGCCCGCTATCGCCGCCGGTCCTGAAATTGAACGCCTGATCCAGCTGCTCGCCCGGCTGCCCGGGCTCGGGCCGCGGTCGGCGCGGCGCGCGGCGCGGTTTCTGATCAAGAAGCGCGAACTGGTCATGGCGCCGCTCGCCGCCGCCCTGCAGACCGCGATCGAGAAGATCGAGGTGTGCAAGACTTGCGGCAATATCGACAGCCAAAATCCCTGCACGGTGTGCACCGATCCCAGACGCGATGGTTCGACGATCGTCGTCATCGCCGATGTCGCCGATCTGTGGGCGCTGGAGCGCGCGCATGCCATCAATGCGCGTTACCACGTGCTCGGCGGCACGCTGTCGCCGCTCGACGGCGTCGGGCCTGACGATCTTTCCATCGACATGCTGGTCAAACGGGCCAGCCAGCCCGAAGTGAAGGAAGTGGTGATCGCACTGTCGGCCACGGTCGACGGCCAGAGTACGGCGCATTACATCACTGACCTCCTGCACGAGGCCAATGTGAAAGTGACACGGCTCGCGCATGGCGTGCCGGTCGGTGGCGAACTCGACTATCTGGACGAAGGCACGCTGGCGGCCGCTATCCGCAGCCGGACGCCCTTTTAGGCGGCACCCGCCACTGCCCGCAAAATAGCCAGACGCAGCCTGCGATCCGATCAAGGCGGCCTGCAGTCTTGGAATATCACGGTAAAGGCCCAAAGAATCCGTGCGGAAAACCGCTTGTTCCGCTGCGGCGCGGTCCAGCCGGACTTCGGCCGGACTTGGCACGCCACGTGCATAATAGGTGGTGCGGTCTCGGTCCTACTTACCGTGGCGAATTGAGATTGCTAGAGCCCCGGCATTCCCGGCACCGGGGCTCTATTTTTTTTGCGCCCTGTCGCGGCCCAAGGCGGCCCAGCTTGCACCGCCGCTTGTTGCCGAATTCACCATCACCGCTGCGTGAGACATCCGCGCCACAGAGCGTATCGCGGAAAAGACATGCGCGAGCCACACAGCCTGCAACAAAGTCATGCCAGACTGATCGCAACCAACAACAGCAGCATGAGGGGCGCGGCGGTGCAGGATTACAACATGAGCGCTCCGGCCAAGCCCCTCAGACGCGGCGGCATGGAAGGCGTCATTGCCTCCTGGTACGCGCGGCAGACGGCACGAGAGCTCGGCGAGTTCCAGCACCTTGCGCGGCGGGTCGCGGCCTATCTCGATCCTGGTTCTCGCGTGCTCGAAGTCGCGCCAGGGCCTGGCTATCTCGCCATCGAACTCGCCAGGCTGACCGACAGCCAGGTCACCGGCCTCGATATCAGCAAAAGCTTCGTGCACATGGCCGCCGAGAATGCCCGCGCGGCAAATGTCCGCGTCGATTTCGAGCACGGCGACGCAGCTGACCTGCCGTTTCCCAACGCACAGTTCGATTTCATCGTCTGCCGCGCCGCCTTCAAAAAATTCACCCGTCCGCTCGTGGCGCTCAATGAGATGCATCGCGTGCTCAAGCCCGGCGGCACGGCGCTCATCATCGATCTGCGCAAGGATTTCTCGAAGCGAGCAGTCAACGATTATGTCGCAGGCCGTGGCGTGATCGCTGCGGCGATGATCAAGCTCACATTCAATACCATGCTGAAGAAACAGGCCTATACCAAAGAGAGCATGGCGGGCCTGATCTCGCAGTCGCAGTTCGGTATCGGCGAAATCCGCCTCGATCCGCTCGGCTTCGAGGTGTGGCTGCGCAGATAGCAGCTCCGTCGGGAGCGGAACCGGTCTGCCAGGCGCATCCAATCTGATCCAATTGCTCTTGAGTTTTACGCTCCGGCCCTAAATTTGATTATTGGCCCCATTCGGTGTCATCGTCGGTGCCGGTTTTTGCGGAGCGTTCAGACGACATGAGTGACGACATTCCATTCGACAAGAGCTTCGATCTTGTGCCCGACAAGGTGGCCGAGGTGGCGCCGAACGTGCGCGCCATTGTCGCCAACAATCCGGGGCCTTTCACGTTCAAAGGCACGATGAGCTACATCATCGGCCGCGGCAAAGTCGCGATCGTCGATCCGGGGCCGGACGACAATGCGCATATTGCGGCACTTCTTGATGCCGTGCGCGGCGAGACCGTCACCGACATTTTCGTCACCCACACTCACCGCGATCATTCGCCGGCCGTGCCGAAAGTAAAAGCTGCGACCGGCGCCAAGGTCTACGCGCAGGGGCCGCATCGCCTGGCGCGGCCGCTTCACATCGGCGAGACACACAGGCTCGACGCCTCGGCCGACATGGATTTCCGCCCCGACGTAGCGCTCGCCGACGGCGCAGTCGTCAGCGGCGACGGCTGGACGCTCGAGGCGATCACGACGCCCGGCCATACCGCCAACCACATGTCGTTCGCCTTCAAGGAAGCCGATCTGGTCTTCGCCGGCGATCATGTCATGGGCTGGTCGACGACCATCGTCGCGCCGCCGGACGGCGCGATGAGCGATTACATGGCCTCGCTGCACAAGCTGGCGCGGCGGAGCGAGCCGCTTTATCTGTCCGGCCACGGCATGCCGATCAAACAAGCGCCGCGCTTCGTGCGGCATCTGATCCATCACCGGCAGGCGCGCGAGGCCTCGATCCTGCATCGGCTGCGCAAAGGCGCCGCCGATATTCCGACGATCGTGAAGGCCGTCTATATCGGGCTCGATCCGCGGCTGATCGGCGCCGCCGCACTGTCCGTGCTGGCGCATCTGGAAGACATGGTGGCGCGCGGCGAGATCGCGACCGATGGGCCGCCCTCGATCACCGGCACTTATCGCTTGGCGGATGCGCCCTTGCCGGCGGCTTGAGGAGGGGGCGGCGGGACGGCTTGCTTCTTTTGCGGCTGCGGCGTCGCCAGCACCGTATCGATATCGTCGATCAGGTTGCGCACGCGCGCGGCATTGGTGCCGAGATCGTTGCGGCCGTAGCGCGAAGCCGAGCGCACGTCGATCCGTGCGCCGTCTGCGGTGGGGCGGATGCGCACCACGACATCGTCGCGGAAACCGAGGATGGGCGTCAACGCCACAGCTTCGATGATCCCATCGCGTGCCGGCGCAGGCTGGATCGCGACATTCCGCGGCGTCGGCACCGCCGGCGGCGCTTGCGGCGGACGCGAGTCGACCACGCGCCATTTGCGCTTGATGATGACTTTCATCGCCGCCTCATAGGCTTCCTGCGGGGTCGAATTGGTGTCATCCGGCTCGATGTCGGAATAGGCGTTGTGCTGCTGCTCGGCGGCATAGAGGCCGGCATAGGTGACCGGATTGGCGTCGCGCGGCCGCAGGCGGGCGATGGCGTCGAATTGCGGCGGATCGATCGGATCAGTGGTGACGTCGTAGATCGCCGGCAGGTTGCGGGCCTTGATGCCGAGATAGACCGGATAGGCGATCAGCACGAAGCCGATCAACAGCGCGGTCACCGCCTGCCGGCCGCCGGCAACGCCGTCGCGCCAGATAGAGACGCCCGCGCCCAGCGCGAGGAGGATGGCGACGCAGGCCAGCACCAAAGCGCCCGCCAGCGTCGAGAGCGCCGGGACAATATCCAGTGCCCCGGAGCGCACGATAATGATGGCGATGATGGTCGCGGCCAGCGAGAAAAAGGCAATACGCCGCGCCCAAATGGCGAGGCTTGAGGTTTGTTCCTCGGCGAATGAACGGCGGCGCATCGTCAGGTCGAATCCGGCTTTGTTTGGAACTCTATTTCACTTTGCCGCCGGATGCATCCTTTGGCGGCAGCGGCGCGCATATCTGCTTGAGCGCGTTCCATTCCGTGGCGTCCAGCAACGGCGCCGGCGGCGTGCTGACATCCACTGCATTGATGGCAGCAATACGGTCTTTGGTTTCGGGGTGGTCGCGCAGGATCGCCAGGCCGTGCCTTTTGCCGACGACGATGCGCGCCAGGATCCGGCCAAGCGCGTGCGGATCGCCGCCGGCCTTTTGCATCAGCGCGACGCTATAGGCGTCGGCCGCGCTTTCGACCCGGCGCGAATAGGACGATTTCAGCACCGTCTTGGCCGCGATCACCACCGCGCCGCCGCCGACGAAATCGCCGAGCATCATGCCGAACAGAAACGACAGGCCGGCGGTCTGCAGCACGACGCGGGTGCCGTCACGGGCGGCGACGTGACCCATTTCATGGGCCAGCACGCCGGCCAGTTCATCGGGCGCCTGCGCCTGATCAATCAGGCCCTGGTCGACATAGATGCGGCCGCCGGGCAGCGCCACCGCGTTGGGCTCGGCGCGGCGAACGACATCGACGCGAAGCGCAACCGGCAACTCGGCGGCAGCGGCGAGCTTGCCGACCAGCTTGTCGAGCGCAGCGCGGCCCTCGAGCTCGCCGGTGTCGCGGCCGCAAATGAAGGCCGAGCCGAGATGCTGGGAATCGAGCGCCGCATAGACATTCCTGTTGACGGCTTCGCCGAGCTTGCGCTCGACCGAGACCGGCACAAAAGGCACGAGCCGCGTGGTAAGGGCGGGAACGCCATAGACCGCGGTGACGAGCAGCGACACGCATGCGGCAAAGCTCAAAGCGACGATCTTGCGCCGCAGCCTGCGTTCGCCGGCGCCGCCGCGGTCGAGCGTTTCGGCGCGATCCTCGATCGCGTTCGTGAGATCAGGGTCGCGGATCTCGAGCCGCGCCAATAACGTCTCGCCGCATCGGCTGAGCCGCAACACGCCATCGGGGGCCGACATCCGGCGCAGATCGGCATAGTCCCATTCGTCGAGCACGCGGCCTAAAGGCCTCCTGGCGATGATGCGCAGGCCCGTGCGTGCCGCCTCGACCTGGACCTCATGGCGCGCGCTGCAGGTGCCGTCGAAATAGATCGCCGGCCCGCACGGAAGCGCAGGCTCGCTGTCTGGCATGATCGGCGGTGAAGTATCGAGCGTGATCGTCATGCCTCAAGAATCCGCATGCAAGTCCACATGTAAGTCCACATGGTGCGATCAAATACCTCCGACACCGAGTGCATCGGCCAGTCCCTCACCCAGCGCCGAACTCGGCGCGCCGGCCGCGCGCACTGAATTGAGCGCCTCGGCGCCGGTGACTTCGGCGGACTGCAGGCCAAGGCGCCACAGCGAGAACGTGACCACCACCTGATGCACGGTCGAAGCGCCGAGCGCAATCACGACATAGAGCCCGACAGTGATGATCGTCGCCAGCAATTCGGCGAGCGTTGAGTCATGGCGCGGCCCGACCAGTTCCGACACCGCGAACAGGCAGATGCCTCCCGCGAGCGCCGTCGCCAGCATCAGCAAAAAGATGTAGAGCAGGAATCTGAGATAGACGCGATAGACCTGCCCGGTCTTGAGCCGCGACCTCACGGCGACGTCGCCAAAGCGCAGCCCCGAAATCCACCAACGCAGACTGATCGCCTGGAACAGCGGATAGAGCAGCACTGCCGCCAGCGCGGCGATGGCTCCGCAAAGGAAAGCGATGCCGACGCCGCGGCGAAACCCGGAACTCGTCTCGATAAAGGCGAGCGTCGCCTGGTCGCCCTGCGTGACGGCGGTATTGAGCGTGTTCCAATCGATCAGCGCGCCCAGCGCAAAAAATGCGAAGACGATGGGGCCGACCACGGCAAGCCAGAGCGGCAGGCCGCGCAGGAACAGGGCCACGCCCGTGCCGGCGAACGCGCCCGCCAGATCGCCATAACATGTTCGCTCCATCTTGAAGCGCTGCAGGCTCGCCTGGGCCCAGGGATAAGCGAGCCCAAGCGTGACGACCGCCAAGCTCCACCACAGCAGCGCATAAAGCGCATACCGCCATGCCGCGCCGTGCTGGTCGAATTGCACGCCCCGGAAAACCGTGCGCGTCAGCCGATAGCGTCGCGCGCGATAGAGGGCGAATTCGCCCAGCAACGCGACCGTGATGAGGCCGGCGACCACCACGATCGGCGCGCGCGCCGTCAATTCAAGCGCGCCGATGGCAAACGTCGTATAGAGCGGCACGAGAATGGCGATCGCGAGCAGAAAGCCGACCAGGAGCTCGGTGGCAATGCCGGTATATTCCAGCGTGTCGCCTGCGATCTCGGTGTTGCACCACAGGAAGCGGCGCACATCGGTGGCAAACCAGAAGCGATAGAGGCCAAGCGTCAGCATCAACAGCGCTGCGCCCTTGATGCGCAGACGCCAATAGGCCGTTTCCTTGCCGAGAAATTGCACCGCGTCCGCGGACGCGATCGAGGCCTCAGCCGCCGTCATGACGCACCAGAAATGCGATCATCTGAACATTTGCATCCGGACGTTTGCACCCCGGCCTTTTGCGGCCGCTTACCGCGGGCCGCGCTCGGGCCGCTTTGGCGCCGCACAAGGGTCACATTACCCAATGTCCAATTTGCGACGGCCGCTTCCCGACGTCATCCCACCATTATGACGCATAGCGGCCTTCCATCCTTTGGCCTGGACAGGCGTCGGGAACTACGCTTTAGGCCGCACCAAGGCAAGCGTCCGATCACCCCGATTCCGGTCGCTGCATGTGAGTTGAAGGTCGGCGAGGTTACCACAGCGGACCGGTTGATCTCGTCTTGTTTCAGGAATCGGCAAGAAAATGGACCCAAGAAAAATGGACCAAGGAACCGCCGCGCAATGACCGATGAAAAACGCGGCACCGCCGCAAGCGCTGCTTTTTTGCTGGTGGCGCTTCTAGGGGTCGCAGCCAATCTGCGGCCTGCTTTGACCAGCGTCGGGCCGCTGATCGATCTGATCCGGCAAGACCTTGGCTTATCGGCGACCGCCGCCGGGCTGCTCAACAGCCTGCCGCTCTTTGCCTTCGCGGTTTTCTCCCCGTTGGCGCATTTCGCCAACCGGATCGGCATCGAGCGAACGCTGGCGGCGGCCATGCTGGTTCTGATCGCCGGAATTCTGTACCGGTCGCTGGGCGGCGTGGCCGGCCTGTTTGTCGGGACGCTTGTTCTCGGCGCCAGCATCGCGGTCGGCAACGTGCTGTTGCCCGGCGTCATCAAACGCGACTTTCCCCATCGGGTCGGCGGTATCACCACCGCCTATGCGATCATGCTCGCGCTCACCGCGGCGATCGCTTCCGGCGTATCGGTTCCGCTCGCGCGCCTGCTTCCCGGCGGCTGGCAGAGCGCGCTCGCGTTCTGGGCGTTGCCCGCGGCGCTCGCCCTTTTTCCGCTCGCCTGGCTGCTGCGCGCCGGCAATGACGCCGAGGACACCAGCAAGGTCTATGCCGGCGCGACACCGATCTGGCGTTCGCTACTGGCCTGGCAGGTGACCCTTTTCATGGGCCTGCAAAGCTTCTCGTATTACGTTGCGGTCAGCTGGCTCCCATCAGTGCTGCAGGACATGGGCTACACGGCGGGCGCAGCCGGATGGATCATCACCTTGTTTCAAATCGTCGCGCTCGCCGCGACGCTGGCGATGCCCTCGCTGATCAGACGCGGACGCGACCAGCGCCTGCTCGCCGTCGCAACCCCGATGCTGCTCGTTGTCGCAATCCTCGGGCTGATCGCGGCCCCTGGTGCAGCCCTGTTCTGGATCGTTCTTGCGGGCATCGGAAACGGGCCGACCATGATCCTGGCGCTGACATTCTTCGGACTGCGCACCAACGACCATCGCCAGGCCGCGGCTCTGTCATTGATGGCGCAATCGATCGGTTACTTCATCGCCGCGCTCGGCCCGATCATTTTCGGATTGCTGCACGACGTTTCGCACGGCTGGACGGTGCCGCTGCTCGCTCTGGCGGCGAGTCTGGTCATCCAGGCGGCCGCCGGATTCGGTGCTGGCCGTGACACGCGCGTCGGGATGACCAGTTAGTCCTCCCGGAGACCTTAATCCTCGAGCAAGCCCTCGAGCTCGATCTGCACGCTTTCGCCCGGCGTACAACGATGCCCCGCTCCGGAGGCGAGCAGTTCGCGCGCTTCCTGAGGCGTTTGCGCCTCGACGCACCACTCCTCGGCCCGGGTCACCAGCATCCTGGCGTGAAACAAGCGCGGTTTGGGCTGCGGCGGTAAGGCTTCAGGGGGTAATTTGAGTGCTGCTTGTGCCGGCATGAGTTCCGCTCGCGAATCATTTTAACCGTGAAAGTGTAGGCGCATGCCGGAAAAGAACAAAGGAGAAACGGTCCAGCTTGTGGAACACCCATTCCCTGGTAGGGTTGACGCTCAAAGCCAGCCCGACAGATCACTCGTTGTATGGAGTAGTTCCGTGGCCCCGCGTCCGTATTGGAAAGGCTATCTGAAACTCTCGCTGGTCTCCTGCCCGATCGCACTTTATCCGGCGACGTCCGAGCGCGAGAAAATCAGCTTCCACCAGCTCAACCGGGAAACCGGCAACCGCATCCGCTACAAGAAGATCGATGCCGAGACCGGCGACGAGGTCGAGAATGCCGACATCGTCAAGGGCTACGAGGTCGACAAGGGCGAATATATCGAGCTCGCGCCCGAGGAACTGGAAGCGGTCGCCATCGAGAGCAAGCGCATCATCGATATCGACGAATTCGTGCCGCGCAGCGAAATCGACGAGCTCTATCTGCGCGATCCCTATTACATCGTGCCCGACGGCGATGTCGGCCAGCAGGCCTTCGCGGTGATCCGCGAAGCGATCCGCAACGAAGGCATGGTGGCGCTCGCCAAGATCGTGTTCACCTCGCGCGAGCACATCATAGCGCTCGAAGCGCGCGGCAAGGGCATGGTGGGCGTGACGCTGCGCTACCCTTACGAAGTGCGCGCCGAGAACGACTATTTCGACGGCATCGAAGACGAGAAGATCCCGAAGGATATGCTCGATCTCGCGGTCCATATCGTCAACACCAAGACCGGTCACTTCAACCCGGAGCACTTCAAGGACCAGTACGAAGACGCGCTCAAGGATTTGCTGCGCAAGAAGCAAAAGGGCGAGAAGATCGAAAAGACCAAAGAGGGCGCGCCCTCGAACGTCATCAATCTCATGGATGCCCTGCGCCAGAGCGTGAAGGAAGGCGGCGGCCGCGCTGCCAGCAAGAGCGGCAGCGGCAAGAGCGGCGGCGCGCGGCGGCCGGCAGAACGGGCCAGCGCGAGCGGGTCAAAATCTGCGCCGAAGAAGGCCGCGCGGCATAAGCGGGCGAGTTGATGCCCGGCAAGCGCGTGCAGTTCGACAACGAGACCTGGCAACAGCTCGACCTGCTCGCGCACGACCAGATGAAGGACTTTCAGGAGCTCGCCGACGAGGCCTTTGGTGATCTCCTCAAGAAGCACGGCCGGCCGGCGAGCCTGAAAGAGGCGCTGCGGCGCAGCGCCGGTGTCGCCGCAACGGTCCATCGGCTCGATCCCGCCCCTGCCCGCGCCACGGCCAAAAAGCCGCGCCGGCAGTAGTATCATCCCTTACAATTGTCATTTTACTGCCAGTTGCGCGCCTGTATGGTCGCGCCGGGCATCGACGATTCGGACTGGGGGACTGGATGATCCGTGTGGGGCTGATGGCGCTGGCGCTCGGCGCGGCATTGACGAGCACCGCCAACGCGCAAGCTGATCTGGTGAAACGCGGCGATTATCTGGTCAATACCATCATGACCTGCGGCAATTGCCACTCGCCCAAGGGACCGCCGGGCGCAACCGCCGGCAAAGAATTTACCGGCGGGCCTCCGTTCGATTTGCCTCCCTTTACGGTGACACCGTCGAATATCACACAAGACAAAGAGACGGGCATCGGCGCGTGGAGCGATGCCGACATCAAAAAACTGCTGCGCACCGGCATGCGCCCGAACGGCGTTCCCATTGCTTCGATCATGCCGGTCGGCTTCTATGGCATCGTCACCGACCGCGACATGGATGCGATCGTCGCCTATCTGCGGACAATCAAGCCGGTCAGCAACAAGGTGCCGGATCCAGTCTACCGCATGGCCGCGCCGGCGCAGGTTTTCCCCGGCACCGAGCAGCCCTATGCCGAAGCGATGATGAGCAACCAGCTCAAAAGGGGCTTCTACCTTGCCTCGATCGGCCATTGCATGGAGTGCCACACGCCGATGACCAAGGGGCACCATGACTTCGTCAACGACGCAGGCAAAGGCGGCATGGAATTCCCGGGTCCCTGGGGCATGTCGGTCTCGCGCAATATCACATCGAGCAAGGCGAAAGGCCTCGGCGATTGGACCGATGCTGATATCAAGCGCGCCCTGACCGAGGGCGTCGATAAGGACGGCAACCATCTCAAGCCGCCGATGGGCTTCGTCTATTACGCTCACATGACGGACGCGGACATCAACGATCTGACCGCCTGGCTCAGAACAGTGCCCGCGAAGGAATAGCCCGAGGCCGCCTGAGTTAGCCGTAGCCGGTCAACGTTGTAACTCTCGGGCAATGCTGCCGGAGCCGAACGCCACCTGATACATGATGCGGCCGGGCCACAGGGTGAACAGCCCGGCGAGCACCAGCGCGCCGACAAAGAGTCCGATCATCCGGCCACGGTGGCGTGCGACCTCGTGACGATGCGCGGCCAGAACCGCAAGCGGCAGCATGATCAGGGTAAAGACCGCCAAGAGGTGGATGGGTGACCACTCTCCCCACACCCGCAGCTCATGAATGAAGAACGAGCTGATGCAGACAACCAGCATCAGCGTGACCCAGATCCAGCCGAACGTGCGATGCGGCAGCGTGCCTTTTGGCGCGGACATCTGAACGACGCCAAGTCCGAAAGCCGCCATCGCAGAGAAAGCGTGAATCTGGATCTGCGGACTCGCCTGCAAGAGCGGCGCCAGATTCATGTTTCGCCTCTCCTATAAACCCAAGAGCTTCTTGCTATTGCCGCCGGCGAGCGCCGCGATCGTCGCCGCATCAAAGCCCTCGACGGCAGCGATGTGGCCGAGCGGATCGTATTCGGCCATGTCATAGGGATAGTCGGTACCCAGCAAAACGTGATCGGCGCCGAATACGCGGACGAGTTCCGCGAGCTGGTTCGGCGTGAACACGACCGTGTCGACGTAAATGCGCTTGAGATAACTCGTCGGCGGTTGCGGCAACGCGCCGTGGCTGTCGGAGCGCGCGCCCCAGGCATGATCGATGCGGCCGGAATAGGCGCCGAGATAGCCCCCGCCATGGACGGCGAGGATTTTCAGCTTGGGATGGCGCTCCAGCACGCCGTCGAAGATCAGATAATGCAGCGCGATCGTGGTCTCGAGCGGATTGCCAAGGACATTATTGAAATAGAATCGCGAGAGCCGCGACGCCTCGGTGAAACCGTTCGGATGCAGCATCACCAACACGCCGAGCTCTTCGGCCTTTTTCCAGAATGGCGCGAAGGCCGGATCCGACAATTCCTTGCCGGCAATGGTGGTGAGAATCTCAACGCCCGTAAAGTGCAGCTCCCGCACGCAGCGCTCGAGCTCCCTCACCGCTTCGCCCGTGTCGGTCATCGGCACCGAGCCAAAGCCTTTGAAGCGATCCGGCGCCTTGGCACAGAATTCGGCGATGCCGTCATTGACGATCTGCGTCGCCTTCACCGCGATGTCGAGCGGCACCGTGTAGTAGCATTGCGGCGGCGGCGGCGCGATCAGCTGCATATCGATACCCATGGCGTCGAGATCGGCAAGCCTGTGCTCATGCCCGGCGCGCTCGCGGATATCGGCTTCCTGTTTCTGGCTCAGCGCTTTGGTTTCGGCATTGGCGAAATGCGCGAGCGGTATAGTGGCCCAATCGAGATGCGGTTCGACAAATTTTGCCGCTGCAGGCACGCCGACATGGGAGTGAATGTCGATCGTGACGCTCTTCGGCCTCACCTCGCGGCCCGGCTTGCCATGGCTGCGGGCCGCCGTCGGGGCGTATTTATTCCACTGTTGGGCCATCTGTCGTTTCCTCATTGCCGCTGGAAGCGCGCTCTATTGGCCGCTTTCGAAAAGCGGAGGCGGCAATTTGAGTTGACGGACGGCAAGAGTCCAGTGGGGGTGCGGACCGACGCTGCGGCGGGCCCTCAGATGTTCAGCGCTGCGGCCCGCACAGGCTCAAGTCGCGCTCGGCGCGGAAGACGTTGCTGTAGAGATTGGCGATCCACTGCCGTCCGCTCGAGGTGACATTGAGATAGCGGATGGCCGATTGAACGTGCGGCGAGACGCTGTTCCAGTAGAACTGCGGATAAAGATCGGTGAGATCGGCCGGCGAGGTATAGCCGAGCTGTTTGTTCATGCCGACTTCTTCGAATTCATAATAGAGCGCGTTGGCCTTGCGCAGGTAATGGGGGTCGCCGAGCTGGCCGATCAGGTCGGCGGCGCGCACCAGCATGCCTTCCTCGTTGTCGCCGGAGCCATCCCCGGGCGGTGATGGAAAGCGGGTATATTCGATGGCGCGGGCGATGCGCGCGGCGTCGATCATCTCCATCTTGGACAGCCGATCGATGACGAACATTTTCGAACGATCGACATGATACGGCAACAACGCCGCATCCGACGCGCCGCGCGGCAATTTCGCCTTGTCGCCCTTGGCATTGACGACGTAACCGTCCGCACTGTCTTCTTTAAGGATGCCGCGGACGTAGCCGATGTCGTGGAACAAGCACGCCACGAGGAGATGCGCGAAATCGCTGGGAAAAGTCGGCTGCAGCAGCGCCCGGCCCTTCATGATGTCGTAGCCGACCAGCGTGACCAGCATCGTATGCTCGACGTTGTGATAAAGCGCGTCGCTGTTACCGATGCATTCGATTGCGAGCCGCGCAACCGAGGTCACGAGTTCGCTCAGATCGGCATGTGTCGTGGAGAATCTGCGGCTCATATGCTCGTGCAGGAACGAGCTTAAGCCTTCCGCCGCCAATTCGGGAACGGTAATCAAGTACGCCCCCTTCGCAAATATGCTCGCCATGGTGATGGCAAGTTTAGCACATTGCAATAATGCTGACTCGCGCATTCCGCGCAATTACAAAAATCGTGCTCCCTGCAGACGACAGGATCGTGACACCAGCCTCTGGTGGGCGGACTTTGCCGATCAGAACACCCCAAGATGCTGATGCAGATCAACGCAATCTGCCTTCAGCGCCGCGGCGCTCGACAGCACCGCAACGCGGCCGGAATTGAGAATAACGATATCGTCGGCAATATCGAAGACGAGCTTCGGGCTTTGCTCGACCAGCACGATCGAGAGCCCGCCCTCCTTGAGCTTACGGATGGTCGCCATGACTTCGGCAACGATCTGCGGGGCCAGCCCTTCCGACGGCTCGTCCATCAGCAAAACACGCGGATTGGACATCAGCGCGCGGCCGATGGCCAACATCTGCTGCTCGCCGCCGGAGAGATAGCCGGCCAATTGCGAGCGCCGTTCGGCAAGCCGAGGAAACATCCCGAAGATCGTGTTCATGGTCCATGGCTCATGCCGCACGGCATAACCCTTTTGTGCGGCGACCATCAGATTCTCGCGCACGGTGAGGCTTTTGAAGATGCGGCGGCCCTGCGGCACCAGCGCCACGCCTTGCGCGGAAATGTTCTCGGGACCCTGCCGCGTCACCGGCAGGCCGAACACCTCGACGCTGCCACCGCGCGGCGGAAGGAGCCCGATGCTGACATTCATGCAGGTGGACTTGCCCGAGCCATTGCGTCCGAGGAGGCCGAGCAGCCGCCCCTCGCCGAGTTCGAACGACACGCGCTGCAGCACGTGGCTGTCGCCATAGAAGGCGTCGATATTGGAGAGCTTGAGCGCGCTATTCGCCAAGATAAACCTCCCGCGTGCGCGGATTGCTCACCACTTCGGCGCGCGTGCCTTCGACGATCACTTCGCCGAAATGCAGGAGCGTGATGCGATCAGCGAAATCCAGCGCCACGTCCATGTCGTGCTCGATCATGACGATGGTCACGTCGCGCGGGATGGCGAGGAGGAGCTTGCGCACCTCCTGCCGCTCGTCGATGGAGAGCCCGGCGAACGGCTCGTCGAGCAGGAGCACTTTGGGATTTTGCGCCAGCGCCATGGCGATCTCGACCCGCCGCCGCTCGCCGTAGGACGTCTCCGAAAGCGGCCGATGCGCGATCTGTTCGAGTCCGACACGGCCAAGCGCCTCGCGGCCCTGGCGGGTCAAATGGTCCTGGCGTTCGAGCGGGCGCAGCGGATTCCAGCGCAGCGGCGACAAGCCGAGCAGCGCCAACGTCACATTATGCTGGATGGTGTTTTGCGCGAACAGCGTGATGATCTGATAGGTCCGCGCCATGCCGAGATGGGCGCGCTTGCGGGTCGGCATGCGCGTGATGTCGCGGCCAAGGAGCGCCACCGAGCCGCTGTCAGGCGCCAGCTCGCCGGTGATGAGATTGAACAGAGTGGTCTTGCCGGCACCGTTCGGCCCGATGATCAGCCGCCGCTCGCCGGGTGCGACGTCGAGGCAGACATTCGTCGTCACGCGCAGACCGCCGAACGACTTGCAGAGCCTGTCGACGACCAGCGCGCTCATCGTTTGGTCACCGCGAGGGGGCTTTGCGTCTTCTGCCGCGCGCCGGCCTTCAGCGCCGAGCGGGCCAGGCGCACGGCGCCCGGAACAAGGCCTTCGGGCATGAACACGACAATGGCGACGAAGGTGGCGCCGAGCATGAAATTCCAGCGCGTAACATAGGCGCTAACCACGTTCTTGACGATGACGAGCAGAGCCGCACCGACGATCGGCCCAAGGAGCGTGCCGGCGCCGCCGGAGATCACCATCAACAGGCCTTCCGCCGACGCGGTCAGCGCCAAAGCCTGCGGACTGATGAACTGATTGTAGTAGACGAACAAAATACCGGCGACGGAGGTCAGCAGTCCGGAGAGCATGAAGGCCCAGAACCGGATCATCCAGACGTGATAGCCGAGCGCTCTCATGCGGCGCGGCTGGTCGCGTGTGCCGCAGAGCGCAGCGCCCAACGGCGACCGCACGAAGATGGTGACGGCCATGACGGCGAGGAGAAAGACGATCAGCGTCGCATCATAGAAACCTTTGGCCGAGGCTAGGGAAAAGCCGAACGGCGCCGGGCGCGCGGCGACGCTGATGCCGTTATCGCCATTGGTGAGACTGATCCAGCGATAGGCGACGCCCCAGATGATCTCGCCGAGCGCCAGAGTGATCATAATGAAGCTGATGCCGGTCGCGCGCAGCGCCAGCGCCGCAAAGCAGGCGGTAGCGGCAAGCCCGATCGCGAGCGCTGCGACAATCGCAAAGACATGGCCGTGACCGGCGGCAAGCAAATAGGCGACGATATAGGCGGCGATGCCGAACAGACCGGCATGACCCAGCGAAACCAGACCGGCATAACCGACCAGAACATTGATCCCGATGGCGAAGATCGCATAGAGCAGGATCTGGCTCGCGATATTGACGTAATAGCTTTCGGTGATCGCATAAGGCACGGCGATCAGCGCCAGAATGGCGATGGCAATTGCAATGTACCGGCCGGCATGCGGGGTCTTGTCGGGGGCGCTCATATGATCTGCCCTCCGAACAGGCCCTGCGGGCGCAGCAATAGGACCAGCACCATCGGCAGGAACAGAATGAAATAGGCAAGCTCGGGCAGCAGCGCCTGGCCGAAATTATAGATGAAGCCGATGATGATGCTGCCGACGAACGAGCCGAGCAGGCTTCCGGTGCCGCCCAAGATCACGACGACAAGCGCCAGCGGCAGCATGTCCTGATCGAGACCCGGATAGACCGAGAGGATCGGGCCGCCGATCATGCCGGCGAAACCGGCAAGCCCCGCGCCAAGCGCGAAGACGATAGTGAAGAGCTGCGAGACGCGGATGCCCACCACGCGCGCCATCTGCGGATCATCGACGCCGGCGCGGATCATGGCGCCGAGCCGGGTGCGATCGAGCATGATCCACAGCGCCGCGGCAAAAACCACGGCGATGGCGATGACCGCCATCCGATACAGCGGGAACGCCGCCCCACCCCAGCGCACGAAGCCAGCCAGTCCGGGCGGCGTTCCCACCGAGATCGGATCGCCGCCCCAGCCCATCAGGCACAGATCGGCGACCATGAAGGAGACGCCGAGCGTGACCAGAACTTGCGCCAAAGGCTGGCCCGCGAGCCGGCGCAGCAACAGGCGCTCCATCAGGCCGCCAAGAATCGCGACTTCGACCGCGGCGAGGATCGCCGCGAGCCAAAAGTTGAGCTTGAAGCCCAAGGCGCCGGACAGGAAGGTGGTGCCGAGATAGGCGCCCACCATGAACATCGAGCCATGCGTCAGATTGGGAATCCGCATCAGCCCGAAGATCAGAGAGAAGCCCGCTGACAACAGAAACAACAGGCCGCCGAACGTCACACTGTTGACGGTAAGCAGCAGCCAGAATGTCATGTGACGTGCCTTTTCCTATCCCGGCTGCTAGTTTTGTTGATTGTTGTGGCTTACGCCTCGGCGCATCTCGTTCTCAACATTTGGTCAGTGGCGGATAATCGCGCGAATAGACCGGATGGGCCAGGAACTCGGCTTCCGGCCACGTCCAGAACTGGCTGACATTCTCATAAGTCTTGATGGTCTTGTTCCAGACCTTCAGCCCGTATTTGGCGCCCTCGGTCTGAACGCGCCGAATGTAAAATGTGCCGATCACGTTATTGAGGTGGTCGAACTTGAGCGGACCGCGCGGCGTGTCGGTCAGATTGACCGCCTTGAGGGCCGCCATGAACTTATCTTTGTCGCTGGCGTCGCCCCCGGTCGCTTTCAGAGCGGCGTCGACAACCTGACAGTTGACGTAGAGCAGCGCGGCGTATTGGCCCGGAATGGAATCGTAATTCTTGATCATGCCGTCGATGAAGCGGTGGTTGGCCTCGGTCTCGAGGTCGATCGTGTAGGGGCAGCAGCCGATAAGGCCGATCGCCTCCTCGCCGAAATTCTTCAGCAAGGCGTCGTCGCCGCCGGTCTCGCCCGTGACCACCGGATACTTCAATCCGGCGCCCGCATAGGCCTTCATGAAGCGCAGCGGATTCGACCCTGCAAAGCCCTGGCAGACGCCGTCACAATCGCTGATCTGCGCGACATAGGGCGTGTAGTCGGGCGTCGACAACGGCGGCCACAACTTGTTGACGACACAGCCGCCGTCCTTCGCGAAAGCGGCCTGGAAGCCGCCCATTTGCTCATAGCCGAAGGCAAAGTCTTCCGTGACGGTCACAACGCGCTTGAGCTTCAATTCGGTCGCCGCGTAATGCCCCATCGGCTGCATTGCCTGGGACGATGTCGCCGACGCCCGCAACAAATACGGGTTCGGGGTACGCTGTGTGAGGTTATCGGCCGCCGCGAGACTGAGCGTCGGCGTTTTCTGCTCTTTGATGTAATCGCTGATGGCATAGAGCTCGAAGGCGGCGAGCGGGCCGAGGATAACGTCGACTTTGTCGCGCTCGACCAGTTCCTGGGCCTTGGTCTTGGTGCCGGCCGGATTGCCGCCGGTATCGGCCGAGATGAAGTCGACCTTGCGGCCGCCTATCGTGTAATTCTTTTCCTTCAGATAGGTCAGGACACCCTGCTCCATCTGGATGCCGCCCTGCGCTAGCGGGCCGGTCTTTACCGTGAGCAGGCCAAGCCTGAACGGCTCGGTATCCGCAATCGCGGGCGTCGGAAAGCGGCCGAGTGCGGCCGCGGCACCGACCGCGGTGCCCGCCAAAACGGCACGGCGGCTGACCTTGCCGGACATGAACTTACGAGACATCGCGTTCCTCCCCTGGATCCGCCTTTTTGGCGGTACCTCTTATGTTTGCGGCGCCCACTAGCGCCGCCTCCACCGTTTACGCTCCCAGAAGTTACGCTTCCAGGAGCGCCGGCATGTTCCCGGCATCATTGGCGAAGCGCCCCCGGCCTGTAAAGCCGGGTCATCGCCGCCCTCAGCACTTGGTAAGCGGCGGATAGTCGCGCGAATAGACCGGATGGGCGAGGAATTCCTGCTCCGGCCAGACCCAGAACTGGCTCACGTTCTCGTAGGTCTTGATGACCTTGTTCCAGACCTTCAGGCCGTATTTGGCGCCTTCGGTGTCAAGGCGGCGAATGTAGAAATTGCCGACCGCATTGCCGAAATGGTCGAACTTGATCGGACCGCGGGGCGTGTCGGCCAAGGTGACCGCGCGCAGGGCGGTTATGAGCTTGGCCTTGTCGCTAACGTCGCCGCCCATCGCCTTGAGCGCGGCATCGACAACTTGGCAACTGATGTAGAGACCGGCCGCGTAAAAGCCCGGAACGACGCCGAAGTTCTTCTGCATGCCCTCGATGAAACGATGATTGCTGCTGGTGTCGATTTCGAGCGAATAGGGCGAGCAGGAGATGAGCCCGATCGCTTCGTCACCGAAACTCTTCAACAGCGCATCGTCAGCCCCGGTCCACCCCGTCACGACCGGATATTTCAATCCGGAATCGCCATAGGCCTTCATAAAGCGCAACGGGTTCGAGCCGGCAAAACCCTGGCAGACGCCGTCGCAATCGACGATCTGCGCGATATAGGGCGTGTAGTCCGGCGTCACCAAAGGCGGCCACAGCTTGCTGACGACACAGCCGCCCTCTTTGGCGAATGCCGCCTGAAAGCCGCCAATCTCCTCATAGTCATAGGCGAGATCCTCGCCGATCGCGACCATGCGTTTGAGCTTCATTTCGGTTGCCGCATAGTGCCCCATCGGCTGCAACGCCTGCGACGATGTCGCCGATGTCCGCAACAGGAACGCATTCGGCTGACGCTGGGTGAGATTGTCGGCCGCAGCCATGCTCAGCGTCGGCATCTTCTGCTGCTGGACATAATCGTTGATGGCGTAAAGTTCGAACGCAGCGAGCGGCCCGAGAATTAGATCCACATTGTCGCGCTCGACAAGCTCCTGAGCCTTGGTCTTGGCGCCGGCCGGACCGCCGCCGGTATCGGCGACGACAAGCTCGACCTTGCGGCCGCCCATCATGTTATCGGTGTCTTTGAGGAAAGTGACGACGCCCTGCTCCATCTGATTGCCGCCTTGAGCCAGCGGACCGGTCTTGACCGTGAGCAGACCGAGCTTGAAGGGGGCTGCTTGCGCAATGGCAGGCGTCGGGAAACGCCCTAGCGCAGCGGCGGCACCCGCTGCACTGCCCGCTAACAGCGCGCGGCGCGTGAGCTTTGGCGATAAGACTTTACGTGATGAATGTTTACGAGACATGCAACCCTCCCAAGGCGGCGCGGCATTTCGGTCATCGCCGCGTCCGCTGCCCGTTATGCTTATACGATGATTTTCTCAGTTTTTCATTTGCGCCGTTTTATCTTTTCTTCTTGGCACCTTTCTTCGCGGCTTTGGCCTTCGTCTTTGCCGCTGTTTTCGGCGCTGCCTTTGCCTTTTTTACCGCCTGTTTTTTTGCCGGGATAATCGGCAGCAGCAGATAGGGCTGCATGGCCCCGCCGAAATGCAGCCCGGTCACGCCGCTGAATATCTCCGGTGGCCGATCGCGCTCATCGTCGTGCAGGAATGGTCCGCAGCCGGTCAGTTCGTTCTTGAAATTCGACAGCCGCCCGCCGCTCGGCCCGTGATAGACATAATCCCTGCCGCGGATGGTCAGCGCGATGCGATGTCCCGCCGGCACCACGATGCTGGTCGGCCAGATCTCGACATCGAGCGCCACTACCTCGCCGGACTTCAGGGACTGCTTCTTGGTATGGGCGTGGTAGGGCCGATACGGCGTCGACAATTTCTTGTCGAGTGCACGATGCGAGGCCCGCAGCCAGCCTTGGCCGATTGGCGCATGCGGATCGATGGCGCCCTGGAACACGACTTCCTTCATGTCCGGAGTAAACACGCGCAGCACGGCAAAGATGTCGGCATCCTTTGTGGACGACGACACGAAGAGCTTCAGCGCCGACGGGCCGGTGATTTCCATGTTCTCCTCGAGCGGCGGCGTCATGAAGGTCAGGCCGTCGCCCATCGCCTCGAATTTCAGCACCGACTTATTCTTTGCGGCCTTAGGCGCGAGCGAGCCGTCCGTCGGATCGAGATAGAACTTCGTCCATTGGGTGTGCTTGAGCGGCCATGCGGGTTCGGCGCGCTCGACAAAGCCGTCAACATGACGGACCTGCAATTGCACGGGCGGCTGCTTGTCCCAGCCATTGTCCTTGCCGTGCAGGAAGTGGTCGAAGAAGCGCAGCTGCAGTTCGCGGCCGTAATCGGTGTAGAAATGCGTCCAATGCTCGATGCCATGGACTTCGAGCCATTTGTTCTTTGACGCCGCGCGCGCGAAACCTTCAAAATTGCCGCGCGGATGCAGCGGCTGCCCGCCCCAATTGGCCGCCGACAGAAACGGCACTTTCACCTTTGACCAGACCGGCGAGCGGGCGCGGTGATAATCGTCGTCGAGCGGATGGGAAACGATGTCGGCGCCGAAATTGCTGCGGTTCTTGGCGAGCTCTTCGTCCGAAAGGATTTCCGGGCCACAGACGAGCTCACCATGTACGCGGCTTTTCTTGCCGCGCTCGCCCGCGCCGTATTGCACGGTCTTCACCTGCATGTCGTACCAGTTCTCCCAGAACGTGCAGAGAATGCCGCCGTGATGCGTCATATCGCGATACCAGTCGGCAGCGCCTTCCCAGATGCACATCGCGGCGAGATGCGGCGGCTCGAGCGACGCGACATGCCACTGATTGATGCCGTAATAGGAGATGCCGTTGAGCCCGACCTTGCCGTTCGACCATGGCTGCTCGCCGGCCCATTCGATGCAGTCGTAGAAATCCTTGGTCTCGCGCGGCGAGAAATGATCGATGAAGCCCGGTGACACGCCGCAGCCGCGGGAATCCACCCGCACACAGACGTAATTGTGCGGCACCCACTTTTCGGGATCGACCACTTCCCAGCTCTGATAGAGATTGCTCGAGCCTGCGGTGACGTCCGGATGCTTGTCCACCATGCGCTGCCAGGCGCTCGGGTAACCGTCCTGGAACGCAAGACCCTTGGCGTAGGGCCCATAGCTCAGGATCACCGGGTAGCGGCCTTCGAAAACAGGACGGAACACATCGGCGCGCAGCACTTGCCCATCGTCCATGGTGACCGGCACGTCCCAGTCGATGTGCATGCCGTCGCGCACTTCGCTGCGATGTTGATGGCTCTTGTGATCACCGGCGTCTGAGCGAGCTTCGCTTGCTGGCGACATTTGCTTCCTCCGCACGCTTTTTGGCTGCGGCCGGCATGTTCCGGCCGCTCATGTCTTTACGAAGGCGCAGAGATTAAAGGCACGGACGCCGAGCACAAGGAGGGGCACGGCGAAAAATAGCAGGGCGCCGAGAGCGAAGGTCAGCGCGCTTTGGCTCGGCCCTTACCTCGTTTCACGCCCGCCATCTTTTCAAGGACGGCGCAAACCGCAGCGGTATCTTCGGCGCCGCGGCCGGCTTTCAGCGCCTTGGCATAGATCGCGCTCGACGCATCGAACATCGGCGTCGGCACGCGGATCTTCTTGGCGTAGCCGCCGATGACGTCCATGTCCTTCTGCCAGACCGAGATCTTCATGGTGACGTTCTTGTAATTGTCCTTCACCATCATCGGCGCGCGCAATTCAAAGATGCGCGAATTGCCGACGCCAGCGGTCACCAGATCGAAGATCAATTGCGGCGGCAGGCCTGCTTTCATGCCGAGCACCATGGCCTCGGCACTTGCGACATTGTGGATCGCGACCAGAAGGTTGGCGACGTATTTCATGCGGCTGCCATTACCGAACTCGCCGACGCTGTGCACCGCGCGCGTGAAGGCGGCAAACATCGGGCGAAGCTTCTTGATCTCGGCCGCATCGCCTGAGGCATAGACCACGAGGTCCTTCACCTTGGCCTGCGCGCCAGTGCCGCTGACCGGGCAATCGAGCATCCCATGCCCGGCCTTGCGCAGCACTGCTTCGGCGCGAACTTTGTCCTCGAGTGTGAAGGTCGACATTTCGACGATGACACGGCGTGGTAGGCGGCCTTTGGCGATCGCAGTCGCCGTCTCCGCAAGCGCTTGCGGCTTCGGCAGGCTCAACAACACGACGCGCGATTGGCGCGCCACATCGGTGGCATCCTGAGCGATCTCGACGCCGACTTTAGCCAGCGCCCGCCGCCGCTGCGGCGCGACATCGTAGCCGATCACCCGCCAGCCGGCCGCGATGAGGTTTTGTGCGAACGCGCCGCCCATGATGCCGAGACCAATGACGCCGACGGTGCCCTTCTTTGCCGAAGCCATGCTCGTTTCCTCTGAAATTTAAGATTGCGCAAGAACGTGTGGCCAAGGACCGTGCCTATCGCATTGCGCCACGTGCCGAGCAAGCCGCTTTCTCGCCGCGCGCCGATCGCTTATGGTCCGCGCGGCAAAGAAATGTCGGAACTGACCTCGGAAATCTTGGGAGAACGCCCATGCGCATCGGTGTCGCCGGTATCGGGAAAATGGGCGCGGCCATTGCCGCACGGCTCATGGAAGTCGGCCACGACGTGGTCGTGTGGAATCGCACTCTGGACAAAGCGAAGGCGGTCGCTGGCGCCACCGTTGCGGCGACGCCTGCTGAGCTTGCGCGGTCCTCCGAGGCCGTCATCACCATTCTCACCGACGGCACGGCGATCGAGGCGGTCTATCACGGGCCTGCAGGGCTTTTGTCCGGCGAGGTGACCGGAAAGCTGTTCATCGAGATGAGCACGGTGCCGCCGCGGGTGGAAACGGCGCTCGCCGAAAAGGTCGCGGCCAAGCACGCCGATTTTGTCGAATGCCCGGTCGGCGGCTCGACCGCGCCGGCGCGCCAGGGCAAGCTCCTCGGCCTGCTCGGCGGGGAACAGGCCGCGGCGGCGCGCGCGCTGCCGATCGTCAACCAGCTCTGCCGCAAGGTAGAGCATTGCGGTCCAGTCGGCGCCGGCTCAGCGATGAAGCTTGCGATCAATCTGCCGCTGATGGTGGCCTGGCAAGCCTATGGCGAGGCCTTTGCCATCGTCCGCGATCTTGGCTGGGAACCCAAACGCTTGCTCGACCTCTTCGTCGAGAGCAACGGCGCCAATAACGGGTTGAAAATGCGCGCCGACATGATCGTCGCCATGATGGAGAATCGCGATCCCGGCCCTACGACTTTCAGCATAGCCGACGGATTGAAGGATCTGCGCACCATGATCGATGCCGGCCGCGCCAAGGGCGTCGATTTGCCGGCGACGGCGGCCACGCTCACGGCTTTCGAAGACGCCAATAAACACGGCTTGGGCCGCAGCGACGATAATTCGCGCCAAACGGTCTATTGGTCGCACCGCGCCAAAGAATAATCGAAAGAAAATTTCAGTTTCAGCCAACCAATCGGAGCAATCATGTCGGTCATTTCACTTTCGCAAGCGTCCACCATCGTCGATGTCGCGCTGAAGAAGGCGCGCGAAACCAATCTGGCGCCGCTGACCGTCGCCGTGCTCGATGCCGGCGGCCATTTGGTTGCCTTCAAGCGCGAAGACAAATCTGGCATCCTGCGCTACGACATCGCGGTCGGCAAAGCCTGGGGCGCGCTCGGCATGGGCTTTGGCTCGCGCACGCTTGCGGCGCGGGCGGCCAAGACGCCGCAATTCTTCACCATGCTGGCCGCAGCAAGCGACGGCCGCATGGTCACCAATCCGGGCGGCGTGCTGATCCGCGACGCCTGCGGCAACGTCATCGGCGCCTGCGGCATTTCCGGCGACACTTCGGACAAGGACGAAATGTGCGCCATCGCCGGCATCGAGGCGGCCGGACTCAAAGCCGATCCGGGTGCGGATCAGTAACTCGTCATCCTGAGGTGGCCGCGAAGCGGCCCAAGCAAGTCGGCTTTAGCCGACTTGCCCAAAAAAAATTACAAAATCGGCTAAAGCCGATTTGGTTAGGATGCCTGTTGAGGCGCAACCGAAACCGGCATGCCGATTTCGGCCTTTTTAATACTCAAGTCGGCAACAGCCGACTTGAGATGCCGTCGCCCTTCGAGGCTCACTGCGCTCGCGGTGACGGTCAATAGGTGGGAGATCTGTCATGAAACTCTTCTCATTCTGGCGGTCGCTCGCGACTTATCGCGTGCGCATCGCACTCAATCTCAAGAACATCGTGCCCGACGAGATCGTCGATGTGAACCTGATCAAAGGCGCGCAGCGTGAAGCGGCCTATCGCGCGGTCAATCCGATGATGTCGTTGCCGGCCTTGGTCGACGGCGACGGGCCGGTTCTGTTCGAGTCGCTCGCCATCATCGAATATCTCGACGAGACGCATCCGAACCCGCCGCTGTTGCCGCGCGATCCACGCGGCCGTGCTCGCGTACGCGGCTTGGCACAGCTTGTTGCCGCCGATTCACACCCGCTGATCGTGCCGCGGGTACGCGAATATCTCGAAGAAGAATTCAAGATCGACGAAGCGGGACGGACCAAGTGGTGCCAGCATTGGCACAAAGCAGCTCTCACCGCGCTCGAAACCCATCTGCAAAGCCCCGAGACCGGCCGCTATTGCCACGGCGACACGATCACGCTCGCCGACATCTGTGTGGCGAGCCAGGCGGCGGGAGCAAAATTCTTCAACGTCGACACCGCGCCGTTTCCAAACTTCGCGCGGATCACCGGCGAGTTGTCGAAGATCGACGCCTTTGCGCGGGCGCATCCGCTCAAGCAGCCCGGCGCGCCGGCGTGATTTCCCCTCCCCCTTGTGGGGAGGGGTAGGGGTGGGGGTCGGGAAGTCACGCGCAGAGCAAGACGAGCGCACAGAAGACGTGTTCGCCGAGCGCTAACGTCCCGACCCCCACCCCACCCTCCCCACAAGGGGGAGGGAGAAGAGCTCACCACCACTTCGCGAAATGATGCACCGGGCCGTGGCCGGAGCCTACCTTGAGCCGGTCGGCCGCCGCAATCGCGGCGCTGACAAAAGCTTTGGCGTCGTTCACCGCGTCAATCAGCAGGAGCTTTTTGGCGAGGCCCGCCGCGATGGCCGAGGATAAAGTGCAGCCGGTACCGTGCGTATTTTGCGTGTCGATGCGCGGGGCGGCAAAGCGCGTGTACGTCACGCCCTCGAGCAAGAGATCGACGCTTTCCGGCCCGCTGCCGTGACCGCCCTTGAGCAGCACCGCCTCGGCGCCAAGCGCCAAAAGCTTCTGTGCCTGTGCCCGCATCTCGTCCTCGTTGCGCGCCTGCGCTTCGCCGAGAAGAGACGCGGCTTCGGGAAGGTTCGGCGTGACCACGCGCGCCCGTGCAATGAGCTTGCGCAAGGCCTCGATTGCGTCGTCGTGCAACAATTTGTCTCCTGAACTCGCAATCATCACCGGATCGAGCACGACATTATGTGCGTGGTGGTGCTCAAGACCCTGGGCGACGGCAGCGATCGCCGCCGCATTGCCGAGCATGCCGATCTTTGTTGCGCCGGGATGCAGATCGGAAAACACGGCATCCATCTGCGCGGTAATGAAATCCGCCGGCACGTCGTGAATGGCGGTGACGCCTTTGGTGTTCTGCGCCGTCAGCGCGGTGATGACGGAAGCGCCATAAACGCCCATTGCGGAAAACGTCTTCAGATCGGCCTGGATGCCGGCGCCGCCGCCCGAATCCGAGCCGGCGATGGTCACGGCAACAGCGGCGCTCATTACGCGCCTCGCTTCGCCAGCGCGCCGTCGACGATGCCGCGCAGCGTCCGCGCCGCCGCACTCGGATCGGGCGCCAGCGACAGCGCCGAAATCACGGCGACACCGTCGGCCCCGGCGCCGATGACTTCGGCGGCATTCGTGGCATCGACACCGGCAATGCCGCAGACCGGCATCGCCGGTTTGCGGCGCTTGAGTGCATCGATGATGCGTGCCAGCCCCTGCGGACCGATCGGCGGCTTCTTCTGCTCCTTCGACAGCGTCGCATAGACGCCGCCGGAGCCGACATAGTCGATGAGCTCGACCGGTGCGGCTTGCGCCTCCGCTACCGATTTGATGGACAGGCCGATGATCGCCTCCGGCCCCAAGAGCCGCCGCGCGTCAGCAACGGCCATGTCGTCTGGCCCGACATGCACGCCATCGGCGCCGGCGGCGAGCGCGACATCGACCCGATCGTTGACCACGAAAGCGACACCGAACGGCGCAAGCGCCTTTTTGATCGCGCGCGCCTCCTCGACCATGGCGCCGGTATCGCCGTGCTTGTCGCGCAACTGGACAAGCGTCGCACCACCTTCCGCGCACAGCCGCGCCAGCTCGGCCAGATCACGGCCGCCGGAGCGCTCGGGATCGACAATAGCGTTCAGTCGCAGATCAACTTTCATCGTGGACCTTCGTCATGAACCCTCACTTGCGCGCGCAATGTGGCGCTGTCGAGCGCGTGCAGCGCGTCGATAATGGCAACGGCGAAACTGCCGGGGCCATCTGCATCACGCCCGGCAACTTCGCCCGCGACGCCGAACATGGCCAGCGCGGCGACGGTGGCAAGCCACGGATCGCGCTCGACCGCAAGCGCGGCGCAGAGCAACGCCGAGCCGGCGCAGCCCATGGCGGTCACCTGCCCCATCAGCGGATCGCCGTTGGTGATCTTCACCCGGCGCGCGCCATCGGTGACGACGTCGACGCGCCCGGTCATGGCGACGATCGTTTCATGCGCTTTGGCAAAACGCGCCGGCGCGTCGCCGGACTGATCATTGCCGGATAGCGCGCCAAACTCAGCCGCATTGAGCCGAACTACCGCAGGCTTGCGGCCGACGAGCCCGCGGGCGAATTCTGCGCGCGCGGGCGAGCGCTCGATGAAGACGGGGTCGAGCAGCCACGGCTTGCCATGTTCGGCAGCGGCACCCAGCGCCGCCTCGACCGCCGAACGGCGCTCGGCATCGAACGTGCCGAGATTGACCAGCAGCGCATCAGCGCCGGCGACAAAGTTGCCGATCTCCTGCGGCGACAGCGTCATCGAGGGCACCGCGCCAGTTGCCAGCAGCACGTTGGCGGTGAATTGCTGGGCGACCGTATTGGTTATGCAATGCACGCGCGGCGCATGCTCGCGGATGCGCAACAGGACCGTGGTGGCGATATCAGCGAAGTCGGCGGGGCCGTGCATTTTCTCAAGTCTTTCCAATAGCTTTCGTCACTCTACACGGATCGCCTGGCCGCCGTCATGGGCCGGCGGCAGCGCTGGCGGACCCTCGCCTCGCCCGTACGGATGATATAAGTATCCCCCGGCTCGGAGGTGCGCATGGTCCCCTTTTTCGTGCAGATCAAATGTCAGCTCGGCAAGTCCTATGAGGTCGCCGACAAGCTTGCCGACGCCGAGATCGCCTCGGAAATCTACTCGACCGCCGGCGATTTCGATCTCCTGGTGAAGTTCTATGTCGATCCCGGGACCGATATCGGCCATTTCATCGCCCAGAAGGTGCAGCCGATTCCGGGCATCGCCGACACGCGGACCATCATCACCTTCAAGGCCTTCGGGCCGTCGTAGCCGGTCAGGCCGTCGCTGGTGTTGGCGCGACAGGCGCAAGCTTGCGCGCAGCTGCCAACTGCCGCTCGCGCCAGATCACGAATAATCCGGCGGCGACAATAATGAGCGAACCGAGAACAATCATGATCGTCGGCGTCTCGCCAAACAGCAGATAGCCCAAGATCAGCGCCCAGATCATCGTCGTGTAGTCGAACGGCGCCACGACCGAGGCCGAAGCGTAGCGGTAGCTCTCGGTCAGGAAGATGTGCCCGGTGCCACCGAGCACCCCGATGCCGATCAGGACGGCGAATTCAGCCCCGGTCGGGCTGACCCAGCCGAACGGCCAGGTGACAAGGCCGGCGAGCGCGCAACTGAGCGAGAAGTAGAAGACGATCGACGAAGTGGTTTCGCTCTGCGCCAGCCGACGGGTCTGAATGACGGTGCCGGCAGTAGCGAAGGCGCCCGTCAGCGCAAACACGAGGCCGGCGACGGTCGTGGCGCTCGCCGCCGCGAAAACCACTTCGTCGCCGGACAGATGTGGTGACAGCACAACGAGCACGCCGATGAAGCCGATGATGACCGCCGACCAGCGGTAGATGCGCACACGCTCCTTGAGCACAAACGCCGCGAGCGCGACTGAGAACAGCGGTGAGGTGAACGAAATCGCGTTCGCTTCCACCAGCGGCAGCCGCGCCAGCGCGCCGAAATTGCAGAACATGCCGACAATGCTGATCGCGCCGCGGCCGGCCTGGCCGAACGGCCGCTCGGTGCGAACCATCGAGGCCAGTTCGCCGCGCCAGCCATAGACAGCCATCAACGGTATGACGGCGAAAGCAGAGCGGTAGAACACGACTTCGCCGATCGGATAACGCGCGCCGAGAAAGCGCACCATCGCTCCCATCACGGCGAACAGCACCGCCGAAATGAGCTTGAGCACAATCCCTTTGCCAGTGTCCGTCACGTGCTCGCCGCCCCCAGCCGCGCACGAATGAGCGAAGCCACCCACGCGTGTGGATGGCCCATTAGAGCACGATTCCGAAAAGCATGCCCTTGGACTTGATCCGAGGGTGGAAACCAGTTTTCGGAAAATCTGGACTTATGACTTGGTGGGGCTCGTGATGAGGCCGAACAGCCGAAATGTGGCCGCCGCCTAGTCTTTTGTTTGTTTTTTCGGCGGTTTGGGTGGCCCTTCAACGGGCGGCAGCGAGGCGATGTAAGCTGCAATTGCCGCACGATCCTCGGCGCCGAGCAAAGACGTGTTACTGATAACATCGGCCATCGGGCCCCCGGCATAGTCGCCATCGGGCGTCATGCCGTCGCCGAGGAAGCTTGCGATCTCCTTCTCGGTCCAGGGCTTGCCGGCCTCGCGCAAACCGAACGGCGTGATATTCGGCACCCAGCCCTTGCCATCGGGTGCGGGGCCGCCGGCAAAGCGCTGGCTGTCGATGATGCCGCCGAGGAAGTTGCGCGGCGAGTGGCATTCGGCGCAATGACCGGGTCCGTTGACCAGATAGGCGCCCCTGTTCCATTGCGCCGATTTCGCCGGATCAGGCGTGAACGGCCCGCCGTGCAAGAACAGAAGCTTCCAGACGCCCAGAAGCTCGCGCTGATTGAACGGAAATTCAAGATCGTGCGGACGCGACTTGCCCGGCACCGCCGGCAGCGTTTTCAGATAGGCGAAGAGATCGCGAATATCGTTGAGCTCCATGTGCTGATAAGACGTGTAAGGAAATGCCGGAAACAAGTTTTCCCGATCATCCGACGTGCCCTTCCACAAAGCGGTGACGAAATTCGCTTCGCTCCAGGCCCCGATGCCGTCTTTGGGATCGGGTGAAATATTCGGCACGTAGAACGTGCCGAACGGCGACTTGAGCGCGAGCCCGCCGCCAAGACGCAGGCGATCGACCTTGTCCGGATCGTCATTCGGCACGGCATGGCAGGACGAGCAGCCGCCGATGGCAAACATGGTCTTGCCGTTGTCGAGATTCGGCGTGTAGGCCGGCAGCGCCGAAGCCGCCACCACTTGCGGCCGTGTCAAAAACCAGAGCGCCGCAACGGCGAGAATCCCGCAAACCAAAACCGCAAGCGAGAGCTTGCGGAAATTCAGCCGCCGCCTTTGTGTGCCTGCCATTAGCCCGCCTCTGCCCCGTTCACCAAACCGCCCAGCGAAGAGAGGATTAGCGGCAACCGCGCTTTATTCCCACGAGCCAGGCATGACGACGAAAGCAAGACGACAATACGAAAGGCGGGCGGCCGATGCGACCACCCGCCTATCATGACCCGTAAGGCTACGATCAGCCTTGTTTCACCCGGAACGCCTGGTGGCAGGCGCCGCAATCCTTGCCGATGCTCTGGAAACTTGCCTTCAGACTGTCGAGGTCTTTCAGGTTGTCCTGCGCGGCTTTCACGTCGGCGGAAAACTTGTCCTGCGCGGCTTTGAAATCGGCGGGCTTGTCCCAAATCGCGGGAGCTGCAGTCGTGTGGTCGCCGGTCTTGGAGCAATCGGGAAACAGGGTCGGCATCGCGACGGCGTCTTCGGCAAAAGTGGCGAGAATTTCCTTGGCCTTGGCCAGGTCAAACGGCGTCTCGCCCTTGACCATGGACGAGCCAACCTTCGCCATATCGGCGCTGCGCTTCATGAAGGCCTGGCGCTTGTTGATGACATCCTGGCAGCTTTGCGCCATTGCGGTGGTGGCGCCACACACGAGCACACAAAGAACAATGAGAAAAGTCCGGAACATATGCCGCTCCTGCGAAAATCGAACATCGCCCCCGACGCGATCAGCTCCAAACGCTAAGGCTCGGGCGCACCACGACAAACACCAGGTGCGCTGCCTTATTCCGTCACCACAGACTACGCTGACATTGCGACGATGAAAATGCGCCGGAACTATTCCGCTGGATGCGCTTTGGCGAGCCGTCGCTTGCGCCAGCGCAACCCCAGATCGGCGATCCAGCGCGCGACGACATAGAAGACCGGCGTGAAGACGAGACCGAACGCGGTCACGCCGATCATGCCAAAGAACACCGCGGTGCCGAGCGCCTGGCGCAATTCGGCGCCGGCGCCGATCGCCCAGACCAGCGGCGTGACGCCGAGAATGAAGGCGAACGACGTCATCAGGATCGGACGCAGCCGCAGCCGTGTCGCTTCCACCGCGGCATCCCAGCGGCTCCGCCCCTCATCCTCGAGCTGGCGCGCGAATTCCACGATCAGAATCGCGTTCTTCGCGGCAAGACCGATCAGCACCACAAAGCCCACTTGCGTGAGAATGTTGTTGTCGAGGCCGCGAATGACGACGCCGGTAATGGCGGCGACAAGACACATCGGCACGATCATGATCACCGCGAGCGGCAGCGTCAGGCTTTCATATTGCGCCGCCAGCACCAGGAACACGAACACCACCGCGAGGAGGAAGGCGAACATCGCCGTCGAGCCGGCCCTGATCTGCTGGAAGGCGAGCGTCGTCCATTCGGTGGCAAAGCCATCGGGCAAGGTTTCCGCCGCGAGCTTGTCCATGATCGCAATCGCCTGGCCCTGCGAGTAGCCGGGCGCCGCAGCGCCATCGAGCTCGGCCGCGGGATAAAGATTGTAGCGCGGCACGCGGTAGGGGCCGGAAATATTGTCCACCGTCGTGAACGAGCCGAGCGGCACCGTGTCGCCGTTGGCATTGCGCACTCTGATCTTCAATACGTCATCGACATGCTGGCGATCCTCGTCGCGCGCCTGCGCGGTGACGCGGAACGTGCGGCCGAACAGGTTGAAGTCATTGACGTAGAGCGAGCCGATATAGATCTGCAGCGCGTTGAACACGTCGGTGACGTTGACGCCGAGCAGCTGCGCCTTGGTGCGATCGATATTGAGATAGACCTGTGGCGTCGATGTCTCGAACAGCGAGAACACGCCGGCAACGCCGGGCGTCTGATTGGCGCGCGCCATCAAGGCGAGCGTCGCCTGCTTTAGCGATTCGGAGCCGACGCCGGCGCGGTCCTCCACCATCATGCGGAAGCCGCCGGCATTGCCGATGCCGGCGACCGGCGGCGGCAGTACGGTGATGATGAACGCCTCTTGAATGGCAGACAGCCGCTTGAACAATTCAGCCTGAATGCCGGCCGCCGATTGGCGCGGGTCCCGGGCCCGCTTCTCGAACGGATCGAGCACCAGGAACAGCGCGCCGGCATTGGGCGCATTGGTGAAGGTGGCGCCGGAGAAGCCGACAATGTTCACGGCATGCGCCACGCCCGGGACCGAGAGCGCAATGTCGAGCGCGCGCTGCTGCACCTCATCGGTGCGCGACAACGAAGCGCCCGGCGGCAATTGCACGACGGTGATCAGATAGCCGCGATCGACCTGCGGAATGAAGCCCGCCGGCGTAGTGCGGAACGTGTTCAAGCCGACGGCGATCACGGCCAGATAGATCAGGACCATGATCACGACGCGCCGCACGGTTCTCGTGGCGAGCCACGAGATGGCGGAGCCGACCTTGTCGAAGCCGAAATTAAAGTAATGGAAGAGACCGTGGATCGGCCGCTCCCACCACGTGTCGCGATGGCTCGCGTCATGCGGCTTGAGCAGCAGCGCGCACATCGCCGGCGACAGCGTCAACGACACGATCAGCGAGATGACGGTGGCGCCCGATATGGTCAGCGCGAACTGCCGGTAGAATTGCCCGGAAATGCCGGTGATGAACATCGACGGCACGAACACGGCGCAGAGCACGAGCGCGATCGCGACCAGCGCCGAGCCGACCTCGTCCATGCTCTTGCGCGCCGCCTCGCGCGGAGGAAGCCCGGACGCGATATTGCGCTCGACATTCTCGACGACGACGATGGCGTCGTCGACCACGATGCCGATCGCGAGCACAAGGCCGAACAGCGACAGATTGTTCAGCGAGAAGCCGAATGTCGCCAGGAAGAAGAAACTGCCGATCAGCGAAACCGGAATGGCGACCAGCGGAATGATGGCCGCGCGCCAGGTCTGCAGGAACAGGATCACGACCAGGATGACGAGAACGATCGCCTCGCCGATCGTCTCGATCACCGCATTGACCGATTGCTGGATGAATTGCGTCGGGTTGTAGACGATGTCGTATTTGACGCCGGGCGGAAACCGCTTCGACAGTTCCGCCATGCGGTCGATGATGCCCTTGGCGGTATCGAGCGCGTTCGAGCCAGGCCGCTGGAACACGGCGAGCGCCACCGCGGGGTCGTGGTCCAGATAGGAATTTGACGAATAATCGAGCGCCGCGAGCTCGACCTTGGCGACATCCCTGAGCCGCACGACGGCGTTCGCCGTCTGCTTGATGACGATGGAGCCGAACTCTTCCGGATTGTTGAGCCGGCCGAGCGTCTGCACCGCGATCTGGAACGCGCCGGGTTTCGCCACCGGCGGCTGATCGAGCACGCCCGACGCAACTTGGATGTTCTGGCCCTGCAAGGCATTGGTCACATCGCTGGCGGTCAGGCCGAGCGATTGCAGGCGGTCCGGATCGAGCCAGATGCGCATCGAATAGTCGCGGCTGCCGAACACGGTGATCGAGCCGACGCCGTCGACGCGCGTGAGTGGATCGGTGACTTCGAGGGTGGCGTAGTTGGAAATGAACAAGGCGTCGCGCGATTTGTCGGGCGAGTACAGATGCACGACCATCATCAGGTCCGGCGACGATTTCGTCACCGTGACGCCGATATTGCGCACGTCGTTCGGCAGCCGCGGCTGCGCGATGGCGACGCGGTTCTGCACCTGCACCTGAGCGATATCGAGATTAGTGCCGAGATCGAAGCTGACTTGAATCGAGAACCGGCCGTCCGCCGTCGAGTTCGACGACATATAGAGCATGTTCTCGACGCCGTTGATCTGCTGCTCGATCGGCGTCACCACCGTCGAGGCGACGACGTCGGCGCTGGCGCCGGGATATTGGCCCGACACATTGATGATCGGCGGCGCGATCTCCGGATATTGCGCGACCGGCAGGCGCGAGAACGACACGCCGCCCAGGATCACGAAGACGATCGAGACCACAGCGGCAAAGATCGGCCGGTCGATAAAGAAGTGCGAAATGCGCATCTGACTAGGTCAATCGGCTTTGACGTCGGTTTTGCTGCTGGCGGCGTCGGTCTTCGCCGCTGGCGGCTGCGAAGCGGCCGGCGCGCCCTGTTCCTGCGCGTTCACCTTGATGCCGGCACGTGCGCGCACCAGCCCGTTGACGATGACGCGATCACTCGCGTCAACGCCGTCCTTGATGACGCGCAGACCGCCGTCAAGCTGGCCGAGCGTCACATATTTCTGCTTCACCGCGCCGGTGTCGTCGACAACCAGCACATATTTGCGCACCTGTTCGGAGCCGATCGCGGCATCGGGAACCAACAGCGCCGTATGGGGCGGCGAGCCGGGAACGCGGAGACGCCCGAACATGCCGGGCGTGAAAATGCCTTCGTGATTGTCGAACACTGCGCGGCCACGGATCGTGCCAGTCGAGGTGCTGATGGCGTTATCGACAAAGTCGATCTTGCCGGTGTGCTTGAAGTCGTGCTCGTCGATCAGTTCGAGCGTCACCGGCACATTGCCATTGAGCGCCGCCACCTCCTTGCTCGCCGAGGCATAACGCACATAACGCAAATAGGACTGCTCGTCGAAGGTGAACTCGAAGCGGATCGGATCAACCGACACGACAGTCGCCAGCAGCGTCGAGTTGCCGGCACCGCCGGTCACGTAGTTGCCGACTGCGATCCGGCGGTCGCCGATGCGGCCATCGATCGGCGAACGCAGCTCAGTATAAGTATCGAGATCGAGCTCGGCCGAATGCACCATCGCGTCCTGTGCCTTGACCGAGGCCTCGGCCACTGATTTGGCCTGCGTTCGCTGATCATAGGCCTGCTCGGTAATCGTCTTGTTCGTCAAAAGGCTCTGGCCGCGTGTCAGGTCGGCCTCGGCGAAGGAGAGATTGGCGCGCGCTTGTGCGAGATTGGCGCGCATCTGCTCGAGCGCGATCTCGAACGGCCGCCGGTCGATGGTGAACAGCGGGTCGCCCTGCTTCACCATCTGGCCGTCCTTGAATTGAATCGCGGAGAGATAGCCGGAGAGCCGCGAGCGGATGTCGACGGAGTTCACCGCGACGAAGCGGCCGACATATTCATCCTGATCGATCACCGTGCGCTGCACCGGCTTGGCGACGGTCACGGCCGGGGGCGGCGGGCCGCCGGCCTGCTTCTGACCCTGGTCGCAGTCGGCCAACAGCGCCAGCACAGCCAAAATCGGGACGGCGCAGCGCGCCGCTTTGACAAGTTCCATGATTCTTCCCTCAGGCCGTCTCGGCACCATAGGTGGCTGCCGGTGTCAATCTCGCACGCAGCCGCGGAGCGGGCCCGAAATGGCGGCGGTGTGCGGTCGCCCTAACCTCGCCCTTCCTTGCGGACCGCCGGAACCCCATATGTGCGGCCAATTCCCAACCACCAAGTGCCGGCCCAAACGCCGGCCCAACACGCTGATCAACATGACAATAATGCCCCTCACCGATGCGTTCCGGGGCGCCGAAAGCGTCCCGTCTCCCGATATTCCTGGCGTTCCCGCCGACGATCAGGCGCTGCTTGACGCCTATTCGCGGGCCGTCATTGACGTGGTCGACCGGGTCGGCCCCGCAGTGGTCCGCCTTGCGGTCCATGAGGCTTCTGCCCGGCAGGACCGGCAAAACCACGGCGGTACCGGTTCCGGCGTCATTCTCTCCCCGGATGGCCTCATTCTTACCAATAGCCATGTCGCCGGCGCGCTCGGCCCCTCGGCGCGCATCGACGTGACCACCGCCGACGGCCAGGAGCTGCGGGCACGGCTGGTCGGCGACGATCCCGATACCGATCTCGCGCTGCTTCGCGTCGACCAGGCGGTGACGCTGCCGGCGGCGCCGCTTGGGGATTCCAAGCGCCTCAAGCGTGGCCAATTAGTGATCGCCATCGGCAATCCGCTCGGATTTGAGTCCACGGTGACGACTGGCGTGGTCTCCGCGCTCGGCCGTTCCCTGCGCTCGCGCAATGGACGGCTAATCGACGACGTGATCCAGACCGACGCCGCGCTCAATCCCGGCAATTCAGGCGGACCGCTGGTGTCGTCGCGCGGCGAAGTCGTCGGCATCAACACCGCCGTCATCATGGGCGCGCAAGGCATCTGCTTTGCGGTTGCCGCCAATACTGCGAGCTTCGTGCTCGGCGAACTGATCCGCCACGGCCGCGTGCGCCGCGCCTTCATCGGCATTGCCGCGCAGCAGACCGCGATCCCGCAACGCCGCCGACGCGCCTTCGGCCTGACCCAGGACAGCGCCGTGATCGTGAGCTCGGTCGAGCCGGCCTCGCCCGCGGAACGCGCGGGGCTGAAGCCCGGCGACATCGTCGTTGCACTCGACGGCGAGCCCATCGCCGGCGCCGACGATCTCGTGCGCGCGCTCACCGGCGACAAAATCGGCCACTCCGCGGCACTCGACGTGCTGCGCGGGAGCGAGCGCCTCACCATCACGATGCTGCCGCAGGAAAGGAAGCAAGAGCGCAAGCGGGCGGCGTGAGGAGCAAACAAAAAAGCTGGAGCGGGACATCGTCCCGCTCCAGCTCCCTCAATCCTTGAACGGATCGAACTCACTGGTACCGGCCATCACCACCGCGAAGGGCCGCAGCATGTGCAGCACTTTCACGCTGCCGGCATGATGGGCCAGCACCTCGGGCAGCCGACGATAAGCCATCGGGCTCTCGTCGAGATCGGCGCCGATGAGCGTCACGCCGCGGCTCTGCAGCCAGGCGTCCATTTCGGCCTTGGTGAAGCGGCGCTTCGCCTCCTTGCGGCCGAACAGACGTCCCGCACCATGAATCGTCGAATAGAGCGACGCCTTGGCTTCGGGGCTGTCAACGCCTTCAATGATCACGGCATCGTCGCCCATCGAGCCGCCGACAAAGCCGCGCTGGCCAGGAAAGGCCGGCGTCGCGCCCTTGCGCACGACCCAGAGCTCGCGGCCGCCATGGTTCTCCCGCCACGCATAGTTATGGTGGTTGTGAACCATGTCGGTCACAGCGCCGCCGACGATCTTGCGTACGCGCTCGATCACCCACTCGCGGCCGGCATAAGAGTACCGGCCGGCGAGTTGCATCGCAGCGATATAACGGCGACCGAGCTCGGAGTCCTCGTCGATCACCGCGGGCGGCACGTTCATGCCGTCCTGACCGCCGGCTGCTTTCAGATAGCGCGTCGCACTCGTGTGACCGAGGCCACGGCTGCCGAAATGCACGCCGATCCAGACAAAGCCGTCCTCATCGCGCATGAGGTCGACATAGTGGTTGCCCGAACCGACGGTGCCGAGCTGATGCACCGCCTTCTGGCGATAGCCGTCCATGTCGGACTCACGCCAGGCATCGCCGTCATCGAACAGAGCGTGCTCGACCCGCTCGGCATTAGTGCGTCCAAGGCCGAACGAGACCACGCTCGCGACATCCTTGACGATCGGACCGATGCGATCGGCGATGGCGGTGAACGGCGTATCCAGCCGCACCGCCATGTTGCCACAGCCGATGTCGAAGCCGACACCAGAAATGCTGATCTGCTTCTCATAGGCGATAACGCCGCCAACCGGCTGCGCATAGCCGAGGTGTCCGTCTGCACAGATCACCCCGGCCACAACGTTGCCGACGGCCATGCAGTTGCGCATCTGCGCCAGCGTCGCCGCATCGTGCTCGCCGAAAACCTGCAGCGGGCTGTTCTGGAACTGCGGCTGCTGGGGCCGCGTCGCCGCGATGCCTTCGGCCGTACGCTCGGCCTCGCGCACAAGCTGCTCCTTGCGCGCAGCATCGCGATAAGCGCACCACGCCGGCATCGAGCGCTGACCGGGCCGCTCGATGCGGCTGTCGGGATCAACGCCGGCCGCGCGACACAACTCGCGTGCGCGCTCCTGATAAGGGTCTGCCCTACGCATGACCTACTCCTCTTTGAATTTGAATCCGTGCTGCGTGAAATTTCTGGCGCAGCACGCAAATGCCCGTGAAACGACAGCTGCTGACATGACGGCTCATGACACAACCGCGCAGGCGCAAAGCGCGCGCGTTCGATCTCGAGTGCTGATTTTGTCGTCTTAGTTTGAAGATGCGGGCCATTTGCCCCTCCTGCCTGCCGGCGGAGGGTCGACCCTGCCGCCGCTTAGTTCAGTGTCGCGAAACCTGGTTCGGGCTTCTTGATCAGCTGTGAGTAACCGACTCTCGCGCACGCAAACGCCAGCGCGCTCGGCCGATGGCTCGGCCGGGCGGCGGCTAACAGGGCGAGATATGACTTGCTCGAAGTCATGGCTTCCTCATACAGGCGGCGCGCCATTTGCCACAACTGTGAGGAAATATCAAGGCCAAACTGTCTTACGAGTTGAATGGATGGCGACAGGCCCGCGCGCGTGATAGCAAAAGCTTCATGCAGCGCATTTCATTGCCATCTCTTTCCGAAATCTTTCTGACACTCTTGCTCGCGATGTCCGCGGTGCTCCCAAGTATGGCCCGCGCCGATGATTGGCCGAGCCACCCGCTGACACTCATCGTGCCCTTCCCGGCCGGCGGCAGTGCCGATGTGCAGTCGCGGGTGATCGCGGAAGGGCTTGGGGCTGCGCTCGGCCAGCCGGTCGTCGTCGAGAACAAGCCCGGCGCCGGCGGCAATATCGCCGCGGCCGACGCGGCGCGGGCCGCGCCCGACGGTTACACCTTGTTCATGGCGACGACCGGGACGCATGCCAGCAATATCAGTCTTTACAAGAATCTCGGCTTCGACCCGGTGAAAGACTTCGCGCCGCTCACTTTGGTGACGCTCAATCCGCAGGTCATCGTGCCGGCGCCATCATACGGCCATCTGGAACTCGAGGGCTTGGTGAGCCGGCTGCAAGACAATGGCGGCGCGAGCTTCGGCTCGTCGGGCGTCGGGTCTGCGACCCATATCGCCGGCGAGTTGTTCAACAAGGTCACCGGCACCGCGCTCGTGCACGTGCCCTATCGCGGACAGGGGCCGGCGCTGAACGATCTGATTGCCGGCCGGATCGACGCGATGTTTCCGTTGATCGCCGACACGTTCTCGTTTCTGCAAAGCGGCCAGTTGAAAGCCGCGGCGGTGATGAGCGAGACGCGCGCAAAGTCACTGCCGAATGTGCCGACCACCGTCGAGCTCGGCTATCGGAAACTTGTGCTGAGCCCGATATGGACCGCGCTGTACACCAATGCCGGAACGCCGAAGCCGATCGTTGACCGGCTCAACAGCGAGCTCGTTAAGATCATTTCCACGCCGGCTTTCGTGAACCGGTTCGAAGCGGCCGGCTATGAGATCAAAACCTCTACGCCAGCCGAGCTCGCAAGCTTTGCAGCTGCGGAAACTGCCCGTTGGGGACAGATCATCAAGGATCTCAAGATTCAGATCGAGTGACGGCTCGTAGGATAGTGAGCGCAGCGAAACCCATCGCCGAGCGGCGAGGCCGCACGATGGGTTTCGCAAAGGCTCAACCCATCCCAATCATTTCCGCACCAATGCGCAGATCGCCGTTCCGGTAAGCGTAAGCCATGCCGCGATCAAAATCGTGCCGCCGGTCGGCGCGGCAAAGGGAAACAGCCGGTGCCCGGCAAAGGCTCGCATCGCGATATCGCTGGAAAACAGCGCGGCGCCAATCACCCAAGCGGCGAGCACGAGGAGCGCCAGAGGCCGCCACAACAGGCCCTGCTGGATCAGCGCCGCGCCTGCGATGACCGCCACGGCGTGAAACAGCAGCATATAGGCCGCACTGTCGAGACCGGAGCCTGGCGCCACATGGGCGGCGGCAGCGGCCAGCGCCATTCCGCCCGCGCCCATCAAACCAGCGAGCGCAATCAAGATTTTCACGATCATCGAATCCCTGCCCGGCGCTACTTGCTTCCCCGTGCGCCGCCTTTCTTCGCGCCGGCCTCGGGAAAGACCCACATCGCCGCGATCATAAACAAAGCCGTGCCGACGACGAAGGTCGAATAATCATGGCGGATCGGCGAGCCGCTCCAATAAGCGAGCACCAGCGCGACGAGAAGCGTGACAGCCGAAACGGCAGCTTTGACATCGCTTGGCATGACCGAAGCCCCGCGACTAATTCGCGCCGACCGGCGCGGCTGCGGCCTCGTCAGGCCGCTTCGGCGCCCCGCGCAGGTTCTTCTTCAGGTAACGCGTATCGTAGCCGTTGAGCAGCGTGCCGAGCAGGCCACGGTTGAGATCGGAGGTGCCGAACAGCCAATCGGCCATCGGGAAGGTGAGGTTCATGTTTACCTCCATCATCAGCCGCGCATTGTGATGGGCGGTGTGATGGCGGCGCAGCGTGTTGACGAAAGGACAATTTCGCACGAATGCGTTCTCGTCGACATGGCAGCAGAAATGCATGAATTCGTAGATCAGATACATGCCGGTCGTCGTTGCGATGAACAGCCAGCCGACATTGGCCGAGAACAGCGAACCGAGAAGTGCGGCCGGCGGGATCGACATCAGGATGAAGACGACGAGCGCATAGGGCGGAAAGACCGTCACCCGCCAATCCTTGTGGTCGCGGAACCGCATCTCGTCGTCGGTGAAGAACTGATGGTGATTGAGCGTGTGCCGCTCGTAGATCGCGCGCAGCCCCTTTATATTGACCGGCCGGTGCATGACGAATTTGTGCACGGCCCATTCGAAGATGTTGGTGAACAGGAAGGTCAGCGGCACCGTGAGCCATTCGAGCGCCGTCACGTTATGAATGTGCCCGACATAGATATAGAAAGCGGCGGCGCCCATGGCGTAGATGATGACGATGTGGAAATAGCCGTCATACCAGCCGCGAATGCGTGAACGGTATTCGGTGCGAAAATCGACCTGACGCTGACCGATCATGTTTGTTCTCCTTGCCGCTCTTCTTGGCGTTCTCCTCAATGCGTGCCTTGCAGCGCGCGGGTGTCATGGCGGCTGACAAAGGCGGCGACCTCGTCACCGGTGAGCCGCCAATCATTATCGAGATTGGCGATGACGCTTTTCATAAACGGCCCGGACAGAGCGACAGCACGGTCGGCATCGCCGAGATGATCGAACAGAATGGCGAGCGCAAGCTGACGCGGGCTGTCGCCCTCATAAGTCCATTCGAAGCCGAATTTAGTGAATTGCTTCACCTTGTAATGTTCGGAGAGCGGCGCGCCGTCGACAGTGACGACGAGGCCATCGATCGTGCGCCGGCCCTCATAGGTCTTCATGCGCCGCACTCCGGCAGCGCCAAAATGAAGAACGCAATGACGAAGAAGGCCACGACACGTTCCTCCCGAGCTTTATTGTTAGCAAACCGTACTGCCGACCACGATACCGATCAAGCGCGACGGATCCTTGTACGTGTGGCTCTTGCCGGGCTCTAGAACCTGACAAAGGTCCGCAAGCCAAGCACGAACGCATTCGGGATCGGCGTGACGCCGCCCGGAACGTCCGGATTGGCGACATTGCCGCCGGGATGGATGACGTATTGGAGATTGGGCTGCATCGACCAATTGCGCCCCAGCTGAATGAGATAAGAGAGCTCGATCACGGCTTCATAATCGCGGATCGGGATCGGCGTGCCGGTGACGGCGGCGACGTCGCGATCATAGGCGGCGGCCTGCGGCGAGACGCGGGCATAGGCGAAGGCAAGGCCCAAAATGTCGTCCCGACGTGAAGCGAACGGACCTTGAAGCGCCAGCCCGGTATCCAGATAAAAGCTGATCTGGTTGCGGTTGTCGGGCGAGCCCATCACGCGCACGAAGCCGTCAAATTCACTCGCGCGGCTGCGCCACAGCATCTGATCGACGATCCCGTAGACGGAAAAATTACCGGCATGCTGCAGCGGCGAGCCGGCGGTGTCGGCAAGGAGCCCGCTTTGGCTGTCGAAGCGCGGGTCGGCGAACTCGCCGCTGTGGTACCAGCCGCCAATCTTGATTGTGCCAGGCAAACCGCCGCCGGCGCTCGGCGCCTGTCCCGCCGGTTGCGGCGCCTCCATGCGTGCTTCCTGGTTCGGGCCCGTCTCTTCGAACTTGTGATCCCGATTGTAGTTATATTCGAACTCGGCGATGACGAACGGCGGATCGTTGATGCGAAAGGCAAGCCCGTCGCGATCGCGCAGCACCGGATCGCCGGTCCCCGGACCGGCCGGATCGCCGTTGAAAACCGCGGCCCGTAATGTGAGCGCGCCCGTCGGCGACCATTCCACGCGCGCTCCGAGCGTGCCCTCCGGCCAATTAGGTCCGCCGCTCGGCAGGTCCTGGCCCGGCAGTTCGGGCCAACCGAAGGTCGAATTGACGAACAGGTTGGCGACGTCGCTGACCAGAAACTCCTGGGCCGCGGTGAACTGGCCGACGCGTAGCGTCGCCTGGCTGCCGATCTTCTGTTCGATCCAAAGATTGAATAGACGCGTCGACGGCGGCGCCTCGACGCCGGTGACCAGAGCAAGGTTTTCCAGATTGGTCGCGCTGAACTGTGTGCCGTGAATCTGATGCAGGCTGGCGTGAAACGTCGCGCCGGACCAGCCGACGAGCCTTGCCAGATCGGCATCCACGATCGCGGCGAACCGGCCATCATACCCCGGCCCCTGCTTCACGCCGCCGACTGGATTCCAAAAGGCGTCGCCATAATAGTTGAAGCTCAATTTCACGCCGACGCTTTCAAGCCACGTGCGCGAGCCTCCTGGATCGGTCAATTGCCGCAGCGCCTGCGGCGGCGTCAACCAAAGCGGCGCGGCCTCGCTCGCCGCCGCTGCATCCTGCAGCACGAGGCCCGCAGCGACCGCAAGCACCGCTCCCCGGCAAATACGAAAGCCAAGCTTGATCACCTGCCGCCGCCCCTAAGCGTCCCACCGGGGACGGCGGGCGCGAGACGCTATTAAACGCGGCGATTGCTGCAGTTCTGCGAAATACCAGACCATGACCCGATCAGGTTGAATCGGGTCATGGTCTGGTTTTTTCGTTGGAGCATGATCTCTTCGGAAAACCGGTTTCCACCCTCGGATCAAGTCCAAGGGCATGCTTTTCCGGATCATGCCCTAAGGCGTGCGCGGCCCGCCACATTCGACGCGGCTGCGCCGCCAGCACTCTTCGCACGCGGCGTGCACATTAGCCTTAACCGAAGATCGGCTTAACAAAATCGGCGAGACCGAGGCCGGCGCGCGGCTCCTCGCGCCGTCGAATTCCGCGCACACCCGCCCCGCCGCTGCGCCCGTTCTTTCGACCGAACTGGCGCCAAACAAAAAGCAAACAACTAAATCGCCCCAATTCGCGGCAGACCAAACGGGGCAAGAATGCGGCACGCCGAACCACCGAACAAATACATGCCATGCAGAAATGGGCAATGTGATCGGGCCCGATGATGCTATGAGGCCGCACGCGCTTCGGCGTCAATGAAGCGCGGCTGTCTGTTTTTCTTAGCCTCGCCAACCTCACGGTTGGCGGGGCTTTTGTTTGCAGCCGGCACAATAAGAAAAGACAAAAAACAGAAACGCGAAGCTTAAACTCAGGAGATCAGTGGTAATGAAGTTGACGACTCTTACTGTTGCGTTCGCTGCCGCCACGATGTTCACGCAAGCCGCACAGGCACATGAACATCATCGTCATCGCGGCTATCATGGCTATCATCATGTGGCGCGAGGCCACCGTGGCAGAGCGATTGAAGCAGAGGCATCGTTTGGCGCACTGTCGCACCTGACCGGCGGCGCCGGTCCGCGGCCGGCCGCCTGGTGCGGCTGGGCCATGCGCCAACTCGTCGGCGGCGATCCTGGCTCGTCGTACAATCTCGCGCGCAACTGGGCGCATTGGGGCCGGTCCGGCCCGGTAGGGATCGGCGCAATCGTCGTATGGCCGCACCATGTCGGCAAGATCGTCGGCCGGGAGAACGGCGAATGGGTCATCGAGTCCGGCAATGACGGGCATGCGCTGCGGAGCCGCGCGCGCTCGATCGCCGGCGCCATCGCCATCCGTTGGGGCTAAACGGCCGCTCTTTTTTCTATCAAAATCATCGCAAGCAAAGGGCCGCCCGCTCACCGGGCGGCCCTTTTGGTGACAGATGCCACGCTCGGCGGCGTGGAATAAACTTCTACATTTTAGCTCTTAATCGAAGCCACATGGTATAATATTTTACTAAGAACCATATATTTGGGACTGGCGTACCAGCGAGTTCCAAACAACAGAATGGGCTCGGCTTGGACGAGGTCCCTGTACGGCCTAATTCTTTTTGACCCGTAGCCGGACCGGGGCCGGCTTTCGGGACGTGATTTGGACTTCCGGGATTTGAGAGACATCCATGACCGATTTATCCGTTGACGCACGCCTGCTCGCGAACGAGCGCGGCGTTGCACCGCCCACCAACAACTGGGTCGTCATCATCGCCGCCGCCGTGCTCGGCGCGGGCGCGCTTGCGCTCGGCGACGCCTATTCCTGGCGGCAAGGCGCGCTGTTCCTGCTCGGCGGTGCGCTCGGCCTCGTGCTCTATCATGCACTGTTCGGCTTCACCTCGGCATGGCGGGTCTTCATCGCCGACGGCCGTGGCGCCGGCTTGCGCGCGCAGATGCTGATGCTGGCGGTCGCCGTGGTTCTGTTCTTCCCCGCGCTCGACAACGGCACGCTGTTCGGTCAGCCGGTGCATGGCGAATATGGCGCGGTCGGCGTGTCGGTTCTGGTCGGCGCGTTCCTGTTCGGGCTCGGCATGCAGCTTGGTGGCGGCTGCGCCTCGGGCACGCTCTATACCGCGGGCGGCGGCAATTCGCGCATGTTCGTGACGCTCGCCTTCTTCATCATCGGCTCGGCGCTTGGCGCGTGGAATTTGCCTTGGTGGTCGGCGACGCCGAATTTCGGCTCGATCTCCTTGATCAAAGCCTGGGGCTGGGCGCCCGCGCTTGCGGTGAGCCTCGTCGGCTTTGCCGCCATCACCGCGCTCACGGTGGTGATCGAGCGGCGCGTCCACGGCAATCTGCGCTCGGGCGTGCGGACCGACCGCCGCGGCTTCAGCCGCTTCCTGCACGGGCCTTGGCCACTGCTCGCCGGCGCCGTGGCACTGGCGATCGGCAATTTCGCCACGCTTTATCTCGCCGGCCGGCCGTGGGGCATCACCTCGGCTTTCGCGCTATGGGGCTCGAAGATCTTTCAGTTCGCGGGCGTCGACGTCGCCTCCTGGGGTTACTGGCATTCGCCGGAGCGCGCCAAAGCGCTGCAGGAGAGCGTGTTCGCCGACATCACCTCGGTGATGGATTTCGGCATCATCCTCGGCGCGCTGCTCGCCTCTGGCCTTGCCGGCAAATTCAATCCGGGCTGGCGGCTGCCGTTCCGCTCGCTGATCGCTGCAGTCATCGGCGGCTTGCTGCTTGGCTACGGCGCGCGGCTCGCCTATGGCTGCAATATCGGCGCTTATTTCAGCGGCATCGCCTCGGCGAGCGTGCATGGCTGGCTGTGGCTCGTCGCAGCTTTCGCCGGCAGCGCCTTCGGCACTTACCTCCGGCCGTTGTTCGATCTCAGCGTCGAGCGCACCTGGGCAGCGACGCAAAAGGGTCCGGTCGCGAACGCGTAAAGACAACATTGCATCAGAAAAAACGAGAGCGCCGGCCAAAGCGGCCGGCGCTCTTTTTTGTTGCGCACCGTTTTACGCTTCCGCGTCCACCGATTTCCGTTGATGCCCACTCACCTCCGCGGCGGCGTCGTGCTGCAGAGACAAACCGAACGGCAGGCACAACAGCGCCATCAGCGCTGCGCCGGCAAACGCGACCTTGAAATCGGTAGTGCCGAGCGTGGTCGCGCCGCGCCAGGTGAGCGACAGATGCAGGAGCGTCGCAACCACCGCAATGCCGAAGCCGCGGCTCAGCTGCTGCGTCATGCTGGCGATGCTGGTCGCTGTGCTCATCTGCGCCTGTTCGACATCGGCATAGCCCATGGCCTGTGTTGCAGTGAATTGCAGCGACTGGAAGAAACCGGCAAGCAGGAGCAGCACGAACATCAGCACGACCGGCGTTGACGCCGTGAAGAAGGCGCACATCGCGATCGACGCCGCGCTGATCACGCTATTGATCACGATGACGCGGCGGAAGCCGAACAATCTGAGGATCGGCCGCGCCGAGGCCTTCATGGTCATCGAGCCCGCGGCGGTCGCGAAAGTGATGCTGCCGGATGCCGCCGCCGACAGGCCGAACACGACCTGAAGCAACAGCGGCAAGAGAAACACCAGCGTGCCGGCGCCGGCGCGAAACAGCGAGCCGCCGGTAATGCTTGTGCGAAATGTCGGGATGCGAAACACCGAGAGATTGAGCACCGGATGCGGCGTGCGCCGCAGATGGCGCAGCGCCAGCGCGCCCAGCGCGGCGCCGGCGGCGAACAGCCCGACCACGACAAAGACGTTGCCATGACCGCGGCCGATGGCTTCGATGCCGTTCATGATGCAGAACAAGGACGCGCCGGTGAAGATGAAGCCCGGCCAGTCCATCGGACGCGGTGGTCCGTCTTCCTTCGGATTGTCGAAGTAGATCGTCACCAGCACGATGCCGAGAATGCCGAGCGGCACGTTGACGAGGAAGATCCAGCGCCAGGAAAAATACGTGGTGATGAAGCCGCCGATCGGCGGGCCGAGCACCGGGCCGAGCTGCGCCGGCACCTGCAGGTAGGCCATCATCGGGATCAGCGCAACCTTGTCGATCGAGCGGAACAGAACAAGCCGCCCGACCGGCACCATCATCGAGCCGCCGAGCCCTTGCAGCACCCGCGCCGCCGTCAGCTCGGTCGTATTGCCGGAGAGCCCGCAGAGAATGGAGCCGAGCGTGAACAGCGCGATCGCCAGGCGGAATACGGTGCGGCCGCCGAAACGATCGGCGGCCCAGCCGCTGACCGGAATGAAGACGGCGAGGCTCAGGATGTAGGCGGTGACGGCAACGGAGAGTTGCACCGGATCGGCATGCAGCGAGATCGCCATCTGCGGCAGCGCCGTGGTGATCACGGTGGAATCAAGCTGCTGCATGATCACCGCCGAACCGACGATCATGGCAACGATTTTGGGCCTGGCTGTGGAAGACATTGCTAGATGGATAATGAGTCGCCTCGCGCCGGTCCATAGTGGACTGCGCGCTCCTCACCGGAGCGGCGGGCCCGTAAATACCGCATAAAAACGCAAATGCCCGGCACGAAGCCGGGCATGCGCTGACAGGCGGGGATCGTGCGAGGCCGCGGTCAACCGACCCCAGGGCGTCCGACTGCGAGATAACGGAAATTCGCCCGCCGCATTTCGTCGGGCCGATAAATGTTGCGCAGATCGACAATCACTGGCTGCGCCATCACGCTTTTCAGCCGCCCTAGATCGAGCGCGCGGAATTGCTCCCATTCAGTCGCGATCACCACCGCGTGCGCGCCTTCGGCGGCGTCATAGGCGCTGGTGCAATAGGTCACCGCGGGCAGAAGCGGTTTGGCCTGTTCTATACCGGCCGGATCGTAGCCGCGCACACTGGCGCCAAGATCGTGCAGCGCCGTGATCAGCGGGATCGCCGGCGAATCCCGCGTATCGTCGGTGTTCGGCTTGAAGGTCAGGCCGAGCACTGCAATGGTCTTGCCGCGCACCGAGCCATCGAGCGCGGCAACGACCTTGCGCGCCATGGCGCGCTTGCGCTGCTCGTTGACTGCGGAAACGGTCTCGACGATGCGCAGCGGCACGCCGTAGTCCTGGGCAGTCTTGAGCAGCGCGCTGGTGTCCTTCGGAAAACACGATCCGCCGAAGCCAGGACCAGCATGCAGGAATTTGGAGCCGATGCGATTGTCGAGACCGATGCCGCGAGACACTTCCTGCACATCGGCGCCGACCTGTTCGCACAGATCGGCGATCTCGTTGATGAAAGTGATCTTGGTGGCGAGGAATGCGTTGGCGGCGTATTTGATCAGTTCGGCGGTGCGGCGGCTGACATAGATCAGCGGCGGCGTGTTCAGATAAAGCGGCCGGTAGATCTCCGCGATCACGTTGCGCGCGGTCATGTCGTCGGTGCCGACGACAATGCGGTCGGGATGTTTGAAGTCCTGAATCGCCGCGCCCTCGCGCAGAAATTCCGGATTGGACACAACTTGAATTTCGGCATCACGGCGCAGCTCGCGCAGAATGCGCTCGATCTCGTCGCCGGTGCCGACCGGCACCGTTGATTTGGTGACGACGACGGCCTTGGCGGGCAAAATCGACGCGATCTCACGGACCGCTTCATAGACATAGGTCAGATCGGCATGGCCGTCGCCGCGCCGCGACGGCGTGCCGACCGCGATGAAGACCGCGTCGGCGTCTTTGACCCGCGAGGTTTCGGTCGAGAATTCGAGCCGGCCCTGCTGCACATTGGCTTCGACCAGAGCATCGAGGCCAGGCTCGAAAATCGGGATCTCGCCGCGGTTGAGCGCTTCGACCTTTTTGATGTCTTTGTCGACGCACACCACCTGGTGACCGAAGTCGGCAAAACATGCCCCTGATACCAGCCCGACATAGCCGGCGCCGATCATAGTCACGCGCATTCTACTTCTTGCTCCAGCTCAGGTTTTGTCCGGCTCGACCGCCGGAATGGAAGCGGTTTCATCACGTCCCATCGGCGCCGCTTCTGTGCGCCGCATCAGCAACAGCCAGCGCCGGCCGAACAGTGCCGCGAGGAGCCCTCCGTAAACCACGGCTCCGACCAGCGCCAACAGAATCAGTATCGTTTCGTCGCGGAACCTGGGCAATGAGGATGACATTCCCGTGACAATCGGGTCGGCGATCAACAGAACGACCGCCATTGCGGCGCCCGCCCCGGCAAGCTTCAACAGCGACGATTTCAGATCCTTATCGAGCGCGATGAGGTTTGCACGGGCAGCAAAGACCAGCACCAGAATGAAGTTGATCCAGGCGCCGATCGAGGTGGCAAGCGCCAGGCCGACTTGCGCCAGCGGAAACATCAGCGCGAGTTTGAGCACGATATTGACGCCGGTGCCGATCAACGCCGCTTTTACCGGTGTCGCCGTGTCGCCACGCGCCAGAAACGGCGCCACCACGCTGCGGATCAGAACGAACGGGATGAGCCCAACAGTATAGGCCATCAGCGTCAACGCCGAGGCATGCGCGTCTTCCGCGTTGAAAGCGCCGCGCAGGAACAGGCCGCGCATGATCGGTCCCGGAACCACGATGAACGCGACGACACACGGCACCGCGAGCAGAAGTGCGAACTCGATCGCCCGGTTTTGCGCCGAGCGCGCGCCGGCTTCGTCGCCGGAGGCGAGCCGCCGGGTCATCTCCGGCACCAGCACGGTGCCGATGGCAATGCCGATGACGCCGATGGGAAGCTGATCGATGCGGTCAGCGTAATAGAGCGCCGAGATGGCGCCGGCCGAGAGAAAGCTCGCAATAATCGTGTCGGCAAACAGCGCGAGCTGCGTGCCGGCCGAACCCACAGTCGCCGGGCCGAGCGCCTTGAAGAAGCGTTTCACATCGTCGTCCCACTTCAGCGTGCGGAACGAGGTCATGACCCCGGCGTAGAACGTGTCGCCGCCGACGAGGAGCGCTTGCAGCACGCCGGAGATCAACACGCCCCAAGCGGCGGCATGGCCGGCGCTCGGAAATAGGAAGACGCAGGCCAGGGTCGCCATCATCGTCACGTTGAGCAGAATCGGCGCCGCGGCCGCCGCCGCGAAGCGATGCAGCGCATTGAGGATGCCGCTCCACAGCGTCACCAGCGTGATCAGAAGGAGATAGGGAAAGGTGATCCGGGTCAGCGACACGGCCAGCGCGAATTGCTGCGGCTCGCGCGAAAAGCCGGGTGCCAGGATTTCGATGGCTTGCGGCGTGAACACCAGCGCCAGCGCCAGGAGTACAATCTGCGAGGCGAGCAGCAGTGTGAAGATGCGGTCGCCGAACAGGCTCGCCGCGTCCGGTCCCCCCTGGGTGCGCACGCGTGCATAGGCCGGAATGAAGGCGGCGTTGAACGCGCCCTCGGCGAAGATGGCGCGGAAATGGTTCGGCAGCCGAAAGGCAACAAAGAAGGCGTCGGCCACCGGACCGGCGCCGATAATGGCCGCCAGCATGATATCGCGCAGGAAGCCGGTGACGCGCGAGAGCAGCGTATAGCCACCGACAGTGAGGATCTTTCCGAGCATGTCTTATTCTAATCACCCTCCCCTGCAGGGGGAGGGTTTGGCTGCGAAGCAGCCGGGTGGGGCCGAATCGCTGCGACGCCGCACTTCCCCACCTGCCGCGCTTCGCGCGGCGGCCCTCCCCCTGCAGGGGAGGACAAATTATGCCAGCGACTTCCGCACTGCGCCGATAATACGGTCCTGATCCGCCGGTTCGAGATAAGCATGCATCGGCAGGCTGATCACCTCGCCCGACAATTGCTCGCTCACCGGTACGCCGCCGTCGGCGACAGGATAGTCGCGATAGGCCGGCTGCTTGTGCAGCGGCTTGGTGTAGTAGATCGCGGTGGGAATGCCCTGCGCCTTCAGATCGGCGGCGAGCTTGTCGCGCTGCCCGGGCTTGAGCTTGATCGTGTATTGCGCCCAGACCGAGGTCGATTCATTGCCGACACGCGGCACGAGCGCGACATCGGCAAGCGCTTGCGTGTAGCTCGCCGCGATGCGGTCGCGCGATGCGATCTCCTCTGGAAAGATTTTCAGTTTCTCGATCAAGATCGCGGCCTGGATGGTATCAAGCCGCCCGGTAATGCCGATGCGCGCGGCTTCGGAACGATCGATGCCTTCGCCGTGCAGGCGGATGCTCTTGATGCGCGCCGCGAGCGCGTCGTCGTCGGTGAAGACCGCGCCGCCATCGCCGTAGCAGCCGAGCGGCTTGGCCGGGAAGAAGCTCGTTGCGGTTGCGGTGCCGAAGGTGCCAAGCTTCTTGCCACGATAGATCGCGCCGAAGCTTTGCGCCGCGTCGTCGAGGATTTTCAGATCGTGCTTCCTGGCGACGGCGGTGATCGCCTCGTGATCGGCCGGCAGGCCGAACAGATCGACCGGAATGATCGCACGCGGCTTCAGGCCCAGACGCTTCGCCGTCGCTACGCCGCGTTCGCAACTTGCAGGATCGAGATTGAACGTGTCGGGCGCGACATCGGCGATAATCGGCGTGGCGCCAAGGAGCGCCACCATTTCCGCGGTCGCGTGATAGGTGAAGGACGGACAGATCACGGCATCGCCCGGCTTGATCTCCCACGCCATCAGCACGAGCAGCAGCGCATCGGTGCCGCTGGCGCAGCCGATCGCGTGGCGGGCGCCGCAGAACGCCGCCAGGTCGGCCTCGAAGGCGCGCACTTCCGGCCCGTTGACGAATTGGCAATGCGCCAGCACACGCGCCACCGCATCATCGACGGCGCGGCCGAGACGGCGGCGCTGGGCTGCGACGTCGATGAACGGAATCGGTCTTTCTTCAACGCGAGTGTGTTGATTCATGATCGCTCTTATTTGTTTCTAACTAGACCGGCGAAAGCAAAACCTAGCATCAGCCGGCGACGCGGCGCGGCCCCTTGCGCGCCGGCAATAACGATTGCGTTCCGCGCGCGTCAAGGCAACGGATCGCGACTTCAAGGCTGGCGACAGCCTCGTCGCCGGTCACCGCCGGCGAATCGCCGCTGCGGATCGCGGTCAGGAACGCCTGCAACTCCGAACGCAGCGGCTCGGCCCAGCCAACCGACAGATGCCGCATCGAATAGCTGCCGTCGGGCTGGAAGCCGAAGCATTCGGTGACCTGCAAGGTCAGAAGATCGCCGATCAGATATTTGTCGCGCGTCGCGACGTGAATGGTGCGCGCCTTGAACGGCGTGAGCCAGTTGGTGTTGATATGGGCCAGCACGCCCGAGGCGGTGCGGAATTGCAACAGCGCGATGTCTTCGCGCTCGGCGACGGCGCTCGACGTCTGCGGCTGGATCTCGACGATTTCGGACTCGGTGAACCAGCGGATCAGGTCGATGTCGTGCACGGCGAGATCGATGACGACGCCGACATTCGACATCCGCGGCGGGAACGGCCCGACCCGGGTGATGGCGATCGAGAGGATGTCCTGATCTTTAATGGCGCGTTTGATCGACTGCACCGCCGGATTGAAGCGCTCGACATGACCGACCATCAGCGTGACGCCGGCGCGGCGCGCAGCGGCGACGATGGCGCGGCTCTCTTCGACCGTCGGCGCGATTGGCTTTTCCACCAGGATGTGGATGCCGCGCGCGGCGCAATCGATCGCGATATCGCGGTGCAGATGAGTCGGAGCCGCAATGGTGACGGCGTCGACGCCTGCGCTCAAAAGCGCTTGCGCATCCTTGAATACGGCGCAACCAAGCCGGTCGGCGACCTGATCGCATCGTGCGCGATCCGGATCGGCGATGCCGACCAGTTTGACCCCAGGCATCTCGGACAGAACACGGGCATGATTGCTGCCCATGACCCCCACGCCCACAACGCCGACACGCAACGTCCCGTCCGTACCCGCTTGCGTCCCACTCATGATCGCAAAAGCCCCCTTCGCGCTACTCGGAGCCGACCCCAACGGCGTTTCCCGTAGCACGATGGATGCCAACTTGGCGACCTGGCCTGTGAGAAATTCGGAACACGATTTAAATCAAAGGGTTACAGGGTGGTCAAAACCGGCGGCGGCGCCGTTAACTTAAGTTGTTGTTATATCTTAGCAATCGGGGGGTGTGGCGCCTCCCTGAAGATAGGCCCCCAAAGTCTGCCCACGAAACAGGCACACCGACCGCTGCTACGACCGCCGATAGTCGTCCTCAATGCGCACGATATCGTCTTCACCCAGATAGCTGCCCGTCTGCACCTCGATCAATTCCAGATCGATTTTGCCGGGGTTTTCCAGGCGGTGCTGGGCGCCGATCGGGATATAGACCGATTCATTTTCATGCACGGTCTTGATCTCATCGCCGATCGTCACCCGCGCCGTGCCGCGCACCACGATCCAATGTTCGGCGCGATGATGATGCATTTGCAGCGACAGCCGGCCGCCCTGCTTCACCACGATGCGCTTGACCTGAAATCGCGCGCCTTGATCGATCGACTGATAGGATCCCCAGGGCCGATGCACTTTGAGATGCTCTTCGGTGACCTTGGGCGCTGTTTGCTTGAGCCGCTGCACCAGGCGGCGCAAGCCGTCGCCGTCCTCGCGCTTGGCGACCAAGACCGCGTCGTCGGTCGTCACCACGACGACGTTGTCGACCCCGAATAGCGCGACAAGCTGCTTGTCGGTCGTCGCATACGACCCGCGCGTATCGACGAATTCGACCGCCCCATGTCCCGCATTGCCGGACGCGTCACGGCCCGACAATTCCCACACGGCCTGCCACGAGCCGACATCGGACCAGCCATAGGAGACCGGCATCACGGCGGCCCGCCTGGTCCGCTCCATCACCGCATAGTCGACCGATTTCGCGTTGGCCTTCGCAAAGCTCTCCGGATCGAGCGTGACAAAGCCCAGATCCTTGCCGGCTTTATCGACGGCATCAACGACAGCGGCAACGCTGCCGGCCTCGAAGCTGCGATATTCGTCGAGCAGCAAGCCGGCACGGAACAGGAAATTGCCGGAATTCCAGAGATAGCCCTCTTTGACATAGCGCTCGGCGGTCTTCGCATCGGGCTTCTCGACGAAGCTGGCGATGGCGAAAACATCCGGCCCGATGGACTCCCCGGCGCGGATATAGCCATATTCGGTCGCCGGCCGCGTCGGCCGCACGCCGAAAGTGACGACGCGATCCGCGGCCGCAGCACTAGCCGCCAGGCCGCACACTTTGGCGAAGGCCGCAGCATCTGTGACAACATGATCGGCCGCGAGCGCGACGATGAGCGGATCGCCATCGCGCTTTGCGGCAAATGCCGCGCCGGCCGCAATCGCCGGCCCGGAGTCACGCCGCAGCGGTTCCAGCAGGATATCGGCCTCGACGCCGATGGCGGCCAATTGTTCGGCGACCAAAAAGCGATATTGATTGTTGGTGATGACGATCGGCTTGCCGAACAGCGTCGGATCGGACACGCGCCGGATGGTGTCCTGAAACGTCGATTCCGAACCAAACAACGACAGGAATTGCTTCGGGCGGCCTTCGCGCGAGGCCGGCCACAGCCGCGTCCCGGCGCCGCCGCACATGATGAGAGGGACGATCGATGTAGCCAAGGTCTGCCTGTCGAAAGCTCTGCTGGCGCCGGAGCGCTGCCATATGCGCCGCCCACTGCCCGGCAGTGTGGCACAGTTCAGTTAATATTCGTTACGCCAAGATGCGTTCGGCGAAAGCGGTCGACGTCACCGTTAGTCAACACTGGCTTGGCGTTTACTTTTTCTTGCCCTTACCCAGCACCCGCCCGGCGACCGCATCGAGCTTCTTGACGAGCTTCGGATCGCGCGCCTTGGGCGCGGTGATCAGCGCATTGTCGAGCGCGCGGTCACACCCGATCGGGCACGGCTCATGTTCGCGCGGAAAATCCTTGGCAAGCCGGGCGACAAGCTTGGCCGCCTTCTCGGCATTGGCCGTCAACACTTTGATGATGTCCTGCACCGTGACGGCGTCGTGGTCCGGATGCCAGCAATCGAAATCCGTCACCATGGCCACGGTCGCGTAACAAATCTCCGCTTCCCGCGCGAGCTTCGCCTCCGGCATGTTGGTCATGCCGATCACCGAATAGCCGAGGTTCTTGTAAGTGAGGCTTTCGGCCAGCGTCGAGAATTGCGGGCCTTCGATGCAGACATAGGTGCCGTCGCGCACAACATTGATGTTCTCGGCCATCGCGGCTTCGGCGAGATGGATGCGCAGCCGTGGCGACACCGGATGCGCCATCGAGACATGCGCAACCAAACCCTTGCCGAAGAACGAGCTCTCCCGCTTGTGCGTGCGATCGACGAATTGATCGACCAGCAGGAATGTGCCGGGCGGCAGGTCCTCCTTGAACGAGCCGCAGGCCGACAGTGAAACAAGATCGGTTACGCCGGCGCGTTTGAGCACATCGATATTGGCGCGATAGTTGATGTCGGAGGGCGAATTGCGGTGCCCCTGGCTGTGGCGCGACAGAAACACCACCGGCAGGCCCGCGATCTCGCCGACCCGCAGCGGGCCGGATGGCTCGCCCCAGGGGCTTTTGATGTTCTTTGAACGCACTTTTTCGAGACCCGGAAGATCGTAAATGCCCGAGCCGCCGATAATGCCAAGCACCGCTTTGGTCATGAGAAAGGAATCTCCGCGAGTTGAGGAGTGAGGAAGGAAAGGGGTTTACTGCTTTGTGACCTGACGCGGGTCGCCGATGAAGTTCGGCACCGCCTCCTGCAGGACGCTGTAGATCGCTGCGCGCTCGCCGCCGTCGAGATCGGCTTTGAGCCGCTCGATCCAGCCGCGCACCACGTCGATCGACGGGCACACCGGCTTGGCGGCGACGACACCGTCGATGCCGATATCCGAACTGCCTTCGTCGTGCGCGAACAGAATTTCGTGGAGACGCTCACCCGGACGGATGCCGGTGAAGACGATGTCGACATCGCGCCCCGGCTCGAGCCCGCTCAGGCGGATCAGCCGTTCGGCGAGTTCGACGATCTTGATCGGCTGGCCCATATTGAGAACGTAGACGGATGTCTCGGAGCGCTTGGGACCGAGCGCGTGACTCGCCGCGGTGATGACGAGGTCGCAGGCTTCGCGGATCGTCATGAAATAGCGCACCATGTTTGGATCGGTCACGGTCACCGGCCCGCCGGCCTCGATCTGCGCCTTGAATTTCGGCACCACCGAACCGTTCGACGCCAGCACATTACCGAAGCGCACGGCGATCATGCGCATCGGCGGCTTGCCGCCATTGGTATGGCCGGCGGCGCCTTTGCCGGCATCGAGCGCCTGACAATACATTTCGGCCAGACGCTTGGTGGCGCCCAACACCGAGACCGGATCGATCGCCTTGTCGGTCGAGATCATCACCATGGCATCGGCCCCGGCATTCAAGGCGGCATCGGCCACATTCACCGAACCAAAGACATTCGTCTTGATGCCCTCCTCCCAATCGCGCTCCAGAATAGGCACGTGCTTGAGAGCTGCTGCGTGGAAGACCAGGTTCGGCTTGAACGCGGCGATCAGATTGAAAATACGATCCCGGTCGCGAATGTCGGCAATGCGTCCCTCGACCACCGTTTCGCTCGATTTCGCGGCAAGCTTCTCCAGAACACCGTGGAGCGCCGGCTCGGAATTCTCCAGAATGAGCAATCGCCCGGCGCTGAAATTGACGACGCGATCGCAAATCTCCGCGCCGATCGAACCGCCGCCGCCGGTAACGACGACGGTCTTGCCGCGGACGAAATCCTCGAGCCGCCGATAGTCGATCTTCACGCTGGGGCGCAGCAGCAAATCCTCGACCGCGACCGGCGCCAGCCGCAGCGCCTCTTCGCCGGCTTCGAGCGACGGCATGCGGCTCGTGGTCAGACCGAGGCGGCGCGCCTGCATCAGCATGGTTTCAGGATGCAGATCGGGCGACAGCACGCTCGGCGTCAGCACCAGCCGGCCGACGTTAATATCCTGTCCGGCAAGATTGGCGACGATCTCCTCGAGATTTTCCGGGCGGCCATAGACGCGGACGCCGCGCAGCGATTGGCCTTGATCGGCCCGCGACGGCGACAGAATGCCGACCGGCAGCACTTTCTTGACGGCCCCGCTCTCGATGGCCCGCAGCAGCACGTCGGCATCCGCCGCGACCCCGACCACAAGCGTCGGCACCGCGTCGGCACGGCGTGCGTGCTGCTGGGTGCGCGAATGCCGGAACAGGCGGTAAGCCAAGCGCGGGCCGCCGAGGAACGCGACCTGCAAGAACCAATAGAGTGCGATTGTGATCTTGCCGAAGAAATAAGTGCCGTACAGCGTCGGATAAAGCAGAATGTAGTCGAGGACGAGCAGCGAAACCGCCAACACCGTTACGGCGCGGATGATGTTCCACAGATCCGGCAGCGAGGCGAAACGCCACTTGCCGATATACAGATTGAAGATCCGATAGATCGCGCCGGCATACATCAGGTAGAGCGGCAGATAGAGCAGCAGCCAGTGCAGGCGCTCGTAAAAGCCGCCGTGCTCGAACCGGACATAGAATGTCGCCAACAGCGCCAGAGCGGTGACGAAAAGATCGTGCACCATGATCAGGACGCGACGCGGGTTGCGCAGGAAATCCATCATGGCGTCATTATAGTCCAGGGTCGCTGCGAAGATGAAACATCGATCAGCGCCGGTGATAATCGCGATACCAGGCGGCGAAATTGCGCAGGCCCTGCTCGATCGAGGTCGACGGCCGGAAGCCCACATCGCGCATCAGATCGTCAATATCGGCGCAGCTTTCCGGCACGTCGCCGGGCTGCATCGGCACGAGCTCGATTGCGGCCTTGCGGCCGAATTCCTGTTCGAGAAGCTCGACGACGCGGGAAATCTCGATGCTGCGGTTGTTGCCGATATTGTAGACCCGCCAGGGCGCGGTACTGGTCCCCGGATCGAGATCGCCCAGGGGTGCCTCTGATTTTCCTGGCGCCATATCGATGATGCGCTCGACCGCCGCGGTCACGTCGTCGATATAAGTGAAGTCGCGCCGCATGCGGCCGTAATTGAACAGCCGGATCGGCTGACCCTCGGTGATCGCTTTGGCGAAGATGAACATCGCCATATCCGGCCGGCCCCAGGGGCCATAGACCGTAAAGAAACGCAGTCCCGTCGCCGGCAGCCCATAGAGATGGCTGTAGGAATGCGCCATCAGCTCATTCGCCTTCTTGGTTGCAGCGTAAAGGCTGATCGGGTGATCGACATTGTCGTGAATGGAAAACGGCATGCGCTTGTTGGAACCGTAAACCGAGCTCGACGAGGCAAAGATCAGATGCTCGGTGCCGCGGTGACGGCAGCCCTCCAGCACATTGAGAAAGCCGGACAGGTTGGAGTCGAGATAAGCGTGCGGGTGCTGCAGCGAATAGCGCACGCCCGCTTGCGCCGCGAGATGCACGACCGGACCGAAATCGCCGTCGCGGAAAATCGTTTCGGTCGGCTGGCGCTCGGCCAGATCGATCCGATGAAAGCTGAACTGCGGAAATTGCCGCAATACCGCAAGCCGCGCTTCCTTCAGCGTCGGATCATAATAGTCGTTGACGCAATCGACCCCGACCACGGCGCGGCCGTTCTCAAGAAGCCGCCGCGCCAGCGCGAAGCCGATAAAACCGGCGGCGCCGGTGACCAGAACCGGCTTTTGCGGCGTGCTCTCGGCCGACATCGTCACAACCGCCACAGATCGACGCCGTCGGGCCGCGCCGCGCGATCAAGCCGCGACTTCACATCGAGCACGATGCCGCGGCCGTTCTTGAGAAGCTTTGCCACGAGCGGCCAGCCGCCTTTGACAAAGGAGGTATGGGCGACGGCGAAGATCACGGCCTCCGCCGGCTGCAACCCTTCCATTGGCAGAAGCCCGATACCGTATTGCTGCTTGACCTGCGCCGGATCGGCGAGCGGATCGTGGACCTGCACGGCGAGGCCGAACGACTGCAGCTCGGCAACGATATCGGCGACCTTCGAATTGCGCGTGTCCGGGACGTCCTCCTTAAAGGTCATGCCGAGCACGGTCACAGTGCCGCCTGCACCACCATTTTTTCGCCGCAGCAGCCGGCGCACGCATTCGCTCGCGACGCGCTGCCCGACGCCGTCGTTGATGCGGCGGCCGGCGAGGATCACCAAGGGATCATAGCCGGCTTTCTCGGCGCGATAGGTCAGATAATAAGGATCGACGCCGATGCAGTGACCGCCGACCAGACCAGGATAGAATCTCTGGAAATTCCATTTGGTGCCGGCAGCGGCCAGCACGTCGCCGGTATCGAGGTCGAGGCGCTGGAACAGCGCCGACAGCTCGTTCATGAAAGCGATATTGAGATCGCGTTGCGCGTTCTCGATCACCTTGGCTGCCTCCGCCACCCGGATCGACGGCGCACGATGGATGCCCGCGGTGACGACCGAGCCATAGACGTCGGCGATGAGTTCCAATGTCTTGTCGTCCTGGCCCGACACGACCTTGGTGATGTTCTCGAAACGATGCGTCTTGTCGCCGGGATTGATGCGCTCGGGCGAATAGCCGAGCGTGAAATCCTTGCCCGAACTGAGCCCCGAGGCGCGCTCGAGACGCGGCGCACAGTCTTCTTCGATGGCGCCGGGATAGACAGTGGATTCGTAGACGACGACATCGCCGCGCTTGAGAAAGCGCCCGACCGTATCCGACGCAGCAAACAGAAAAGTGAGATCGGGACGGCGCGCCTGGTCGATCGGGGTCGGCACGGTGACAATGTAGAAGTCGCACGCGGCGAGCGCCTCCGCATCGTTGGTATAAGACAGCGTCGGATGCGCCAGATCGTCGCTCTCCACCTCAAGCGTCCGATCGATGCCCGCCCGCAATTCTTCGATCCGCTGCCGATCGATGTCGAAACCGACCACCGCGGCGCCCGAGCGCGCGAACGCGACCGCTACCGGCAGCCCTACATAGCCGAGCCCAATCACGGCAATTTTGCGTTGATGCGGCAAAGCGGCTTCCTCGGGCTCCGGCGGCGCAGCGGGGGCTTTCTTTAGAGCATGATCCCGAAAAGTGGAAACCGGTTTTCGGAACAGATCATGCTCAAACGAGACATCTAGCCTCCAGGGCATGACCCGGCAACACTTACAGGTCCCCCGGCTCAGACGAAGCCGTGCAGCGGCAATATGCGTTGTTAGTTGGCGGTCCAGCCTATATTCAGGGTTCAGACGGTGAGCAAGGCGGAACGATTTCGATGTGCGGCATCGCGGGCTTCATCGGCGCTGTCCCCAACATCGCCGGCGGCGATATCGGCACAATCGCCGAGGCGATGGCCAAAAGCATCGCCTATCGCGGGCCCGACGACCAAGGTATCTGGATGGATCCAGAAGCCGGAACCGCCCTGGTGCATCGCCGGCTGTCGATCATCGATCTGTCCTCCGCCGGCCATCAGCCGATGCTGTCGGCCGACGAGCGCTATGTCATCAGCTATAACGGCGAGGTCTACAGCTTCCAGGCGATGGCCGCCGAGCTCGCAACGCGCGGCCACAGATTCCGCGGTCATTCCGATACTGAAGTGATTCTGGAATCTTTCGCCGCAAACGGCATCGAGGCGACGCTCAAGCAGATGATCGGCATGTTTGCCATCGCGCTGTGGGATCGCCGCGATCGCACGCTGACCTTGATGCGCGACCGGCTCGGCATCAAGCCGCTGTATTGGGCGAAGTTCGGCAGCACTTTCATGTTCGGCTCGGAGCTGAAAGCCCTGCGCGCCCATCCAGGCTGGACGCCGCGCATCGACCAAAGCGCCGTTGCCGCCTTCACGCGCCACAATTACATTCCGGCGCCGCGCACGATCTATGAAGGCGTTCACAAGCTCGAGCCCGGCACGATCCTGACACTGCCGTGGCAGGGCGAGCCGAAAATCTCGCGCTTCTGGGATGCCCGCAGCGTGGCGCGGAACGGGTCGCGTCATCCGCTCGAAGCCGGCGACTCGGAATTGACCGAGCAGCTTGAATCGCTCCTGAAAGACGCCGTCGGCCGCCGCATGATTGCCGATGTGCCGTTGGGCGCATTTCTCTCGGGCGGCGTCGATTCCTCGACGGTGGTTGCGCTGATGCAGGCGGCGAAGAGCGGCCCGGTGAAGAGCTTTTCGATCGGCTTCGACATCGAAGGTTATAACGAGGCGCATCACGCCGCCGCAGTGGCGCGGCATCTGCGCACCGATCACACCGAGCTTACGGTGACGGCGAAGGAAGCGCTCGATGTTATTCCGCGCCTCCCTGACTTTTACGACGAGCCGTTCGCCGATTCATCGCAGATCCCGACTTATCTGGTTTCGGCGATGACCCGCAAATATGTGACCGTCGCGCTCTCCGGCGATGGCGGCGACGAACTGTTCGCCGGCTACAATCGTTATCAGCTCACCCAGCGCTTCTGGCGCTCGCTGTCGCTGATGCCGCGTGCGCTGCGCAACAGCACCGCCGCTGCAATCACCGCGGTGCGGCCGGATCGCTGGACGCAGCTTCTGGGGGCGCTGCCGCAGCGCCTGCGCCTGCCGCAAGCCGGCGACAAGATGCACAAGGCTGCGTCCGTGCTCCGTCTCGACAGTGCGGACGCTGTGTACCGCCGTCTGGTGAGCCATTGGGAACCGTCCGAGATCATGCCGCAAGTCGGGATACAGATCGAAGAGCCGCGCGGCATTCTCGACGACGCGACGCTGGCCAAGGACTTTCCCGATCTCCTGGCGCGGATGCAGTTTCTCGATCTGGTGACTTATCTGCCTGACGACATTCTCACCAAAGTGGACCGCGCCAGCATGGCGCACGCGCTTGAAGCGCGCGTGCCGCTGATCGACCACCGGGTCGTGGAATTCGCCTGGCGGCTTCCCGAGCACGTCAAGGTCCGCAACGGCACCAGCAAATGGCTCTTGCGCCAGGTGCTCTATCGCCATGTGCCGCCCGAATTAATCGAACGCCCGAAGATGGGGTTTGGTATTCCGCTCGGCGAATGGCTGCGCGGGCCGCTGCGCGACTGGGCCGAGACGTTGCTCGGAGAGCAAAGGCTGCATGAGGCCGGGTTGCTCGACGCTACAGTGGTGCGCCGCTACTGGCGGGACCACCTCGAAGGCCGGCGCAACTGGCAATATCTCCTTTGGGATGTGCTGATGCTCGAAGCCTGGCGCGAGCGTTGGGCCTAGCCTCTTCACCGTCATTGCGAGCGAAGCGAAGCAATCCAGTGCCGCGGTTCCGCTCTGGATTTCTTCGTCGCTTCGCTCCTCGCAATGACGCTTCAATCACGTGCTCGGTTTGATGCCGACCGCGCACCAGAACGGCTCGCGATCCGAAAATCTGATATCGACAAAGCCGGCACGCTCGAGCATCGCCTCGATCTGCGGCCGCGTGAAGCGCTTTTCGAGCCGCGTGCAAAAGCGGTCATAGGCATCGGTGCGCATCACGTAGAACGACTTGTCGGCATAGTAGGACAGCGGCAAAGCGCGCGGCGCGCGGCCGAGCCGCGACAACAAGGTCGCGGTGCGCGCCAGCGGCCAGTAAATCAATGCGGCAATGATCTGGCTCACGACAAAACGCAGCGGATGCGGCAAGCGCGAAATGATAAGCCGGCCGAGATTGCTCAGGCGCCACAGCGCGCGATACCAAGCCGGGCGATTGTCGAGAGCGTAGTAGAGATAAACTAGAAACGGCGCGCCGGGCTTCAGCTTCGCCGCAACAGCATCGATGGCGGCCTGCGTGTCCGGCACATGGTGCAGCACGCCAAGCGAATAAGCAAAATCCAAAGATGCGTCGGCAAACGGCATGTCGGCGACGCTGGCAGCGTGAAAGCTCACATTACCCGCCGATTTCAGATTCTGCCGTGCCACGGCCAATGCCTCCGCGCTGGCATCGAGCAGATGCAGATGCGCGACGCGCGGCGCCACCAGCATCGACCAGCGCCCCGTGCCGCAGCCGACATCGATCCCGGTGCCGCCGCCGGTCGGCAGCGTCTGCCAGGGAAAGATCCGGAAATAATCGTCGAAAATCTCGCGCCGCTGTTGCGCCGAGAGATGATCCTCGTCCTGCCGGAAGGTCGACCATTCCTCGCCGAAGCCGCGCGCGACTTGCGGGTCGACATTATTTTGATTGCGGGCGCTCGCCGGCATGCTCAGGTGGTGTGCGCCGGCGCCGCGACCGTCGTAGCGCGTCGGCTGCCGTCATAACCATCGGCCAAGATGACGCCGACCGGCGGCGGATCGGCCTCGCCCAGCGCCCGGTACAGCATCTCATAACGGTCGACGCAGGCCCCGAGCGAAAAGTATTGTTCAACGCGGCCGCGGCCCACTTCGCCGAAGCTGCGGCGCAAATCGGCATCAAGAGCCAGCCGCAAGATCGCTGCTGCCATGGCGCGCGCATCGCGCGCCGGCACCAAAAATCCTGTTTCATGATCGACGACGGCGTCGATATTGCCACCGACAGCCGTGGCAACGGCCGGAAGGCGCGCGGCCATCGCTTCCAGCAAAGCGTTGGAAAATCCCTCCTGATGCGACGGCAGGACAAAGATGTCGCTGGCGGAGAGCAGTTCGTCGACGTCGCTGCGCTCGCCAAGCCACAGGATGTTGCCGGCCATGTCCAACGCTTGCGCCTGCGCTTTAAGTTCGGCGCCGATGCCGTCGTCGCGGCCGATGGCAAGAAGCCGCCACGATGCAGGCAAATGATCCCGGATCAGAGCCAGCGCCGCGATGAGATCGCGATGGCCCTTATAGGCGATCAGATTGGCAATGACCGTAACGACCAGCGCATCGTCTGGAATTTGCAATACGGCGCGAGTCTGCCGCCTGACGTTGGTGAACACCGGCGACGGCATTTCGATGCCATTGTGAATGAGCGCGAGCTTTCGTGGATCGTCGACTTCCGTCGCGAGCTGATCGAGAACGGCCTGCGAATTGCCGAGAATGCCGAAAGTCCGCCGGTGCAGAAATCGCTCGACGCCGCCCAGCAGCGGATATTTGTCGCGGTAATCAGTCAGCGAGCGGCGGCTCATCAGCCGAAGGCGATGCCCGGCAAGCTCGGCGGCCAGCGAACCGAAAACATAGGGGCGCGGCAAGAAGAAATGCACGACATCCGGCCGCTCGCGGCGCAGCCAGCGCGTCAGCGCCAGCGTCGCTATAGGCCAGTGCAGCAGGCCTCGCGAGGGCAATCCCTCGACGCGGACACCGAGAGCCGCGATTTCCGCCTCCAGCGGTCCGCCTCGCTCCATGACATAGAGCGCAACATCGAGGCCTCGCTGCTGCAAGGCCGGCAGGATGCGCGCAATGTGCCGCTCGGTGCCGCCAACATCCAGCCGCGACGTGACGAGAACAATTCGCACCGGTCCGTCGGTCAAATAGTGGTTCCGGTTCGCATCGGGGTTAGATTTTTCGTTTGAGCATGATCTTTTCCGAAAACCGGTTTCCACTTTTCGGGATCATGCTCTAGCTCCGATTGGCGGCGGCCAGCAGCGATACAGTTTCGCCGATACCGCGGCGGATATCGCCGGCAACGGCGAAGCCGCGCGCGCGGAAACGGTCGCACGACACTTCATAAGACAATTGGTTCATGATCGGGCTGTTCACGAACGACAATTGCAGATGCGGCACGAATTCGCGGATGCATTCGACGATATCGCGCACGGTCGCGTTCAACGTCAGCACATTGTAGACGCGGCCGTCGAACAGATCGTTTTTGACGACAAAGGTGATGGCGCGGATGGCGTCGACGAGATCGAGATAGGGCCGCTTCTGGTCGTAGGCGCTCTGCCAGATGGAGAGTGGCTGCTTCATCACCGCTTGCCAGCAGAATTTGTTGACGGCGGTGTGATAACGCATGCCGGGCGACGCACCGAAAATAGTGCCGAAGCGCAGCACCACCGCGCGCAACCCGCCGTTCTTGGCGAGCCGCTGCACCAGTTGCTCTTCCTTGAGCTTGGTCGTGGCATAGGGCGATTGCGGCTTGAGGTCTTCGAGCGTGCAGTCCTCCGACACCAGATCGTTCTGCGTGCCGTAGACGCTGGTCGACGACAGATGAATGAGCCGGGCGCGCGCCTCCTGGCACGCGGATGCGATCAAAGTGGTCGCCTGAAAATTATTGGCCTCGAGCTCCTCGGCACGATCGAAACTGCCGGCAGCGTCGGTGATGGCGGCAAGATGCACGACCGTATGCGCGCCTTCGACGATCGGCCGCAGATCGATCTGGCGCACATCGCCTTCGATGAATTGATAGCGCCCGACCGACGGCAGATCGAACAGCGACGCATAACGCTGCGTCATCATATTATCGACCATGACGATCTTGGCGTCCGGAAAATGCAGCGGCAATTGCCGCACCAGGGCCGAACCGATATGCCCGAGCGCACCTGTCACCACGATTTTCATTGGTTGACTTTCCGGAAGGCAAGAAACTCATCGTATTCGCGCAAGTAGTCGGCCTCTTCGAACAGCCGGTCGCACAGCACCATGACCACCGAACGCTCTTCCTTGAAGACCAGCGTCGTCCAGATCGTCGGCGGCACGCACAGCGCGAGATTGTTGCGGTCGAGGGTGAAAATCTCCTTCTCACGGCTATCGTCGCACAAGATGTCGACACTGCCGTGGACGCACAGCATGAACTGCGTGCAGCGGCGATGCGCGTGCTCGCCGCGCCGCGCGCCGAGCGGCGCGGTGAGCGTGAACACGCGCGCCATCACGAAAGGCACTTGGTTGAACGCCTGCGCCACCACGATCTCGCCGTCCTCGCGGGCGTAGCGCGGCAGTTCGATCAGGCGGATCCGCGCGATCGAGCCGAGCCAGTCCGGGACCGGCGCGGGCGATACCTGGCTCGCCGTTGGGATCACCTTAGTCGCGGTCGTTGTCATTTTTGGTTTGTCCTCCATCGTGTCACGCAGCTGGTGCCTCGGCCCGATCCGACATTGCGCGTTGGAAATAATCGCGAACTCCACCCGCAAGATCGAAGCGCGGGCGCCAGCCGGTAATTTTCGAAATCAGCTGCGAGTTGCCGACGAAATTTCGCTTCTCGATCGGATGCAGGTCAGAGGGCTCGGCAATGCGGCAGATTTCGCCGCGGCGGCCGGTAAATTCCAGTGCGGTTTCAGCGATCAACCCATAAGCCCCAGCCAGCGTCACGCCCTCTCCCGACGTGATGACATAATGCCGGCCGTCGCGCAAAGCAGGCGTCTCGATTGCCAAGCGAAAAGCCTCGACTACGTCTTCGAGGTGAACGAAGTCGCGGAGATAGCCGCCGTCGCCGTAGAGCGTCAGCGGCTCGCCGGCGATGGCGCGATTGATCATGACATTGAGGATGCCACGATTGGCATTGATCGATGCTTGGCCGTAACCGTAGACATTGGACAGCCGCAGCGTGCAGGCGCGCAATGCACCGCGCGCGGTCGCTTCGCGCAGAATCGTTTCACATATTTGCTTGTGCCGGTCATAGACCGAGCACGGCTCCTCCAGCGCGGTTTCATCGACTGGAAGTTTTGGATGGGCGCCGGCAACAGTGACGGTCGAAGCGAAGATCACGGCCGGCGAAGTCGAACTTGTCCTTGCAGCTTCGGTCGCGGCCGCAACGAGCGCACGGATCGGCGCGATATTGATCTCATCGTCGCCTTGCGGGTCCGCCTCAGCAGCGCGCAGATCGGTGCGCGAGGACAGATGCACGATCGCGTCCGCGCCATCGAGCAACTGCGACCAAGCGTGCCGATCGCGCAGATCGGCCGCGATATAGTCAACTTGCGCGTCGCGCGGCGCTTCGAAGCGCGCGGCATGCGGCGAACGTGATACGAGCCGCAGCGCATAGCCGTCGCGCAGCAGCCGCTTGGCGAGCGCCGTGCCGACATAACCTTGCGCGCCGGTAATGACGGCGATGCTCAACCGTCGCTCCTGAACTCGGCATTCGGAGGATGCGGCAGCCGCTCCGGGCCGAGTTCACGCAAGGTCGGATAGGCGGCGTCGCGCGCCGACACCACGGGCGCCTCGACCGGCCAGCGGATGCCGATATCGGGATCATTCCACAGCAATCCGCCTTCGTCGGAATGATCGTAGATACGGCTCACCATGTAATGCAGATCGGCGACTTCGCTGAGCACGCAAAAGCCGTGGGCGAAGCCGGGCGCCATAAACATCTGGCAAATCCCTTCGTCGCTCAGCTCGGCGCCGAACCATTGGCCGAACGTCTTTGATCCCGGCCGCAAGTCGACGGCCACGTCGAACACCCTGCCCCGCATCACGGTCACGAGTTGCGCCTGCGGACGGCGCACCTGAAAATGCAGGCCGCGCAGAATGCCCTTGTTCGAGCGCGAATGATTCTCTTGAACGAAATCATCGGCGATGCCGGCGTCGCGATAGCGCGGTCTGGCAAAGGTCTCGAGAAAATAGCCGCGTTCGTCGCGAAAATAGCGCGGCTCTATCAGCTTAAGGCCGGCAAGACCGGTTTCTTTGATGTTCATTGGCGTCGCGCGCTCAAGCCGCGTGAATGCTGAAAACAGTGTTCATGCCGGTGGGCTCGAGATCGAATTCGCCGAGGAGTTCACTCCTGGCAAGATCGTAGCGGGCGATGCGAGTCGGCGCTGGCGGCAAACGATCGGCATCGCGAAAGCCCCGCCGGATCCAGTCGATATTTTGCCGCAGCTGGGTGTAGCGGATGCGCGAAAACCCGATCCAGGCTTCGTTGCCGAGCGGAAGGATGCCACGGCACCAGCCGAGCGGCCGGTCCTTATAAGGGCCGTTGGTCCGATTCAGGTCAACGGTCGTCATTTTTCCGGACGCGAGATCAAAACAGAGAACGCACCCATTCACCGCTGTGAAATAGACCGAGCCGTCCGCAACGTGACCGTCGTGTACGCCTTCCATGCCGAGCTTGAACGGTGCACGCCCCCAGCCATTGCCGTTCAGCGGCACGGCGTCGCGCTGCACGAAGCGCGTGACCCAGGGCTCGCCGTCGAGAAAAAACACGAAATTAGGATGCGCCACATGCGGCTTCGTCGTTGCGACTTTGCGATAGTCGGTCGTTTTCGAGAAGCGATCCCAAACGGGGCTCTCGGTCACGCTCACAAGATTCAGCAACACTCCGTCCGGCGTCAGTTCCGCCACCGCATCGAGCCCGGTAACGGCGACATAGAGCCGGCCGTCCGGCGCCGCTGCGATATGATGCAGATCGTTGAAGCACGGCAGTGAGATCACATTGCGAATCGCGAACGAAGGAAAGTCGCAAATCAGGACTTCGGTCTGGGTGCAGAGATAGGCGCGATCGCCTCGGATCGAAGCTGCCTTGAAAACGATCGACGGCGTATCGTCGGCGCAATGTTGCGACGGCGTCTCGTATTCGAGAATCCGCTCGGCGCGCCCATCGGCGACTTTGGTGACCAGCGCTTTCTTGTAGAGCTTCCACTCCCGCGTCCAATGCGGCACGCCGCGCTGCTCGCCGCCGACGACCCAGATCGGCTCAGGCACTTTGGCCTCGTCCGGCCGTTCCAAGCTGCGCGGCCGGAGTCTCAGCCGCCTTCTGCGCCGCCTCGGGCACAAACAGCGGCACATAGGGCCGAATAAAGTCGGCAAAGGCGGCGCCGGATACGACGTCCTCGATCTGTGCCAGCTCCGCCGCCAACGCTTCCAGATAAGCTTTCGATGCGCCGTTGCGGCGCAGCTTGGCCAGAACGCTCCGCTGCTCGAAGGGCACCGACACCCGCCGCCGCGTCTTCACCCATGCGAGCAGGTTCGGCGTGTTGTTGCGGAGATAGCGGCGCAGCGCCGCGTAAGGTCCGTAATTGCGGCGCAGGAAATCGCCGAACCAGGATGTGATGTCGCCGCGCAAATCCTCCGCGACTGCGCCTTCATCGGCCCCGTCGGCCGCTGCGGCCTGACGCGAAATCCGGGCGAGGATTTCGGCAAAGTCGGTATTGAAGCGGCTGCGGACGAGATGGTGGACCCAGTCCTTGGGAAAGGCCGAACGCAGCGTGGTCCAATATTGCCGGAAGTAAGCGATCGTTGCCCGATCAGAACGCGCCTTGCCCAACGTCAGAGTGCGCATGGCGCAGTATTTTTCGTGAAGCTGAAGGTCGCTGAGATTCATGTCGACGACCTCGCGCCAGATCGTCAACAGCGCGGGCGACCTGAACACCGCATAATAGCTCCAGGAGTTACGCAGGCCCTGCGACAGCCGCTTCGCTGGCGAGGGCGAGCCGAGATCGAGCGAGCGGTCGTAAGGCATGTATCGATAAGCGAGCCTGTTGAGCGGCCCGCACAAGCCGCCCAGCCACGGATACTTTCGCGCATAGACGGCAAAGCCGCCGATCCCGCCGCCGCAGCAGACGTAATCCGGATTCGCCTCAAGGAAATCGATGCTCTGCTCGAGACCGGTGAACGCCAGAAAATCGTCGTTGTCGGCCAGCATGACGTAGGGCGTCTGCACGCGCGCCAGCGCGTCGGTCATCTTGGCGAAGTAACGGCCGAAATCGGTGTCGTCCGGATAGCGGATGTAGTCGACATCGATATGCGGGAACAGTTTTCGCGCCTCGTCGAGCAGCCGCGACAGGTCCGGCCTCACCTCGCCATCGGCGATGATGAATTTGTACGGCAGCCGCGCCGCATTGGCGTGCCACAGAAAGCGCAGCGTGAACAGCGGCCGTCCCCGCAACGGCACGACGATGGTCAAACGCTGCGTCATGAGGCGGTCCTGCGCATGCGGTCCGCGACAAAGATCAGGAGCGACGCTGGAAGCGACATCACCACAAGCGCTTTCCCGGCAAGGCTTTGCAGTCCTTTCAGCGTGGGGGCAAGCTTGCGGCCGGTGAGCCAGGCTACGACCGGCAGCATCACCGCCGCTTTGATGAACGGCTTGGGCGAGGAAAAGAAATATTCAAGATCATTGTTGAGCAACCAGATGTAATAATACCAATTGCCCTCGGCATGCGCGGCGAGCCTGCGCTTGATGGCAACAGTCACGCCCGGCTCCGTCTCATCGATATAATAGATCCGAACAACCTCATTGACCGCGCGCGTCTTGAAACGCTTGGCCATGTCGAGCCAGACAATGCCTTCGGGCAGATATTTGCCGATCGCGACTTGCGGGAACGGATAGCGCCGCGCGATTTGGGTCAGCACCACACCCCACTTTTCGCCGCGCGCGCTGCAACGATATTTTCGTTCGCGCATATTCGCATCGAGCGGGTCGTGCGGATATCTGTCGCCGACAAGCCGGCCGTGCTGATCGCAGCACAATCCATCCACGCCGCAAAAGCCGGGCCGTTGGTCTTGCGGGATGGCATCCCAGGCACGCGCGAGCTTCTCCAGCGAATCCGGCGGCAGCCCGTCGTCGGAATCCAAACAGGTGAAGAACATGCCGCGTGCCGCTTCGAGCGCAAGATTATGCGCAATGTGCTTGCCGCTATTGTTCTGGCGCAGATAGCGCATGGGAAAATTGGCCGATGTCATCCAGCCGGTCACCAGTCCTTCGGTGCCATCGGTCGAGCCGTCGTCGACCACGATCCATTCGAAATCGCGCAAGGTCTGCGCCGACAAACTTTCGAAGGCGCGATGCAGCGTATGTGCGCGGTTATAGGTCGGCGTAAAGATCGTAAACAGCGGCGCGTCCGGCGCAGCGCGCGCGATGGTTTCGGCCGCAGCAAATTCAGCGTTGGTCGTCATAGCGGCGGAGCGAGGCGATGACCCGGTCAACCTCGGCATCGGTCAGTTCCGGATACATCGGCAGCGAAATGATCTCATCGACGACGGCAGACGTCACCGGCAGGCCATCCTTCGGCAGAACGGATTTTTCTCCGTAGCCTTTCTGCACATGCACCGGCTCGGCATAGTGCACCGCGGAGCCGATCTGGTCGGCGCGCAGATGCGCCATGACGCGGGACCGGTCGTCGCAGCGCACGACATAGAGATGATAGACATGCGTTGCATTCGCGCGCGCTGCCGGCAGAACGAAGGACGAGCCAGCAAGGCCGTGGTCATAGCGCGCGGCAATGGCCGCCCGCCGCGCATTGTCGGCATCGAGATGCGGAAGCTTCGCCGTCAGAATCGCCGCCTGCATCGGATCGAGCCGCGAATTACGCCCCACTTCGTGCGTCTTGCGCGTCTCGTCCCAGCCGTATTGCCGCAGCCGCCGCACCCGCGCCGCGAGATCGGCGTCAGACGTGACCACCATGCCGCCGTCGCCGATGGCGCCGAGATTCTTGGTCGGATAGAAACTGAAGCAAGCGATATCGCCGAGGCTGCCGAGACGGTCAACACCGTAGCGGCCGCCGGTCGATTGAGCGCAATCCTCGATCACGCGCAACCGGCGCCCGCGGGCAAGTGCAAGGACACCGTCCATATCAGCCGCCTGGCCGTAGAGATGAACCGGCACGATCGCTTTGGTGCGCGGCGTGATCGCCGCCTCGATCTTGGCCGAATCGATCGTGTAATAGGCCTCCTCGATATCGACCAAGACAGGCGTCGCACCGCAGGCCAGAACTGCCGCGGCCGTCGCTACCGCGGTGTGCGAGACGGTGATGACCTCATCGCCCGCGCCGATGCCGAGTGCGCGCATGGCAAGCTCGAGCGCATCGGTACCGCTCGCCACGCCGACGCCGTGACCGACACCGCAATATTGCGCAAAGGTGCGCTCGAACGACTCGACCTCCCCGCCCAGCACGAAGAAACCGGAGTCGAGCACACGCGATATCGCGGCCTTTATCTCCGCTCGATGCGCGCGATATTGCGCGGCCGGCGAGGCCCAAGGAATTGGACCTGTAATCGGCTGTGCAATCGAATTGCTGCTCATTGATTGCGCCATCACGACTCGATCTTCACTTCCGGCACATAGACCAGCCATTGCCCGCCGGCGGCGATGAAGGACTGTTCCTTCTCGCGGATCTCGGCAGCGTGGTTCCACGCGAAGAGCAGCGCGCAATCCGGATACTCTTTTTCGAAGTCCGCATACGGCTTCACCGGAATGTGCACGCCCGGCGACAGCTTGCCTTGCTTGATCGGCGTCGTGTCGGAGATGAATTCGACATGGGCCGGCGTGATGCCGCAATAATTGGTCACCGTCGTGCTCTTCGACGTGGCGCCGTAGCCGACAACGCGTTTGCCCTCGCGGCGCAGCGTCTCCAGCGCCCGCATCAGGCCGGCGCGCGATTTCTCGCAATTCGCCTTGAAGCGCTGGTAGGTCTCGGCGCGGTCGAGACCCTGGGCATCTTCCTTCGCGAGTTGATCTTCGACGCGCGGCGCGATCGGCCGGCTGCCCTTGGGAGCGAAGATGTAGCGCATCGAGCCGCCATGGGTGACCTGCGGCATGACGTCGATCAGTTCGAGGCCATGCGGCGCGAAGGCGCGCTTCACCGATGTGGCCGAGAAAATAAAGA
>DATAQN010000004.1:0-1892 GCA_036264635.1 Xanthobacteraceae bacterium | reverse complement strand
CTCGTGGGCAAGCGCGAGAACCCGCTGCCGCAATTGCTGTCCAACGCCGAAATCGATTGGACGGTCGCGCGCAGCCCGCTCGCCGTCAGCGGCCGGCCGAATGCGCTCGTGGTGTCGACCACGCTCTCCGGAACCTTCCGGGCGACCGGGCAAGTCTCCGGTGACGCAGGCAATCTCGCGGGCGCGCTCGGCGGCTTGCTCGGCGGCCGTGTCGGCCAAGGGATTCAGAACCTGCAGGGAAAGACGATCGATCAGCGTGCCGATATTCGCGGCAACGTCACGCTCACGGCCAATCCGTCGCTCCTGCCGGCGTGGCGGGTGGAGCCCAACCTTACGCCTCAGGTTGCGCTCGCCGATGCCTCTCTGCCGGTCCTCGGCGCGAAGCTGAGCGTATCGAACGAACTCAAGCCGCTCCTCGATCGCGCCGTCAACGAACAGGTGACGGCGCTACAGGCGCGCCTGCGCGATGATCCGTTTCTCGAAGTGGCGGCACGGCGCGAGTGGGCCAAGATGTGCCGGTCGATCTCGCTCGGCGCGGCGGCGGCCGGCATGCCCAATCTGTGGTTGGAGCTTCGCCCCACGCGAGCCTTCGCCGGGCAGCCGCACATTGACGGCACCGCGCTCACGCTGACCATCGGCGTGGAGGCGCAGACCCGGATCGTGCCCAATGAGACCAAGCCCGATTGCCCGTTCCCGGCGCAATTGGAACTCGTTCCGCAGATCGAGCAGGGCCGAGTCAATATCGCGGTGCCGATCGATATTCCGTTCACCGAAGTGAATCGGCTGCTCGAGGCGCAACTTAAAGGAAAAACTTTCCCCGAGGACAAGAGCAGCGCGTTCAGCGCCACGATCCGGAGCTTGAATCTGGCGGCATCGGGCGACCGGCTGCTGCTGTCGCTGCGCGTCAAGGCAAACGAGAACAAGAGTTGGTTCGGTCTCGGCGCCGAAGCAACGGTCCACGTGTGGGGCCGGCCGGTGCTCGACCGCGCGCATCAGACGCTGCGTCTGAACGACATCGCGCTCGATGTCGAATCGCAGGCCGCGTTCGGCCTGCTGGGCACAGCCGCGCGCGCCGCAGTTCCTTATCTGGAACAGGCGCTGGCGGAAAACGCGGTGGTTGATCTCGTGCCGCTCGCCGCGAATGCCCGCAAGAGCATCGAGGCGGCAATCGCCGATTTTCGCAAGAGCGCCGACGGCGTTAGCGTCGACGCCGCCGTCACCGATCTGCGGCTCGTCGACATCGAGTTCGACGCCAAGACGCTGCGTGTGATCGCGGAGGCCGACGGCACGGTGAAGGTCGCCGTGACGAAGCTGGCGGACAAATGACGGCGAGCGGCGCGCTGCCGATGCAGGGAAGAGGCAGAACGACAATTGCGTTTATCGCGCTTTATCTATCCGCGGACGCGTGTCGTGCTCTAGCCGCAGTCGGGTGTCGTGCATGATCCGCTGATGCACGTGCACCATGAAAGCCATGGCGAACAGCGGCGTCGCGAGATTGACGATCGGGATCGACACGAAGGCGGCGATGAACATGCCGGCGAGAAACACCGTGCTCTGGTGCGTTTTGCGCAGCCGTTGGGCCTCGGCCATGGGCTGATGGCGCATCGCCGCCAATTCAAAATATTCGCGGCCGAGCAAATAGGCGCTGGCGAAGAAAAAGATCAGGAGGCCGGCGCCGGCGAACAGGAGAAACGGCAGCGCGATGAGATAAACCAGGACCGCGAGCAAAGCCGTTTTCAGGCCTTTGACGAGCGCCTGCATCAGGGGCGGGGGCCTGCCGACAGGCTCGGCGGGATAGTGAGTGCGTTCCACTTCGAGCGCGATGTCGTCAACGAAGAAGCTGCCGACCAGCGCAGTGACCGCCGGCATCAAGAACACCGATCCGACGATGA
>DATAQN010000027.1:0-4766 GCA_036264635.1 Xanthobacteraceae bacterium | reverse complement strand
CAGCGCGATGAGCAGGATCAAGCCGATCTGGGTGTAGAGATTGTTGTCGATGCGCAGCCCTTCGAGCACCAAAACCGGACCGGTGAGCGCGAGCGGCACCGAAAGGATGACGGCCAGCGGCGAGTACCAGCTTTCGTATTGTCCGGCGAGCACCAGATAAACCAGGAGCATCGCCATCGCGAATACGAAATACATCTGATTGCCGACGATCTTCTCCTGATACGACATCGCGGTCCATTCGCTGCCCGCACCCGGCGGCAGCGTCTTCGCCGCGTCCTGTTCCATCAATTGGATCGCCTGACCGGACGAGAAGCCGGTCGCCGGCAGGCCGATGATGGTCGATGACGGATAGAGATTGTAGAGGCTGATCAGCGGCGGGCCGACGACCGGCTCGACCTTCACGAGCGTGCCAAGCGGGATCATGCTGCCCTGCTGATTACGCACATAGAGGTTATCGATATCGCGTGGGCGCAGCCGGAAGCGAGCATCGGCCTGCGCGTAGATCTGGAACACGCGGCCGAATTTGTTGAATTGCCCGACATAGTCCGAGCCCAAATATGTCGCCAGCGCTGTGAACACCTGATCGACCGACACGTGGACGGTTTCCGCTTTGACGCGGTCGACATCGATGCGCAATTGCGGCGCCGTGGCGCGGAACGAGGTTGCCACGCGTTGCAGCGCGCTTTGCGACTGCGCATTGGCGACGACCGCGTTGGTCACGGTCTGTAGTTTGTCAAAATCCGTGCTGCCGTCGCGCAGCTCGATCTGAAAGGTGAAGCCGCCGGCATTGCCGATGCCCTGGATCGGCGGCGGCGGTAGCACGCCGACACGCGCGTCGATGGCGTTCAGCGCAGGCCCAAGCCGACCGACGATCGTGCGTAAATCGTCGCGTTGGCTCCAATCTTTGAGCACGACATAAGCGACGCCGGCATTGGCCAAGGTCGCGCTGTTATCGAGGACGGAAATGCCGGAAATGGCGATCACATCCGCGACGCTCGGATCCTTGCCGGCAATGGCCGTCACCTGATCAAGGGCCGTCTTGGTGCGGCCGAGCGAGGCGCCATCGGGAAGTTGGACACTGGCCAGCAGGTAGCCCTGGTCCTCGATCGGCAGAAAGCCGGTCGGCACCCGCGCCAGCCCGAAGAAGGCAACCGCCATGATGGCAAAGGCGATCAGCGTCATCAGGCCGGCATGGTTGACCATATGGCGGATCAGGCCGGCATAGCGGTTTTCCATGCGCGTATAGAGCGCGTTGAAGCCGCGGTAGAAGGCGTTGCGCCGCTCCGGCGGTACCGGCGGCCGCAGCCACATCGCCGCCTGTGTCGGCTTGAGCGTGACCGCATTGATGGCCGACAGCAACGCGGTCGCCGCGATGACCAGAGCGAATTGCGCATACATGCGTCCGGTCAGGCCGGGCAGAAACGCCGCCGGCAGGAACACCGACATCAGCACGAGCGTGATGCCGATGATCGGGCCAAACAATTCGTTCATGGCGCGGATCGCCGCGTCGTGTCCGCTCATGCCCCTCTCGATATTGTGGGCGGCGCCTTCGACCACGACGATGGCGTCGTCGACCACGATGCCGATCGACAGCACGATCGCGAACAGAGTCGAGAAATTCACGGTGAAGCCGAGCGCCCACATCATGGCGAAAGCACCGATGATCGTCACCGGCACGGTGGTCGCCGGCACCAGCATGGCGCGCCAATCCTGCAGGAAGACCAGGATCACGATCAGCACCAGCACCGCGGCTTCGATCAGGGTCTTGTAGACCTCGTGGATCGAGGCATTGACGAACACCGTCGTGTCGAAGGGAATGGTATATTGGAGGCCCTGCGGGAAGGCGCGCGCGAGCTCGGCCATCTTGGCTTTGACGGCCTGCTCGACCTGCAGCGCATTGGCGCCCGGCAATTGATAGATGCCAATGCCGGCAGCCTGCTGACCGTTGAGCGTGAAGGTCTGGCTGTAGGTCTGCGCGCCGAGTTCGACGCGCCCGACGTCGCGCACGCGGGTGATCTGGCCGTTGTCGCCGGTCTTGACGATGACGTTGGCAAACTGGTCGGCGTCTGTCAGCCGGCCTTGCACATCGATAGTGTACTGAAAATCGACATTGGGCGGTGCCGGCGGCATGCCGACCTGCCCGGCTGTCACTTCCCTGCTCTGCTGCTGCAACGCCAGCACGACGTCATCGGCATTGAGGCTGCGCGCCTTGAGCTTTTCCGGGTCGAGCCAGATGCGCATCGAATATTGGCCGGCACCGAAGACATTGACATTGCCGACGCCCGGCAGACGCGACAGCTCGTCGCGCAGATTGATGGTGGCGTAATTGGCGAGATAGAGGCTGTCGTAACGGTTGTCCGGCGAGGTCAAAGTGACGAACAGCAGGACCGCGGTGGAGCGCTTCTGCACCGTGACGCCTTGCGACTGCACCGCTGCCGGCAGCGACGAGAGCGCGGCCGACACCCGGTTCTGCACCAGGATCTGCGCCGAATCGAGATCGGTGCCGATCTTGAAGGTCACGGTCAGCGTATAGCTGCCGTCGCTCGCGTTCGTCGATTGCATGTAGATCATGTTCTCGACGCCGTTGACCTGCTGCTCGATCGGCAGCGCGACGGTGTCCATCAGCGTGCGTGCGCTGGCGCCGGGAAAGCGCGTCGTCACTTGCACGGTCGGCGGCACGACATTCGGATATTGCGCGATCGGCAGGTCATAAACCGCAACCGCGCCGATCAAAACCATCAGGATGGCGATGACATTCGCGAGAACCGGGCGCTCGATGAAGAATTTGGAGATCATCGCGGATAGCTCCGCTATTTCGCGGCCGCCACCGTGCCCTGCACGGGGTCGACCTTCTGGCCCGGTATAGCCTGCATGATGCCGCCGATCACCACACGATCATCCTTGGTGAGGCCTTCCTCGATCACGCGCAGATCGCCGACCGATTGGCTCGGTTCGACCTTGCGCTGCTCGACAATGTTGTCCTTGTTGACGACGAGAACGTAACGACCGCCCTGATCGCTGCCGATGGCAACGTCAGGCACGAGCAATACCGGGCGCGGCTTTCCAGGGATGCGGATGCGCGCGAACATCCCCGGCAACAAGGTGCGATTGGGATTATCGAGGATCGCGCGCGCGGCAAGCGTTCCGGTCGAAGGATCGACGTCGGGCGCGATGTAGTCGAGCTTGCCGACATGCGGATAACCCTCCTCGGTTTGCAATCCGATTTCGACCGTGCCCCCCAGCAGTGACGCCGTTGTCCGGCCCTGCCTCTCCAGTGCAGCTCGCACTTCGAGCACATCGCGCTCGCTGGCATTGAAATTCACCCAGATCGGATCGAGTTCGACGAGGGTCGCGAGGGTCGTCGGCGTGGTGGCGCCGACGAGCTGACCGATCGAGACCTGGCGCGCGGTCACAACGCCGTCGAACGGCGCAGTAACATCGGTGTAGCCGAGATTGATCTCGGCCTGCTGTTCGTTGGCTTGGGCCGATTGCACGTCGGCCTGCGCGGAATCGCGTGCCGCCAGCGCCTGGTCGTAGGTCACTTGGGCCGAGACCTGTTTCTTCAGGAGATCCTCTTGCCGCGCAAAGTCCTGCTGCTTCACCACAAGGGTAGCTTGCGCGCTGGTCACGGACGCTTTCGCCGCAACCACTTTCAGCTTGTAGGGCTCAGGCTCGATGGTGAACAGCGACGTGCCTTTCTTCACAAATTGGCCGTCGGTATAGCTGATCGCTTGCACGAAACCCTGGACACGGGCGACCAGATCGATCGAGTTGACGGAGGCGGTGTTGCCGGTCGACTCGTAGTAACGCGGGATGTCCTGTTGGCCCGGCGCCGAAACCGTCACCTTGGGCGGCGGCGGCGCGGCGTATTCATTCCTCTCACCGCAGGCAGTGGCCGCCGCAGCAATGGCAAGCGAAAACACCGTGCGAGTGAAACGGGCAGAGATTGAGAGACGAGCAGAAGGCGTGACGTGAACGGAAGCCATCGGGCCGGCACCTTCTTCAAATTGTCAGCAAGAACCGGAGAATAATGACGTCAATAATACGCAGAGACGACGCAATCGCTACAATCCGATTTCGGTCCCGGCTCGGCGAAATGCACGGCAACGCGAATCTCGAAGGCGTTAATTCACCACGGAAAGCATGGCACGAAAACGCAATCGGCGCCATTGCGGCGCCGATTGCCAACTCTGTTGCGCTTAACGGACCGCTACGAGCTTTGCTCGAGCACCGTTACCGCGCGGCGATTCTGCGACCAGCAGGAAATGTCGTTGCACAAGGCAACCGGCCGCTCCTTGCCGTAGGAGATGGTGCGCATGCGCGAGGCGTTGACGCCGCGCGACACGAGGTATTGCCGCACGGTTTCGGCACGGCGTGCGCCGAGCGCGATATTGTACTCGCGCGTGCCGCGCTCATCGGCATGTCCCTCGATGGTGAACGAATAGCGGTTATAGTTGCTGAGCCATTGCGACTGCTTGTCGAGTGTGGCGCGGGCCTGGTCGGTCAGTTCCGAGGAATCGGTCTCGAAGAACACCCGGTCCCCGACATTGACGACAAAGTCCTGCTGGCTGCCCGGGGTCGCGGCCCCGCCGGCCAGGTTCTGATCATTGTTCTTGGCGCAGCCCGCCATCGCAAACGCCGCCACGATGACGGCTGCGAATTTAGCGCTGCGGACGATGCTCGCCATGTTCATTCCGGTGTCTCCAATACTTGCCGAACTTTCGCTGTGGCCGGACATGGTTGGTCTCCAACGGGTCTAGCAGCGC
>DATAQN010000140.1:0-12634 GCA_036264635.1 Xanthobacteraceae bacterium | reverse complement strand
GGAGAGCAGTTCGGTGACGAAGCCCAGCCGTGCCGCGCCCGCGAGAATGCACACGAGTCCCGACACGATTGCCATCATGCTGGCGAGCGCGACAGCGCGATGCGGGTCACCGCCCGACAGCGGAAAAACGACGCCGAAGATGAGCGCGGCCAACGACGAATCCGGCCCGAGCACCAAGATGCGGCTCGGGCCAAACAGCGCATAGGCGATCAGCGGCGCAATGGTCGCGTAGAGACCGCAAATGCCCGGCAAGCCCGATGCGACGGCATAGGCAATGCCGACCGGCACCAGCATTGTGGTCAGCACCAGCCCGGCGACGATGTCATTTGCGAGCCAGTTCGCCCGGTACTGGCGCAGTGTCGCCAGCCCTGGCAGCCACTTTATCCAATCAGCCTTGTTCGCCATTTCCTCCTTGGCGGCGGTTCAGAAGGATCGGCACTTTGCGTGCCGGCAATCCGCTGTGGATCCTCGCATCGCCGGAAGCTGCGCGCCGGACCTGATCCACTGCTCGTAGCTTTCGAATTTCAGGCCGAGCTTGTCGTAATCGACGCGCAGATAGCCGTCGCGTCCGGCGACAACTGCCTGCGGCACGAATTGCTGCACCTCCTGGGCCATGACGCCGACATAGGCTTTGCTGCTTCCATTGTAGCTGAAACGGTAGAAGCCGAGGCCGTCGTCGAGCTGGCCGAGATAGACGATGTCGTGCTTGAGCCTGATGTCGGAGCGCCGGCCGCCGCCGCGACCACCACCGCCGCGGAAGCCGCCGGCATGGGCGCGCATTCCGCCACCGCCGGCATGTGCGCGCATTCCGCCGCCGCCGGCGCGGATGCCAGCGGCCCGATGAACGCCGCCGCCGGGGCGACCTCCACCACGATTCAGGTTAGCCCCACGGGCGCCTCCACCACGATTCACATTGGCCGCGCGGGCACCTCCACCACGGTTTCGGGCCGCCGCATGGTGCCGCGCGCCGGAGCCGCCGCGCGACGGCCGAGCCGCCACTTGCTGCCGCCCGCCGCCGCGCTTGCCGAAGTTCGGATGCTGGCCCGCGCGAGGCCGTTCGCCAAGATTGGCGGGACGATTGGCGCGACCGCCACCGCCACCGGGTCGCAGAACCTGCTGGCCGCCGCTGCCGCGGAAATTCAGGCCCTGCTGGCGCCCACCTCGGTTGCCCAGCCGGTGTTCGACATGGGCGCCCCGGTTCCAATTGGCGCCGATATTGCCGCCGCCCGGCCGGTTTACGGTGAGGTTGTTGTTGTTCCAATTGACATTGCCGCGCCAGTAGTTGCCGCCCCAACGCGCGAGCGCGTAACCCGCGCCAAAGGCAATGCCGGTCGCAATGACGCCGGCGGCGATATAGCCGGGCGCCGGCCAATAGTATGGCGGATAGTCGGAATAGGGCCAGGCGCCGTAGACGACGCCGGGATCGTAATAGGGCACGTAGACCGTATCGGGATCGGCCGGTTCGATGGCGATGACCTGCCGGCCTTGCTGTTGCCTGACGGTGACGGTCTGCTGCTTGGTCGATTGCAATTTGTTGTTGGCCTGCGCCTTGGCGCGCAAGCGCTGGATCGCGTCCATGACGTCGGCCTGCTGGTCGATGACCGCATCGCCAAGCTTCTGCGTCCAGTCGAGCTTCGTGCTCATCATTTCCAGAACGGAGGGCGTGGCGATCAATGATTTGACGCTGTCGTCCCAATCCTGCTTGTCGACTGCCGCTTTCAGCTGGTCGCCCTTGAGGTTTTTATTGGCATTCACCCACCGCTCCGCCTCGACGACTTCGAGCGGATAGGTCGAAGCCATCAGGACTTCCGACAAGAGCGTGTCTGGATAAAGCGCGATCGGCGCGAGCAGCGCATCGAGCTGGGGAGGCTTGAGCAATTGCTGAGCAGGCGGCTGATTCGTGTTCTGCGCTATCGCACCGCACGGCCAAAGCATGAGTGCCGCGAGCACCAGAGACCTTATCGCGGTTAAAGTCATTTCCACCTCCTGCGGGCTCACGAAAGACATGCGAATTGCAAGATGCGGATAGTCGAACCGTCGGCAAACGAGCCGAATTTCTGAGGATCAGAATATCACAAAAATGACAAATGAGCGCCCGCGCCCGCAGCTATAATGTCGCTGGTGAACGAAATGGCTGTAGGGTCATCGCGGGCAGAGCGAACAGAGCGCCATGGATACGATACTTGTCGTCAATGCCGGCTCTTCGAGCATCAAGTTCGAGATTTTCGCGATCGCGTCCGGCGGCAGCCTTGAAGCACAGATCAAGGGCCAGATGGATGGGATCGGCACGCGGCCGCGGCTGCGCGCCAAGTCACGCGATGGCGCGACGCTGATCGACAAATCCTATGAGGCTCACAGCATCGCCGATGTTCCAGCAGCGATGGCGGCGACCGGAGATTGGCTACGCACGATACAACAGGTCAGCCTTTGCGCGGTCGGCCATCGCGTCGTCCATGGCGGGCCGGATTACGATCGTCCGGTTGTGGTCGATGAAGCGGTGCTGAAGCGCTTGGAACAATATAATTCATTGGCGCCGCTGCATCAGCCGAACAATCTCGCGGCGATCAAGCTCGTGATGGCGCGCCGTCCGGAGCTGGTGCAGGCCGCTTGTTTCGACACTGCGTTTCATCGCAGCCACAGCGCGATCGCCGATCACTATGCGATCCCCGAGAGCTACTATCAGGAGGGCGTGCGCCGCTACGGCTTTCACGGACTGTCTTACGAATACATCGCCGGCCGCCTGCGCGAGATCGCCCCGGACATCGCCGGAGGCCGCGTCATCGTCGCGCATCTCGGCAGCGGCGCTTCCATGTGCGCGCTCGCCGGCGGCCAAAGCATCGAGAGCACAATGGGATTCACCGCTCTTGACGGATTGCCCATGGGCACGCGGCCCGGGCAGATCGATCCCGGCGTGCTGCTCTATCTGGTCGGTGAAAAGCAGATGACGCCGGCTGCGCTCGAGCACCTGCTCTATTACGAGAGCGGGCTCAAAGGCCTGTCGGGCGTCAGCAACGACATGCGCGAACTTGAAGCGAGCACTGCGCCCGGCGCGGCTTTGGCGATCGACCACTTCGTCTATCGCATTGCGCTCAATGCCGGGATGCTGGCGGCGGCTTTGGGCGGGCTCGACGCCTTCGTCTTCACCGCCGGGATCGGAGAGAATTCTCCGCTGATCCGCGAGCGCGTCGCGCAGAGGCTCGCCTGGCTCGGGATCACACTCGACCCGTCGGCCAATGCGGCGGGACAGACGCTGATATCGCAGCCGGGCAGCCGCACGCGGCTTTATGTCGTGCCGACCAATGAAGAACTCATGATCGCGCGGCACACGCTCGCGCTATTGACGCGGGCGCCCGCTGTGGCCGCGTCATGAAACGACAGCGCCAGGCGCGCTGATCGTCTCCACGGCGGAACTCTGTGCCGGTATCGTGCGCAGCACGACGATCGCAAGTGCGGCGAGAACCGGCATGATCGCGAGCACCACGAACAGCTGCACGCTGCTCCATCCGGCCGAGGTGGCAAAGCCGGCGAAGAGTGGCGTCAGCACCTGAGCGAAGCGGCCGACGCCCATGGCCCAGCCGACTCCGGATGAGCGGATCGCCGTCGGATAGCTCAGCGCCGCGAGCGCAATGGCGCCGGAGCCGCCCATGCCTATGAAGAGCCCGATCAAGAAGACGCCGACGGCCATGCCGACCGCGGACGCCGCGACATAGCCCAGCAAGGCTGTTGTGACGGCGCCGAATAGAAATGCCGGAATCAGGACGGGGCCCGCGCCAAAGCGCTCGATCAATCGTCCGGCGCTGCCCATGCCGATCAGGGCGCCGAGACCGTTGAAGGCAATCGCCCTGGCGGCTTGCGTCAGCGGAATGCCGTTGTCATGCAGCAGCGTCGGTGTCCACAACACGGCAAGGATCAACACGCCGAAAGCCGCGAAAAACGGCACCCACAGCAGCAAAGTCCACAAAGCGCGGCCGTCGCTGAACAGATGTTTGAGCGGGATTCCTTCGACGCGCTGCTCGTTGGAGACGAAATGGGCGTTCGCCGGAAGGCCGGGCTGCAAGCGCTGCATGATCGTCGCGATCCGCGCGGTTTCGCCGCCCTTCGCGATGAGGAATTTCAATGATTCCGGCAACCACATCATGAAGGCCAGCGTGATCAGGATCGGCAGCACGCCGCCGACCAGGAATATCGCCTGCCAGCCGAACATCGACAGGACGTAAGCGTTGAGAAACCCGCCGACGAAGCCGCCCAATGGAAACGCCGACCAGATGACGCTCGCCACCATGGCGCGGCGGCGTGCCGGTGCGAATTCGGACGCCAAGGCGATGAAACACGGCGTCGCTCCGCCCATGCCGATACCGGCGGCAACGCGAATGGCGAGCAGTTGCTCATAGGTCTGCGCATAAGCGGTCGCGATCGTGAATATGCCGAACATAAAGACGGCGAGCGCCAGCATGACTTTGCGGCCAAATTGATCGCCGAGCGGGCCGAAGGTCAGCGCGCCAAGCGTTGCCCCGACAAGCGCGGATGAGAAGACCGGCCCGAGCGCGGCATGGGACAGCTTCATGTTCGCGGCGATGATCGGGGCGGCGACACCGATGTTCTGCGTATCGATGCCGTCCAGAAACGCCGCCAGCGAACACAGCACGAAGACCATGATCTGGAAGCCGCCAATCGGCGAGTCATCGACGACCCGCGTGACGTTGATCGCATTGCCGTCCTGTATTGTCATGATGCCACCCTCCCAAGCCTGTTATTGTGCATTTGTGTGTCGTTGTTCGTTGCAAGATTTCGCGAGGCCTGACCGCTGACGATCCGTATCAGCGCGGCCGCATCGGCATCCGCGCCGCGCCAGGCCACGAACTGATCGGGACGGATCAGCGCCAGCGGCGCGGCATAAAGCGCGTCGAGCGCGCTGCTGCGCAGGTCGAGCACTGTGAGCGGCACGCCGGCGCTGGCTGCTGCCGCTTCGATGTCCTGCGCCAAAGTCGCAGCCGTGTCGTTGAGAAGGAGAAGCGAAAAGCCGAGCCCGAAATGGTCGTAGAGCGAGGAGCCATCGTCGAGCCAGGCATGCGGCGCGAGGCAACCGGGATGCGCTGATGGCGCGAAGTCCGCATAGTGCTCGGCGGGCGGTTCGCTGCCGTCGCCGGTGATGATGGGAGAATCGTCGTAGCGAGAGCCGAGCACGACGCCAAGCGTGTCGAATTCTCGCGTCTTGGTGGCGACAATCTCTTTGGCGACGGCGGCACGGGCGCGTTCGCCTTGCGGGCCATCGGCATCGAGATCGTCCTTCAGGAGTTGATCGCTCAAGGTGCTGTAGTTCGCGACCGCTTCTTCGATGGTGCGAAGATGCACCGGACGGCGCTCCTCTTCGTAGGAAGCAAGCAGGCCGTCGCCGCCCCAGCCATGTAACGTCGCCGCGAGTTTCCAGCCGAGATCGACGCCGTCGGCGATGCCGAGATTCATGCCGTAGCCGCCGAACGGCGGATGCAGATGGCAGGCATCGCCGGCAAGGAAGATGCGGCGGTCACGATAGCGGTCCGCGATCAGGCGATGGGCTGCCCAATAGTCGCGCGCCAAAATCTCGACCGGCATCTCGATCGCCATCTCGCCCGCTTTGGGCCGGCCGATCGCGACATGAACGCGGCGGATCACCTCGTCGTCGCTGATGGCGGTGACGCCGGGCGCAAGCCGCGTGATGAAAGCCCATTCGCCGTTGCCGTCGAGCGGGCTCAACACGCCCGGGCTCTCGCGATTGATCAGCCAATACATGATGGCGCGGCGGGCCGGCGGCGTGCGGTCGAGCTCCGGAATGCGCAGGATCAGATTGTAATTCAGCGCATAGGCGTGCTCGCCGGTCATTTTCGCGCCGATGGTCTCGCGGACCCGGCTCTTGGCGCCGTCGGCGCCGACGAGATAATGCGCATGCATGGTCGTCGGCGTGTTGCTTGCGAGATCGCGCACCGTGGCCGTCACGCCTGTGGCGGACTGCGACGCCTCTTCAAGCGCGGTGCCGGATACGAGATGCACGGACGGCAGCTTTGCCAGCCGCTCGTGCAGAACCTTCTCGACCGTATATTGCGGCACCCATTGCGCGGGTTCGGGAAAGCGCGGATCGCGGCTCTTCTTGCCGGCGAAGGCGTTCTCGATAACCGCGAGGGTGCGGCCGAACAGCGTCGTCGAGAACACCACGTCGGTCGGATAGTCGTAAGGCAAAGGCGCCTCGGCGCGCAGCCGCTCGGCCAGTCCCCAGCGCCGCATGTGCTGCATGGTGCGCACATTGGTGGTCTTGGCCCGCGGCTGCGCGCCGGTGCGCGAGCGCTGCTCGACAATCGTCACATCGATGCCGCGCAGGCCGAGCTCGATCGCGAGCGCCAGCCCGACCGGGCCCGCCCCGCAAATGAGCACCTGCGTGTTATCGGCTTCCCCCAACGTTTCCCTCGTTTACCTGGAGCGTCCATTCCGCTCAGCGGTCGAGTTCGTAATTGCGGACGAAGTCCTCAGGCACGTTCGGACCCCACAGATAGAACGAGTCCTCGCCGGGATGGTCGGCGGAAGCCCAATCGATGGTGGCGGGGACATAGTCGATGTCGGCGGAATATTCCGACCAGCTGCCCCAGGGATCCTGGACGTAGTGGAAATAATTCGAGCCGAGCACGTGGCGGCCGAGACCCCACCCGGCGGTGTAACCTTTGCTCGCCATCTGCATCGCGCCGAGGCCGATATCCTGCACGCTGCCGACATCCCAGCTGCAATGATGCATGCCCACGCCGTCGGAACGGGCAAAGGCGACGAGATGATGATCGCTGCCATGCACACCGTGCAGGAAGGCGATATTGCCTTCCGAGGAATCCGACAGCCGCAGCCCTAAGACCTTGGTGTAGAAGTCGAGCGCGCGCGGCACGTCAGGGGTGAAGAGCAGAATATGCGCCAGCCGCCGCGGCTGTGTGAGCGGCGCCCTGCTGCGCGCAACAGTGCCTTGCACGCCGGGCGGGGCGGACGGTGCGCTGAACACCGATTTCGCATTCGGCGAGGATTTTTCCGCAACACGGATCTCGACCGGGACGCCGGCGTAATCGCGGAACCACAGCCCGTTGCTCTCGAAGCCGGCCGGCGGATCGAGCCGCTCGATGCCGAGCGTGTTCAGGTGCTCGCGAAAGCGCGGCAGGTCGTCCTCGAAAGCGCCGAAGGAGAGGTAATGCAGCTTCTTCTTCGGGCCTTCGCTCAAGGTGCCCCAGCGATGCGGATGGCCGTGTGTGTAGAGCGCGATGCCGCTGCCTTCCTTGCGGACCTCGAGGCCGAAGCTCTCATAGAAGGTCTTCGCCTTTTCGAGGTCGGGCACCGTCAGGCTGAAATGATCGAGTGAGTGTACGCCCAAAACGCCGGGCCGGCGGGTGGCTTCGATGAAGCCGCGAATCTGGGTCATCGCTTCCTCGTGTCCTCACGCAGTCTTGCGGGCTGCGGTTGATTGCGAGCCGCGGTCGCCACTATGCCGGCGCCACGCTCCAGGTGTCACAAAAACATCTAGTCCTGGACGGAGATCGCAAGAAGATGTCATAATCATCCCAGCGATAACACTTTGATATCGCTCGACTGGCCACCGGCAAGGCGCAAAACAAGGCCCAGAGCCGCAGCATGAAGCTCAACCAGTTCCGCGATGTCGTGGCGATCGCCGAGCGCGGCAGTCTGCGCGCCGCGGCGCGGCACCTGAAGCTCGCTCAGCCGGCATTGACGCGCAGCGTCCAGGAGCTCGAGCGCGAGCTCGGCGCGCCTCTGTTCGAGCGCCGCGCTCGCGGCATGATCCTGACCGCGATGGGCCAGGCTTTCGTGCGCCGCGCCAGCGCGGTGCTCACCGAGGTCCGTCGCGCCCGCGACGAGGCCGAGCAGCTCCATGGCGGCACGTCCGGCAAAGTCGTCGCCGGGCTGTCGCTTGCCGCGCACATTGCGTTGTTGCCCAAGGCGCTGCAGCCGTTTCGCGCCCGCTATCCGCATGTCGAGCTGCATTTGATCGAAGGCTGGTATCCGACGCTCGAAGCCGGCCTCAAAGACGGCAGCGTCGATTTTTATGTCGGCCCGCGGCCTGATCAGGAGCCGTCGCCGGAGCTCACGCAAGAGACACTGTTCGAGAATGTGCGGATCATTCTCGCGCGCAAGAATCACCCGCGCGCCGGCGCGCGCTCGTTGCGCGATCTCGCTGGCGTCGAATGGGCGACCACGTCGGTCACCTTCAGGGCCGAGGAAGAGCTCGGCCAACTGTTCGCCCAACATCACATGCCGCCGCCGCGGCTGGCGCTGCGCAGCCAGTCGGCGCTCACTTTGATGATCGCGCTCGCCTGCAGCGATCTGCTGGCGATGGTGCCGATCCAATGGATCGATTTCTCCGAGACCAGCGATACGCTGGCGCCGATTCCGGTGAAGGAAACGCTGCCGGCTCCGCCGATCGTGACGGTGCGCCGCGCCGGATTGCCGCTGACGCCGGCCGCGGAATTTTTGCTCGACCTGTTGCGGCGGCATTTGCCGCAACCGCAAAGAGCACCAAAGGTGGCCTCCAGATACAGCAGCGCGAAGGCTTGAAGAAAACTTGCCCGCTTGTCGGAGGGCCGCGTCTCAGGACCGCTCTCACGGTAAGTGGTTACGTTTGAGATTATCCGCTCGTTAATGTGTTCAGGATAGTCTTATCATTCGGAATTCGACCGAGCCGGGTTACTTGTTCGACCCGGCAATTTTGTTGGACGACCGTTTCCTTTCCCAGCGCAATATCTTGCAGACGCAAGGGCGGCGCGGTCGATGCTGGCTTCGCGTCATTTTGGCATCCCGGCGCCAATGCCGTAAGCGTAACGATCGAAAGCATGAGTGATCACGTTATATCGGCGGCCACCGACGCTCGACCGGCTGCGTCCATCGATTCGAGCTTTGCCGGCGCGTCCGACAGCGGGGCGGCCGCCAATCAGCTCATCAGCTTCGCCATCGGCGACGATCAGTACGGTGTCGACATCATGGCGGTCCGCGAAATCAAGGGCTGGACGGCCATCACGCCGCTGCCCGGCCAGCCGGACTATGTTCGCGGCGTGCTCAATCTGCGCGGCGTGATCGTCCCGATCGTCGACCTGCGCTGCCGCTTCGGTCAAGGCCTGACGGAAACGACGCCGCTCCACATCGTGATCGTCGTGCAGATCGAAGGCAGGACCGTCGGGCTTCTCGGCGATCGCGTGCTCGATATTGTTTCGCTCGACACGGCCGAGATCAAACCTGTGCCGCGGATCGCGCAATCGCAGAAGCTGCGTTTCCTCTCGGGCCTCGTCACCAACGACGACGCCATGATCGCGCTGATCGATCTTCCCAGCCTGCTTTCAGAGGCGATCAACTAGTCAAACGAAATCTCGTGGATCGCCGCTCGCCGGCGGTGCGGATCCCATCAGACGAGCTAACGGAGATCGACATGCTCGGACTTGGACATTCGGCAGGTAACGGTTCTCAGCGGCAAGCCAATGGCATGCTGGAAGCCATCAACAAAGTGCAGGCGGTCATCGAATTTTCGATGGACGGATTAATCCTCACCGCCAACGAGAATTTCCTCAAAACGCTGGGCTATACGCTCGAAGAGATCAAGGGCCAGCATCACGCGATGTTCGTCGAGCCGACCTACAAGCAGAGCGCGGCATACCGCGCGTTCTGGGAGAAGCTCGGCCGCGGCGAATTCGACACCGGCGAATACAAGCGGATAGGCAAGGGCGGCAAGGAGGTTTGGATTCAGGCAAGCTATAACCCCATCCTCGACGCCAAGGGCAAGCCGCTCAAAGTGGTGAAGTTCGCGACCGACGTAACGCAGCAGAAATTGCGCAACGCCGATTACGAGGCCCAGATCGGCGCGATCGGCAAAGCGCAGGCCGTTATCGAATTCTCCATGGACGGAAAGATTCTCAACGCCAACGCCAATTTTCTCAATGCGCTCGGCTACGCCATCGACGAGATCAAAGGCCAACACCACTCCATGTTCGTCGAGCCGGCCCACAAGCAAAGCGCCGAATATCGCATGTTCTGGGAGAAGCTCGGCCGCGGGGAATACGATGCGGGTCAGTACAAGCGGGTCGGTAAAGGCGGCAAGGAGGTCTGGATTCAGGCCAGCTACAATCCGATCCTCGATCTCAACGGCAAGCCTTTCAAAGTGGTGAAATACGCGACCGACATCACCGAACAGGTGCGCGCCAGCCGGGCCCTGCAGCAGGCCGTGGCGCAGACCCAGGAAGCGGTTGAAGCCGCCAAGGCCAACGATCTGACACGCCGCATTCCGCTCGAGGGCAAGACCGGAGAGGTTCAATCGCTCTGTGCGGGCGTCAATGGCCTTCTCGACGCGATGACTTCCGTGATCGTCAAGATCAAAGCCGCGGCTAACGAGGTATCCAACGCCTCGTCGGAAATTTCGGTGAGCACCACCGATTTGTCGCAGCGGACCGAAGAGAAGGCGGCGAGCCTGGAAGAAACGTCGTCTTCGATGGAAGAAATGTCGGCCACGGTCAAAAAGAACGCCGAGAATGCGCAACAGGCCAATCAATCGGCCGCGGCCACGCGCGACGTCGCCGATCGCGGCGGCCAGGTCGTCGCTCAGGCTGTCGATGCGATGGCGCGTATCGAGGAATCATCGCGCAAGATCTCCGACATCATCGGCGTGATCGACGAAATCGCGCGGCAGACGAATTTGCTGGCGCTCAACGCCGCCGTCGAAGCGGCGCGGGCGGGTGAGGCCGGTCGCGGCTTTGCCGTGGTGGCGTCCGAAGTCCGCAGCCTGGCGCAGCGCTCCTCGCAGGCGGCCAAAGACATCAAAGACCTGATCACCAACAGCAACAATCAGGTCAAGGAAGGCGTGGACCTGGTCAACAAAGCCGGCACGGCGCTGACCGAGATCGTCGACTCGATCAAGAAGGTGGCCGCCGTCGTCTCCGACATCGCTGCCGCCAGTGCCGAGCAGGCGGCGGGCATCGAGCAGGTCAATAAGGCGCTGACGCAGATGGATGAGGTCACCCAGCAGAACTCGGCGCTGGTCGAGGAAAACGCGGCGACCGCGAAGACGCTGGAGCATCAGTCCAGCGCCATGAACGAGGAGGTCAGCGTCTTCCGCGTTAGCGACACGGATGCCCAAAGGGGCCAAGGGAGGGTCGATGGGCACTCTGCGCCGGCGACCAAACTGTCGCCGACCAGGCCAGCGGCGCCGGTCGCGGCGGCCAAGGCGGCGCCGGCCAAGCTCGCTGCCGCGGTGAGAGGCGGTGCTGCTACGCCTGCCAGAGGCGGTCCGGTCGGCCGCATGCAAGCCGCGCTCGCGACGGCGGTGGCCGTCAACGAGCCGCAATGGCAGGAGTTCTGAACCTGCTAGATCTGTCTAGAGCATGATCCCGAAAAGTGGAAACCGGTTTTCGGAAAAGGTTATGCTCAAACGAACCAACTAGACCTTGATCCGATTCAATCGAAATGGATCAGGATCTAGAACGTGTACTCATAAACCCGGCAAAAGACATCTGCTGACGATTGCCTCGGCGCCGCTCCCCTACCAATACCGCCGGTGATCACGCTATGGTCCCGGTGCGATACGAGGGAGGAATTTATGGCGCTGACGCTAAAGGGGCTCCTTGGTCTCGCGCTGTGCGCGTGCGTTGTCGGGGCAATAGAGATTCCGTCGACCTGCGCGGCGCAGCAGGCCGCGAGGAATCAAGCTCAAATTCGCAAGATCAATACCGAATTGGAATCGATCGAGAAGACGATTGCGGGTCTCCGGGATTCCTCGTCGAACGCAGACCGCGTAAAGCTGGAAGAGCGCCTGTCGGCCGCCGAGAGATCGCTCACTGCGCTGCAAGCTAATCCACCCCCCACTGAGCAGCAGAAGACTTATTTGCATGACGCACAAAGTGCGGACGAAAAACTGAAAGAGATGACTGCGAAGCTCAGTGACTCGACGCTCAATATTTCAAAGGAGGAGCTAAGCATAGCGAACTATTTCTTCACGATATTTATTGGGCTGTTTGTTGTCCTGGGCGCGATCGGAGCCGTTGCTATCGTATTTATACAGCGCGGAGCGACTGAGCTGATTCTTTCGAAGGCGCGCCGTGCCGTAGAGAATGAGATCAATGAGAGGGTGAACTACGAGTCATCGCTGACGCTCGCGAGCGCATACTCTCGGTTAGGCGTGTCCTGGTATGAATATTACGAGCCGCTATTTCAGCGCTACAAGCAGGAACAGCAAGGCGTGCAGCCACTAGTCGGCGCGCGTCCAGAAATCCAGGAAATTCTCCGCGAGCTTCACATGGCGAAGCATTTCTCTGACCAAGGACTAGAGATCTACAACACGAGATTGGACGAAGCGCGGCGCAAAACCGATAAACGGGCATGGCACACGCACGCGCTGCTGATCAATCAGAACACGTATCATCTCACCGTAAGCGCCCTATGCGAGGGCTGGGCGGCCCGCCCGCAGGAGCCGTTCAGACGAGAAGCATTGAGATCCGCTGAAACGTGCCTGAAATTGTCAGACGACACCTTAGCCACCGGAGACCTCTGGTACAATCTTAAGGAGTCTGCGGCTTTTGCGATGGTCACGCTCGGCGATCCTTTGGATCAAGCCACCGGTCGAGACTGTCTTCGGAACCTC
>DATAQN010000228.1:0-3215 GCA_036264635.1 Xanthobacteraceae bacterium | reverse complement strand
TGGTCCGGCTCGTCCCCGAGCAGGATGGAAACCACGCCCTTCCTGCTCGAGGCGACGAGGATGGCGCCGAGCGAAGTTTCTCCGACCGCGAACCTGATTTCCTCGTTCACGCCACCGGCTCGATAGCGAGATGGCGTCATGCCGAGCATTTCGGTGGCCTTCTCGTAGAAGCGGCCGCTGGAATTGAAGCCGGCTTCGTAGATTGCCTCGGTGACAGAGCTGCCGCGGGTCAACCCCTGCCTGATTTTCTTCGCGCGATGACCCGCGGCGTAATCCTTTGGCGTCAGGCCGGTCGTGGCCTTGAACACCCGATGGAAATAGGCCGGACTTCGGACGACGGCGTCCGCCAATTGCGACAGCGATGGCACCTCCTCGCTCGCCTCGACGATCCGGCACGCTTTCGCAACAAGGGCCGCATGTTCGGCTTCAATCGAGGGCCCATCCGGATTGCAGCGTCTGCAGGGCCGGCGGCCCGTTGCCCTCGCTTCATCCAACGTGTCGTGAAGCTGAACATTGACAGGATTCGCGACGCGCGACGGACAGGACGGCCGGCAATACACGCCCGTGGTCGCAACCGAATACCAGAACTGGCCATCGGCCGTCCTGTCACGCATGATGATGCGCTCCCATCTGACGTCATCGGCGACGGATGAGGATATTGGCTTTGGAGTGATCATCTCATTTTCCTGCACGTTACCCAAAGGACCATTGTCCAATCATCGGCGGCGATGCAGGGCGACGCCACCCGATTTCCGTTTTGCGCGAGCTACGGAGAACGGTCGCGAAAAAGAAAAATGAGGTCCGCGCTCCTCGCGCGAACCTCATTCAAGCTCTTTCGCCACCTAGAGCGCGATGGGATCAGGTTGAATCTCCATCGCGCTCTAAATTCTTGTTTGAGCATGATCTCCGCGCAGACGTTTTCAGCGTTTGTCGCGAGGAAAACCGCTTCGCACTTTTCTGGATCACGCTCTACCCGCGATAGACCGATGCTGACTCAGCAACGTTCATCAGACCGAGCTGGGTCAGCGCCGCCACGCCGTCATCGAGACCGATTTCCTGCACGATCTTGCCACTGACTACCTTCAACACGGTGGTGCCGGTGAAGTGCAGCTTGCGGCCGGTCGCAGCCGGCAGACCACCGGCCAGAAAATCGCTGAAAGCCGGCCCCGAATGCGTGCCGCCGCCTTCCCACTGTGCGACGACATAGTCACCCTCGGCGATCAGGTCCGCCGTTCCCCAGAAATTGAGGTCGGGGAATGCCGCGCGGAAATCGGTGATGAACGCCCTGATGTCGTCACGGCCGCGGCGCGGTTCATGCAGCGAGTATTTGAGCAGCATGTCGGGCGCGGCGATCTCGTCGATGACGCCGAGATTGGGACTCTTGCTCCAGAATCCGTCGAACCATCGTCCCACGACGGCCTTGTTGTCTTCTTCCTTGCTCATTGCAAACTCTCCTCATCTGTACCGTGAGGATCATCGAACGCATTTCGACGATCTGGAGCGGAGGATTACCCGCACGACAGCGTCGACAAACTCCGGTTCTTGCCCTGAAATCGAAAGGCGGAAGGCCGCCTCAAACGCAGGCCGGCATGCGAGACAGCATCTGGACAGGAACCGCCCGCAGCGTCCAAAATCACCGAAAACAGAGGAGCGCCCCGATGCCGATTATCGATTCCCAGGTTCATGCCTATGTGGCCAACACGCCGAAACGGCCCTGGGACACTGTGCCGAACTGGCCGCCGCATGTAACGGGCGACGAGATGGTGGCCGCGATGGACAAGGTCGGCGTCGACGGCGCGATCTTCATCTCCGCCTTTTCCATGTACCGCTATGATGCGAGCTATGCCGTCGAGGTGCAGCGCGCCCATCCCGGCAAGTTCGGTCTCGTCAAGCCGGTCGACCCGGATAATCCCGATGTCGCCGATGTCGTTGCCGAATGGAAGAAGACGCCGGGCACCGTCGGCATCCGCATCATGCTGACAAAGGAGGCCAAGCGCGATCCAAAGGACCCGGGCCTCGACCGCATCGCGCGCGCGGCCGTCAAGCATGATTTCCCGGTCAACATGCTGTGCTGGAACAATCTCGGCGCCGGCATGGCGATCATCGACCGCCATCCCGACACGCGCTTCATCCTCGACCATCTCGGCATCCTGCAACCGCGTGTGCCGCCGGCGCCGACCAATCCCTGGGCCGATCTGCCGAAGGTGCTGGAGCTCGCTAAGCGCAAGAACGTGGTGATCAAGATCTCCGGCGCCTGCACGCTGTCGCGCGAGCCCTATCCATTCCCGGACATCTGGGATCCGCTGGCGCGCATCTTCGACGCCTGGGGCCTGGATCGATGCCTGTGGGGCACCGACTGGACGCGCGCCTTTGCCGTCGTCAATTACGAGCAGGCGGTCGAGCCCTTCCGCATGACCGACCGTCTCGGCGCCAGCGACCGCGCCATGCTGATGGGCGGCGCCTGCGCGAACGCTTACGGCTGGTCGCCGAAGTAGGCTTAGCTGCCAACGCAAATTGTAGGGTAGGCAAAGCGAGGCGTGCCCACCATTGCGAGCGCAGCCCTGGATGGTGGGCACGGCGCTTTTCGCCTTTGCCCACCCGATTGTTGTGCGTGTAGCTGCCTTGAGCCGACTATCGGGCGGAGTTAGTACTTCAAGCTGGGCGCTCGCGATGATTGCGCCGCCAAGCGGAGTAAGCGCGTTGCACCGTCTGATGGCCTTGACCGCGTTGTTCGTTGTCGGCGTCGCGAACGCAAGCCACGCGGCCGATCCCGCGCGGTGCCGCGAGCTTGATCGCCGCTATGAGACCGGAAAACCGCAGCTCACCGCGATCGAGTTGTCGCTGACGCTGTTCGACGCGGCGGACCGCAACTGCGTCGAGCTGGCGAGCCAGCTGCTCGACCAGGGCGCCTCCGTGGATGCGCGCGACCGGCTCGGTGCGCGGCCGCTGAGTCACGCGGCGCAGGCCGGGCATCTGGCGATGGTCGATCTGTTGCTGCAACGGGGCGCGCCGATCGACGCGCGCAATCTCGCGGGCTCGACCGCGCTGTTTGCCGCTGCCGAACGCGGCCAGACGGCCGTGGTGCAGCGGCTGATCGACCGCGGCGCCGACGTTTCTCTCAGGGGACGCAGCGGCATCTCGCCGGTTTCGGCTGCCGCCTTTGCCGGCCGAGCCTCGCTCGTCCAACTGCTGCTCGCGCATGGCGGCGACGCTCT
>DATAQN010000211.1:0-44608 GCA_036264635.1 Xanthobacteraceae bacterium | reverse complement strand
GCAATTGCATGCCGCCGGCGCCCAGGTCGGCGTCGCCACCGCCAATATGCTGCCGAGCTTCGCCATCAACGGCAATCTCGGCACCATGCAGACCGTGATCGGCAGCTTGTTCGCACCGGGTACCCAGTTCTGGCTGATCGGCGGCAATGTCGCCCAGACGCTGTTCGATGCCGGCAACCTGCTACATACGCTGCGCGGCGCGCAGGACACCTACGAGGCGGCGGCCTGGAGCTATCGCAGCACCGTGGTCGGGGCGGTGCAGAATGTCGCCGACGTGCTGCGCGCGATCCAGAACGATGCCGATGCGCTCAAAGCGGCGCGCGACTTCGAGCGCGCCGCCAAGGTCAGCTACGACCTGGCGCAACAGCAGATGCAGACCGGCTACGCCAATATCCTGGTGCTGCTGACCGCACAGCAGACTTATTTGCAGGCGGTGATCCAGGTGGTGCAGGCGCGCGCGGCGCGGCTATCAGATACGGTCCTTCTCTTCCAGGCGCTGGGCGGCGGCTGGTGGAATCGCAACCTCCCGCCGACCGCCAAAATCCTCAACGTCGACACAGGACAATCGGCGATCCTCGTCGATGCGCATGCGCCCGGCCTGCTCGGCATATTCGGTCGCTAGAGCGCGATGATTTTCAGTTGAACAAGATCACCGTCATTGCGAGCGAAGCGAAGCAATCTAGGGCGGCGCCGCAGCGCTGGATTGCTTCGTCGCTTCGCTCCTCACAATGACGAGTGCGATTCGACTAATATCATCACGCACTGGCTAGGCCGGCTGGAAGTTGACGCTCTGCAACAGCCGTTTGGCGCGCGTGATTTCGTTGGCGATGAACGTCTTGGTCTGATCGGTGCTCTCGGTCACCGGTTCGAGCAAATTCGCCTTAAGTGAATCGCCGACTTTGGGATCGTGCATGATTTCCTGAACCATGTCGTGCACGGTCGTCGTAATCTCGCCCGGCGTGCCTTTGGGCGCCCAGACCCCGTACCACGACTGGAACTCGAAGCCCGGCACGCCTGCTTCCGCCATGGTCGGAATATCGGGTGCGAGAACGGAGCGCTCGGGGGCAGCGATGCCGAGCGCCCGCACCTTCGTTCCGTCCTTCGCCGCCGGGATCAGCGCGAAGCTCGTGTCGATGAGCAATTGCACCGCGCCGGCCATCACGTCGAGCAGCGCCGGCTGCGTGCCGCGATAGGCGACCATCGGAATATGAGCGCCGGTGCGCTGAAGAAAATCGATAGTCGCGAGATGCCCGGCAGAGCCGACCGCGGAGATGGCGAAATTCCAGTTCCCGGGATCGGCGTTGGCAGCACTGACGACTTCGCTCACGGTCTTCTGCGCCCGATCCCCGGTCATGACGCAAACCAGCGGCGCGATGCCGGTGCGGGCGATAACTTCGAGATCGGTCTCCGGATTGAAGTCTGCGGATTTAAGCACCAGCGGCATGACGGCAGTGTTGAAGGCGCTCGCCAGAAACGTATAGCCGTCGGGATCGGCATCGATGACGTATTTGGTGCCGACGAGGCCGGAGCCGCCGGTGCGGTTCTCCACGATCGCGGTGGCGCCGAACTTGTCCTGCAGCCGCTGCGCAACCAGACGGCCGAGCGCGTCATTGGCCGCGCCCGGCGGCCACGGCACGATGACCTTGATGGTTCGGCCTTTGGCCGGCCACGCGGGCGCCGCGATCGCCGGCTTGCAAATCGCCGCGGCTGCGGCAGTCGCTGCACCTGTGACGAATTCACGCCTGTTCATCACTGCCTCCACTGTCTTTGCTGTTTTCTTTCTTCGCGTTTCACTCGTTCTGATCAGGCGGCGAGCGCCCGCATTTCGGCATAGAGATCGCTCTTGCCTTCAAAGCCGATGCCAGGAAGTTCCGGCATGGTGATGTGTCCGCCGACGACCCTCACGCTGTCGGGAAATCCGCCATAGGGCTGGAACAGATCGGGATAGCTCTCGTTGCCGCCGAGCCCTAAGCCGGCCGCGATGTTGAGCGACATCTGATGGCCGCCATGCGGAATACAGCGCCGCGGCGACCAGCCTGCCGTCTCAAGAACCTTCAGCGTGCGCTCATATTCAACAACGCCGTAAGACAGCGCGCAGTCGAATTGCAGCCAGTCGCGATCCGGCCGCATGCCGCCGTAACGGAGAAGATTACGCGCGTCCTGATGGCTGAACAGATTCTCGCCGGTGGCCATCGGCTCCGGATAGTATTCGGCAAGCGCCGCCTGCAGCTGAAAGTCGAGCGGGTCGCCGGCTTCCTCATACCAGAACAGCGGATAGTCGCGCAGCATCTTGGCGTAGGCGATCGCGGTATCGAGATCGAAGCGGCCATTGGCGTCCACTGCGAGTTGTGCCTCGCTGCCGATTTCCTTCAACACCGCTTCAATGCGTTGCCGGTCTTCCGCGATCGGCGCGCCGCCGATCTTCATTTTGACGACGGTATAGCCGCGGTCGAGGTAGCCGCGCATTTCGGCGCACAGCGCGGACAGATCCTTGCCCGGATAGTAGTAGCCACCGGCGGCGTAGACGAAGACGCGCGGATCGGCTTTGCGGCCGTGCTGTTCCGCGAGCAGCCGGAACAGTGGCTTCCCGGCGATCTTCGCGGTCGCGTCCCACACCGCCATGTCGATCGTGCCGACGGCGACCGAGCGCTCACCATGGCCGCCGGGCTTTTCATTAGCCATCATCGCGGCCCAGATGCGATGCGGATCGAGATTGGTGCCGGCGTCGTCGAGAAGGCTCTTCGGCTCGGCCTGCAGGATGCGATCGGTGAAACGTTCGCGTATCAGGCCGCCCTGCCCGTAGCGGCCGTTGGAATTGAAGCCGTAGCCGATGACACGGCGGCCATCGCGCACCACATCGGTGACGACCGCGACCAGGCTCGCCGTCATTTTGGTGAAGTCGATATAGGCGTTGCGGATCGGCGACGAGATCGGCTTGGTGACCTCACGCAATTCCAGAATACGAACCGACATAAGACCTCCGAATTTTCTTAAAGCGAACTGCCGCCGCAGATCATGATTTGCTGTCCGGTGATCGCTGATGCCTCGGGGCCGAGCAGAAACGCGGTCAGTGCGGCGACTTCCTCGGCGCCCACGAAGCGGCCGATCGGTGGCAGCTTTGGCGGCGTGCTGCCGCGTGCCGGATCGCCGAGCATTGGCGTCCCGGTAGCGGCCGGCGCGACGACATTGACGGTGATGCCCTTCGGCGCAAGCTCCGCCGCCCACGAGCGGGCCATGCCAACCATCGCGGCTTTAGCCGCGGCATATTGGCTGCGTCCGGCCGCACCGCTGGCGGTGCGGCTGCCGATCAGCACGATGCGCCCGCCACGGGACATTTTCGGCAACAACGTGTCGGCGATCACCGCGGCGGCTTCAACGTGAATCCGCCACATCGCAGCACCGTCGCCGGGAATAAGCGCGCCGAGCGGCGCCGTTCGCATGAAGCCCGCGGCATGGACGACGGCGTCGGTTTCACCGATGCCGTCAACAACGCGTGTGAGCGCATGGAAGTCGGTCAAATCGACAGCGACCGAGCGAAGATTTTCCACGCCGTCATCGCATTGGGCCTTGTCGAGGCCGATGACATGCCACCCCTCGCCTACAAGGCGCACGGCGATGGCCTTGCCGATCCCTGAAGAGCTTCCAGTGACGACGGCGCTGCGCGCGCCGCCGTGAAGGTCCCTGGATTTTCCTGCGATATCGGCCATAGCGACTACCCGTGCCTTGAAAGCTCTCAAGCCGCCGCGCGTTTGAGAAGACCCGCGTGCTGCAAAGCGCGCCGGATCGTTTCAAGCTCAGCGGCGCTCGGCGCATGGGTTGGCGGACGCACGGTGCCCTCGCGCAGGATCCCAGCAAGCGCCATGGCAGCCTTCATGCGGCCGTGCGCTTCGCCGGTCGGCTCGCCCGCACCGTAGACAGCGTCCTTCAGCGGCGTGATCAGAGCCTGCAGCCGCATCGCTTCATCGAGATTGCCGGCTTTGACCGCCTTGAGCAGACCATAGATCAGGCCGGGAACCAGCGATGCGAAGCCGACCAAGGCGCCGTCGATGCCCTGCACCATGGACGCCAGAAGGTACTCGTCGTGACAGGTCAGCAGCGCCTTGCCAGCGTTGGCCTCACGGATGGCCGCGATATCGCGGGCATATTTGTTCATCTCACGCTCGCCCATCTTGAAGGCGGCGACATGCGGCAGCTTGGCAAGATCGGCGAGGAGCGACGTGGGATAAGAGCCGCGCGTCCAGGCCGGATAGATATGGACGATGAGCGGCAGGTTGACTGCTTCGCCGATGGCATTGAAATAGTCGAGGCAATGCTGCGGCTGGAAGCCGAAGCGCAGCCAGTGATGCGGCGGCATGATGTCGAGGCCGGTCGCGCCGGCGTCCTTCGCCCATTGCGCCTGTTCCACGGCGTCCTTGATGCCTTCGCACACGATTGAAGAAATGACCGGGCATTGGCCGCCGACGGCGCTCGCCGTCATGCGCGTGACTTCGGCGCGCTCACGCGGCGTCAGCGAGAAGACCTCCCCGGTGTGTCCGTTGGTCATCAGCGCCGTGATACCAGGCTGTCCGGCGAGCCATTGCGCGAAGCGCCGCAGTTCCAGTTCGTCGATGGCGAAGTCGCGGGCAAACGGCACCGCAATCGCGGGAATGATGCCGTTGAAATCGATGCTCTTCACATTGGCCTCCTGTTGGTGTCTTTTCGGATCTCTCACGCCGACTGCCGATGGATGAAGCCGCCGCTGGCTTGCAGTGCGCGCGACAGTGCGCTGGCCGCTTGCACGATCGGCCTCGCGCCGGCGCTTTCAAAGTTCTTGAGCGAGGTCTGGATGGCGGGAGCAGCGATGCTGATGCCGGCGAGCGGCACACCGTCGCTGTCGAGAATAGGCGCGGCGAGAACATAAAGACCGGGTACGGTTTCCTGATCTGAAACCGCATAGCCACGCGCTTTGACCTCAACGAAACGGGCCAGCAGCGCATCCAGCTTGGTCTGCGTCGTCACGGTGAGCGGCGGACGCGGCTGCGCGTCCAAAATCGCAATCTGCACGGTGCGCGGCAGCCAGGCGAGAATGGCGTGGCCGATGGCCGTCGCATAGGCCGGAACGCGGCTGCCGATGCGGGTGTCGACGCCAAGCCGGGCAAGGCCCGCCTGGATGCGTTCGATATAAATGACGTTGGAGCCGTCAAGCACGCCGACCGAGGCGGCTTCGTTGATCTCGCCGACAAGGCTGCGCAGGACGGGCCGCGCCTGGGTCCGCAAATCAGAATGCGCGATGGCATTGAAGCCGAGGTCGAGCACTTTGGTGGTCAGGCGAAATAGCCGCGCGCCCTGGACCCGCTCGACATAGCCGGTCTGGACCAGCGTATTGAGAAAGCGAAAGGCGGTCGCGTTGTCGACGCCCGCTCTGCGCGCGACCTCAGCGAGCGTGAGTTCCGGCTCCTGCGCCGTAAAGGCTTCGAGAATGCGAAAGCCCTTGGCGAGCGAATGGACCGTATTCTTGTCGGCGTCCTTGGACAGCGCTTTGGCTGAATCGGGCGCCTGCCTTCGTCCGCGCTTCTGCGCCGACTTTGGCACCCGCTTCCGCACCGACTGTTGCGACGCTTTGGCCACGGCAGCTTCCGCCCTCGGATTAAGTTCGGATAGCGAACTTTTATTCGGATTTGCGTGAGAGCTACGCCGTTTTCCCACCCGGCGTCAAGCGCGCCGTTTCGTGCGCTCGCATTCATGCGTGGCGCATACGATTTTCAGAAACAAAAACAGCAGCCTGCGGCCACAATGTCACGCGGCCGCAGGCGCGCGTCTAAGCCACGCTTTGGTCCAGTGACTATTCCGGCAGCACCAGCGGCTTGTCGTTGGGGAACTTCGCTATGGTCGCCGGATCCATATTGATGTGCTGCGCGACCAGCGCGCGCGGCGCGTGCGTGAGCCAATCCGACAGCGAAATATCTTCGAAGCGATCGCTGCGGAAGATTTCCAGGAAGATCAGATCGGTGTCGCCGGTGTTCTTGATGTAATGGCCGAGCGACTTCTTCACATAGCCGATATCGCCGGGCCTGAAGTTCTGCGTCACCGCGCGCGGCCCGACATTGAACACCGTCATCTCGCCCTGGCCGGCGATATAGTATTGCCACTCGTCCGCATTCGGATGCCAATGCATTTCACGCAGACCGCCCGGATGCACAGTCACAAGGGCTGCCGCAACGGTGAGCGAGGCCTTGAAATTGCTGCTGTCAGCGATGCGCACTTCACCGCCTTTGGTCTTGCGCGTGGGCTCCATGCTGGCGAGCGCAAAGCTCGATGGATTGGGTATCTTACCGGCGACGCCTTGCGCCTGCGCCTGTTCTTGTGCGAGCGGACCCGGCATCTGCCCTGGAAAGATATAGAGCGAGTGCAGCGGTATTTTTGCAAAAGCATCGGCAGGCACGTTGAAATTCTGCGCCAGAATGTCGGGCGGCGTATGCGCGAGCCAATCGCTCAACAACAGCGTGTTGTATTCGGTCTGCCGGCCGTTATCGAAGGCCAGGATGAATTCGGCGCCGTCTTCGCCGATGCCCTGCAGCGAATGCGGCAGACCGGAGGGAAAATACCAAAGCCCGCCTTCATGAACGTCTTCGACATTGGCGCGCCCTTGCGCATCGAGGGTCGTGATGCGCACCGCGCCTCTGGTGACATAGGCCCATTCCGCCGCCTGATGCCAATGCAGTTCGCGGATGCCGCCACGGATCAGCCGCATGTTGACGCCGGAAATCTCTTCGGCGATCTGAAAATCGGCCTGCGTGACCTGCCGCGCCCAGCCGCCGTCCTGAATGCGCCGCGGCGCATTGTTGAAGGAGGCCCAGAACATCGGCATGTCGCCGACATCGGTCGCAGCTGGCGAGAACGCGCCGGGGAATTGCGAGCTGATCGCCGGATTCTGCGGCCCCGGATCGGTAAAGCTTGAGGGATTGTTCTTGGTGTTGATCTCGCCTTGCGGCGGCTCGTCGGGATTACCAAAACTTGCCGCGTTCGCGGCCGTAGCGGCACCTGCGACCGAGCCGGCCGCGGCAGCGGCAAGCACGGCACGTCGGGACATGGAATCCATGGATATCTCCTCCGGCAAAGCATGCGGATTGCGCGAGCGACGTGATACGAAAGCAGCGACGCACTAAAAAAGTATATCCGGCCCGCAGTCGGATACGGTTACAGGCAGTTTCCGAAATAGGGCGCCTTCAAGATGCCCCGTCAGCTGTCAATTGCATTTGCATCGATTGCTGCTCAAGCCACGCCTGCTTTGTTCCAGCCACGGATGCGATCGCCATAGACTTCATAGCCAGTCGGGGTGACCACAACGGTGTCCTCGAGCTTGATGAAACCACGCCGCGGATGTTTCAGCGTGGTCTCGACCGAAACCACCATGCCGGTTTCCAGCGGCAGGTCGGCGTCGTAGGCATCGTAAGGCACCGGCCCCGAATTGGTGAGCCGCGGTGCTTCATGGCTCACGAGCCCCATGCCGTGGGCGAGAAATTCGATGTGATTATGCAGCTTCGATTTCTGCAGCAGCGTATCAGTTGCGGCATAGACCTGCTTTCCGGGCACGCCGGGCTTCACCGCTTTCATCGAGGCCTGCTGAACGGATTCGAGCTCGGCTAGAATATCGACAAGCTCCTGGTCCGGCTCGCCGGCAACGCCCATGCGGCAGACGTCGCCGATATAACCGTGATAATTGCCGCCGGAATCAAGCGACAGCACACCGCCCTTCTCCCAGCGCTCATCCGACGGCGCGCGGTTCAAGCTCGAATTCACCGTGATCAGGCAATAGTCGAAGGTGAGCCCGCGCGAGGTCTCTTCGCGGCGCAGCGCCTCGGTCAGTTCCGCCTTGCTGGCGCCGGGGCCATGCTTCTGAAACACCACTTGCATGGAATCGATCACCGCGTCGGAGGCGGTTTTCAGCATTTCAAGCTCGTGCGGAGTCTTGATCGCGCGCAAGCGCTCAAGCACGAACAGCGCATCCTTGATTTCAGCGTGTGGAAACGCTTTGCGGATCACGTCGTAAGAATCGACCGGGATGAAGGCGAGCTCGGCGCCGATGCGCTTCGGATTGGGCGCGAGCTTCTTGGCATAGGCCACGGCCCTTTCCATGACGTCGACGGAGCCTGAACTCTTGGTGTCGACCTCGGCCACCCAGAACGGCGTGTTCTGGTGCTGAAAGCCCTCCATGCGGTGGCCGAAGAACCCGGCCTTCTGCGGCTCGTCCTTGGCGTAGACCAGAACCGGCAGATAGCGGCTCAGCCCCATCGCATCCATGGATTCAAAAAAGAACGCACGGTGGCCGCCGAGGAGATATTGCACATTGTGCTTGGAGGTGACCAAGAGAACATCGAAGCCCTGCTTGTCCATCAGCCGATCGAGCCGTGCGGTATCAAAAGGAGCGGTGCTCTGTCTTTTGGCCGTATCGAGCATGGTCGGTTTCCTCCAAATGTCTTGTCCGAATGCGGGTGTCGCGGCGCAACGTTGGGTCCAGCCTAGCAAATCCCGCAGCGCAAATCCCACAGCTTAACCCCCCGGGCTAAATGCTGCGGCCAGCATGCCTGCCGGCCGGACCACCCTATGCCGCGATCCGTTGGGCCCCAAGGCTCAACCGGGGAAACGGCCCAACCAGGGAAACGCCCTGCCATCTTTGCAGTTGTCGGTTACGTGCGGCAGACGTTTACGCAAAATTTATGCGATCGCCGCACTGCGGAAAAGCGGTTTTCGCACTATTGGAAAACCGTTCACCCTGGTAACTAATACGAAGTATAGTGGGGCAAAGAACAGCGCGCTCAACGCGCCTACTAGAGGGAAGAAGCTCGTGGAGTTAAGGCCTAACGGCCCAGCGCGGCGGAGCCGCGGTGCGGTTGTCATCGCAGGCTGTGTTGCAGCCGCGGCAATCGCCGGAAGCGTCTATTGGTATGTTTCGCAAGGCCCCGATCCGGCCCATGCGTCACGCTCGGCGCGCAATGCCGTCCCTGTCACTGTGGCGACAGCGTCGCGACAGGACGTGCCGATTTATCTGATCGGCCTTGGCACGGTGCAGGCCTTGTTCACCGTCGGCATCCATTCGCAGGTCGACGGCAAGCTGCAGGATGTGTTTTTCAAGGAAGGCCAGCGCGTCAAGAAAGGCGACCTGCTCGCCAAGATCGATCCCCGCCTCTATCAAGCCGCCCTCGATCAAGCCAGAGCCCACAAGGCACAAGATGAGGCGCAGCTGATCGCAGCAGTGAAAGATCTCGCCCGTTTCCAGACGCTCGTCGCCCGCAATGCCGAGACACAGCAGAATGTCGATCTGCAGCAAGCCAAGGTCGATCAGACCAAAGCCTCGATCGACGCCGACATCGCCGCGATCGAAACTGCGCAGACCAATCTCGACTATACCAATATTACCGCGACCACGGACGGCCGCATGGGCATGCGCATGGTCGATCCTGGCAATATTGTGCATGCAAGCGATCAGATTTCGATCGCCGTGCTGACGCAAACCGAACCGGCCGTGGTGATGTTCACGCTGCCGGCGCAGACGCTTGACGATGTGCGCGAAGCCATGAAGCGCGGCGAGGTGCAGGTCGCCGCTTACGACCGCGACAATGTCCACCTCTTGAGCACGGGCAAGCTCACGACCATCGACAATCAGATCGACCAGGCCACGGCGACGTATCGGCTCAAGGCCACCTTCAGCAATGAAGATGAGAAACTGTGGCCGGGCGAGTTCGTCAATGCGCAGCTTCTGCTCGAGACTCGCAAAAACGTCGTGGTCATCCCACCGGCTGCCGTGCAGCGCGGCCCGCATGGCCTATTCACCTGGGTGGTGAAGAAGGACAATACCGTCGAGCCGCGCCCCATCCAGACCGGACCAACGACCGGCGACAATACGATTGTACTTTCCGGCGTCGAAGACGGCGACCACGTGGTCACGGACGGGCAATATAAGCTCGAGACCAATGCGCCCGTCATCGTCGCACCGGCGCGAACCGCGACCAGCGGGGACGCGACGTGAGCATTTCGGAACCGTTCATCCGGCGGCCGGTCGCCACGACCCTTTTGATGGCGGCGTTGGCCTTCGTCGGCATTGTTTCGTTTCCGTTTCTGCCGGTGGCGCCGCTGCCGCAGGTCGATTTTCCGACCATCCAGATCACCACGACCTGGGCCGGCGCCAGCGCCGACACCATGGCGACATCGGTGGCGGCTCCGCTGGAGCAGCAATTCGGCCAGATCGCCGGCATAACGCAGATGACCTCGACGAGCTCGCTCGGCGCCTCGACCATCGTCATCCAGTTCGACCTCAACCGCAATATCGACTCGGCCGCCCAAGACGTGCAGGCGGCAATCACGGTCGCGAGCAAGACGCTGCCGCAATCGCTGACCACGCCCCCGGCTTATAAGAAGGTCAACCCCGCCGATACACCGGTGCTGCTCTTGTCGGTGCATTCCGACACGATGCCGCTGATCAATGTCGACGATTACGCCAACCTGTTCCTGGCGCAGCAGCTGTCGCAGGTGAACGGCGTCGCGCAGGTCTCGGTGTTCGGCGACGTCACGCCTTCGATCCGCGTGCAGGTCGATCCGGCGAAGCTTGCCGCCAATGGGCTCACGCTCGAAGAGATCCGTGGCCAGATCGCCACTTCGACGACCAATGCCGCCAAGGGCGTCGTCAACGGTGATAAGATTACCTTCACCATCGCCGCCAACGACCAGATCGTCGACGCCGATAAATTCAACGACGTCGTCTTGGCCTATCGCAACGGCGCCCCGATCCGGGTGCGCGATGTCGGACACGCCGTCGCCGACGCCGTCGACCGCACCGTCGCCGCCTATCAGAGCAACACGCCCGGCGTGATCCTTGCCATCTTTAAGCAGCCCGGCGCCAATGTCATCGACATCGTCGACTCGGTGAAGGCCGAGCTACCGCAGCTGACCGCGCGTATTCCGCCCGCGGTCAAGGTCGAAACCATTCTCGACCGCACCGTCACCATCCGCGCCTCTGTCGAGGATGTGGAATTCACACTGATGCTGACCATCTGCCTCGTGGTGCTGGTGATCCTGCTGTTCCTGCGCAATTTCTGGGCGACGCTCATTCCAAGCGTCACGGTCCCGCTCGCGCTCGCCGGTTCGTTTGCGGCGATGTATATGATGAATTTCAGCCTCGACAATCTGTCGCTGATGGCGCTGACGATCGCGGTCGGCTTCGTGGTCGACGACGCCATCGTCGTGGTCGAGAACATTTATCGGCACGTCGAACATGGCGAAGAGCCGTTCGAGGCAGCGCTCAAGGGCTCGCGCGAGATCGGCTTCACCGTATTGTCGATCTCCTGCTCGCTGATCGCGGTGTTCATCCCGCTCCTGCTCATGAGCGGCATTATCGGCCGGCTGTTCCGCGAATTCGCGCTGACGGTCACCGCCTCCATCGCTGTCTCGGCGCTGGTGTCGCTGACGCTCGCGCCGATGATGTGCTCGCGCTTCATGCACCGTGAGCCGGACAGACACGGCCGCGTCTACCGTGTGATCGAGTCCGGCTTCGACGCGATGCTGTCGTTCTACCGGCGCACGCTCGATGTGGTGCTGCGCCACCAGCCCATCACGTTGTGCGTGTTCTTTGCCACCATGGTGCTGACCGTGGTCATGGCCTACTTCATTCCCAAGGGCTTTTTCCCGATACAGGATACCGGCATGCTGCAGGGCTTTGCCGAAGCAGCACAGGAAACCTCGCCCAAGGAGATGATGCGGCTCCTGCAAAAAGTTGGCGACGTGCTGCTGCGCGATCCTGACGTGCAAGGTTTCGGGTCGTTCACCGGCTCCACGGGATCGGCCAATTCGGCCAATACCGGCCGCTTTTTCATCGTGCTCAAGCCGCACAATGAGCGCAAACTCAACGCCTCACAGATCATCGATCGATTGCGGCCGCAGATCGCCAAGCTCGAGGGCGTCAACCTTTTTCTGCAGCCGACGCAAGACATCAATGTCGGCGCCCGCGTCGCCCGCGGCAGTTTTCAGTATACGCTGCAGGACACCAATATTGCCGAGCTCAACGAGTGGTCGCAGAAGCTTCTGGAGAAGCTGCGCACGCTGCCGCAGCTCGCCGATGTCACCTCCGACCTCGCCGCCAGCGCGCCAAAACTGCAAATCACGATCAATCGCGATCAAGCCTCGCGCTTCGGCATTTCGCCGCAGACCATCGACGACACGCTCAACGACGCCTTCGGCCAGCGCCAGATCACACAATATTTCACCCAGCTGAAAACCTATTTCGTGGTTCTGGAAATCCTGCCGGATCTGCAGAAGGACCTTTCCACGCTTGACCGGCTTTATGTGAAATCACCGCTCACCGGCGGCGCGGTGCCGCTGAGCTCGCTGGTGTCGATCGACAGCAACGGCGTCGGGCCGCTCCTGATTTCGCATCAAGGCCAGTTTCCCGCCGTCACCATCACCTTCAATCTGGTGCCTGGCGTTTCGCTCGGCCAGGCCGTCGACGCTGTGAACGATGCCTCGCGCGAGATCGGCATGCCGTCGGCCATCATCCCGACTTTCCAAGGCAATGCGCAGGCGTTCCAGACCTCGCTGCGCAGCGAGCCTGCCTTGATCGGCGCCGCGCTGATCGTCGTCTACATCATTCTCGGCATCCTTTATGAGAGCTTCATCCATCCGCTGACGATCCTGTCCACCCTGCCGTCAGCAGGTGTCGGCGCACTTTTGGCGCTGCGGCTTGGTCACATGGATCTTTCCGTGATCGGCATTATCGGCATCATTCTTCTGATCGGCATCGTCAAGAAGAACGGCATCATGCTGGTGGACTTCGCCATCGCGGCCGAGCGCGAACGGCATGCCGAGCCGCTCGACGCGATCCGCGAAGCCTGCCTGTTGCGCTTCCGGCCGATCCTGATGACGACGGCCGCCGCCATGCTCGCCGGTATTCCGCTCGCCATCGCCAACGGCGCGGGCTCCGAGATGCGCCAGCCGCTGGGCTATGCCATGGTCGGCGGCCTCGCGTTGAGCCAAGTGCTCACGCTCTACACCACGCCGGTAGTGTATCTCTATCTCGACCGGCTGCAGACTTGGCTGTTCGGCCCGCGCCGCGGGCCGATCGAGGATGCCGAGACCGAAGAGGTCCGCGCGGTGGCCGCCGAATAGAGCGCTTGACCACCCCCTTCAGTATTTAGAGGCGCGCCTCGAATATCATGTTGAACGGCGTTTCGCTGGCACGGCGGAAACGCGTGAAGCCCGCCTCGGTCGCGACTTGGCGCAGGCGGCGCTCGCCAGCTTGAGCACCGAGCCCAAGCGCGACCTCCTGAGACAATGACGCCGGCGTGCAAATGAAAGTGGAAGCGCCGTAGAAAACACGGCCGACAGGGTTCAAATTGTCCTTGAGATTGTCGTGCGCGAACGGCTCGACAATCATCCAGACACCGTCCTTGGCCAGCGTCTCTTTCACGTGCTTGCCGGCGCCCACCGGATCGCCCATGTCGTGCAGGCAGTCGAAAAACGCCACGAGATCGTAGCTGTGCGCCGGAAAACCCTTGGCGTTTGCCTGCGCGAAGGTAATGCGATCGCTGACACCGGCTTCCCGGGCCAAGGCCTTGGCACGCTCGATCGACGGCACGTGATAATCGAAGCCGAAGAACTCGGATTTCGGATAGGCCTTCGCCATCACGATGGTTGAAGCACCATGGCCGCATCCGACATCGGCAACCTTGGCGCCGGCTTTGAGTTTGGCCTCGACGCCGTCGAGCGCGGGAAGCCAGCTCGAAACGAGGTTGGCATTATAGCCCGGCCGGAAAAAACGCTCGGTCCCGGAGAACAGGCACTTTGAATGGTCGTGCCAGCCGACCCCTTTGCCGGTGCGAAACGCTTCGGCGACTTTGGGCTCATCCAAATACAAGGACTGCACAATGTCGAAAGCGCCGGCGAAGAACGCCGGAGAGCCGTCTTCGGCGAAGGCCATCGCCTGTTCAGGCGACAATGCGAACGTGTTCTTGTCGGCCTGATAATCGACATATCCGGACGCCGCCTGGCCGGACAGCCATTCGCGCACATAGCGCTCGTGCAGGCCGGTCTTTTTGGCGAGTTCGGCGGGTGTCACCGGCACGCCGTCGGCCATGGCTTTGTAAAGTCCGAGCCGATCGCCGAGCAGGATGCTTGCACCGGCGAAAGAGGCACCGAGATCGCCGACCAGCTTGCCGACGAGCTCGTTCAACTTGTCAGGATTTGGCTCACGCATGGCTATTTCCTCCGTCAGAGAAATGCACGCATAAGGGATCGTCATTGATCTCGCTCAGGACGAGATCACAACAATTTGAGGTGCGAGCGGCTTTGTTTCGAAGATCCATCGACAAGACCTCAAACAGCGCAGCCTCATTTGCTCCCCGCTCAGCAGAGCAAAGGGAGTGACTGTATCGCTTTGAGTTGAGGCGACGATGTGACGGAGAGCACAACGGCGAGGGACGAAACGCTCCTCGTCGTGTCACAGCGTTATTTTGTCACGCCCACAATTGCTTGCTGGCGAGCTTGGCGCCTTGCGCCAGTGCGTCGAGCTTCGCCCACATCACGCTTGGGTGCACCCGGCGGTAAAATGGTCCTTGCGCAAAGCCGCAATCGGTGCCGGCGATAATGTTCTCGCGGCCGACGAGCTTGGCGAGCCGGACGATGCGCTCAGCGACAAGCTCAGGGTGCTCGACGACATTGGTGGCGTGGCTGATGACGCCGGGAATGAGCACCTGATCCTTGCGGAGCTTTGCGGTTTCCCACACGCGCCACTCATGTTCGTGGCGTGGATTGGCATCCTCGATGACGAGCGCGCCAACGTTCATGCCGAGGAGAAGATCGACGATGTCCTTCAGTGGCACGTCGGAGGTATGCGGACCGGGCCAGCTGCCCCAGCAGACGTGATAGCGGATGCGGTCGGCGGGCAGTCCCGCGATCGCTTCGTTGAGCACATCGACCTGCAGCGCCAGCCATTTGCGGTAGTCGGCAAAGCTTCCCGGCGGAACCATGCGGTCATAGGTAACGGCAGCGCGCGCGTCGTCGAGCTGCAGCACGAAGCCCGCATCGATGATCATCTTATATTCAGTGTGCATCGCGGCGCCGATGGCGCGGATGAGTTCCTCGTCGCTCTTGTAATATTCGTTCTTGCGGTCCGGAATAACGCTTGCGGGTGCAGCGACCGGAAGAAATGCCTCCGCGACCTTGACGCCCTTGAGCGCCGCTTTGAAATTGTCGATGTCGCGCTGCAACTCCGCCTGGCCGGTATAAGAGAGCGGCCCGACACAGACCGCCTCCGTCGTCGTCGCCACATGTTCGCGGGCGTCGAGCTCGGCATAGAAGGCCGCGAATTTCTCGCGGTCGACACCGCGCATGAAGGGATTGGCGCCGGGCTTGATCGGCCGCCGCTCGAAGCCGCTCAACCGCTCGAGCACGTATTGTGACCAGCTGATCGACTTGCCGAACTCGCCGTCGGAAACGACGTCAACGCCGACCTCGGCCTGCTCGCGCACCACGTCGGCAACGGTCCCTTTCAGGCAAGCCTGATAGGCGGCTTCGTCGTAGGGCTTGCCTGCCTGCTTCGCTCGCAGAAATTCCTGCAGCTCCGCCGGCCGGATCAGGCTGCCAACATGGGTGGTGAGGATGCGATCGGTACTGCGTTTCATATTTTCTTTCTCTCGTTACGAGGTTTTGATACAAGATTGGAATTTCACGACCAATTGGCGCGCTTGCGCAATGCGGCATTGGCCGCCGCAGCATCGGCGACGATCGCATCAGCATCGAGCGCTGTCAGCTTGCCGTGTCGTTTGAGGATACGGCCATCGACCATCACGGTATCGACATTTGCGGGTTCGGCCGCCGTCACCAGCATATGTGCCGGATCGCCGAACACGCCGAGATTGATGCCGCGCGTGTCCACCATGATCAGATCGGCGCGTTTGCCGGGCTTCAGCGAGCCAGTTTTGTCGCCGATCCCCATCGAACGCGCACCCTCGCTGGTCGCGAGCTGCAGCACGCGGCGCGCGGTCAATTTGAATTCGTTCTCACTGATGCCGTTCTCGACATTCTGCGTGATTTTCATGATGCCGAACATGTCGGCATTGCCGGACAATTCGACGGTGTCGACGGACAAGCCGACCGGAATACCAGCTTCAAGGAATTTCGCGGTTTGCGGCAAACCGAAGCCGATGCGCAATTCCGTGAAGGGCGAAATGCTGAGGCTCGCGCCTGCGTCCGCCACTGCCTTGATCTCGTCAGGCGCCGCCTTGTCGGCATGGACGATCTGCATGTCGCTCTTGAGAAGGCCTGCTTTGGCGATGCCGTCGATCTGGCCGACGACCGGCCGCGAGCCGCTGGCGTGAACCGTGATGGGCAAGCCGAGTTGGCGCGCAGCCTCGATTTCGGCTTTGTAGACTTCAGGCGGTATGGCAGTTGCCGGATTGTTGCCGCCCTGCCCGCGCCAGGCAAAACCGAGCGTGATCAGCCCGTCCGGCGATATCTTGCTCCAGTCTTCGCGCAGGCGCTTGAGATCGGCGAGATCCATGACTTGGCCGTTCGGCATGGCCTGCGACCAGCCATAGGAGAAACGTGCACGCAAACCGGATTCACGCAGCGACTTGAGGTCGGCGTCGGCATAAGCCGGGCCACGAATATTGTGACACCAATCGTGCACATGGGTGATGCCGTTGTTGATCGCCTCGGCGCAGGCCAGCCGCGTGCCCTGGTACATATCGCCGGCTTCGAATTTCTGGCCAAGCAGCGCAGTGGTTTTGAAATATCCCGTCTCCGGCTTGTCGCCAGACATGCTGCGCAGCAGCGTGTTCCACATATGCCAGTGGGTTTCGATCAGGCCCGGCAGCACGATCATGCCGCGTCCATCGATGGTAGAAGCACCCGGCGCCTTGAGGCTTTGTCCGACGGCAACGATGGCGCCGTTCGCCACATGCACGTCGGCATCGCTAAGGTCGCCGGCCTCGTCCATGGTCATGACATAGGCATTACGGATAACGAATGTTCCGCGCGCCGGCAGTGCCGACGTGCCGCTCGATGTGGCCGCATGGCCGACGCGGCCGGACGCGGCAGCAGCGGCGAGCACCGCGACTGAACCTAACAGATGACGTCGGCTCATCAGCTTCATGTTGTCCTCCCCGGCAGCGAAACGGCACACGCCTATACAGCACCGCGCGGAAACGGCAAACGCCGGCGGCAAAGCCAATCGATGGTGGGCACAGGCCCATATCGTGTGAGGCGGCGCCAGACGGTACGCGGTAGGCGAGCGCCCACAGTGTTACGATCAAAAGCGAAATGAAAATACGATTGCTTACGCGGCTGTGCGGGCGCCGCGCCTGATGCCGGCCGCAGCGTCCGCGGCGCGTTTGGCGCGATCGAGAATGAGTTCGATCGAGGCCAATTCCACGCGATTGCGGCCATTGTCCTTGGCGCGATAAAGCGCGTGATCGGCCTGGGCCAGCAAGGCAGAGACATCGAGATCGGCGTCATAGGTGACGACGACGCCGATGCTCACGGTGCCGATCACGGGCCGGCCATCAATCTCGCGCGTGGCTTCGGCGAAGGAGCGGCGGATCTCATTGGCGACCGCGAGGGCGCGGTCGCGCGCGGCGTCGACCAAAAGCGCCGCGAATTCCTCACCGCCGAGCCGGCCGAACAGATCGCTGCGGCGCATGCAGTTGCCGGCCACTTCGGCAAAGACCTGCAACACCCGGTCACCCATGGCATGGCCGAAACGGTCATTGATCGATTTGAAATTGTCGAGATCAAGCAGCATCACTGCGATCGGCCGCGGATCGCTCCCCTGGCGGCTGAGCTGCAACTCGCTGTCCTCAAGGAAAGCGCGACGGTTTGAAATTCCGGTCAGCGGATCGATCAGGGCCGCCGTACGATGGCGGTATTCGGTGCGCTCCTTCGCCATCGCCAAGAGAATGAAGGCGATCGAGATCGTGAACAGCAGCGCCTCGAAGCTCAACACGTTGAGCCACACGCTCTCGAATACGCCGTTGGTCGCCGGCGACGCCGACAGCATGAGGCCGAAGGGCGTGCGCAGGAGATAGAGAGAGCCATGGGCGAACAGCATGAAGATGCCGGCCAGCGCGAGACCAAGGGCTCGCTGCGGCCGCACCAGAACTCGTATGCCGTGGCCCAGGTATAGGCGGTGACTATGCCGGAGCTCAGCAGCGTCCGCATCTCCCAAGATGACGCGAAGCTCGGCAGGCGGCACATGATGAGCCACACGGCCGCACCGGCGAAGAGCAGGATCGGCTGCGGCCGGCGATGATCGAACACCCGCGCGCCGGTCCAGGTCAGCGCGAAGGCAGTGAACAGCATCGCATTGGCAAGATCGATGGAGATCAGATTCGGCGCGGTGCCATAAGTGCCGAAGAGCGCGATCGAGGCGGCGCGCAACAGATCGGCGAATCCCCACCACGCCACGGCATGGATCGAGGTGTTTTGCACCCAGGCAAAGAGCAGGAGCAATCCGAGGATCGCTTCCACATAGATCGTGACAAGGAATAAAGTATTGACGTCGAGATTCATCGTGCGCAACCGGATTGCCCCAGCGGGGGCAAAAGAGGTTTTTCAAAATGCCCTACACGGGCCGACTTAGCCTCACCGCCGGAAACAATCGATGAATTGTTCCGAGGCCAGACCTGCTTTGCGGCATTGTGGTTTCGGCAATGTTTCGCGATTGCGCGGCATTTGACTGAGGCTTGTTTCCAAGCCGTTGATTATCTACGTTTCTTTCACTCTGGCCGGCCGGGATAATCCAACATGCAAGTCAAGAGCGGAATCATCGAGGCGATCGGCAACACGCCATTGCTGAAACTCAGGCGTGTATCGGCGGCGACCGGCTGCACCATCCTCGGCAAGGCCGAATTCATGAATCCCGGCCAGTCGGTAAAGGACCGTGCCGCGCTGTTCATCATCCAGGACGCCGTGAAGAAGGGCGAACTTCGCCCCGGCGGCGTGGTCGTCGAAGGCACAGCGGGTAATACCGGTATTGGGCTGGCGCTGTTCGGCAACGCCATGGGCTATCGTTCGGTGATCGTGATCCCGCAGACGCAGAGCCAGGAAAAGAAGGACACGCTGCGGCTCTGCGGCGCCGAATTGATCGAAGTGCCGGCCGTGCCCTACGCCAATCCGAACAATTACGTGAAGCTGTCGGGGCGGCTCGCCGCGCAAATGGCGAAAACCGAAAAGAACGGCGCAATCTGGGCCAACCAGTTCGACAACGTCGCCAATCGCGACGCGCATTTCGAGGGTACTGGACCGGAAATCTGGGATCAGACCGATGGCAAGGTCGACGGCTTCGTCTGCGCTGTCGGCTCGGGTGGCACGCTCGGCGGCGTCGCGCTCGCGCTCAAGGAGCGCAACAAAAATATTCGCATCGGCCTCGCCGATCCGATGGGGGCCGCGCTCTACAGCTACTACACGACCGGCGTGCTGAAGTCGGAAGGCTCTTCGATCACCGAAGGCATCGGTCAGGGCCGCGTCACCAAGAATCTCGAAGGCGTGCCGATCGACGTCGCCTATCAAATACCGGACGAGGAAGCGGTGCCGATCATTTTCGACCTGCTCGAACACGAAGGCCTGTGCTTGGGCGGCTCCACCGGGATCAATATCGCGGGTGCTGTGCGGCTCGCCAAGGAATTGGGGCCGGGCCACACCATCGTGACCATCCTTGCCGACTATGGCACCCGCTACCAATCGAAACTATTTAACCCTGCGTTCCTGCGCGAGAAGAAGCTGCCGGTGCCGGAATGGCTCGAGCGGAAGTCCAATATTCCTGTTCCCTATGAGAAAGTCTGAGGGAATGAACTTGCTGCGGAAATGAACTTGGCAAAATGAACTTGGCAAGATGAGCTTTCGCGGCCAGCCTGGAACTTAGGCGACGCCACGCCATTGAGGTCATGCATGTTGAGAGTTGACAACACCCCTCCTCCCTCGCCGACAAGCCGCTGGTTGGTTTCCACGGATTGGCTGGCCGAACGATTGAACGATCCGAGCCTCATTCCTGTCGATGCGTCTTATTTCCTGCCGACAATGAAGCGAGATGCACTCGCCGAATATCGGGCCGGACACATTCCGGGCGCCGTGTTTTTCGACATCGAGGCGGTGAGCGATCACTCCACTGATCTGCCGCACATGCTGCCTGGCCCGACGCAATTCGGCCAAGTCGTTGGTGCGCTCGGCATCGGCGACGGCGACACCGTCGTGGTCTATGACGGCACAGGGCCGGGCAATCCGGGACTATTCTCGGCGCCGCGGGTGTGGTGGACGTTTCGTATTTTCGGCGCCAAATCCGTCTATATCCTCGACGGCGGTTTGCCGAAGTGGAAGGCGGAGGGCCGCCCGGTGGTCACCACCGAGACCAAGCGCGCGGCAAAGACATTCACTGCCGATATGAATGTCGGCGCGGTGGCGCTGCTTGACGATGTCGCCATGGCGCTCGCCAATGGGAGCGTGCAGGTGGTCGATGCCCGCTCGGCCGAGCGCTTTGCCGGCAAGGTACCGGAGCCGCGGCCCGGTCTGCGCGCGGGCCATATGCCGGGCGCTTTCAACGTGCCCTATGACAAGCTCCTCGAAAACGGCCAGTTGGCCTCGCGCGAGCGCGTCGCAGCGGCATTCAAGGAGGCCGGCGTCGACCTCGACAAGCCGATCATCACCAGCTGCGGTTCGGGTGTGACCGCTGCCGTGCTGACCTTCGCGCTGGAATCGCTCGGCAAGACGCCGAAGGGCCTCTACGACGGCTCGTGGGCCGAATGGGGGGCGCGGCCCGATCTTCCCATCGAACGGGATCGATAGCGGACGAAGGAACTCACGTTCCGGCAGACGGGCGGCGGCAAGAGGTAACATGCAGCCGCGCTCACAAGAATATTATTGTGCAAGCGGCGATCATTGCGGAATAACTCAGCCGCATTTCGGCCTATGGTGCATATATGATTTTCCGTCAGCTGTTTGACAGCACATCCGGCACCTACACCTATCTCCTCGCCAGCCGGCCGGGCGGCGAGGCGCTGATCATCGATCCGGTTCTGGAAAAGGTCGACCGCTACCTGCAGCTCGTGCGCGAGCTCGACCTCAAACTCGTCAAGGCGGTCGACACCCACCTGCACGCCGATCACATCACCGGGCTGGGCGCGCTGCGCGACCGCACCCATTGTGTCACCGTGATGGGCGAGCAAACTCATGCCGATGTCGTGTCGATGCGGGTCGCGGAAGGCGATCGTGTCGAGATCGAGGGCGTTCGCCTCGATGTGCTTTATACGCCGGGCCATACCGACGACAGCTACTCGTTCCTCTTGCCCGATCGCGTGTTCACCGGCGATACGCTTTTGATCCGCGGCACCGGGCGGACCGATTTTCAGAACGGCGACCCGCGGGCGCAATACGATTCCATTTTCAACAAACTTCTGAAGCTGCCTGAGCCGACGCTAGTCTTCCCCGCGCACGACTACAAGGGCGAGACGGTGTCGACCATCGGCGAAGAGAAGCTGTTCAATCCACGGCTCAAAGTGAAGTCGATGGATGAGTATGCCGAGCTGATGAACAATCTGAAATTGCCCAACCCGAAAATGATGGACGTTGCGGTGCCGGCCAACATGCATGTCGGCCTGCACCAGGAGGACGTGGCGCGCAAAGGCTGGGCGCTGACCGCGGCCGACGCTATTCCACTGCGCGGGCGTCCGGATGTCGCCATCATCGATCTGCGCGAGAAGAGCGAGCGCGAGAAGCACGGCATCGTGCCGGGCTCGCTACACTCACCCTATAAGAATTTGCAGGACGAGATCGGCGCGGGCGGAATGTTGCACGAGCTCGCCACGACATCCGGCAAACGGATCGTGTTCCTGTGCGCCTTCGGCGAGCGCTCGGCAATGGCGGTGCAAGCCGCACAGGACGCCGGGCTCAAGACCGCCTGCCACATCGCCGGCGGCATCGACGCCTGGAAGAGGGCCAACGGGCCGGTGCTGGGCTGCTAAGCTTTATTCGACCTTGATGCCCGCGGCTTTCACCAGCGCGATGTTTTGCGCGACCTCTCTCTTGACCAGCGCATCGAATTCGGCCGGCGACAGTAGCATCGGCTCCATGCCTTGCGGCTTCAGCTTGTCGACGACGGCCGGCTCCGCCATCGCCTTTTGCGTTTCCGCGCGCAAACGCTCGCGGATCGCGGGGCCGGTCTTGGCCGGCACGAACATGCCCATCCAATAATTGTAGTCAGAATCCGGGTAGCCGAGCTCGATCGTGGTCGGCGCATTGGGCAATGAGGCGGTACGCTTCTGCGTGCATACAGCAAGCGCAAGCAGCTTCCCGTCGGTGATGAAAGGCAGCGCCGAGGGAACGCCCATACAGGCGAAATCGACGCGCCCGGTCATGACTTCGGTAATGGCTTCGACGCCGCCTTTGAACGGCACATGCGTCGCGTTGAACCCGGCGCTGACGCGGAGCCGCTCGGCGGCAAGATGCGTCGCGCTGCCGACGCCGGCCGACGAAAAGGTCATGCTGCCGGTCATGCTGCCAGCCTTGGCGGCGGCGACCATGTCTTTGAGCGTCTTGATGCCCTTTGATGGGGCGATGATCACGACATTCGGCACGCTGCCGAACGGGATGACGCCGGAGAAATCGCGCGTCACGTCATAAGATGCGCCGGGATAGATGGCAGGCGCCGATGTATGCGCCGAGGCATTGACCAGGATCGTGTAGCCTTCGGCCGGCGATTGCGCGACGAGCGCACAGCCGATCGTGCCGCCTGCCCCGCCCCGGTTCTCGACCACGATCGGCTGACCGAGCCGCTGCGACAGCGGATCGAGCACAATGCGCCCCACAATGTCGACGCTGGAGCCTGCCGAAAATGGAATCACGGCGCGGATCGGCCGCGACGGCCAGCTATCTTCCGCCGCCGCAAATCTCGTCAAAGCCGGTGTCGAAAACGCGGCAAGAGCGGCTTTCACAAATCCGCGGCGCGTCGTCATGAATGCTTCCTCCTATTACTTTTATCGCCATCGGCTGATCGCTGCGGACAGCTTCAAGGCGCGCGCAGCATTATGGAACGCTTGCGGGAAAGCAAGCGATTGCGCGGGATCATGCGACATCATGAAAGACGAAAGCCGCAGGACCAGAGGCAAATGGTCCTACGGCTTCGCTTGGTGCGCCCGCTGCAGGGAGGGGAAATCAGCGGACGCCGGCAATTTCTGTGTCAGCGATCAGAGCTGCGAGCCCTCGTCGTCGAGGCTCTGCGGCTGGCCGCCGTTGTCCTGCCCGAGCATCCGATGACCAAAGCCAGGTCCGTATTCGGGACCGCGGAAACCACGGCCATAGCCTTCGCCGAAGCGCCGCCAGTGCTCAAAGCCGGGGTGATGCGGGCGCAGCATATGGGCGAGCATGACAAACCGCCTCTTCTGCGCATCGTCGAGGCTCTGATAAAGCGGAGCGCCGGCCTCGGCAACCTTCTTCAGGGCGGCGCTCCGCTTCGCCATGTTGTCGGCGCGGCGTGACAGCCGATCGAACGGCGACAGCTGTTGCTGCGATTGCTGCTGGTCTTGTTGCTGCGCTTGCGCCTCGCGGGCTTTGATGCGGTCGATGCGCAATTGCGCCATGTCGCGGACGGCCTGTTCGAAGGACGGCCAGTTCTTGGCTTGATCGGGCGTGAGTTCGAGCCCCGCTTTCATGGCCGCGATGCGCGCATCGGTGAAGGCGGCCACATCGGCTGCACTGGCGTGAGGGCGATGGAATTCGCCGCGTTGCTCGGCGAAGAAGCTGCGCCCATCGGCATCGGCCTGACGATCGCCAAAACCCTGCTGCGCATAGACCAAACCCGAACCGGCGATGGCAAGAAGCGCCGTCGCGGCAATGACCGGCTTCAACATCTGTTCCTCCAAACTCCGAAGACATTCGGACGTGCAGAGATAAAACGACCACCGCCGCAACAACACAAGTTAAACATTCTTCAGGTTGAAACATTACCGAGATTACCGCCCTGTAATCTCATTTCACCGGAACAATATCCGGCGCAATTCTTTGATGAATTGAAATATTCGTTCATGCGCCGCAACTGTTTCTCGCGGCGTGCGATGTGCTGCGCCTTTAGCGCAGCACCTGCTGCAAAAACAGTTTCGCGCGCTCGTGCTGCGGATGGTCGAAGAAATTCTTCGGCTCGTCGATCTCGACGATCTGGCCGTCATCCATGAAGATGATGCGGTCGGCGACCTGCCGGGCAAAGCCCATTTCGTGCGATACCACCAGCATCGTGATGCCGTCATGGGCGAGGCCGACCATGGTGTCGAGCACCTCTTTCACCATTTCCGGATCGAGCGCAGATGTCGGCTCGTCGAACAGCATGATCTTGGGGTTCATACACAGAGCGCGCGCGATGGCTACGCGCTGTTGCTGACCGCCGGACAATCGGCCCGGATACTTATGCGCCTGTTCGGGAATCTTGACACGCGTCAAAAAGCGCATCGCCAGCTCCTCGGCGTCCTTTTTCGGCATGCGGCGCACCCGGATCGACGCCAGCGTGCAGTTCTCGAGCACCGTCAAATGCGGAAACAAATTGAACTGCTGGAACACCATGCCGACGTCGCGGCGCACAGCGACAATCTGCTTGGGATCGTCGGTGAGTTCGATGCCGTCGACGACGATCCGGCCTTGCTGCCAGTCCTCGAGCCGATTGATGCAACGCAGCAGCGTCGACTTGCCTCCCCCCGACGGGCCGCAAATGACAATGCGTTCGCCGCGCGCGACGGTGACGTTGATGTCGCGCAGCGCATGGAACTCGCCGTACCACTTGTGCAGTCCCATTACCTCGACCGCGAGCGACGTCTCGGCCTGATCTTTCTGCGGTTTCGCGGCATGATCGCTCATCGAAGATCCTTCAACCGCGAGCCCTAGCGCCGATGCGCGCGGGCGAGCCGCGCTTCGACATTGCGGGCGTAACGCGACATGCCGTAGCAGCAGACGAAGTAAAACATCGCGGCAAAGGCGTAGCCGGTGACGCTGGTATTGGGCGTTGCCCAATTCGGATCGACGCGCGCGGCTTCGATCGTGCGCATGAAGTCGAAAATGCCGACGATGAAGACAAGCGAGGTATCCTTGAACAACGCGATGAATGTATTGACGATATTGGGCAGCGTCACGCGCAGCGCCTGCGGCAGAATGACAAGGATCATCATGCGCCAGAAGGTGAGCCCAAGCGCCTGCGCCGCCTCGTATTGCCCCCGCGGCACCGAGGCGAGCCCGCCCCGCACCACCTCCGCCATATAGGCGGACGCGAACATGGCGACGCCGATCAGCGCGCGCAGCAGTTTTTCCGGAGCGAAGCGCTCCGGCACGAACAGCGGCAGCATGACGCTTGCCATGAACAGCACGGTGATCAGCGGCACGCCGCGGACGAATTCGATGAAGGCGATCGAGAACATCTTGATCACCGGCCGTTCAGAGCGCCGGCCGAAAGCGAGCAGAATGCCGAGCGGCAAGGACACCACAATGCCCACCGTCGCCACCACGATGGTGACGAGAATGCCGCCCCACAGCGTCGTCGGCACGCTGATCAGGCCGACGATCGGCACGCCGCTCAACAGAACATAAGAAAGGATCGGCAACACGATAAAGAAATAAACCGCGCCAAGATCGCGGCGCGGCGCCGACAACCGCGCGAGCCAGAGGATGCCGAAAGCCAGCGCGATAAAGAAAAAATCGACCCGCCAGCGTTGGCCCTGCGGATAAAAACCATAGACGAAAAACGAGAACCAGTCGCGGATATAGGCCCAGCAAGCGCCCGGATGCGGCTGGTCCGCCGAAGCGCGGCAGACCTCGCCATTGTTCCCGGACCAAACGGCATCAAACAGAAAGAACCGCAGCAATGGCGGGACCACCCAGATCAGGAACGCGCCGCAAATCACCGTCAGCGCGATGTTGAATGGCGAGGAAAACAGGTTTTCGCGCAGCCAGCCGATCACCCCGCTGCGCATCACCGGCGGCGGCAGCCGCTCCGCCGGCGCTGTGCGCAGAAAGGTTTTGCCGGCGGCCGCGGTCATCGCTCAACGCTCCGCGATGCGCGCCGCGTGCGCGTACCAGTTCATGAGCAGGGAGGTGAAGAGGCTGATGATCAGATAGACAGCCATGGTGATAGCGACGATTTCGACGGCCTGGCCGGTGATGAACAGCACGCTGCCGGTAAAGACCTGGACGAGGTCGGGATAGCCGATAGCCACCGCGAGCGAAGAGTTCTTGATCAGGTTGAGATATTGGCTGGTCAGCGGCGGCACGATGACGCGCGTCGCCTGCGGGATGACGATGCGGCGCAGCGTCGTGCCGGGCATGAGGCCGAGTGCTTGCGCCGCTTCGACCTGGCCCTGCGGCACCGCGAGCAGGCCCGCGCGAACCACTTCGGCAATGAAGGCGGCCGTATAGATCGACAGCGCTAGCAAGAGGGCTGCCAATTCGGGAAGGATCTCGACACCGCCTTGGACATTGAAGCGGCCCATCACCGGGAAGCTGAACGACAGCGGCGAACCGGCGGCGAGAAAGACCAGATACGGCACAAGAACGATGAGCCCAGCCGCGATCCAGCGGATCTGAAAGCGCCGTCCGGTGAGGTCGAGGCGGCGGCGCGCCCAGATGTTCAGAAGGATGGAAACAACAATTCCGACAAGCAGTGCAATCAGTACATAGCGGAAGTTATGGGCGAATTGCGGTCGCGGCAGAAACAAGCCGCGATTGTTGAAAAAGCCGCCGCCGGGAAGCGCCATACTGCCGCGCAATTCCGGCAGCGTTTTCAGAACCGCGTTGTACCAGAACAGAAGCTGCAGCAAGAGCGGGATGTTGCGGATCGTTTCGACGTACCCGCCGGCCAAATGCGAGACCAGCCAATTGCGCGACAGCCGCCCGATGCCGATGGTGAAGCCGAGGATGGTGGCAAATACGATGCCGAGGCTCGCGACCAAAACCGTGTTGAGAAGTCCGACCCAGAAAGCGTCGCCGAATGTCGAGGTGCTTGGCGAATAGGGGATCAGCGTCTGGCTGATGTCGAAGCCGGCGATATTGTCCCAGAAGCGGAAGCCCGAGGCGATATGAGCGGCGGCGAGATTGCGCGCGGCATTGACGGCGGCCGCATAAAGCAGCCCGACGACGATAACGACCAGCGCGATCTGCAGCGCGACACTGCCCAGCCGCCATGCGTGGCGTCGCCTGCCGCCGAATTCCGCGAGGGGGCGTACGATCTCAGCCATGGTCAGGCCAGCACTGCGTCACTGCGAGCCAACGGGAGTGCTCCGGCCACGGCAGGCCGACCCATTGGCTTCTCGCAGTGACGAAACGTCGTGCACAGACCGACGGCGGATCAGCGGATCGGGATGCCGTATTGCAGTCCGCCCTTGGTCCACAGCGCGTTCAGGCCGCGCGCCACCTTCAGCGGCGAGCCCTGACCGACATTCTTCTCGAAGCTTTCGCCGTAATTGCCGACGGCCTTGATGATGCGCACGGCCCAATCGTCGGAAAGCCCCATGCCAGAGCCGAACTTGCCCTCAACGCCAAGGAGGCGGCGGATGTCGGGGTTGTCCGACTTCATCATGTCGTCGACGTTCTTCTGGTTCACGCCGAGCTCCTCGGCATTGACCATCGCGTAGTGCGTCCAGCGCACGATGTCTTCCCAATTGTCATCGCCTTGGCGCACCGCGGGGCTCAGCGGTTCCTTGGAGATGATTTCGGGCAACACGATGTGATCGCTCGGATTGGTCAGACGCAACCGTTCGCCATAGAGGCCCGACGAGTCGGTCGTATAGGCATCGCAGCGGCTGGTGTCATAGGCCTTCACGGCTTCGTCGGCGGTGGCGAAGGTGACCGTCTTCAACGTCATGTTATTGGCGCGGAAATAGTCGGCGAGATTGAGCTCGGTCGTGGTGCCCTGCTGCACGCAGACCGACGCATCGTTCAGTTCCAGCGCCGAATTCACCTTCAGTGATTTGCGCACCATGAAGCCCTGACCGTCGTAATAATTGACGTCGGCAAAATCGATGCCGAGCGTGGTGTCGCGCGACATGGTCCAGGTGGTGTTGCGCGACAAGACGTCGATCTCGCCGGTCTGCAGCGCTGTAATGCGGTCTGACGCAGTGAGCGGCACGAATTTGACCTTGTTCGGGTCATTGAAAATCGCCGCGGCGATGGCGCGGCAGAAATCGACGTCGAAGCCGGTCCAGTTGCCTTGCGGGTCAGGCCGGCCGAAGCCGGCCAAGGTGCCGTTGGCGCCGCAGACCAGCTGGCCGCGGTCCTGCACCGCTTTCAGCGTCGCCTGCGCGGACGCCGCTTGCGTGCCGAAGGCGAGAATCAGGGCGAAGGCGAGTGCCGTAGCTACACGTTTCATGACGTGACTCATGACTTGGGCCTTTCTGCATGAGGCGCGCGCTATAGCCCCGCCAACGGGGCGCGCAAAAAGGGCGTGTGAGGCGAGTGAACCGTCCCGAACGATAAAGTGCCGATATACCCGTGGAATGACAGTAGTGCATCTGAGAACGATCGCGCTGCAAGGTCAAGGGGTTGACGAAACGGCCGGGTTATCGAGGTAATGGCGCGAACGAAAGGCGCACAACAGCCCCGCTTATTCTTTGGGCACCTTACCGAGACATCCAAACCGAGATTTGCCGGCATGAAAAAGAAGAGCAACGGCCACAATTCCCATCGCGCGGCGACCAAGGTCGTCACCGGCGGGCGCGATCCGGCCTCCTACTACGGCTTCGTCAATCCCCCCGTCTACCACGCCTCAACCGTGCTCTATCCGAGCGCCGAGGATTATGTCGCCCATCGCGCGCGCTACCAATACGGCCGCCGCGGCACGCCGACCACCGAAGCGCTCGAAACCGCGCTGCAGGAACTGGAGGGGCCGAATTGCGCCGGCGTATCGCTCCTGCCGTCGGGCCTTGCCGCGATTTCGGCGGCGCTGCTCGCCGTGGTGCACGCCGGCGACCACATCCTGGTCACCGACAGCGCCTATCAGCCAACGCGGAATTTCTGCGAGCAGGTGCTCAAGCGGCTCGGCGTCACCACGACCTATTTCGATCCGGTGATCGGGGCCGGGCTCGCCGACCAGTTCAAGCCGAATACCCGGCTCGTTTACCTGGAATCGCCTGGCTCACTGACGTTCGAGATGCAGGACACCGCGGCGATCGCCAAGGTCGCGCATGACAAAGGCGCGCTGGTGCTCATGGACAATACCTGGGCGACGCCGCTCTTTTTCCGTCCGCTCGAGCACGGCGTCGACCTCGTTGTCCAGGCCGGCACCAAATATATCGGCGGGCATTCCGACGTGATGCTCGGCACGGTCTCGGCCAATGCCGCGACCGTTGCCGCGCTCAAGACCAGCGTGCGATTGAATGGTCTCTGCGAAGGCCCGGACGACGTTTACCTTGGGCTGCGCGGCCTGCGCACGCTTGCGGTCCGGCTCGACCGGCATTTCGAAAACGGCGTTGCGATCGCGAAATGGCTCGAAGCGCGGCCGGAAGTGCTGCGCATGCTCCACCCTGCTCTGCCGAGTCATCCGCAGCACGCGATCTGGAAGCGCGACTTCACCGGCGCCTGCGGCCTGTTCAGTATGGTGCTCAAGCCGGCGCCGCAGAAAGCCGTCTATGCCTTCCTCGACGAGCTCGAACTGTTCGGCACCGGCGCCTCATGGGGCGGCTATGAAAGCCTCGCCATTCCGTTCGATTGCGCACCGATCCGCACCGCCACGAAGTGGGCGCCGGGTGGACCGACGGTGCGCTTTCATATCGGGCTGGAAGATGTGGACGATCTCTGCGCCGATCTGGAGCGTGGGTTTGCAGCGATGGCGGCGGTGAAAGCGTAAGATCACGCCGCCCCTGCCGGCGCTGACTTCCGATCGCGCGTCACAAAATAGAGATTGCGCGCATAGACGAAGAACGAAAACGCCTGGCCGGCGATGAACACCGCGTCCTTGCGATAAAGCGCGTAGACCAAAAGCAGCGCGCCGCCGAAGATCGAGAAAATCCAGAACGCCACCGGGATGACGCTATGGCCGGCGCGCTCGCTCGCGATCCACTGCACGACAACGCGCATGGTGAACATGAGCTGCGCGATGAAGCCGAGCAGCACCCACCAGTCGAGCCGCGTGACGAAGACATCCGACAGATAAGCGCCGACCGCGTGCGAGATATCAACGAGCAAGGGTGATCTCCTGTGATTGCGGAACGCGCTTCTTGCGCCGGATGAGCCACCAGACGCCGGCAAGATCGAGGATGCCGACCCAGAGCCGGTCGAAGAAACCGTAATTCGACACGCCGGAATGCCGCGACCGGTCGACGACGTCGACATAACCGATCTCAAAGCCTTCGCGGCGCACCAGCGCCGGCAGAAAGCGATGCAGTGCATCGAAATATGGCAGCGTCGGGAACAGGTCGCGGCGGAAAGCTTTTAGGCCGCAACCGGTGTCGCGCGTGCCGTCCTTCAGCACCGCGCCGCGTACGGAATTCGCGATGCGCGACTGCAATCTCTTAAAGCCGGTCGCCTTGCGGCCGACGCGCTGGCCGGCGACCAGGCCAACCTTGGGCGCGCCCTCCTCCAGCACGGCGATCAGCTTTGGTATGAAAGCTGGATCGTTTTGGCCATCGCCATCGATGGTCGCGACCATGGCGCCGCGCGCCGCGGCGACGCCGGTGCGCACGGCCGCCGACTGCCCGCAGGACTGTGCGTGTTTGATTTGGCGCAACCACGGATGCAGCGCCATCAGGCGCAGAAGCTCCTGCTCGGTGCCGTCGGTCGAGCCGTCATTGACATAGACAATTTCGAACGCGCGCGCGGCAAGCGCAGCCGCGATCTCGCCGACCAACGGCGCGATATTGCCGGCCTCGTTGCGGACCGGGACGACGACTGAGATGGCGGGGCCGTCAGGCCCGCTGTTTTGCGGCAGTGGAATTTCGGACATAGCCTTGGATTTGGCTCGTTGCGGATTTGCCGCAAGCTTTTAGAGCGCATCTGCCGCGGGTTCAATCCGCAGAAAGCTTTAGCGAATTCATATAGTTAGGATGCCGACCGGAAAATACCTCGTGCAAAGCGGCCTTGATCCGGCGCAGCGAGGGGCCGGGAAAGCTACGCAAATCGCGCACACAGAAGACGAGCCGATGCGCCGCGAACCAGCGGCGCAGGAGAAACGCCCCCACGGCGCCGGTGAGCGCGCCGGCGATCACATCGCTTGGATGATGGGCGACGACGAAGACCCGGCTCGCCATGATGGTGATCGCATAGAGCCACATCAGCGGACGCGTTCGCGGCCAGATTGCGCCGATGGCAACCGCAGCGGCCACCGCGGTCGTCGAATGGCCCGACGGCATGCTGGCATATTCCGACCGCCAGATGAATGGCTTGTAGTCAAACGGATGATCGAAACCGCCGACATAAGGCCTGGCACGGCCGATCATGCGCTTGACGATGGTGACGAAGAGCCCCGGCACCCCGATGGCCAGAAACAAAAAGCCCAAGCGCGCCGCCAGCGCCAAGAGAACGCCGCGCGACATGTAAGACAAAGCCGGCGAGATCATCGCCGCGAGAGCGACCACCCCGACGGCGAACGGAATGAGGAACCAGCCGGACAGGCCGAAGTCGGTGATCGTCTCGAAGACACTGCGAAACCATTGCGGCTCATGATTGGCCCAATCGCTCGCCGCAGTGTCCAAGCCAAACATCGAGACCACGACGATCGCGAGTGTCGCGATTGATGCGGCGATGGCGGGCACGTGCGGCCGGAGCACTCTTGCAGGCGGAGGCGTTGCGATCGTGCGTGTCCAGCGCTCAAGATTTGTCGCCGTATTATGAAGGAGCGCTTCGCTGATTTTTCTTGCCGTCGCGCCCGGTTCACTCACGCTCACGGCGTGCCAGCCGTGGAAAAGACCGCGATGCTGAGCGGCTTGCCGACCGAGATATTATAGCCGTCGATACGCGGACCACGTTCGTAATGCAGCCCGACCGCCTCAGCACGCAGCGCGAAGGCGCGCTCCTGCTTCACGTCGACAAAAGCGAAGCGGCAACTCCCCTGGCGCAGGAAATCGGCCGCACCTTCGGCATCGGTGAAACGGATCGCCGTGCTGGTGAGGAACACGAGGCTGGGCTCCTCATAGCCGGCACTCGCCGCGAGCGGATGCTGGCACGGCGCGTCCTTGAGCACTTGCGCCAGCGCAACTGCGGGGAAGCCCGCGGGGCTCAGCGACGGTACCACGACGCCATAGACGCCAAAAGCCATCAGCACGGCCGCAGCCGTCGCGCGCAAAAAGGCGCGCTCGGCGCCGTCGTCGTCGTAGAGCCGCCAGGCGAACAGGCCGCACACGATGGCGCCGGCAAAGAACGGCCAGGCCAATAGCGCGAGCCCATGCGAGATCATCACCGCGCCAACAACGGCCATGATGCTGACAACGGCCGGCACCAGGAACCACCAGATGATGCCGCGCACCAAAAAGATCCGGCGCGACAGCACGCGCGATTCCACGGCGCCCGCGGTGAGAATGGCGATGGCAGGGTAAAGCGGCAGCACGTAATGCGGCAGCTTGGTCACCACCAATTCGAACACGATCCACGACGGCACGAGCCAGGCCAACAGAAACTTCGCCGCCGGCTCCTTACGCACCGCCCAGATTGCTGGCGCGGCAAGCCCCGACAAGATCGAAGCGGGAAAGAAGGTCGCAAAGAACAAGACAAGATAGAGCCCCGGCGGAGCGCCATGCGCTTCTTGCGAATTGCCGACCTTGGCCAGCATATCCTCGCCCACCGACGCGACCAGGAACTCGCTGCCGACGCGCATATAGATCGCGACGAACCATGGCAGGACGATGAGGAGAAGCCACAGCAGACCGGGCAGCGGCCGCAGCGCCAGCAGCCAACGCGCCGAACGGTCGAGCACCGACAATGTCAGTGCCGCAAGGCCTACCACCATCAGGATCAGCGGCCCCTTGATCAGGATACTGACGGCAATCGCCGTCCAGAATATCGTGAGCAGTCCGAAACCCGGCTGCTCGACATTATCCCGCCGCCCGGCGAGATAGACGCGCGCCAAGACCGCCATGGCAATGACGACCGTGAACAACAGCATGGCGTCGGTCTTGGCGAGTCGTGCTTCGATGCCGAGGATGCCGGTGACCGACATCATCAAGGCCGCCAGTACGGCGCCGCGCCTGGAGACAAAGGCGAGCGCGCACCAATAGGTGCCGAGCACGGCACCTACGGCGCCAATCAGGGACGGCACGCGATAGAGCCAGATCTTGCGGAGCGCGTTGTGGACGCCGAGCGCGCTTGCGGTATTCACCACCGCAGCCTGCAGCCAATAGATGCCGACCGGTTTGCGATAGCGCACGTCGTCCTGGTAGCGGATGTCGACATAATCGCCGGTCTCGATCATCTGCCTGGTGGCTTGGGCGAAATAAGCTTCGTCGCGGTCAACCGGCGGGATCTGGAAAAATCCGGGCAGGAAAGCGAGCAAAGCAACCACGATCAGCGCAGCCGTGGCGCGGCGATTCGAAGTCGCGGCGTAATCAAACAGCGCCGCAAAACCCTTTACGGCCCATGCCGACTGCGACGCCGCGCTGCTCGTTGTACTCATGTCGTCCCGGTGTACGCACGCCCAATTCGTCTAGCCCTCGATGGGCACGCCCGCTTGTACCATTAGCTCTCGATGAGCTTCCAGTTCTGGTAATAGACGAATTTGAAGCTTTTTGTGAGCAGATGGACACCGGAAATGACGGCGCGCATGACGGCAGGGAACGGCGTTGGGCGAACGATGTCTACGAACAAGCAGTAGCGCGTCTGATCGGTCTCATTGAAGGATTGATGCAAGAGCGTGTCATCGAATATGAAAAGCTTGTTTTCCCGCCAATAGCTGGTTTGGTTGCCGACGACGATATAGGCGGAGTCGTCATGCATGTCGTTGAGATTGTACAGCACCCGCAGGGAGGCCCGCAGAAAGCCGAAATGCTTGGAGGTCGAGACCTTCTTGTTGAAAACCGAAACGCCGATAGTCTGCACGTACTTCCACGGCTGGTGGAACGCTGGAACGTTCAGGGATGTCTGTTGATTGACGCCGTACCAGCGGAAGAAAATCATCGTCCGTGGATTTTGTTTTGCCGCCTCTTCCAGCTGCGCGACGAGATTGGCGTCCTTGGCGGCCTCAATGAGGCGCGTCACCTCATCCTGATAGGCTGGTGGCAGGTCTTCGAGGCGATAGACGCCTTTGTTGATGAAAGGCAGCGACAACAGATCGAGGAGAGAGTTGAAAGGCGATAGCAGCCACGTCCCGAAACCGTTGCCGATGAAATAGCGCCGCAATGTCTCGAAGCCGAGCTCCGAATTTCGGCTCACGTCGTAGGCGCCGCAAATCGCGTAGACGACCGCGATCTTGGGGAAAAAATACGCCGCTGGGGCGAGCACGAAGAGCGGAAACAGCACTCTTCGATAGGTATATTTCCAAATCTTGAGCGTTAGCTCTCTTCGCTCGAGAGGAGCGGCGCGCGTCGTACTCACGATTTTTACCCCCACCGCACACTGACTGGCATCCTGGTACCCTTACCACGGATCGATGGTGGCGGCGACAGACGCATATACGACCGCGGCAAAGATGTCACCTCTACACAAGTGAGCCTAAGCCACTAAAATCATTCGAACTTTCTTATGAGCCCGTCCAGCGCCGGTGGCTTGGCGATTGCAGCCGCATCGTTGGCCCAGACCTCAACGCTGGCGGCAGCGCCAGAGGCATCGATCACCGTGACCCGCGAAGAGCCGGGGCCGGCCGGCTTGAAGAACAAGGCGCTGCTGCCGCGCGCTTTGTCTTCGCCTTGGACCGGTATGCCGTTGACGAGTACGGTCACCGGCGCGACAGCACCGGTCACTTTCAACAGCACCGGGCCGGACCCGCCACCGGTGTCGGCAAGATCAAGCCGCGCGCCGTCCGGTGGGAACATGATGCGCAGCGGCGGCTGCGCCGTGGCGCCTGCCAGACGTCCCGGCTGAAAGTGCCGCAGCGGCGGCGGCAGTTTTGCGTTCGTGGCGAAAACCACGCCCGCGGGCGCACGCGGCAATGATGTCGTTGATCCGCTCAGCCGCGCGAAAGCGTCGAAGAGAATTGGGGCGGCCGCCTCACGGCCGATCAGGCCCGGCACCGGCGCGCCATCAGGCCGGCCAACCCACACGCCGATCGTATGCCTGCCGTCAAAACCAACCGACCAAGCGTCGCGATAGCCGTAGCTGGTCCCGGTCTTGAACGCGATGCGGCCGGCAACGCCATTCTCCGGCGGCGGCACGCCAAGGAGCACGTTGCTCACATACCAAGCCGCGGCCGGCTCCAGGAGCCGCCGGGCTTCCGGCGCATTGACGTCGAGGCGCTCGCTCAACGGCACCGCCAAGCCGAGCCGCGCGAGGCCGGCATAGAGCCTAACCAGATCGGCAAGCTTGATGCCGACGCCGCCGAGCCCCATCGCCAATCCCGGGGCCTGCCCCTCCGGCAGGGTCAACGCGGCACCAGCCTGCGTCAGCCGCGCGGCAAGACGAGCCGGGCCGACACGATCAAGCACGGCGACGGCTGGCACATTGAGCGAAAATTGCAGCGCCTCACGCACGCTCACGGTGCCCTTGAAACCGTAGTCGAAGTCTTTCGGCGCATAGGCGCCGTAGGCGACCGGCCTATCCTCGATCAAGGTCTCGGGATGGATGAAGCCATCTTCAAAGCCCATCCCATAGATGAAGGGCTTGAGCGTTGAACCCGGCGAACGCACCGCCTGCGTCATGTCCAGTTGGCCGGCGCGCGGGACGTCGAAATAGGCCGGTGACCCGACATGGGCGAGCACCTGCCCACTGCCATTGTCGACGGCAAGTATAGCGAGCGAAGTGTTCGGCCCGAGCGAAGCGGCGAGCGCGCGCTCATGCTCGCGCGCGAGCTGCTCGAAACGGCTCTGGATCGCGGCATCGATCGTCAGCTTGATTTCGCGCGCCGTAGGGTCCTGTGCGCTCGCCTGATCGGCTGCGTGCGGCGCCAGCATCGGCATGGCATGCCGCGCCGTCGGCACAGAGTCCGCTTTGGCAAGCGCGATCTCGTCGGCCGGCACCTTGCCGGTTTCGGCAAAGCGGTCGAGCACGCGATTGCGCGCAGCACGCGCGACGGCTGGTGCGCGGTCCGGGCGGCGCGGCTCGGGCGATTGCGGCAAGGCGACGAGAAGCGCCGCTTCGGCAAGCGTCAGACGCTTCGGCTCCTTCCCCAGATAAACCAGCGAAGCGGCGCGGATCCCTTCGATATTGCCGCCATAGGGCGCGAGTTCAAGATAGAGCGTGAGGATCTGATCCTTGCTCAAGGTGCGCTCGAGCTCGATCGCACGCACCATTTGCGTCAGCTTGCCGATAAAGTCGCGCGGGTGGCGACCTTCGATCAGCCGCGCCACCTGCATGGTCAAGGTGGACGCGCCGGAGCGTAGGTGACCACTCGTCGCAAATTGCAGTCCGGCGCGGATCACGGCGAGCGGATCGACGCCATGATGCGTGCGGAAGCGCTTGTCCTCATAGGCGAAAAGAACGTCGAAGAAACGCGGATCGACGTCCGACACTTTGGCCGGCAGGCGCCAGCGGCCGTCGGTTGTCGCATAGGCGCGCAAAAGCTTGCCGTTGCGATCGAGCACCTGTTTGGAGAATTCGAGATTTTGGCCGAGCGGCGCCGGGCCGAGCGACCAAATCCAAGAGGCAATACCGGCAAGCAACAAAATGCCGGCAAGCGACGCAGCAATGAATGTAGTGCCGAGCTTGCTCCGCGTCATTGCGAGCGGAGCGAAGCAATCCAGACGGCGCTGCCGTGGCTGGATTGCTTCGTCGCTTTGCTCCTCGCAATGACGGGTCATTTACCGGTCGTCACTTCCACGTTTTCAGTGTCGGTCCGCCCAAAACGATCCGGACGATACATGTCCTCGACGGTCGCCTGCGGCCGCACGTATTTCCCGGGCGCGACGGCACTGACGACATAGGCGACGGTGAACACGACAGGATCGCCTTTTCTGCGTTCGAAGGCCGCGGTGAAACGGTCGTCGCGGAACTCCGTCGAGACCGGTTCGGCAGTGTCGGTGAGCCAGGTCAGCTTGCCAGCATCGCCGGACGAGACGAGATGCGGATTGTCGATCTCGAAACCCGCCGACAGATAGTCGGCAAGAATAACGCGGCCGAATTGCGGCTGTGCCTCGGTGATTTTCAGCACCACGACAAAGCGCGTGTTCTGCTTCACCGCCGAGACGTCGAGCGGCTCGCCATCGAGCGTGTAATTGAGCCGCTCGACGATGAAGCCGTTGTGGGCGGCAGCTTCCGGGGTCACCGGCGCACCGCTCACCGTGACCACGGCATTCACCGGATCGTCGCCGCTATTGGCGACGCGCAGCGGATCTTTCAGATCGGCAGCTTTGATGGTGCGATAGAGCGGCTGCGTTACGGTGGAGCCGTCAACGTCGAGCGACATCTTGCCCGGGTTCTTGGCCATGGCACTTGCGGCCAGGAGAAGCCACGCGTCCTCCTGCGTCGAGGTCGGCTGCAAGTAGGCACGCGCCGCTTCAACCCGCTGTACTGCGCCTTGCACAGTCGCACGCGAGGCGCCGCCTTCGGAGGCAAGCGTCACGAGCGCCGCGGCGTCGCGCAAGGTCGAGCCGTAATCCTCGCGGCTGAACAAATCAGGTTGCGGCTTCGGCGCGATATCGGCGAGCGCCGCGGCATAGACGCGCTCGGCGCGGGCGTGATCGCCGATCATGGCAAGGGCCGCAGCGACCTGCGCCTTGGCGATCGGCGTCCCCAGGTCGTCCAGCTTGGTGTCGGCGAGATAACGCAGGTCGCCGATCGGCGCCAAGCCGTTACGCGCCAGGACATAGAGCGCGTAAGCGAGGTCGGTACTATCGTTCTTGCCGGAATCGGTGAGATCGGCGACGGCATTGCGCAACCGGTCGAGCGCCAGCTTGAACGCGTCGTCGGGCACGGCGAATTTGCGCTCGCGCGCGCGTGTCAAGAAGTCGGTGACGTAAGAATCGAGCCAGATATCGTCACCGCCAGGGCTCCACAGGCCGAAAGAGCCGTTACTGCCCTGCCTTGCCAGGAGACGATCGACCGTATCGCGAATGCGCTGGTCGGTGTCCGGATCGAGCGCGACATGCGCCTGACTTGCCAGATCGCTCATATAGAGCAGCGGCAGCGCACGGCTCGTAATCTGCTCCGAACAGCGGAAGGGATAACGGTCGAGCGCCGCGAGAAGCCCTGCGGCATCGAGCGCGGTCGAGGAGCCGACCGAGACTGAAACGCTGCCGGTGCCGGGCACGAGATCGGCGAACATGTCGCCGGACAGCGTTAGGCTCTCGCCCTTGGCGAGCTCTTTCACCGTCCGCCGCGCCAGGATCTGCGCCGGCGGGCGCACCTGCATTGTGTAGCTGCGCAATGCTGCGTAGCCGGCAGGTCCGCTTACGGCGACCTTGATCGTGCCGCTGCCGGTCTTGTCCGCGGTGATCGGAATATCGGCGGAGCGGCGCTCTTTGGCGCGCAGTGTCAGCTTCTGCGTCGCGCCGGCGCCTGCGATCACGGCGTCGGCCGACGTGACCGCGATGGTGTAATCGCCTGCTGCACCTTCGACATTGTCGAGATCGAGATGCACCAGCGAACGATCGCCGGGCAGAAGGAAGCGCGGCAAGGTCGCCGAGAGCACGACCGGATCGCGCACGGTGACATCGACAGCGCCCTGCCCGACCTTGTCCTTGCTCCAGACTACCGCCATGACACGCACGGTGCCGGCAAAATCGGGAATGTCGAATGCGATATCGGCGGTGCCATCCTTGCCGACCGTCACGATGCCGGAATAAAGCGCGACCGGCGGTCCCGTAGGCGGACTGCCCTGCAACGCTCCGCCTTCGTCACCGCCGGAGCGGATCTCGCCACGTGTACCCTGCATGCCGTCGATCAATTGGCCGTAGAGATCGCGAATATCGGCCGACAGCGCGCGTTGGCTGAGATAATAATCGCTCGCCGAAGGTGGCTTATAATTGGTCAGATTGAGGATGCCGACGTCGACGGCCGCGACCGCGATGCGCGCCTCCTCGCCGGCCGTGAGACCGGAGATCTTGACCGGGATATGAAGCGCCGTTTCCGGCCGAATGAGGCTCGGCGGCTTCATTTCGACGGTCAGCGTCTTTGCGGCTTTGTCGATCGAGAACCATTGCACGCCGATGGCGCGGCCCGGCATGCGCTGCGCCGGCGCATCGAGCGGCCGGCGCAAAGTGGCGACGATATAGGCGCCGCTGCCCCAGTCGGATCCGACCGGCACTTTCAACGTGTTTGTGCCTTCTTTGACGGCCGCGGTCTGGGTCGCCAGCAAATGATCGCCGATGACATTGAGCGTGACCTGACCGGCATTGCGCGCGGTGGCCACAACCGTCATCGTGTCGCCGACGCGATATTCCGGCTTGTCGAGCGCCATTTGCAGCATGTCGGGTGTGTCGGTCTTGGCTTCGACATACCAGCCGGCGTCGAAATTGACCGACGTGTCGGGCCCGTTCGGATCGGTTGACGCGACATCGAGGCGGTACCGACCGAAATTCACCGGCAACGAAATCCGCCCAGGCTTGTCAGGCGCCACGTTGACGGTGCCGTCGGCGACGCGCGTCGTCGTCTTGACCGGCTGGAAATTCCACACGCCGTCACGCTTGTAATACTGATAATGCGTCTGGATGCGCAGGAGCTGATAATGCAACCCGCGCTGCGCCAGCGCCTTACCGTCAGGCGACGCGACAATCACGTCGAAATTCGCGCTGGCGCCGTCGGCAAGCGACGTGCCGCCGAACAACGGCTTGATGCCGATCATATTGGCCGTAGGCGTGATCGGCAGCGTGAGATTGTGCTCGACCGCGCGGCCGCCGGGCTCGTTCATGCGCACGGTGACGCTGGCCTGCAGCGGATGCGTGGACGATGGCAGCTTGTCGAGATTGATATCGAAGGTCGCGTTGCCGGCATCGTCGGTTGTCGACAGATCATCGAGCGTCTGTTTGGTCGGATCGACCTCGTCATCGGCAAGGCCGAACTGATAACCGGCAAAGCCGGCACGCTGTTTCGCCGCAGCGATCGTTACATCGCCGCTGAGGTCCAGATTTGAGGCTGGTGCGCCATAGAGAAAGCGGCCCGACACGTTCATCGCGGCGGGCGCGCCCTGTGTCAGGCGATCGGCCTTTGCAGTGAGATCGAATTCGATCCGGTCGGGCACATAGTCCTCGACCAGGAACGTGGTCTCACCAATGGCCGGCAGCTTCGGATCGGTATAGGCGCGCACATGCCAGGTGCCGGTCGGCGCGCTGGCATTGATCGGCAGCGCCAGCGTATGGCCGCCGAGGCCCCCATCGGCGGTCTGTGTGCGCTTGAACTCGACGCCGTCGGGCCGCTGGACGACCAGCGTCAGCGGCACATTGAGCGCAGCCGCACCCTGCGGATCGCGCAGGAGCGCGGTGAGATAGACCGTTTCGCCGGAGCGATAGACGCCGCGCTCGGCATAGACGAAGGCGTCGAGCCCGGTCGGCGCCGGCCGGCCGGCTACGCCGCGATCGGTCAGATCGAAAGCCGAGGCCTGCAGATTGAGAAAGGCGTAATCGCCCGAGGGACCGCCTTTGGAATCGGCGGCGACAAGGAGCGCAGGCGCGGCAGCGCCCTCGCCTTTGGTGAGGCCGCTCTCGAACAGTGCGTGGCCCGCGGCATCGGTTTGGCGCGTCGCCAAAACGTCATTACCGCGCGAGATGAGCTTCAGCTCGACGCTGCTCTTGGTGTCCGTCGTCGCCAGCGAATTGACAAAGACATGGATGCCGTCCTTGCCGGAGAAACTCGTGAGGCCGAGATCGGAAACGATGAACCACTGCGTTGCCAGCGCATCGTAACTGTTGTCGAGGTCCTTGAGCTCCTTCGCCTGCGCCACCATGACATAGACGCCGGGCTTGAGATCGCCGACGGCCTGATCCACCGGGAACGCGGTGGTGACATCGGCATTGAGCGCGGCTTTGGCGTCGACTGCGAGCGTGCCCTTCCACACCTGCACGCCGCGTGAGCTCTGCAGCTGGTCGATATCGTAACGGCTCAAGCTCGTCTGAAAATCACCAGAATCAAAACCCCGGCCCGCGATCGTGTCGATCAGATTGCGATCGCTGATCCGATAGACCTCGACCCAGACCGATTTGGAATTGACGCTGACAATCGGGATACCCTGCTGGCCGGTGCGCGGCAGCACATAGGCCGAGGTGGTGAAGCGCACCGAGGGCTTTCGGTCGCGCACGTAAATCGCGAAGTCCGAGGGTTTCAGCAGCGTCTCGTGCACCACCGACGGCAGCCCGGCGCGCAGCGTCACCGTATAGGTCTGGCCATGGTCGAGGCCCTCGATGCAAAGCTGCTTCTCGGTGACCGACAGAGCCGGCTTGTCGACGCCGGCGACGGTTACGAAGGGCGAGAAATCGGTGCGGGCGGGAATGTCTTCGGAAAACTGGAAGCAGGCGCGCGGCGAAGCCGTGTCGGCGTCCATGGTGTAATTGAGCACGCGGAAACCGTATTGTTCGCGCAGGTGCTCATATTGGCCGCGCACATCGGCGACCTCACGCAGTTCAAGCGATACCCGCAGCGCGTCAAGCGCTGGCCGCCAGAGTTGACGTTGGCTCAACAGCCCGCCGAGAACGGCAAGACTATCCGCCTCCAGGTTGCGGTCGGTTGCGCGCTGATAGGCAATGTATGCCGCGTCCGAGGCGCGTTCGAGCAACCTCGCCTGATCGGCGGAATCGACCGGCCAGATCAGCTGAGTGGTACGAGCGAGGCGCAGCCACGACGCGGCGTCATTGGGCGCGACGGTCACGATCTGGTCGAGCACCACGATACCGGTACGGACATCGTGCTTGGCCAATGCCGCGTCCGCGTCGCGCTTGAGCTGATCGATTGTCTTGCTCGGCGTCCCCGCATCGGACTTGATCTGGCCTTCGAACTGAACCGCGCTGGCGGCGAGATCCTCGTTGGTGAAGGGCTTGTTCGCGGCAGTCGCACAGGTGCAGGCAACGGCCAGACAGGCTGCAGCAATCGCAGCCTTGAGGCCGACGCGAAAGGACGAGAGCATCGGAATTTCCTCCCGGAAGCGAGCCAGCCAGGCGGTCCGGCCCGCATGAAAATTTGAAGCAAAGATCGTGTCGAGGTCGTGACCGAAATGGCCGCCAAAACCGTAACCTTTTGCAAAACTTTGCCGACAGATGTGCAAACAATTCCGGCCCCCACGCCAGGCCTTAGTAGCGGGCAATGCACAATGCGTTCACACCGATGACCTCGATGGCATCCTTGTACCAGCCCAGCTTGTGCGGGCTGAAGCCGTCACTTACAGACAGACGACGAAAACAGGAAGCGCCAGCGGTGCTTGCCACAATGTCCGCAGGGGAAGTGATGAGCCAACAATCGCAGAAAACCGCATTGGTCACCGGAGCAGCACGCGGGATCGGGCTTGCCACCGCCAAACGATTTCTCGCCGACGGCTGGCGCGTCGCCCTTCTTGATATCGATGAGGACACGCTTAACCGCAGCCATGCCGCCTTGGCCGGGTCCGGCACGGTCATCGCGCTCGCTTGCGACGTCGCCGACCGTAATGGCGTCGCTGATGCTGTCGCAGCCGTCGCGCAAAAATTCGGCCGGCTCGATGCGCTCGTCAACAATGCCGGCATCGCGATCTCCAAGCCGATCCTCGACGTCACCTATGAGGACTGGTCGCGGGTGTTGGCGGTCAATCTGACCGGGCCATTTTTATGCACACAAGCCGCCGCGCCGCTACTGCGCGACTCCGGCGGCGGCGCCATCGTCAATATTACGTCCATCTCGGGTCTGCGCGCTTCAACGCTACGCACCGCCTATGGCACGAGCAAAGCCGGCCTCGCCCATCTCACCCAGCAGCAGGCGATCGAGCTCGCCCCGCTCGGCATCCGCGTCAACGCGGTGGCGCCAGGCCCGGTCGATACCGCCATGGCGAAAGCGGTTCACACGCCGGACATACGCGCGGCCTATCACGACGCCATCCCGCTCAATCGCTACGGCCTGGAAGAAGAGCTTGCCGAGGCGATCTTCTTTCTCTGCAGCGACCGGGCGAGCTATATTACCGGGCAGACCATCGCGGTCGATGGCGGCTTCGAAGCCACCGGCATAGGCCTGCCGGCGCTGCGCCAAAGCCGCCGCAACAGCTAAAGCGACCATGCCGCGCGGAAATCCACCGCCCAACACCAGTGGGTCTAGGATCGGCGGCTTGAATCCGGTATCCCTGCTTCACCAATCCGTCGGACGACGCGCTTAAAGTGCCACTTTAAAAAGTCGCGCCGGCAAAACCCTTACGGCCCCGTAGCTCAGGGGATAGAGCAACAGCCTTCTAAGCTGAAGGTCGGAGGTTCGAATCCTCCCGGGGTCGCCAGTAAAATCAATAACTTAATGCGACAACTGGCGACCGAATCTTCCCAGAAAATGCGATTGGGAACCATGTGGGAAGATTGCAACAGGTCGCAAGAATCGGGAGGCCGCATGCACAGAATGGAAAAGCTTGTGTTTTACGGCAGGACGGAAGCCGAGATCGAAGATCGATTCATGGAGTGGCAGCAGGCCAATGTGGGATCGGCGCGCGATGTCAAAAAGCGCCCGATCGAGCCCCTTCCGGCCACGATGAAACCGCTCTTATTGCAGCATCAGAAGATCGATGCACTCGACGCCTTCTCGATGCTGGTGGAGTACGAGCGCCTGCACTAGGCAGATTCGACGGCCGAGCTTGGCTCCAGCTTAGGTAGATTTGTCGTCCTCCCAAAATCGAAACAGCTTGGGACTGCCATGTGCGCGCGCTGGGATTTCCCATGCCGGATACGGAGCTTCTGGATGCTTCATCGGCCAAAGTAGAAAGTTCAGGACTTCTTGCTCCGTCCATTCATCGGGGATGCCAGCAATGAACTCCTTCTTGCCCTCAAATCCGCCCTTCTCATATTTGACTATTAGGAGGCGCCTTCCCGCGGGCTGCCGCTCGTCAATGAAGAATGTCGCGTTTGTGCCGTATTGCTTGCAGTACGTCTCGGCGATCCGGCGCGGCGCCATAGCGTGATCCCTCTCCAGACATTCCCGCTTCTGCAATGTGCAATTTAGCAGGGCAGCAATTGTCCGCCTATCGCCCCGTGAACAAAGGGCGACGATGGCCACCGGCGGATTCGCTCTGTGGATCTGGCTGCGGCCGGAATTGCGGAACCTGCGGCACCTGTGGATCGACAGTTAGCCTCAGGTTGGGGCTAGGCGCGGCTGGATGATCGACCATCCAAATACGAAAGACCGTATCAGGTACTCGCATCTCGGAATCTGCGCCGACGGTCCTTATTTTTGAATAAGGCGCTGGCGGGCATCGTGGAGCACGCCCATGCGTTTACCAGAAGGAATCCCGATCTCCCGGCGACTGGTCGCCCGCCCCTTAGTCGTTTCTATGGTGCTAGCTACAGCGTTAGGTAGTGGCGTAGTAGCCGCTCATGCGGGGCCGTGTGCCGACCAGATTGCCCAACTACAAAAAGTCGCGCAATCGAAAACTCCGATTTTGCCGCAAAAGCTCGGCGCCCAG
>DATAQN010000206.1:0-18140 GCA_036264635.1 Xanthobacteraceae bacterium | reverse complement strand
TTTCGGGCATCAGTCTCCTGGCACTACAGACCAGGCCGCGAGGTGCTCGCTGGGCGGGGACAGGTGAAGGCGGGTAACACCCGCAAAAACTGTGTCGGTTCTGCCCCAGGAATGGGGATCTGACAGGATCGGCGCTAACTCAAAGTCCCCGGAAGCATGGCCTGGGGCCGCACCTAGGGATGGAACACTCTCTAGGGCAGAACCGTGGTGGAACGCCGACAGGCGAGCGCGCCCGCAGCGGAGGGTCGGCGCAAGCCGGCACTTCGTGGCGCGCAGCTGTGCCCGCTGGCACGGCGACATGAGACACTGCGTCTGTCGGCGTTCCGCTTCCTTCTTTTTCTTTTGTCTTTTCGTTTGTTGTTCTTCTCCCTTCGTCATTGCCGGGCTTGACCCGGCAATCCATGAGGCAGGGAGGCTCAATCGGAATTTTCCGGTACGGCCAGTTGCAATCCGCACGTCACCATGGATCACCGGGTCAAGCCCGGTGATGACGCAGAGGGTGCGTCGCTGTTTGACATTCGAATCCGAAAACGCGTGTGCCGCGAGGCGTCAGAACCCGCCGCCGACATCCTTTGGTGGCCGGGGTGCGCCGTCGAGCGAAGCGCTCGGCGCGTGGCGCGGCCTTGGCGTCGCCTGATCCGCGGCGGGCCTGGTTTTTGCGTCGCTAGCCTTTGCGTTGCTGCCTTTGGCGTCGGTCGCCTTGGCATCGGCAGCCTTGGCATCGGCGGCCTTGCCGTCGGCCCCTTTCTTCGGCGCGGGCGCGGCGGGCGCCGCCTGTTGCGGCGCCGGAGGCGGGCCGGTGTCCGAACTCGCCGCATTGGCATCGGGGCCGCGATGCGGCCACGCAAAGTCATCGGCGCGGCCCGTGGGAGCACTGATCGCATCGCCTCGCGTCAGCACTTTCGCCGCGACCGGATCGGTTGAGGTGACCTGCGCCGGTTTTCCACTGCCGAGCAGATCGCCGCCCTCGCCGCCGGCACCCGATACAAGCGGCACCACCGGACCGACATCGGGATGGGTGCCCACCGTCGTGGCCGGCTTCGGCGCCGTCGTGTCCGGGGCGGACGGGGCGGGCAGCGCCACCGGCACGACGCCTTTGGCCATCACGCGGCGCAGTTCCTGGTCGACATAGCTCGCGAGCTTCACCGCGCCGGCCCTCGTGAAAAACACGCCGTCAGGCGTGCGCAGCTTTCGCGTCTGGCCCTCGAAGTCCGGCCCCTGCACCGTGTAGCGGCCCTGCTCGTCGACAAAGCCGTCCCAGATGTCGATATAGGCGATGCCGGCCTTGTCGGCCCGCTCGCGAAATACCTCGTCGAGATAGGCCATTTCGCCGGTCGATTTGGTGCCGCGCAGCGCCGGCAGCCCGACCCAGAGGATCGGCACGCCTTTGGCCTTCAGCGCAGTGATCATTTCGTCGATGCGCCGCCCGTAGAGCTCAGCCCATTTATCGGTGTGGAATTCGTACGTGGCGCCGGGGATGACTGGCTGCGCGCTTCCAGGCTGGGCACCGCCCTCGGTGTCGACGCCGGTGACGACAGGCTGCGGCGGCGCTTGCGGCGCCTGCGCGGGCGCTGGACCTTGGACCTGACTTTGCGGCTGAGCTTGTGGCTGGCCCTGTCCTGACGCTTGGCTTGGCGCTTGGCCTTGAGTTTGCGCCTGCGGCTGGCCCGAGGTTCCTTGCGTTTGTCCTGGTCCTGACGCTTGCCCTTGCGCCGCTTGTCCTTGCGCCGCCTGTCCCTGCGTTGCCTGTCCTTGCGCCGCTTGTCCTTGGCTTGGCGCCTGGGCTTCGCCGGGCTTCGGCGGCACTGGCTTGGGTGCTACGCGCTCTTTCAGCGCCACGCGATCGTTGAGGCCGAGCATGACGACGATCGCATTCGGCTTTTCAGCGGCTAGCGTATCTTTCACCGCCTGCGACCAATCCAGCGTGTCGTTCTTGGCGTCATAGCGCACGAGACCCGAAGTCGGCCTAACCTTGCGCACGACGCCGGTATCCTGTTGGTCGGAATAGGTCTCATCGAGACCATAGGCCAGCCAGTCGGCCATCGCATCGCCGATGACCACGATGCTCGTCGTGGGCGGCGTGTCGAGCTTGCGCGGCGGCGGCGCCTTGGAATAGTCGGCCGGCGGCGGCGCCGGCCGGATGAAGCGGTCGCGGTCGCGATCGCCGAAGGGGAAAGAAAAATCTTCGCGCGGCCGCTGATAGCGCTGATAGCGCTGCTGATCGCCGAAAAAACCGCCCTCATTGTTGTTGTAATAGCGGTCGCCGAAAAACTGCGCCTGCGCCGTGCCGGCGAAAGCGCACAGCCCCACCACCAGGGCCGGAGCAAGCCCCCTCAATCGAGACCGTTTGTTTTCGCGCACCGTCATCCGCTGTTCCAAAAGCCTCCGGAACCGAACCGGCCCTAATATACGACGGGGCTTCAGGACGCTCCAGGACCTGCGAGCCTGCCGGCCCGGATATCCGCCGCAGATCGTCGGCGCTAAAAGTGTCGGTTTCGCGATTGCCCGGAGCGGCTATTGCTGGCGCAGCCGGTCCAGCACTTCGCTCGAAGCAAAACCGTCCGGAATCTGCCCGACCGAGGCCTGAAAATTGCGGATGGCGATACGAGTCTGCGGGCCCAGCAAGCCGTCGGGCTGGCCGACATTGAAGCCGCGCTGCGTCAGAAGCTGCTGCATCTCGTAGCGCTCATCGGTCGTGAGCACGCGCTCGTCGCGGGGCCAGTCGTGCACGAACGGCGCGCCGCCGCGCATGCGGTCGGCGAGATAGCCGATGGCCAACGCATAGGCCTCGGCCGGATTGTATTTCATGATGACGCGGAAATTCTGCAGCATCAGGAACGCCGGCCCGCGCGCCCCCGCCGGCACGAGCAAATAAGCGCGATCGTCGGGATGGGGAAATGCGCCGTTATTGGCGCGGCGAATGCCCAGCGCCTGCCATTGCCGCACCGTCATCTGTTTGGAGCGGTCGGCGAGCATGTAGTCGAAATTCTGCGGCATGGCGACTTCGTAGCCCCAGGTTTCGCCCGGCAGCCAGCCGTCCATTTTCAGATTGTTCGCGGTCGAGGCGATCACGTCCGGCACCGAGTCGACGACATCGCGGTGGCCGTCGCCGTCGAAGTCCACCGCATAGCGCTTGAACGTGGTCGGCATGAATTGCGTCGGACCGAAGGCGCCCGCCCAGGAGCCGATCAGGTGATCGGGCGGCACGTCGCCGCGCTGCAGGATTTCCAGTGTCGACAAGAACTCCTCGCGGAAATAGTCGCGGCGGCGGCCGACGCAAGCGAGCGTCGCCGTCGAGCGGATCACCGGACGCGTGCCGCCCAGCGTGCTGTAATTTGATTCGACGCCCCAGATCGCCGCAACGATGGCGGGATCGACTCCGTAAGTGCGCTGCACCGCGGCAAAGACCGGTGCATATCGGGTGAGCAATTCGCGGCCATGCGCGATGCGGTCGTCGCTCACCAGCAGATCGAGATAGTCCCACGGCGCCTTGGTGAATTCCGGTTGCGCATCGAGCAGATCCATAATGTGCAGGTCCGGCGTGAGACCCGACGTGAAGCGATCGTAATTCTCGCGCGTGATGCCGCGCCGCGCCGCATCGGACCAAAGATCGGCGATGCAATGGTTGAAATCAGCCGCCGCGCCGCGGATCGCATCCGCTGTCATCAGCGGATTGCCGGATCCTCCGGACTGGCCGCTCCACGGCGTTTCGTCGCCGGAACCGGGAACGGGAGCCGCCGCCGGAGGTTGAAACAGGCGAGACAACCAATTGCCGGGCTGGTCCTGCGCCCGTACGGGCATGGCCGGCCCGGCGGCAAAAAAAAACACCGGTGCAACGCAGGATAAGACACGAGTTACGCTTGCGAATCCGGCCATTGATCTTGAATTCACGGATCTCGAATCCATAGTTCTCGGCGTCGTGGATCCCGGCTTATGGTGATGCAACCGAAGATGACCTGTTCATGCGCGTGCGAATCACTAACAGTGGATTGTTGACGCCCCGATGCCGGCGCCGGCGCGGCAATCAGGCACATTCACACTGCAACAACAAGATGCGGGACTTTGCCGCATAATTTTGGCAATAATTCCGGCGTGCATTTTCGCCCGATTTCTTCCTCCCCGCCGCAGTCAACCCGGCGCCTCAATCACCTTGGCATCTAATGACCCAGATTTCTAATCACGTCCGCAAAGCCGTATTTCCGGTCGCCGGTCTTGGCACCCGGTTCCTGCCCGCCACCAAGGCCATGCCGAAGGAGATGCTGCCGGTCGTCGACCGGCCGCTGATCCAACACGTCGTCGACGAGGCGCGCGAGGCCGGCATCGAGCACTTCATCTTCGTCACCGGGCGCAACAAGGGCGTCATCGAGGATCACTTCGACCGCCAGTTCGAGCTGGAAATGACGCTGCTCGAGCGGCAGAAACGCGAGGCTCTCGACTTTCTGTCGCGCGATTTGCCGGCGCCCGGCACGACGAGCTTCACCCGCCAGCAGGAGCCGCTCGGGCTCGGACACGCGGTGTGGTGTGCCCGCGAATTGATCGGCCGCGAGCCGTTCGCTCTGCTGCTGCCTGACGTGCTGGTGCAGCATGAGCGCAGCTGCCTGGCGCAGATGATGGATGAAGCGCGCGCGCTTCCCGGCAAGAACAACATCGTCGCCGTCGAAGAAGTGCCGCGCGAGCGGGTCGATCAATATGGCGTGGTCGGCGTCGGCGATCGCAAAGGCAAGGTGTTCTCGATCACCAGCATGGTGGAGAAGCCTCCGGTCGATCGCGCGCCGTCCAATCTCATTCTCACCGGCCGCTACATTTTGCAGCCGGAGATCCTCGATCTGTTGGCCAAGCAGGAGCGCGGCGCCGGCGGCGAGATCCAGCTCACCGACGCGATGATTCAGCTGGCGAAGACACAGCCGTTCTACGGCCTGCAATTCGACGGCAGGAGTTTCGATTGCGGCTCCAAGATCGGATTTCTCGCGGCCAACGTCTCTTACGCGCTCGCACGCGACGACATAGCGCCGGGCTTCCGTGCCGAGATCAAAAAGATCCTCGGCAGCTGATTTTCGGCGTCAGGGCTTTTTACCGGTCAGACCAATCACGGCGGACATGCCGGCGTGAGCCGCACCTTCCTGCATCTCGTGTTCTTCTTCCGTGATCTTCAGGTCGCGAAAGTCGCCGAAGGTTTGTTTGAGCAGCGCCGGCGTGTAGAGGCGGTCGAGTTCCTTCGGGCCGCCAGTGCCGTAGTCCAGTTGCTTGGGCGTATAGCCCTGCAAAATAAGCAGGCCGCCGGATTTGAGCGCACGACGCATGGCAGCCCATTTCACCTGGCGTTCCGCCGGCGTTGAGAACTGAGCGAAGATTTCCACCACGACATCGAAGGCGGCTTCCGGATAGTGCCAGGCATGCACATCGGTCTGGATGAAATCGACGCTGACCCTGCGTTCGGCGGCAAGCGCCCGCGCCTTCTTCTGCGCCGTGGGCGAGAAGTCGATCGCGGTGACATCAAGCCCTTGCTCCGCGAGCCAGACGCCGTTGCGGCCCTCGCCATCGGCCACAGAAAGCAGGCGGCCGCTTTTCGGCAGCAATGGTTTGCAGGCGGCGAGAAAAACATTCGGCGCCGTGCCGAACTCGTATTCCGGCTTGGCGTACCGCCCTTCCCAGCGTTCATATTCACTCACGGCGACCTCCAACCTCGGACTCGAGGGGTCCAAATGCCAGACTCAGCGCTGCAAGCGCAAGGTCAGAAGCACAGAGGTCGATTGATATGCATTGCCGCTCTGCGTCGAGGTCAGCCAGTCATGGCGCAGCTGGCCTTTGACCTGCACGACAGGGTTCAACTTGTAGATCAGGCCGGCTACGGCATAGTAGCGATCGTCCTGGCGGCCCTCGCCGACATAATTGTCGTGGCCGTAGCCGAACGTGCCGGTGGCAACCAGCCAGCGCCGTAGCGCGTGATCCACCTCGACGCTGACGTCGTGGCTTAATGAGGCCGAAACGCCTTGCAGGGTCGACTCGTAAGCCTGCGTTGCCGCGGTGAACTTCACCGTCGTCAAGCCGGTGGCGAACCACAGCAGCGAGCCGTCGAGCGTCATTCCGGAGACGTCCGGCAAAGGTAGTTGATAGTTGCGCTCGAGATAGCCCACCGCCATTTCGCCGACCAATGACGAGTTGGCGAGCTTGAACTCGCCACCAGCTTTGACACTGGCGCCGGTCGAGCTTCGCGCCTCGCCGAAAAAGTCGACCGGCGAGTCGTAGTGGCGCGTGTCGTCGCTGACCTCGACGAAGGGCTTGAAGCCGGGATCGAGCCAGTAGCCCAGGCGGAAAATGCCGGCATATTGGTCGTAGGCGCGATCGTCGTTGCTCTCGACCTCTCCGTCGGTGAAGTGCGAGTTCTGATAGATGGAGCGGTCGATCGTGCCTTTGAGCGTGGCGTCAAACCGGCCGAGTTGCTCCTCCACACCCAATGTGCCGCCGACGGTCATGTTGATCGGCAGTTTGGCGAGACCAGCCTGAATGTTCGGGCTGCCCGGATTGTCAGTCGATATGATGTATCGGTTCTCGAGCAGGATCTGCGTGTCGCGGGTGACATCAATGCGGCCGTCAAGCTTTGAGTTCAGATAGGGCCGGTCGAGCGGCGGCGAAAGCGCGCCGTCATTGCCGTACCAGTAATAGGAGCCGACGATGTCGGCGGTGAACGAGTTGGTCGGCCAGTCGGAGCGCACATGCAATTCCGGCGCGACAGTGAAGGTCGATGAACCGGGACCGCCGGGCGTGTGCTGCGGATTGCTGTCATAGCCGGTGGAGAGCTCGACCGCAGGCAGGATCAGAAACGAGCCGGCTCTGATGCCGAGCGCCTCGTAAGGATCGCCGGCGACAAACGGCAGCGTCGGCCGCGGCACGGCGCCGAGCGGCAATGTGCCGGGCACTGGCGTTCCAGGGGGCGGCGCGCTTGCCGGTGAACTGATATCGAGCGGCGGCGGCGGAAGCGGCAGTACCGCACCCGGACGCAGCGCCGCGCTAAGCGGATGAACTTCGGCCGGCGGATTGCTGATCGGAAGCTCGTCCGGCGGCGGCGGCAAGACCGCGCCGGGACGTGACGCGGCTCGCGACGGATAGACTTCCGGCGGTAGCGGCGGCGCGAGCGTCGGTGGTCGCGACGGCACTTCAGGCGGCGGCGGCAGCGGCGCCGGCAGCGGATCGAAGGTGGTCGTCTGCTGCTGCTGCGGCGGCGCGATCGCCGTGCCGCCATTGGATATGCGCGCCCTTTGCCGGCGACGTGCATTGGTGGAATCGAAGCCGGTATTACCGGCGCCAAAGCCTGTGGGGCTGCCGTAAACCGGCGGCGCCGTCGGCACGGCCGAGCCGGTAAAAGCACCGGTCGGCGGCGCCTGGTTGGCAGCCGCCGTGTTGTTGCGCAGGACGAAGCGCGACGGATTATTCGGATTGCCCTGCAACGACGGCAGGAACAGGTCGGTATCCGGATTGACGGGCGGGCTCAACGAGTTTGCCTGCGCGGCATTCCCCGGCATGGCATTCGCCGCGACTGTCTGCGCGCAAGCCGGCGATGGATATAGCGCGACGGCTCCCAAGGCCACGCTCAAGGCCACGCTCAACGCCGCCAAGCCAACGACGCTTGATGCGCTCAGTGGTCGGCGACGGCGCGGCACCTCGACCCTCCTCGCCCCGAAGCCGCTTTTGCCTGTCCGCGTCACCTCGGAAGCTGCCAAACCGCACCACCGTCAAGGAACTGGACCTGCGCCTCGGAACCTCGCGTGGCAGAGCGCCACGCGACAGCCAGCGCGGCCCGCCGAAGGGCGAGCCGCTGGTTAACGGAGTTAAAACGGATATGGTTAACGAGAGGTTGATTGCGGGTCGGAAGGCTTCAGCCGCTCGTCCCGGCGCGGGAGGAAGCCAGGCAGCCGAGACCTCAGCGAAAACGCTCAGACCTTGCGCTCGTAACGCCGCCAGGCCGGGATCATGAGCACGGCAAGAACGATGAGCGCCGCGACCTGCGCCGGCCACGGCCAGTGCGCAACCGAAGCGATCATGCCGACAAGAACGGCGGCAAAACCGACCCACAGCGCAAAGCGGCCGGGACGCAGGCCTTCAATCACAAACAGCACGAAGGCGAGCCCGAACCAAGTCCACGAATTAAGCGATGCGGCCAGAGAAGCGTCCATCTCGGCTCACACCCAGCCCTTGAGCTCGCGCATCGCCAGCTGCCAGATCAAAAGCATGCCGGCCTCGCTGTCGTTGAGACACGGGATGGCGACGAAATTCTCGCCACCGTGGTGCTTGAAGACATGCGCGTTTTCGACCGCGATTTCCTCCAGCGTCTCCAGACAATCGGCGGAAAATCCCGGCGTGATGACGACGAGATTCTTCACGCCCTTCTTGGCGAGCGCCTTCATCGTCTTGATCGTATAGGGCTCGAGCCATTTGGCACGGCCGAAGCGCGACTGATAGGTGAGCATGAGCTTGCTCTCGTCGAGCCCCATCTGCTGGCGCAACAGCTCCGTCGTGCGCACGCACTGGCTTTCATAGGGATCGCCTTTGAGCGAGCACTCTTTCGGCAGGCCGTGATAGGAGGCGACGATCACGTCCGGCTTGAACGGCAGTGATTTGAGCTCAGCCTTCAGCGTCGATGCCAGCACCTCGATGTAGTAAGGGTCCTCGTAATAGGGCGGCAGCACCCGGATCGCCGGCTGCCGGCGCTGCCGCATCAGAAAGCGGAACGCCTCATCGCAGGCGGTCGCCGTGGTTGCCGCCGCATATTGCGGATAGAGCGGCATGATCAGGATGCGATCGCAACCCTGCGCCGTCAGCGTTTCGAGCCGCGACGCGATCGACGGCTCGCCGTAGCGCATCGCCCATGTCACCACCACGTGCTTGCCAAGCGGCTCGAGGATGCCGGCAAGCCGCTCCGCCTGCGCGCGCGTGATGGTCTTGAACGGCGATTCGTTTTTCTCGCGGTTCCAGATCTTGGCATAGTCGCGCGCTTTACGCCGCGAGCGCAGCGGCAGGATGATGCCGTTGAGGACGAATTTCCATAACAGCGTGTCTTTCTCGATCACGCGCTTGTCGGTCAAAAATTCCTTCAGATATTTGCGCACGGCGGCCGGCGTCGCCGCTTCGGGGGTGCCGAGATTGACGAGCAGCACGCCGACGCCGGGCGGAACCGGCTCCGCGACCGCTGCGGGCGTGGAATTCGGCACCGTCGCCGGCTTCGCGGCTTCAGTTGCCGGCGATGGCGTGATCGGCGGCGGGGAATCCGAAGCGGTCGCGGGTTTCACGGTTTCAGCTACCGGCGACGGCGTGATTGGCGGCACCGGCTCGGGCGCTGCCGCAGGCGCTTGCTCCGCAGCCGGCGGCAAATTCGCTGAAATCTCGGCAGCCGGAGGCTTTTCCAGGACCGCGCCGACACTTTCGGAATTGGTCGGTATCTCGCTCATCGCCGGACCATACACCATTCCTTGCGCAATGTGCTTCGTCGACCTATCTGCCAGTTCGTCTTCCCTCGCCCATGTGGGCGTGGTCTTCTGCCTTGCAATCCCTCCGTCCGCCGACTCAAACCGAGTCTCAATTTGGCCTCAATAGGCTGACGGTAGATACCGCCCTCGCCGTTTAATCTCCCCAACAGGAATACATCATGGTCCGCAGCGTCGTTCTTGCCATTGCTCTCCTACTGTCGCCAGTCGCGATGGCACAGAACCCGCCCGGACCGCATACGCAGAAAGACGAAGACGCCTGCGATCGCGACGCACACCGCTTCTGCAAAGAGCTCATCCCGGACCAGATCCGCGTGCTGTCATGCCTGCAGGAAAATCGCCCGAAGCTCAGCAAGGCCTGCCAAGTCGTACTGCAAAGCCACGGCGTGTAAGCGACCCGGCCGGCAAAGCCGCCGCGGCTTAGCGCAATTGCGCGCCGGCGATCCGTAGCGAGAGCAACGTGCACGCCGCGAGCAAGGCCACGTTGCAGCCGAGCCCAAGTGTAAACGCGTGCGCGTAGGCATCCGGATCGGGATTAGTGCCGAGCGCGCTGTAAAAGATGCCGCCGATGAGGGCGACGCCGAGCGCCGCGCCGATTTGAAAAGTCGAAATGAAGATCCCTGACGCAAGACCGGCGTAACGCTGGTCGAGGCCGCCGATCACCGCCTTGATGAGCGAAGGCATCACCGTGCCGAAGCCCAAGCCCGCGACGATCAAGCCGATCTGCAACAGCGCGGAAACAGCCTCACCGACCGCAATCATCACGGCGCCGAACCCGAGAACCTGCAACACGAAGCCGACCGTCAGGGTCCGACCGCGGAGTCGCTGCATCATGCGTGACGAGGCAAGCGAGCCGGCGAAAAACCCGCATGCAAAAGGCAGGGTCGCCAAGCCCGCCTGAAGCGGCGATTTGTGCAAACCGTTTTGCAGATAAACCGCGAAGGTCAGGTAGAAGGACGAGAGCATATAGAATGCGAGCGCCATCACCAGGCCGATGACAAAATCGCTGTTGCGAAACAAGGCAAGCTCGACCAAGGCATCGCCGCCGCGCGCAGACAACCGCGCTTCGAAGCGCACGAACGCCACAAGCGACACCGCCGATGCGACGAGCATCGCAAATGTCCATGCCGGCCAGCCGCTCTCGCGTCCTTCAACCAAAGGATAGATCAGAAACGCCAGTGTCAAAGACAGAAACACGACACCGCCGCGGTCGAGCTTTTGCGCCCGCGCCGCCCGCGATTCACCAAGGAACGCCAAGCCGCCCGCAGCCGCGATCAGCCCGATCGGCACATTGACGAGGAAGATGGCTTGCCAGCGGAGGCCGAACGGCCGCGTGGACACCAGTAGCCCGCCGAGCAACTGACCACAAATATTGGCAAGACCAAAGGTCGCACCATAGAGCGCGAGTGCGCGCCCCTGCTCGGCCGGCGGAAACAAGACGCGGATCGACGCCAGCACTTGCGGGGCCATGACCGTGGCCGTGAGGCCTTGCAGGATGCGGCCGGCAACGAGGAGCACAGGCGACCAGGCGAGGCCGCAAAGGATCGAAGCGAGTGTAAAGCCGGCCACGCCGACGACGAACATGCGTCTGCGGCCATAGAGGTCGCCCAACCGGCCGCCGGTAATCAGGAAGACCGCGTAGGCTGTGGCATAACCGGAAATAATAAATTGGACTTCGCCGGACGTCGCGGCGAGGTTCTCGCGGATCGCCGGCAGCGCCAGATTGACGACGTTAAAGTCCAGAATCGGCAGAAACGCGCCGGTGAGCAGGATCGGCAGCGCCAGCCATCGCCGTGGCTCTGCCTTGGCTTCGCGACTTTGTTCAGTCGCCGATCGCATGACGATGGTTGGCACGGCGGGTCTCCTGTTGCAGCTTCAGCCGTGCACTTAGTCTGTTGATTTATGCAAATGAAGTGGCAATTATTGCCAATGGTCTTTGCAAAAAAGAACAGCATCGACTGGGATGATTTGCGGATTGTCTTGGCGGTGGCCCAGGACGGCACGCTGTCCGACGCCGCGCGTTCCCTCGGCGTCACGCACTCGACCGTGTTCCGGCGCCTTGGCGCGATCGAGCGAAGATTGGGAGTTCGCCTGTTTGAGCGTTTCCGCGATGGCTATGCGCCGACATCCGCCGGCGAAACCGTGCGCGTGCTAGCGGCCCGGTTTGCCGAGGAGATTTCAGCCCTGGAGCGGCAGCTTTCCGGACAGGATCTGCGTCCCTCCGGAATCGTCCGCGTCACGACAACCGACACGATCGGCGCGATCTTGCTGCCGTTGCTGCCGCAACTGCGTGCGTCCTATCCGGATATCCGCGCCGATATCGCCGTATCGAACAGCATGGCCGATCTGACACATCGGGAGGCCGATATTGCCATCCGGCCTACGCCAGACCCGCCTCACACGCTTGTCGGAAGACGGATCACCGACATCGCTCACGCGATTTATGCGTCGCCGAATTATCTCTCACGCCACAGCAGGCGCGAGCTCGCCGGCTACGATTGGATCGGAGTGGATGACTCGCTGCGTTCAACGATCATCGGCCGCTGGATGCATGAGAACGTTCCGAACGAATCCGTGACATGCCGTGTCGATGCGCTGCCGGCGCTGCGCGATGCGGCACGGGCGGGAATGGGTCTGGCGTTGTTGCCTTGTTATCTCGGCGATGCCGCGGACGGGCTGCAACGGGCGACGCGCAAGATGCCGGCAGTGCCCTGCTCAGCGCTGTGGCTGCTCACGCACAATGACCTCAAACATACCGCGCGCATCCGCGCTGCGATGGATTTTCTCGCGCATGCGCTGCGCTCGCAGCGTCCCCTCTTCGAAGGCCGGCAAAGCCAGCCTATTCCGCGGCCTTGAGCAGGCTTGGCGCGCCGGCGCGGAATTGCTCGAGCAGCGCTGCCTGGTCGGCCTTGGCGGCGGCGAGATGCCGCTGTTTAACGTGGCCAAAACCGCGGATCTTTTCCGGGATGTTGGCAAGCCCAACGGCGAGAGCGTGATTTTCAGGTGTCAGCCGCGCCAGCACCTCGTCGAGCATCGTCTCGTATTCGGCGATCAGCTTGCGCTCGGTCCGCCGCTCGAGCGTGCGGCCAAATGGATCGAGCGCGGTGCCGCGCAGGAATTTCAGCTTCGCCAGCAGGCGGAACAGCGGCATCATCCACGGGCCAAAGCTCATCTTGCGTGGCAAGCCGGTGGCCGGATCGCGCGGCGCCAGAATGGGCGGCGCCAGATGAAATTCGAAACTCAGATTGTCGCCGTCGAAGGCATTCTTGACCTGACGCTCGAAGGCGCCGTCGGTATAGAGCCGCGCGACTTCGTATTCGTCCTTGTACGCCATCAGCTTGAACAGATAGCGCGCCACTGCCTCGGCGAGCCCGCCTTTGCCCGGCGCACGGGCGGCCTCGGCCGCCTTGGCCTTGTCCGCCAAAGTGCGGTAACGCTTGGCATAGGCCGCGTTTTGATAGGCCGTGAGAAATTGCTGGCGCCGCGCCACCATCTCGTCGACGCTTTCCGACAAATGCTCGGCATCGCTTGCGCTTGATGGCGCGGGCTTCGCCAGCGCCTCGACCGCGGCGCTATCCACCACGGCGCGGCGGCCCCAATGGAAGGCGGCCTGATTCATGGCGACGGCTTCGCCGTTCAACTCGATCGCCTTTTCGATTGCGGCGGCTGACAGCGGAATCGCGCCGAGCTGATAGGCAAAGCCGACCAGAAACATATTGGCGCCGATCGACTGGCCGAACAGCACTTCCGCGATGCGGCTCGCATCGACGAAATGGGTGTGGTCCGCACCGGCATCCGCAATGATCGTGCGTTTGAGGCGTTCGGTCGGCAGCGAGAAATCAGCATTGCGGGTGAATTCGCCCGGCAGGAATTCATCGGTATTGATCACCATCTGCGTCGCGCCGTGCCGGACTGCGGCGAGCACCTTCCGCGTGCCGGCGACAACGATATCGCCGCCGAGAACGAGGTCGGCGCGGCCCGCAGCGACACGGATGGCGTGAATGTCTTCGGGCCTCTCGGAAAAGCGGATATGGCTGAAGACGGCGCCGCCCTTTTGCGCGAGCCCCGCCATGTCGAGCACGCCGACGCCGCGCCCCTCGAGATGCGCCGCCATGCCGAGAATACCGCCGACAGTGACGATGCCGGTGCCGCCGACGCCGGTGACGATGATGTTGTAGGTCTGATCAATCGCGGGAAGCCTCGGCTCCGGCAATGCCGCCAAGTCATGATCGACGGCGACGCCGGTGCCTTTTTTCAGCTTGGCGCCGTGGACGGTGACGAAGGAGGGGCAGAAGCCCTTAACGCAAGAGAAGTCCTTGTTGCAGCTCGATTGATCGATGGTGCGCTTGCGGCCCCATTCCGTCTCCAACGGCTGCACCGAGACGCAGTTCGATTGCACGCCGCAATCGCCGCAGCCTTCGCACACCAGCTCGTTGATGATGACGCGCTTGTCGGGATCGGGGAAGGTATGGCGCTTGCGGCGGCGGCGCTTCTCGGCAGCGCAGGTCTGGTCGTAGATCAGAACCGTGACGCCCGGGACTTCGGCAAGCGTTTTTTGCACCGTGATCAGGTCGTCGCGGTGATGGATGGTGACGCCCTTCGGCCATACCGTGTCGCTTGGATATTTGTCCGGTTCGTCGGTGACGATGACGACGCGCTTGGCGCCTTCCGCCGCCACCTGGCGCGCGACTTGCGGCACCGTGAGACCACCGTCATTGGCCTGTCCGCCGGTCATGGCGACCGCGTCATTGAACAGGATCTTGTAGGTGATGTTGGTGTTGGAGGCGATGGCGGCGCGGATCGCCATATAGCCCGAGTGATTGTAGGTGCCGTCGCCAAGATTCTGGAAGACGTGATTGCGGTTGGAGAACGGCGCCTCGCCGACCCAATTGGCGCCCTCGCCGCCCATCTGGGTAAAGCCGGACGTCGAGCGATCCATCCATTGCGCCATGTAATGGCAGCCGATGCCCGCATAGGCGCGCATGCCTTCCGGCACCACGGTGGAAGAATTGTGCGGGCAGCCGGAGCAGAAATACGGGATGCGCTGGGCGACGTCTTTGGTTTCAGCGGCGATGCGTTGCGCTTCCTTCAGCCGCTCGACGCGGCCGATGAGATCGTCGTTGCGATGGTATTTCAGCAGCCGCTCGCCGATGCAGATGGCGACGTCGTTCGGATCGAGCGCGCCCTTGACCGGAAACAGCCACTCGCCTTTCTCGTCGCGCTTGCCGATGCAGACCGGCTGATTGGCGGTGCCGTAGAGCTCTTCGCGCACCTGCACTTCGAGGAGAGAGCGCTTTTCTTCGACGACAATGATGAGATCGAGGCCGCTGGCGAACTCTTTCAACTCGCGCTGGCTCAACGGCCAGGGGCAGCCGACCTTGTAGAGCCTTATGCCGAGCTCATTGCATCTGACTTCGTCGATGCCGAGCTCGTCGAAGGCCTGACGCACGTCGAGATAGCTCTTGCCGGTGGTGATGATGCCGATCTTCGGATCGCGGCCGCCGGAGGTGATGGTGCGATTGAGCTTGTTGGCTCGCACGAAGGCAAGCATGGCGTCGCGCTTGAAATCGTGCAGCCGTGCTTCCTGCGCCAGGATCGGATCGTTGAGGCGGATATTGAGCCCGCCCGGAGGCATTTGGAAATCTTCGGGCGTGACGATGTTGATGCGGTCGAGGCTCCCGTCGATCGCCGCCGTCGACTCGATCGTCTCATGCATGGTCTTGAGCGCACACCACGCGCCGGTATAGCGCGACATCGCCCAGCCATAGAGACCGTAATCGAGAACCTCCTGAACGCCCGCGGGGTTCAGGATCGGGATCATGACATCGATGAAGTGATATTCGGATTGGTGCGCGGTGGTGGACGACTCGGCAGTATGGTCGTCGCCCATCAGCGCCAGCACACCGCCGTGTTTCGACGAGCCGTGGAAATTGGCGTGGCGAAAGACGTCGCCGGTGCGGTCGACGCCGGGGCCCTTGCCGTACCACATGGCAAAGACGCCATCGAACTTGCCCTCGCCGCGCAGCTCTGCCTGCTGGCTGCCCCAGACCGCTGTGGCGGCAAGATCCTCGTTGATGCCGCCTTGAAAACGAACATCGCTTTTTTCGAGAAAGCGCTTGGCGCGAATGAATTGACTGTCCAGACCGCCCAGCGGGGAACCGCGATATCCGCTGACATAGCCCGCGGTATTGAGGCCGTTGCGCCGGTCGAGCTCCTTCTGCATGAGGCAAAGCCGGACTAGCGCTTGGTAGCCGGTCACGAAAATGTGGCGCTGGCTCAGGTCGTATTTGTCGTCGAGTTTTACGTCGCGCAACGCCATTACGCAGACCTCATGCGAAGCTCGGAATCGGGCTTTCTGACCGGCAGTTTGCCCTCACCGACCAGAGATTGCCAGAGCTTCAGCTTGCTAAGGGAATATGGGGCGGCGTATCCGCGAAACAATCCTGCCGCCTTGCGCATCACGAGGTTTGACAAGTTACCCGGCCATACCGGCGACACAGCTTCGGCCGATGCCGGATGCTGCGCAGCTTGTTCGGGCCGGACCCGCTGGTCCATTCGGGCTACTCGCTCACGAAACTTGCTCAATTGTGCGCGCTGAAGCGGCCGTGCTGGGCTTCCATATTCAATCGCGCGAACTGTCCACGATCCACATGAATGAGCGTGGCATGGTCGCCGCCTTCGATATAAACATCGGGCAGCATGTCGAGGCTGTCGTCGACGATGACCTCGAGCCCGTAGCACTCGCCCACCGCCGGAACAGCACCACGGGCACAGTCGCGGAACAGCTGCGCGATCTCGTCTTCGGTCGCCAATTCGACATTGTCGTCGAGCTGCGCTCGCAGATCTTGCAGGTGGATGCGGTGGGAGGCTGGAATCACGGCGAGCAAGTAGCCGCCGTCGCGGCGGAGCACAATGCCCTTTGCCACGCGGTCCCCGGAGACATGGCAGGCCTCAGCGGTGCGCGTCGACGACATGGTCGGCTCGTGTTGGATCACCTCGTAGGTCACTTTCCGGTCGAGGTATTTTTGCAGGGTTGGTGCGATGGACATGACGCTTCCTCCATTGCCTTGGGCAATCGAGCCACCGGGAGGAGCGCACACCGCCGCCTCACAGCACAGGCGATTGCGATGTCTTGTAGGATACGCTCAGGAAGAGCCGGCGACAATCGATCGGTTTCCGCCGAGCCGCGCAACGCCCTTCGACCCGTCGAGGCCGCATGGCGCGGCGAGATGCATCGTTGAGATCAGGCGGCGCAGATGCGCGGCCGGATTTGTTGTAGCATCTGCGGAATCTCGCTCGCCGGCCGAGCCTTGCTGAACAGATAGCCTTGCGCCTGCATGCAGCCTTCCGATCGCAGGATTTCGAGCTGCTGCTCGGTCTCGACGCCTTCGGCGGTGGGACCATGCCGAGACTCGAACCAAGCCGCATGACGGCGCGAATGATGGCGACGCAATCGTTCTCCTTGCCCAATTCGCGGATGAAGGAGCGGTCGATCTTGATCTTGTCGAAGGGGAAACTGCGCAAATAGCTCAGCGACGAATAGCCGGTGCCGAAATCGTCCATGCAGATGCGGACGCCGAGCTTGCGGAATTGATGCAGCGCATCGAGCACCGCGCGGTTTTCCTGCAGCAGCACGGATTCGGTGATTTCCAGCTCCAGCCGCGAGGCGGCAAGGCCGGATTGGCCGAGCGCCGACATCACCGACAGCGCCAGAGTCGGGCTGCGGAACTGCACCGCCGAGAGATTCACCGCGACCGTCAGCTTCTCCGGCCACTTCACGGCGTCACGGCAGGCTTGCTTGAGCACCCAGTCGCCGAGCGGCACGATCAGGCCGATTTCCTCGGCGACCGGAATGAACACGTCCGGCGGCACCAGGCCGCGCTCCGGATGGTGCCAGCGCAGCAGCGCCTCGAAGCCCGACACGTCGCCGCTCGCGATATCCACCAGCGGCTGGTAGTACAGCTCGAACTGTTCGGCGGCGAGCGCCTTGCGCAGATCGAGCTCGAGCCGGCGGCGCTCTTGCATCTGCGCATCCATTTCCGGCTGGAAGAAGTGATAAGTGCCGCGGCCTTCGGCTTTGGCGCGATAGAGCGCCATGTCGGCGTTGCGCAACAGCACGTCGGCGGTGTCGCCGTCGTTCGGCGCCAGCGCAATGCCGATGCTGGCACCGACCACGAATTCGTGGCCGTGCACCTCGTAGGGCTTGCTGACCACGTCGATCAGCATATTGGCCATGGCGCTGGCTTCGTTCGGACTGCCGACCGGCCACTGCACCACGGCGAACTCGTCGCCGCCGAGACGGGCCACCAGATCGGTCTCGCGCAGGCATTGCCGCAACCGTTGCGCCACGGTTTTCAGAAGCTCATCGCCGATCGGATGGCCGAGCGTATCGTTGACGCCCTTGAAGTGGTCGAGATCGAGGCAGTGCACGGCGAGGTTCTCGCCGTTTCGCCGCACCCGCGTCAACAGCTCGTCGAGGCGCTCGTGGAACAGCACGCGGTTGGGCAAGTCGGTCAGCGCGTCGTGATGCGCCATATAGGCGATGCGGGCTTCCGCCTGCTTGCGTTCGGTGACGTCGACGACGGCGACCAGGATGGCGTTGGCGTTGGCAAACGGCACGCGGCGCGCATAGGTCAGAACTTCGATCTCGCTGCCGTCGGC